>CAZLVS010000044.1:0-30818 GCA_964563085.1 uncultured Ignavibacteria bacterium | reverse complement strand
TTAAAATTGTAACATATTATACTGGTGTAAATTATCGATAAACAAGCTGAAAATATATTGCAACTAAAGCATTTTAGCTTGCATAATTACTGAAAATGGACTATGTTTTAATGAGCCATTTTAGTCGTCTCTGCAACTACGGATTTCGGCTATACTCAACAGCAGTTGATACGAAGCAGATTCTCGCAGGATGAGTATAAAATTCGAATGACTGACCGCTTGAAATTGGAATTGGATTCGGTTGTCCGGAATATATTTAAGGATTTGGAAGGTCAGTTCGGGGAAATCTATTAGGGACAAAACATCAGAAGATTTACCAGTTGGTGTTCTTCGGATTCGAATTGATGCGAATTGAGATCAAAGTAATTATTATCTCTATCCTCTTTGGAATACTGTTCTGGGTTACAGATGCAGTTATTGGCGCCACATTCTTCTTCGATAGAGGTTTCCGAGAACTCCTGATAACGGCCATTCCTCATCATCAGATTTATGTTCGAGTAGTTATGATTGTATCATTTATGCTATTGGGAATAGTCATTTCGGGGTTGCTCTCGCGATACAAATCATCATTGAAGCCTTATCGAACCGAAAGGGATAAGGCGAAGCAATATCTCGATATTGCCGGTGTTATAATACTAAAACTCAATAAGCGGGCGGAAGTCACATTAATTAATAAATATGGATGCGGCATTCTGCAATTTGCTGAATCGGAAATTGTGGGCAAGAATTGGATTGAGAGCTTTGTGCCTCGCAGAAAACGGGAGGAAGTTAAAAGGGTTTTCCGAAGGTTATTAGATGAAGGAACAACCGCATTTCCACAACATGAACATGCTATCGTAAACAAGTATGGAGATGAGAAGGTTATTGCTTGGAATAACAGCGTATTGCAGGATAACAAGGGTAATGCTATCGGTATATTGAGCTCGGGTAAAGATATTACTGATCAGAGGGAGATCGGAAGGCGTATCGGCCATCTTCAGGCAGTTGTCCGGGCTATAATAAATGTCAGCCATCTGGCGGCAAAAGAAAAGAATCGCGATTCTTTGCTTAGGGAGGTCTGCCAGAATTTAATCAGAACAAGAGGTTACTACAGCGCCTGGGTTGCTCTATTCGATGAGAACAGGAAATTTCTGATGGCAGCGGAAGCGGGTTTGAAAGAAAGATTCGAACTTATTTATCGGCAGCTCAAAGCTAACGAACTCCCCGAAAGATGGCGTAAAGCTCTCGATTGCAGCGAGATATTGACTATAACGAATATTCACAATTCCGGCTCCGAAGAACAGCAAAAAGGCGCTATTAAAACCAAAGGGGCGATGGCAATCAGGCTCGAGCATGAGAACACAATTTATGGGATTCTGGTGGTGTCCTTGCCCGCTGATTTAGTGGACAACATGGAAGAGCAGCATCTCTTCCGAGAACTTTCCAGAGAAATTAGCTTAGGCTTATATAAGATACAAGTTGAAGACCAACGGAAAGCTGCCGAGGAAGCGCTCAGGGTGAGTGAGGAGACCTATCGAAACCTATTCAGCAATGCTCAAGTCGGTTTATTCCGCACCCGAATCGAGGATGGAAAAGTTCTGGAATGCAATGAACAAGCAGCTTTAATGTTCGGTTTCGGTTCGAGAGAAGAGGCTATCGAGAAATACCAAACTCAGAATAATTACGTTGATCCCAGCGCCAGGGATCGAATGTTGAACCAAATAATGACCAAAGGGGAAGTGAAGGGTTTCGAAGCGGAATTCATCGGGAAAGACGGCGCCACTCTCTGGACACGGTTTTCGGCGAAGCTCTACCGCGAACATGGATGGATAGAGGGAGTGATTGAGGATATAACCGAAAAAAAGCGAGCAGAAAACGCTTTGCGCGATTCCGAAGCGAAATACCGAAACCTGGTTGAACAATCCAATGATGTAATCTATTTGATTTTGGATGATAAACTGGAGTATGTTAATAAAAAATTCTGTGAGTTAACAGGGTACAGCCGCGAAGAAGTAGTTTCCGCTGACTTCGACATTATGAATCTGGTTGATGCCGAAAGCAGGACGATGATAGAGGAATTCAAAAATAAGGGGGTAAAAGGAGAAAAGCTCCCGGATCACTACGAATTCAAGGCGATAACCAAAAACGGGAGGGTGCTTGATATAGAGGCGTCGGTTTCCAGGTTCCGCTTGGGAGACAGCGTTGCGATTCAAGGCATATTGCACGATGTGACCGAAAAGCGGAGGTTGGAAGCGCAGCTTCTGCAATCACAGCGAATGGAGGGAATCGGAAGATTGGCAGGAGGCGTCGCTCATGATTTCAACAACCTCTTAACCGCTATATCGGGGCATGCTGAGTTGGCGGCTCTTAAAATCGATTCGGAACATCTCGTAAAAGAGGATTTGGCGGAGATCGAAAAAGCTGCCATGCGAGCATCGAACCTGACCAAGCAGCTGCTGGCATTCAGCCGAAAACAAACATTGATACCTAAGGTTGTTGATTTAAATTCAATTATCACCGATATGGATACTATGCTGCGGCGAATTATAGGAGAAGACATTGCGTTGACCACAATTCCCGCGGATGATCTATTGCCGGTAAAAGCGGATGTGGGACAGATTGAGCAAGTGCTTATAAATCTGGTTGTAAATGCCAGAGATGCAATGCCCTCCGGAGGTATCATTATTATCGAAACCTCGAATGTCAGCATTACAGAAGATTCGATGCGAATGCATGCCAAGGTGGAGCCTGGCTCTTATGCGACCATTGCTGTCAGCGATACCGGTGAGGGGATGAGTCCCGATATTAAGGATAAAATATTCGAACCGTTTTTTACCACAAAAGAAGTGGGGCAGGGCACAGGCTTGGGACTTTCGACCGTTTACGGAATCGTAAAACAGAGCGGCGGTTACATCTGGGTTTATAGCGAACCGGGGATAGGCTCTACATTCCGTGTTTATCTGCCGGCGGTCGAGGACGAAACCGAAGTTGTAGAACGAACCGAGGAGGCTGACGAGATACCCAAAGGCGAAGAAACGGTTCTGGTTGTTGAGGATGAAGATGCGGTGCGAGAGGTGGCGGTTTCCGTTCTTAAGCGACAGGGATATAAGATACTGGCGGCGAAAACCGGCGTCGAGGCGCTGAAAATGGTGAGTCAACATAAGGACGACATCGATCTGGTGCTAACGGATGTTATCATGCCAAGTATGGGCGGCTTGGAACTGAGCAGGAAACTGCATCTTAAATTACCCAATCTCAAGGTGCTGTTTATGTCCGGGTATACTTCCAGTGCTATTTTCCATCAACGCCTCTTGGAACCGGGCATGACCTATCTGCAAAAGCCGTTCAGAGCCGATGAACTTGCGGTAAGTATACGCAAGGTTCTCGATTCGAAATAAGAACCGCAGAATGTTCAAGCGTAAATAAATTAAATTTACCGGAGCAATTGATAGGGTGGGGGTAAAATCCCTGAGCGATGTAAGTTAATAAATATCAGTATAAGTACATTTATCACTATCGTCAACCACAGCAGCAAACCGATCCCGATCAGGGGCAGGATGATTGGAACTGCCACCAATGCCGCTATCCCCGCGCCGTAAAGCTCACCTCCATAAGCAATGGATGGATTTCTGCCTTCGGTAAATCTCTTTATCGTTGCGGTTGCGCTCGCGAAGTTTAATCCTGCGGTGATACCGGATACCAGTATCAATACAACCGAGTATAATCCTGATATCTGCGGATTGATAAGGAATGGGGCGCTGATGAGAATGAATGCGCTTACTGTTATCGCTTGTGTTATCTTAATCGGGATCGTTTTACTCCTGTCTGTTATCCATCGGCCTGCAAGTAATCCTACGGCGCTCCCCGCCATGAAAAGTCCTACCAGTAAAGCGATGTAGATATAAACCGAGCCGTAACTGTTCTGAAACAGGTGGATTCCGAGTAGTTCCAGCAACATGACTGAAAAACCGGAACCAGCCACAGTTGCCTTGGAAAGCTGATAAGCATCCGGTGCAAGAGGATGAAACCTGTTGGGCAGATAAACGGCTAAAACGATAAGGACTATCATCGCCGCAAAGACCTCAAACGGATGGAGGGGAAGTTTTAGCCAGAATGATTTAGCGGGGAAATTCAGCATATCTTCGTCCCGGAACATAGAGTAATAATAAGCTGCCGGTTTATTATCGGAATTGGGAACTGCTGAACCGGAGTATTGGCTAAGTCGAGATTCAAGCTGCGCTTGCCTGAATGATGACAGGATATCATCGATATAATTTATATTCACATATCGGTTGCCGATATTCAGGGTATCCATGCGGTGGAGATAATATTCCGGGTCGAAAGTAAATGATCTGTCCCGATTAGAGGATATGAACTGCAGATGCGGTACGCTTACTATTTGATTTGGTGAGAAGACCTTATTCAAAGAGCTGAGGATGGAATTGACCAGTAAAGCGTCGGCTTGGCTGACAATGTTTTCACCACTTGCGATGGAGAATGAGAAAACTCCTCCGGAACGCAAACTTCGATTGACAATCTTGAAGAAATCCTCGGTGTAGTAGCGGGCATTATTATCGCCGGGCGTAACCGATTGATTCATGATTATCAGATCATATTGGTTAGAGTTGTCTTCGAGAATGTTTCGAGCATCCCCGATAATAATTTTCGGCTTAGATTGCAGCGGGCTATCAAGTGCGGTGTACCTTTTGTAACTCTGCATCAGTTGGTGATCCAGTAAAATAGCTTTGATGGAGGAAAACCGGTACTTGTTCAATTCCCTCGCGGCGGCATAAGGATTGCCTCCGATAACTAAGACGGAGTCGAACTGACTTAACTGCATGGCGGGGATATGCACCCATAGTTCGGTTGCTATATCATTCGGTATGGTTTCGATCCTGCTTCCGTCGAAGTAGATGTCATGTTGTTCGTTACTTTCTATAACAGACACTTTTCCGTAAGGTGTGCTATACTGACGCAGGAGGTTCAGCGGCTTCCAATAAGTCTCCGCTACCTGCTGACGAACGGACGGTAGGGATACAAATACGGTGAGTAAAAGTAGGAAGATGATTGGAATAAGCAGCCTTCTCCGGTTTACGATTAACAGATATACGACAACCAGAAGAATGGAGAACGTAATTATGTGGTTGCTTTTCCCCAGGGGCAGAATTACGAGGCTGGTAAGAATCCCTCCGAGAGCAAAACCGATCAGTTCAAACAGATAGGCGGTAGCAGTAGTTATCTTTTCTTTGAAACGCGCATATCCGGCAGTAAACAGTAAACCTCCCATAAATCCTGAGGGTGCGATTGAAACCGCCGCAATAATCAATTTCATAAATATCCCGATCGACTCCGTGGGATAAACGCCCAGCAGACGAGGCAATAACCAGATAACGAGCAGCCCTGCGATGGTAGCGAGCAGGAAAATTAGTAATGCCGGGATGGTGATGTTTTTATACTTTAGCTTATCACCGAAAAAAGCTCCGACAGCTCCACCCATCAACCAGAGGAAGAATATCACCCCGAAGAACAACACATTAACATTGAAGGATGCGACGAATTCCCTGATAAGTATGGTTTGGAAAAAAATGGACAGGAAGCCGATCAGCAGGAAAAAGATGCGAACTCGCAAGGACATCTATATCCACACGCCGGGTATCTTGTTACCGCAGAAGGTGCATTTGGAGTCCCGGATATTTACCCCGCCGATTCGGTATCCGTACCTTCGGATTAATACCTCGCTGCAATTCGGGCAGTAAGTATGTTCCGCATCGTGTCCCGGGACGTTGCCGATATACACATATTCAAGTCCCTCCGCTTTAGCCGTTTCGTGAATTCTCTCCAGGGCGGAGACAGGCGTTGGCGGAAGATTTTTCAACAAGTAGGTGGGATGGAAGCGGGTGAAATGAATAGGCACGGCGGGGCTTAACTCGCTTTTTATCCACTCGCACATCCTTTTGATCTCCTCGGGATTATCGTTGAGCGTGGGTATTACCAGGTAAACCAGTTCGATCCACATATTACGGTCATAAATGATTTTTATGGCGTCCAGAACCGGCTGCAGTTTGCCGTGAACATAGTCTTTATAGAAACCTTCCGAAAAAGCCTTAAGATCGATCTTAACCGCATCCAGAACCGTCAGCAGTTCCTTGAGCGGTTCCGGCAGAATATATCCGCCGGTGATGGCAGCGGAGCGTATGCCCCTTTTTCTCGCTTCGACCGTGCAGTCGTACATATATTCGTAAAATATAACCGGTTCGGAGTAAGTATAGGCGATAGTCGGGGAGGCAAAACGTTGCGCCAAATCGGCGATATCGGAAGGAGAAAGTTCGTAATTATCGATCTGTTCGGGACGCACCTGGGATATATCCCAGTTCTGACAAAACTTGCAATTGACATTGCATCCGGCGGTCGCCATAGAGAAAGCGTCAGTGCCGGGAAGAAAATGGAAGAGCGGTTTCTTCTCAATAGGATCGACATTCAGCGAACAAGGTCGAGAGTGAACCAATGTGTAATATACGCCGTCGATATTTTCCCTGGCGCCGCAGTAACCTCGTTCCAGGGGGCTGACACGGCATTTGCGGGGGCATATCCGACACTCTATCTCTTTCTCAGCAAGTTTTTCGTAATAACGAGCTTCAACCTTTGATAAATCTCTCGCCAGCGGCAATCCTGCCTCAGCGCCTTTCGAACCGTAAGGCAGCCCGCAAATCGGGGCGACGGAATAGGCGGCGGCGGCTAAACCGCAACCAGCGCATCGGGATATAAATGAACGTCTGTCTAAAGCCATGTCAGATTATCACCTCAATCCTGTCAATTGATTCTCGATTGAAATTACCGAGTTTATGTTCGCTATCGGCGCCAATCTCGAGATAACCGGGATACCGCCCTACGCTTTTAAGATCGCCTAAACCGTTTTTACGCCTGATATCATTGAGAATATCCAGAGCGACAACATCCAATGCTATGGGATCATCTGATATCAACACCATATTCGATTCGACAGCATACCTGGGATTGAATGCCGGTCCGGCGTTATACTGAATCCGGGTGCAATCCATGATTGTCAGTTTATTCTTTTTCCGGATTTCAGGGATATTGTACAGGTCGGCTGCGAAGGGCGTGCAATTGTCATCGTGATACTTGTTGGGATTATGAACGGCGGCATAGAGGTTTTTTAGACCACCGGATAGACCGGCTATACTGTGATCTTTTAAAATGGGGAAATTGATATGATAGTCCACTACCTCTTTCAAAACGTTAGTTAAAAGCGAACCGACTGAACCGGAGACGGAAAAATCGGCGCTGTACCCGATCCCAGGGGTATCGTTGGCGATCACTTTGACGCCGTCTCCCTTGCGGTTTACATCGTAACCGGCTCTTTTAAGCTCCCGTTCGGAACGCTCCCAAATGACTATATCATCCTTGTTGTTCCCGGCATCAAACAGAATATCAATAATCGCACGACAAATAATCGGGGAGCTGGACATCATAGTTCCCGCAAGGCAGTTCGGTTTTATCCCGATTTTCCTTCCCGCCGGAATCAAGCTGCCGATGGCGTTGATTCCGTCTTCCTGATCGGTCAGCCTTTTCAATCCTACCGAAAGTAATTTTCGGATGAGCGGTAGGTGACTTTCCGAGGGAGCGCCTGATATCTTCCTGGATTTCAATATGATAACACGGGATTTCTTCATGAACTAACCTCAAAATACAATTTATCAATTCAGGAAACGGTGTCAAGTATGAAACGATAGCTTGACATCTTTCGGTCGATTGATTAAAATGCCGATAGCCGAATATTCGAAGTGAGAGGAAATTCTCACACTGTCGTTGCGAGTAAAGCGAGGCAATCGGCTTTTACTGCACCGCATGATGTAAGGGATTGCAGCGCCGTTAAGTGAAATACTCGCAATGGAATTATCAACACGAAGTTGACGGGGGTGAAATGCCAACTGAATCTCGGGGCAAGTTTGCGATTTCGATACCGATTAATCGAAACTATCAATTCCCTGCGCAAGCGTTTATATGGGTGCAGGGAGGGTAATGAAGCATGGCGCAAAACAGTAAATCAATCAGTCAAATCCTTATCTTACTACCAGCCGTCTTTTTGCTAAACTTTTCGTATAGCTATTCCAATGAAACTGGGCAAGAGAAAGGCAAGCTATTGCCGGCGCCTTCCAATAGGGAAGCGATACGCGCGTTGGAAAATCGCTACTCGGAAGTATCTACGATATTTTTTGATGGTTTTGAAAACGGGAGCGCTAATTGGAGCACCATAGGCTTCTGGCAGATCGGCGAACCAACCAGTGGACCTGAAACCGGATATGACTCACCCAATTGCGCCGGCACTAATCTGAATGGCGATTATTCAAATTATGCTTATGACTTACTTATCAGTCAACCCATTGCTATCCCCGAATGCTCCAGCGATTCCAACAAGCTAATATTGAGATTCCGCGAATGGACAGCCATAGAAAGCGGTTATGACCATGGATGGTTACGGATTTCAACCGACCTGGGCGGTAGCTGGGCAAGGTCGCTGGGAAGGACGGGATATTCCGGATGGCGTCAGTCATTCGTTGACATAACCTTGTATGGAGGCGACACCATTCAAGTCATGTTCCAGTTAATATCCGATGACAGCCTTACATTCGATGGCTGGTTTATCGATGATGTTGAAATAGTTGAGCTTACCCCCTTGCCGTTATGGGCAGATGTTCGAAACATTAATGAACGCGATCATTTTGTATACTTAACCGTCGATGTGGATACATTCGGAGTAGGTTTCTCCGACATGGAAGCATCGAATTTCACCGTATTCGAAGACGGACGAATCCAGACCTGGTATCTCAATATCGACCGGCCTGTTTCATCGGAAGGCGGGATAAAACGTACGGATATCGTATTTCTCATGGACAATAGCGGGAGCATGGAGGAAGAACAGGAAGCGATTCAAGAAAATATAACTGCATTTATCGATAGCCTTCAGGCAGGAGCAATTGACTTCGCTCTGGGATTATGTCGATTCGGACAAAGTTTGGGGAATGGGTATCCAATAATCGAGGATAACGGTATTCTCACTACGGATGCGGAATATTACCGCGATGATGTTTGGGATAGGAATGTGCTGGACGGAGGAACCGAACGAGGATGGAGCGCCATATACGAATCCGCAAGAGGTTTCGCCTTCCGTCCCGGTAGTAATAAGCAATTCATTTTGATTACCGATCAGGGATCGGAATCCGGGCATACTTACGATGAAGCTCTGCAAATGCTGCACTCGGGTTCAATTACATTCAATGCGATTGTGGATACCAGCGATATTCAGCAGGTGGAGGATTATTGTCTTTTATCCGATGCGACCGACGGTTATTGCTACCATTGCTATAGCGATTTCAGCGACATCCTCCGGACTATCTCACAATTTGTTTCCGCCAGCTATGTGATAAGCTACAGGTCTGACACACCAGTCTATGACGGCCGAGAGAGAATCGTGGATGTGGAAGCGGCGTATAAGGGCGATATATTCAGAACTCAGCAATCATATCTCCCCGGCTTATCTCCCGTTATCAACCGAACAGCTTCTACCCTGGCGCTACACGAGCAAGCCTGGCCTGAGTTAACTGAATTCGCCATAAAGATCGAAGCTGAAGATTATGTTTCGCCAGATATTCACGATGCGAAAATATTCTATCGCACTACGAATACTGCATACTACAACTCCGGCAGCATGACCAATACTTCGGAGGATACTTTTAGCGCCTCAATACCTGCAAATCTGGTGCGATCCCCGGGAATAGATTATTTCATAACGGTTAGCGATTCGCTTTCACTCACGTCGGATCCGTCGCTGAATCCGAGAAGTTATCCCTATCAAATTGCGGTTCTGCCCAACGAGTCTCCGTTTATAGAACATATTCCCCCGTCATCGATAATCCCCGGCGAAGCTGTAGTAATTGACGCTATAATTTCCGATAATACAAATCATGTAACGTCTGCGGAACTGTATTATCGAAAAATCGGTCAACTCACGTATCGTCGAACGGAATTAACAAACGCCGCCGGAAGCAATTATACCGCCCAAATCCCTCCTGAAGATGTAACCGATTATGGCATACAATATTATATCTATGCGAAGGATGATCATAATATCGGAACTTATCATGGTTCTCCGGATGCCCCGCATCAACTTACCGCCGACAGTCATTCCACTCACCTTTATTTCTTAACCGATCCGATATACCTTCTGCCGTATATGTACGAGGTGAGTACACAAGCATCGTTAATGATACGAGGCGCCGGGGATATTGTCGGCATCCAAGCAGAACTGCTGTTCGACCCAAATAAATTAGAGGTTATTGATATCGAACCGGGGGAGTTCCTTGAGCTTAATGGAGGGGTAGTAACGAATTTCTCCACTTACCAGAACGATGGAGGTACGGTCAGTATCCAGATGACCACTCAAGGAGGGATACCTGCCGGAGTAAGCGGAGATGGCGAAGTAGCATTAATTAAGTTCCTTTCAAAAGTAACCGATGTGAATAGCGACCTGCAGGTTACCAATGCGTCTTTAAGAAATCACCGAAACGAAACAGTTCTTCCGGAATTAAGCAACGGCGAATTCGAAAGCGTATATGAACTCCTTGCTGACTTTGATTTCGATTGCGATATCGATTTCACCGATTTCACGGCATTTGTCTCTTACTGGAACGAACAGCCGGATAACCTATCCGGCGATATTGCCGGACCGATAACCGGTGATAATCCCGGCTTGGGTCCCTGGCCTAAAGACAGCTATCCCTACCCTGCGGATGGCGTTATCGATTTCGAGGATCAGATGGTTTTTATCCTGATGTACAACTGGTATAATCTTAATTCCTCGGACAGCCTTTCGAGACTATTTGAGCCTAACGCTCCAATAGGACAAATGTCCAAAGCGATAAATATCACCGCACCGGAAGCAGTGGAAGTTGGGGAACGATTCCCTCTGGTAATTAGCCTACCGAAATTGAATAATGTTTGCGGGCTTACAGTACAGATATCTTATAATGAGGACATACTGTCGTTTATAGACCATAACTTTGAAAGTTCTGCAGAAGATGGCGACTTCATACTTAGTTTAAACCGCCATGAAGCAGGATTTCTTACTATTAATCAGGCAATCGCCGGCGGATATTCCGGTTTGAATTGGGGAAGCGACGCAGCGATATTCGAATTCAAGGCTGAGCGGGAGGGAACGGCGCACTTGAGGATAAACAAGCTCGATATGCGCGATAGATATAATTCTTCGATAATTGATTATTCACAATCCCTACCATGGGAACGGATTATAGAGATAAAGCCTGAACTCCCCGCTGAAATCAAATTAATGCAGAGCTATCCCAATCCGTTCAATTCGGAAGTAATCATTCAATTCGCTCTACCCCGTAAAAACCATGTAAACCTGTCATTATTCAACTTGCTTGGGCGAAAAATAGCTACATTGATTGATGAGGAGCTTAATGCCGGTTATCACAGTATAAACTGGAATGCGGACGGATTTGCCAGTGGAATCTATTTCTATAAGCTGCGTGCCGGAACTATCTCTTCCGTAAAACGAATGACGCTGCTGAAATAATCCCGGTATACGTTTGTTCGTTGTTTAGAAAAGTGCCAGGGTCGCAGGTAGATATCTTTGAAAATCCGCATATTGTTTATCGGACATAAAAAGCAGCATCTCATCATTGCGAAATCCCAATCTAATGAGCATCTGGTACAAAGCGGTATTATAGGTGGGGCAAAATAGGATAATAGAATTATCCTTTGTGGGCTTTATGTAAAATAGGGATTCATAAACCACCTGGTTTAAATCATCATTGGTTATCGCTCCCGCCGGAGCCAGCATTCCCGACTTGTGGCTTATGCTGTAACCAACATTTTTCCTGCCTCTTTTGAAAAGTGTGATTCGGTAACCATCAATATTCCGCCAGTAATCATATTCCACGGCACGTGAATATCCTCTGATCTTACCCTCGAAATTCATAATCCAGTTCAGTTCATATTCACTCAGGTTATTTTTCGCAGCAAGCCCTGTCGATTTGTATTCCGGCAGTTTTTCTTGAGGAAGCTTCATGAGGGGAATAGTGCAAAAAGGCGACAAACCGAAACGGCTATATATACCGACCGCCTGCATATTATATGCGAAAGTGCTAAGACTGTGTGTCATGTTCGGTTCATCAATCCATGTTCTTTCCAATAATTTTCGTCCGATTCCCTTACCTTGAAAATTGGGATGCACGAATAGGAAGGCTAAATACCATTGCTTACCCCGCACCACAGCTCCACAGAATCCTACAAGTTTTTCCCCTTTCCACGCACAGTAAATCGTTTTTGGATCTGTACGAAGCAGATGATCATAGAGCGGCGGTACTTCTCTGATTCTCTTCCTGAACAAAGGCATACCGAATTGCTTACTCAATTTATTAATAGCAGTCATTACTAACTTTACCGAAGGTAAAAGGTCCTTATGCCGGCAACGGCGATATGATATTTCCATTTACTATTTCACCTGCAAATTTATATCATGTTTTCAAACATAAAAAAACTTCGAAGTTTAATTGTCTATCGATTCATTTTTATGAATTTCTATTGATATTGAATGAACTAACTACTTGTTTACAACGTTTACAACTATGTCGGATCACACAAAATATACATGGTAGAAATAAAAATGGGTATTAATAAAGCAAAAAATCTCGGTCAATTGAAAGAATCAGGCTGGAGGAGCCTTTCGGTTAAAGAAGAGCTCCGCAAGAACCTGCTGGAATCCATAACTGATGGCAAGCAGGTTTTTCAGGATATTATCGGCTATGATAAGACGGTTATCCCTAATATCGAAAATGCCGTCCTTTCCAAGCATAATTTTATATTACTCGGCTTACGAGGCCAGGCGAAAAGCCGAATCATCAGGCAATTATATTTCATCCTCGATGAGTACATACCGGTAATCCCCGGTTCCCTGCTTAACGAAAATCCTCTAAATCCTATTTCGCCCGGAGGGAAGCGGATGGTTGCGGAGCTGGGCGATGAGATGCCTGTGGAATGGCTGCATCGGGAACAGCGCTTTCATGAAAAGCTGGCGACTCCCGATGTCTCTATTGCTGATTTGATTGGCGATATCGATCCTATTAAAGCGGCTCGCGAAAAACTGGATATCTCTAACGAGGAGGTTATTCACTGGGGAATAGTTCCTCGGACAAACAGAGGGATATTCGCTATAAACGAGCTCCCGGATTTACAGCCGAGAATACAGGTTGGCTTTTTGAATATACTCGAGGAAAACGATATCCAGGTGCGCGGGTTTCCGCTCAGGGTCCCCCTGGATATGCTGCTGGTATTCACTGCCAATCCCGAGGATTATACCAATCGCGGGAATATCATAACGCCGTTGAAAGATCGGATAGATTCCCAGATTATTACGCATTATCCGCGCTCAATCGAGGACTCCAAGATGATAACTGAGAACGAAGTCACCGGGCGCGAGCAGGAAATAGTTATTCCCGGTTTCGTTAAGGATATTATCGAGGAGGTTTCCTTCCAGGCTCGGGAAAGCGAATACGTAGATCAGTCTTCCGGAGTATCAGCCCGAGTATCTATTTCCGCTTATGAGAACCTGCTGTCAAACATCGAGCGTCGTTCTCATCGGAATAATGATAATGAGTTATATCCCAGGATATGTGATCTTTATGCTATTCTGCCCGCAGTCACCGGCAAAATTGAGTTGGTCTACGAAGGGGAGCAGGAGGGACCTACCGTAGTTGCTTATAATCTCATCGGCTCTGCTATAAATGAGGTCTTCCTCGATTATTTTCCTAAACCGGTAAAAGGTAAACAGGATCCGGACAAAGCTCCCCGGGACAATCCCTATGAGCTGATTATAGACTACTTCTCCGCAGGGAAAAAGCTGGAGTTATCCGATGAGATTGACTTCAAGGAGTACAGAAATCGAGTAAGAAGCGTTCCCGGACTCGATAGTCTTGTGCGGGAGTATTTCGATTGCAGTGATGAAAGAGAATTCCTTTTCAGGATGGAGTTCGTGATCGAGGCGCTGCACCAGAATAATCTGCTCGCTCGTGAAATCAAGGATACCACCTTTAAATACGGTGATATACTTTCTGATATGTTAAGGGAGTGGGGATAGACATTGAGGTTCATATATTCAAAATGGGATGATGCGCTATTCAGCCGCCTGAAGGAGTTGGCTGATTTGATGTCAATCTTCAACTACCTGCTCATGCGGTTTCATGGCGATGTGGAAGAGACCCTGCGTTTGATGGAGGATCTGCAGAAGCGCGGTTATATCGATCCCAACTATGATCTTGAGGAGTTCAGGAAAAAACTGCTGGAATCGAAATTAGTTAAGGAGAGCAATAGAGGTTTATCCCTGGCGGCAAAGGGTGAACGGAAACTGCGTCAGGAGGCGTTTGAGCTTATCTTCCAGAAACTGAAATCGGCAGACAGAGGTAATCATCCTTTGCCATACGAAGGCGGCGCTTCCGAGGAGTATCTGCCGGAGAAACGCAAGTATAGTTTCGGGGATAATTATCGGGCTATCGATTATAACTCATCCCTGTTTAATTCCATCACGCGCTCAGGCGATCTCGGGCTTAATCTGGGCGAACAGGATCTGGAAGTTTACGAATCGGAAAAAGCCGCATCCTGCGCTACTGTTTTGATGATAGATATATCGCATTCAATGGTGCTTTACGGCGAAGACCGGATTACACCCGCAAAGCAGGTTGCGATGGCATTCACCGAGTTGATTTTAACCAATTATCCCAAGGATGACCTTTCGGTGGTACTCTTCGGCGATGACGCCCAGCAAGTCAAGATCGCCGATATACCATATATATCGGTGGGACCGTTCCACACTAATACTCAAGCCGGTTTGCGCATGGCGAGACAGATTTTAATGCGCAAAAAGCATATCAACAAACAGATTTTCATGATCACCGACGGCAAACCATCCATGATAAAGCGCGCCAATGGCCAGCTCTATAAGAATCCGGTCGGTTTAGACCCGATGATCGTAAACCGCACCCTCGAAGAAGCGGTTACCTGTCGAAAAAAGAAGATACCGATCACCACTTTTATGATAACCGACGACCCTTACCTGCAAAACTTCGTACGGAAACTCACCGAGCTTAATAAGGGCAGGGCGTACTTCTCATCGGTGGATAATCTCGGTCATTTCGTTATCTGGGATTTCGTCTCCAACCGGAAGCGGAAGAAGGGCTAGACCGACTCAATTAAGTCATATCTTAGTTTAAACGTAATAATCAACACTCCAGTTCTATCATTCACCCAAAGTACAAAATAGAATTGAATTCTTTTTAAAGATATATTATACTTAACACTAACATTAAGAAAGGAACCTAGTAAATAGTAGATTATCTATGAAGCGTCATCCCATTCTTCAGAGTTACGACCTTCTTAAAACAGAAGTGAAAGCTGGATTCTTACATTTTCGAATAGCGGAAATCTTGAGCGATATTTATCAAAAATCCATTGAATTATTGGACAATGAGGATAGAATAGAGCTAAAGTCGAAAGTTGAAGGGAAAACTTACTTTGCTTTCAAACGAGGTAAGAAGATCTCAAGGGCGATTAATTCCATTCTCTTCAATCCGAATTTAGATGCATGGATAACTTTCCGGGAAGCAATGAAAGCAAATTCAATCGATGAAATTTCAAATGAAAATCTCTCAAAATTGCTCTATAGTATGGCAATATCCTTTTGTGCAAGCGTTGACCTAATTTAAGGACGGAGATCAGAAAACCCCCGGCACCTTCTTTGAATATTTCGTTGCTTACTTTTATGCCTGGAGGTTTGGAATCGAACCGCAGAATGCTATTGATATTATGACTCCGGATGAAGGCGGCACAAAATTGCACACGGATTTTATATTCGATCTCGGTGTCAAACGTCCGAAATTCCATATGCCCGTAAAAACGTCATCACGGGAGCGCTCGATTATGCTATGGGCTCACCAGAAGCTTCTGGATGGCGTTTACGGAATCCAGAGATTCATCGGAACTCCTGTCCTGTTAGCAGAAACGAAAACTGACAAATCAAAGAGGGAGGTTGTAGAAATCTGTATGCCTGAGCAATGGAGAGTTTATCAACTATACGTTGCTCAGATTAGGAGGATATATTATTTTGATTTGCCTGTAGCTTATTCGAAACTTCAGGATGAGTTTCCGCCACTTGTGGTTAAACCATTTGGAGAATTTTTCCACGAATTTGATGACTTGAAAAATTTGTAGCTATTTAATTCGGTGACTCCCTTTTCTATAAACCATAAAATAAGAAGGATTCTTCCGCGCATGATATTGTCGGGATTTCAATCTCGATACTCCTGGCCTATTTTTCCTTACAACTACGAAAATATCTTCGGTCCTAAATCCCATAGTCTCAAATTCAATTGTAATTTCAATATGCGTCAGTCGTTGCTTATTAGCGCAGACTTCATCCTGGCATTTAACTATATAGACTCCATCTTGCCGGAGTATTCTAAAAGCTTCCTTAGCAGAACGGAAATATAAATCAAGGACTGCCTCATGATATTTCGGGGGATTACCGTTTGTTTCCTTCCATATCTGTCTTGTGATATTATTATCTAGGTTCGTATTATTTGCATAATACTCTTCGTAATTTTGATGCGCATTATGAGCTGTTCCACCAGGCGTATGCATATATGGAGGATCAAATACTACTACATCAAACGACTCATCGGGATATGGGAGAGCGCGGCTATCAATACCAGCCATGCATTCCTCCGGAACATCAGTAGTTTTTATATCACTGGGATACAATTTATAATTTGCAAGATCTACGTTACGCCAGAATACCCCCCTTCCGTAAGTAACATCCGCAATTCTAGAACCCTCAGGAGCGTATAGTTCTAAAACTAAAGGAAATACTTCATCATTGGAAGCTCTATGAGCAGAATGGATTAGCCTGTTAGTGGCAATTCCGGTGTTTATCCTGCTACCTTTCTTGGGCTTTTTGACTTTAAACGAGTTTTGGTTCTTATGAGATGAATTTAATTCGTTTTCAAATAAATCCATTGAATCCTTCTCTGCAGTGAAAATACAAAATAATATAATTAATTACTAACGCATGCGCAATATATAATTTAATTATTTCGGGGTCTACCTTTCTGTTTTCTTCCGCTAATTTGGTATTCTATTAATGCAGACTCCGCAATTAAGTGATCTCGGCCCAATTTCATTGACTTTAATCGATTGTCTCGAATTAATTGTCTTATCCTTGATGCTGTTACACCTAAGTACTTTGCTGCATCTTCTGTGGTGAAATACTCCATAATGAAATATAGTTCATTATTTAATGCATGAAAGTGTTTTCTTAATGCGTAAAAGAGTTTTCATTAGAACGCAATACTTAATCCACCTTAGGATTAGCTATGATGGAATGAATTCTCTCCACCATCCTTTGATAATGCGTTCCTTTCCAGTATAATCTCCCGCATGAAGGACAGCGGTGGAACCGATCGTGAGTTTTGTAAACATAGGGAGGAATCTGCGAGACATAATCTTCCTTTGCCGCCTCGTCCAGAACCGTATTGCATTCCAAACAGCGTCTGAACCAGTCCTCTTCCTTGGGATGAAGCGACAATTTATTCAGCACAGACCGCAGTTGCTCCTCCGGATCAGTCGATTCCAGAAGGATCAATTTATCTGAAGGCGCGCCTTTTTCCAGAAGGCTTTTATCCCGGGAGATAACGTAACGATATTCAGCCAGAGCCTTTGCTATCAGCTTGCCATCGGATATAGTGCGAAAAAAGAGCGTATCGTAGCCGCATATCCGCAGAAATTTCGCCAGCTTGCCCAGATTATCATCGCAGATAAAACTGATATTATTATGATGAACTTCCATTATCGTTCAGGAATTCATTAAAACGTTTGTCGGATAAAAACCGCGCATGAATATTACCGGCAGCGCCCAGCAGGCAATTTTTTATACGCGGATTGTCCTTTTCGAGATTCGACAGAAGCTGCTTGATTTGCCTGCGTTTCATATCCTCGGTTCCGCATATCGGGCATTTACAGCATACTACGGGAAACCGCGATTCCGCCGCATATCTTAAGGTATCCTTCTCGAACACGTAATATAGCGGGCGAATAACGGTTATCGGCTTACCGTCAGCCTTAAGTTTAGGCGGCATACCCCGTAATGCCCCGGCATACAGTTGATTTAGAAGAAGGGTTTCGATCACATCGTCGGCATTATGTCCCAGAGCGAGTTTATTGCAGCCCAGTTTCATACAGGCGTCGTAAAGAACGCCGCGCTTTAACCTGGAACAGAAACTGCAGAGAATATCCCCCTTATCCAGCTTGATACCGGCTATCTTTTCGATCGGATATGAAATCATTTTGTACTGGAAACCGTTTTCGTTGAGATATGTTTCGATCCCCTCGGTGCGATATCCTTCAAAGCCCGGGTGGATATTAATGACCATTATCTCGAAGTAACGCCTGCCCTTAAGCTGCATGAGTTTCAGCATCCGCAGCAAAGTGAAGCTATCTTTACCTCCGGACAGGGCGACGACTATTCGGTCCCCCTCGTCAATCATGCCGAATTTATCGGATGCTCTTACAGCTTTCTGAGCAATATCTTTTTCCAGTTTGTTTCTGTAAAAGTATGCCATTTACTATGTTACTGCATCGAAATCCCGTAGGTTCCAAGTCACCATGTAAGCGGGTAAATCCCATACCTGCCCGCAGTCTATCGGCAGGCTGCAAAATAGTATCGGGTTTCTCGCACTCTATGCTCGCTGGGAACCCGACCTTATTGACTATCCGTAAAATCCGGTAGCCGAAGGCTTGTCCTTCGGGTGCCATAGACCAGTGACCTTTTCCACGAGTCGAGTTTCTTCATTCTGCTATCGCAGAATTCCGGAACCCGACCTATTTTTACTGTCGGGTGAGATCACCCGACAGCACTCTATTTCAAGACCTACCGTAGGTGTTGACCATTACTCCGTCAACACAGGTTCGGGAACCTTGCCCCGCAGGCTCTTTATCATGAAATCCGCACTGGGCGCAAGCTCGTGGTCGGGAAATTTAGCCGCGAACTCTTCATAAGCTTCAAGAGCTTTCGCCGTATCCGCAAATTGCTCGGCGTATACGAAACCAATCATAAAATGAGCCTTGGGAGCATTTTCGCTTTTCGGATACAGCTCCGTTAGTTTGCGATAAGCCTTTATCGCATCCAGCGGTTTGCCCGCTTCCTGGGCATGCTCCGCCATTTCAAAAAGCTCTTGCTCGCTCTGCTTGCTGCAGCCGTACATGAAGCCCAGCGCGAAGATAATCAGTGCAAATAGGACAACGTGTTTACGCGTCATTAGACCTCCACTATTTCACCAACATTTTTGTCTGACTCAAGGCGCCTGAAAACTACGTTATCGCCGGATAATACCGCTTCGTAGGCAGCGCCGAATTCTATCTCTCCTGACAATATGCCCTTGGAAATCGGCTTCGTCAAGAGTTTATCTAAGGCGCGCTTCAGTGGACGCGCTCCCAGCGCAGGGTCGTAACCGCGGTTGGCTATCATTTCCTTGACCTCGTCGGTCACCTTCAAAGTGATCTCTTTATCAGCCAAACGCTCATTAAGGTATCCGAGCTGGATATCTACGATAGCCTTAATATGTTCCATGCTTAAAGCCCGGAAAATGATGATATCATCGATTCGGTTAAGGAACTCCGGCTTGAAGTTCTTGTTGATGATTGGCATCATCTCGGAAACTAACTGCTCGTAAATCTCCTCCTCATTACCGTCCTGTATCAGCTTGGATTTTTCCATGATATAATCGGAGCCGATGTTTGAGGTCATAATGAAGATACAGTTTCTGAAATTGACTGTATGCCCCTGGCTGTCGGTTAATCTGCCCTCATCGTATGCCTGAAGCAGGACATTGAAGACCTCGGGGTGGGCTTTCTCAATTTCATCGAGAAGAACCACCGAGTATGGACGCCTACGCACGGCTTCGGTTAACTGCCCGCCTTCCTCGTAACCGACATACCCCGGGGGAGCTCCGATCAAACGTGATACGGAGAATTTCTCCATATACTCGGACATGTCGATACGCGTCACGGCATTGATATCATCGAAAAGCGACAGCGCCAATGTTTTCGCTAACTCGGTCTTCCCGACACCGGTAGGACCTAAAAACAGGAAAACGCCAGCCGGTTTATCCGGATCCGCCATACCGGCTCGCGATGCGCGTACAACTTCTGACACCGCCTCAACCGCTTCCGGCTGCCCAACCACTCGCATGGTGAGTTCGTCCTCAAGTTTCAGGAGCTTTTCGGACTCCGCTTCTGTCAGGCGAGTAACAGGTATCCCTGTCCATTTACTGATAACTTCGGCTACGTCTTCGGCGTCCACTTCTTCCTTAAGAAGTTTACCTTCCTTCTGAACCTCCGCCAGCGTCATCGAATCTTTCTCCAGCTTCTGCTCAAGTTCGGTTATCTCACCATAGCGAAGTTTAGCGGCGCGCTCGTAGTCCGCGGATTTCTCCGCCCTGTCCGCTTCTAATTTCAGCTTCTCTATTTTTTCCTTATTGTCCCTGATCCTGGTCATAATCAGTTTCTCGGTTTGCCACTGCTGCCGAAGACCTTCTTCTTCCTTGCGCAGTGCAGGCAGTTCCTCTTCGATTTCGGCAAGCTTATCAGAAGCATTCCTGTCCTTCTTTATCCCTTCGCGCTCGATCTCCAGCCTGCGAATATTTTTGACTATCTCGTCTAATTCCTCAGGCATGCTGTCGATATTTATGCGAAGGTCGGCTGCAGCCTCATCTATCAAGTCGATTGCTTTATCCGGGAGGAACCGCTCTGTAATATAGCGGTCGGAAAGTTTGGCGGCAGCTACCAGAGCATCATCGCGTATCTTTACGCCATGATGTACTTCGTATCTCTCCTTGAGTCCGCGCAGGATCGATACCGTATCCTCAACCGACGGCGGGGCGATAACAACCGGGGCGAAACGCCGTTCCAGCGCAGCATCCTTCTCTATATTCTTTCTATATTCATCGAGCGTAGTAGCGCCTATACAGCGGAGCTCGCCGCGGGCCAACGCAGGTTTTAGCATGTTTGAAGCGTCCATCGCGCCGCCAACCGCGCCCGCACCGACTATCGTATGAAGCTCATCGATGAACAGGACGATGTTCCCCTGAGCTTTCTCCACTTCTTTAATAATCGCTTTCAGCCGTTCCTCGAATTCACCGCGGAATTTGGAGCCGGCTAATAGCGAACCGAGATCAAGCGATATCACCTTCCGGTCTTTTAACGATTCCGGTACATCCTCGTCGACTATCTTCTGAGCCAACCCTTCTACGATAGCGGTTTTGCCAACACCGGGTTCACCGATCAGCACCGGATTATTTTTGGTTCGGCGGGACAGGATTTTAATAACTCGGCGTATCTCATCGTCCCTGCCGATAACCGGGTCGAGCTTGCCCTTCGATGCCAGGTCGGTAAGATCACGGCTGTATTTCTCCAGAACCTTGTATTTGCTCTCGGGGTCCTGGTCTGTTACCCGCTGATTACCGCGGATTTCGGTCAGCGCTTTCAACAGCTTATCCCGTGTGACTCCGTTATCCTTCAGTATCTTCGAAGTCTTGGCAGCTTCGGTTTCCAGAAGAGCTATCAGAAGATGCTCAACCGAGATATACTCATCTTTGAACTGCTCCGCTTCGTTAGCAGCATTTTGCAGCACCTGCCGCAGATTATTGGACAGATATGACTGCCCGAAGCCGCCGCCCGACACTTTTGGAAGCAATCCTACTTCCTCTTTAGCCTTCGCCTTGACTGCAGCAGCGGATACTCCGCATCTGATAAGAATATCCGATGCTAACGACTCCTCCTGCTCCAGCAAAGCCGCTAAAAGATGCACCGGTTCGATCTGCTGATGACCGTTCGATTGCGCCATCTCCGCAGCATACTGCAGCGCATCCTGTGATTTCTGTGTCATTTTATCTAAACGCATATTAAATCCTCCTTTAATCTATACCATTCGCAAATGAACTTTATGATAAATCATCATCCCACACGTTTACGCCGCCGGTCAGCCCTCCAGAGCCGGCGCAATCATACCGTCAGTACGGGAGCGCTGACCGGCTTTGGATTTTGGAACAGTGTCGGGTTTCTCTCCCGACAAGTCGGGATCGGAACCCGACCTACGACCTGGGCACGACGGAGAGCCACGCTCCAAAAGTACCGTCAGCGTATGAGCGCTGACCGGCGGATTAAATCATCCAAGCACCTTTTCGGTGGTTTTAAAATGAAGCTTGGCATATTTACCTAACTGCTTCTCGCCCAATTTATCAACCAGCTTTGTCGCTGCATCGAGTACATGGGTCGCTCCCTTGGGTAGTTTTACGCCACATGACTTCGATAGTTTTTGTAATCTATCTAAAAAAGTCGCCCGGGCGATTATCGAAGCAGCGGCAACGCTCACTTCTGCTTCCGCCCTCGGTTTTTCAATCAATTCAATTTCTTGTCCTTTTGCGAACAGGGTCTTTCGCAACTCATCCTTATTAGAAAACTTATCGGAAATCGCTACTTTGAAATCTCCCTTTTTCAATACATTTTCCAGAGCCCTGGCATGCCCCCAAGCCAGAAGATGATTTAGATTTCCAAATTTACTATGTAATTCGTTATACTTCTCCGGTCCTATAACCACTACATCATAACTGCATAACGGCGCAATCCTCCTGGCGATCTCAATCACATTCTTATCATCTATATTCTTACTATCGGCAACTCCGGCGGCTCTGAGCTTAATTTCCTGCATCGGCTTTACGCCCGCCGCCGCTATAACCAGCGGCCCGAAGTAGTCGCCTTTACCAGACTCATCAATCCCGATCACAGGGAATTCCCTTGTGGGAGTCGAGCAGTAACCTATAAGCTCCTCCAGGATGACCGGATTCCCTTTTTCCACATACAATGAGAGCGTCGCACCGTTTTTGTTTAAGTAAACATTCATAACCGTTTCGTTCTCCTCGCCGGTAGTGAAGATATATTTCCACAGCAAGCCATTGTTCAGCGCCTTCCTCTCGAACGGGTAGCACTTTGCATCGGCAAACTCCTCTATCTTTTTCCGTGCCACTTCGGAAGGATATTTAAACTCAACTTTTGCCACTTATTATCTTCACCCTTACGTTTAATCCCCTGTATTTGAAATCATAAACGGTATCGGCTGTCAACTTATCCTTAGGCTTGAACGGTATAAGAAATTCTCTCTCGACTTTTCCCCCACCTCCGCATTCCCTGCATTTGCCGAACCAGCCTCCCATACCTTTACACGAAGGACAGAAAGTTGTCAAGCTCGGAGCTAAAACCACCGTGCCATCGACATTCCTGAAAACGTCACGTTCGTCCACCTCCATATAGACTGTACCGCTTGCATAATCCGATTCGCCGCGCTTTAAAACCTCCTTGATATCATCATATACATCCTTCGTGCCCTCAATAACGCGGAAAGGTTCTACGGTTCGATAAACCGTCCCATCCAGTTCTCTTAAACCGATCAATAAGTCATACTCCGCTCTCTTTTCTGCATCCTTGAGCGTATCGAATGCCTCTTTTGCCTTCAAAAATTCATTCTCATTCCCTCCGTGGTCGGGGTGCAGTTCCTTTACCTTGATACGGTATGCCATTCGTATCTGCATTTCATCGCATCCGTATTCGCATCCCAGTATTTTATAGTAATCCGTCATTCTCTATATGCAAATCCCGCAAAAAAGGCGAGAGTCACCGACCCTCGCCAATTGTCATTAAACCCATTATTCTCGTTGTCAAGACTTCGATGTACTTTCTGCTTCTTTCTTCTTCGAGGAATCCGATGAACGGCTCGTTGTACTCTGCGAAGAGCTCTTCTCGGCTTCCGCAGCCTTTTTATAATCAGACGAACGGTAATCGGTGATATAAAATCCCGATCCTTTAAACAACAGCCCCGCGCCGGGTGAAATCAACCGCTTCACCGAACCGGTTGCTCCGCAATTGCGGCAGACAATCAATGGCGGGTCGGTTATTTTCTGGAACTCATCGAATTTAGAGTCGCACTTTTCACAATAATATTCATAAGTCGGCATTATCTCTTCCTTATATTTGTGATTAAGTATAAACCTAATTTATACATATTTCACAATTAAAAAGCAAGTTGAAAAGTCTCTATTTATAACATTTAATTTTCGCGTGTCGGGTTTCTCCATTCTGCTATCGAAGAATTCCGGAAACCAAACATGCTTGTCGCTTCGAGCTAAACATGCTACCCGTGGTCATTGCGAGCGAAGCGAAGCAATCCCATAAATTAACAGATTGCTTCGCTTCGCTCGTAATGACAGGCAAATTCCTATGCTGTCGGGTGAGGGCACCCGACAGCACGTATCCGCAATGATAGCGTTGTCCGAGACCGGATCTATCTTAGTTCATCACCTCATAGTCCGCGTCAACAGCATTGTCGTCCTTCTCCTTCTTCGGTTCTTCCTCGGCAGGCTGCGACTGCGCGTGCTGCTGTTCGCTGCCGTTGGCGCCGGGAGTTCCCGCAGTTTGCTGCTGCTGCCGGTATATCTGCGATGCAGCCTGATGCCAGACCTGCTGCAGAGCTTCGGTGGCGGATTTTATCTCATTCACATCGTCGCTCTTGAGAACCTCTTTCAACCTGTCGGTTGCTGCTTTCACCTTGGCGCTGGTATCGGCGTCTATTTTACTCTCGAACTCACTCAACTGCTTTTCGGTCTGATAGACAAGCTGATCCGCGCTGTTACGAGCGTCTATCAGTTCACGACGCTTCTTATCCTCGGCTTCGTGTGCCTTAGCGTCATTGACCATCTTCTCGATCTCCTGCTCGTTCAAGCCGCTGGAAGCCTCGATACGAATCGACTGCTCTTTGCCGCTAGCCTTATCCTTAGCCGATACGTTCAGGATACCGTTGGCGTCGATATCGAATGTAACCTCGATCTGAGGCATTCCGCGCGGCGCCGGCGGGATGCCGTCGAGATGGAAACGTCCGATCGTCTTGTTGTCGATCGCCATCTCGCGCTCGCCCTGCAGCACATGAACCTCGACCGATGTCTGGTTGTCAGCCGCAGTCGAGAATATCTCGGTCTTCTTGGTCGGTATTGTTGTGTTGCGTTCGATTAACTTGGTGAATACTCCACCCAGTGTCTCGATACCCAGCGAGAGCGGGGTAACGTCGAGTAACAATACGTCCTTAACATCACCGGCTAACACGCCTGCCTGAATGGCCGCGCCGATAGCTACCACTTCGTCCGGGTTAACGCCCTTATGAGCATCCTTACCGAATAGTTCCTTCACAACCTGCTGCACCTTCGGCATACGGGTCATACCGCCGACCAGAACCACCTGGTCGATATCCGAGGCGGAAAGCTTGGCGTCCGCCAATGCAGCTTTTACCGGTTCAACAGTGCGTTGGATTAAATCATCGACCAACTGCTCGAACTTAGCGCGGCTCAAGGTCATATTCAGATGCTTGGGACCGGATGAATCCGCCGTGATAAACGGCAGGTTTATATCGGTCTGCATTGACGATGAAAGCTCGATCTTGGCTTTCTCCGCAGCCTCTTTCAACCTCTGAAGCGCCATCGAATCCTTGGCAAGGTCGATTCCTTCCGACTTCTTGAATTCATCAACCAGCCAATCGATAATCCTCTTGTCGAAATCGTCACCGCCGAGGTGTCCGTCTCCGTTGGTCGATTTAACTTCGAATACGCCATCGCCTAAATCAAGAATGGATATATCGAAAGTACCGCCGCCAAGGTCATACACAGCGATCTTCTGGTCGGACTTCTTATCCAGGCCATACGCCAGCGATGCCGCTGTCGGCTCATTGATAATCCTCAGTACTTCCAAACCGGCGATCTTACCGGCGTCCTTGGTAGCCTGACGCTGAGAATCGTTAAAGTAAGCCGGTACAGTTATTACCGCCTTGGTGATTTTTTGCCCCAGGTGTTCCTCCGCGGTCTGCTTCATCTTCTGCAGAATCATCGCGGAGATCTCCGGCGGTGAATACTGCTTGTCATCGATCTCGATACGAGCATCACCGTTAGGTCCTTTGACTACTTTATAAGGAAAGTTCTCAGCTTCGCTGACAACCTCATCATATTTACGTCCCATAAACCGCTTAATCGAAAACACGGTTTTCAACGGGTTGGTGACCGCCTGTCTCTTGGCGATCTGCCCGACCAGTTTTTCACCGGTCTTGGCAAAACCAACCACCGATGGCGTGGTGCGGTTTCCCTCGGCGTTGGTAATGACTACCGGGTCGCCGCCTTCCATAACCGCTACGCATGAGTTGGTTGTACCTAAGTCAATTCCTATTATTTTTTCTGACATAACATGTTCCTCCTTCTTTATTTCAAAAACATCTTCTTCTACCTTAATCGGTCATTGCGAGCGCAGCGAAGCAATCCCCAGTATTAACAGATTGCTTCCTCGCTTCACTCTTCGCAATGACATTTCATGCGTGCCGTCCGGCGCCCTCACCCGACGGTCTACTCTGCCGGTCAGCGCTCCAGCGCTGAGGTTGAATCATTAATTTTGTTAGTCTTTTAAGTGTCGGGTTTCTCCGTTCGGCTGTCGCCGAACTTCGGAACCCGACCTACTCCGGCTGTCGGGTGTTCTCACCCGGTAGTAGGTCGAAAGTCTCTGACTTTCGACAGTCTTAAATTGTCAAAACCGCAAGGATTTGACCTACATTCTCTAATCGCGATAGTTATCTCTGACTGCCTTTGAATCTAATGTAATTGTTTTCTTTACCTCACGCCCATTTTCACAGGTTATTAAGATGTCAAACTGGTATGAAGCATCCTCACCATAGTGTGTTTTGATTCCTGTCGGATGAGCGGCGGACGCTGGATCGTATATAACCAGCTTCTCATTCTTCTCATTCTTCTCATTCTTCTCATCTTCCGCAGGAAGCGGCAGGTAACAAAAACCTGCTAATTCAGGCACGTTAGGATAAACATCTCCCCTTGGCGGGCCAATAGAAGGATACCTACCATATCCGCCCCAAGCCAAGATTACAGGATCAAATCCCTCTTCAGTTTTTCCGTCGGCCCTGACCTCTATTATCCTAACCAAACAGGACTTAGCAGGCGTTTTTCCTTCATTCATTATCCGAAATCTCACCCAAATACAATCAGTCCAGCACAAATCTTGGCCACGTAGCTCCTCGGTAGGAGCCTTTTTGTAATACGGGGATTTAATAGCAGATTCAGAAAACTTAATACTCAGCTTAGGGCGACGTCGCCATTGGTTAAACTGATCACCCCAAATAGCAATCACTCCAAGTAGGATGGTCGCTGCCGCTACCAGCAGGCCAGAGTAATCATTAAGCGTTTGCAAAAACTGTTCCATGCACATTCTGTTTTCCTATGTTGTTGGCTCGCTGCAATTGGCAGACCTTGCTCTTTGTGGGATTTCTCCGTTCGGCTGTCGCCGAACTTCGGAACCCGACCTACTCTCTAAAACATTCCTCGTCATTCTATATAACCCTATGATAAGGATTCTTCCTCCATTAGGTTTTTGAGGATCTTAATTAAAGCGTTTTCAATACCTTCTGCCATTTTGTATTCCGCTTTAGAGTCATCCGATGTTCGAAACTTGATCCACCCATCTTCCTTAAAGATTTCATACGCAGGGGTTGAGCCTGCGCTGATAGTATATACTTTTCCTTTAGGCATTTGTACTCCTTTAATGTAAATTCAAGCGAAATCTGGAGTCGGGGGAGATCCCCCCGACTCCTTCCATCTATGTCAATCCCCCTTTGTTTACGCCATCTCAATAGCGATTTCCTTCGGTTTGGCTTCCTCAACCTTCGGCAACTGAATCTGCAATACGCCGTCTTTGTAGTTAGCCTTTATTTTATTGGCATCCACATTCGACGGGAGTGAGAACGAGCGGCAGAAAGAACCATACATCCTTTCATTGCGATAGTATTTGTCCTTCTCGCCAAGTTTTTCCTGATTCTTCTCGCCGCAGATGGTTAATACGCCTTCCTTAACGCTAAGCTTGATATCTTCCTTGGCGATTCCGGGAATTTCAGCCATTACGCTGATCCCGTCTTCGTTTTCCACAATATCAACCGGAGGAGCCCAATTGTGATTAAATCCCGGCCAGTCTTCATCACTCACCGAGCTGTTAAAGAATTTCTGCATATACTCAAAGGGACTCATCTCGTTTTTGTTTCTGAATCTTACCACTGTCATCTTATGTCTCCTTTCGTTTTTTGGTTGTTTGATTTATGCCGACTTTAATTAAAGCACTTTTCGTGCCAAAAATACAGCGTCGCCCTAAGCAGTTGATTTATAATATGTTAGGTTTTTAGCCGTAAAATAGCTCAACCGAGAACGGCAGACAATGCTGACAATATGACATACCAATGGCATAATTGACATCTTTTAGTCAAATTGACTTAATCCGTTCAAATTCCGTAAATTATGCTTGTTTTTATTAAGAAAATCCTTATTATTATGGTAGCTTCTGATTGGTTGTCGTAACTAAAAATTAACTTACCTAACAACGGAGGATATATGAAATACTGGAGTTTTATTGTTGTCAGCTTTCTGGCGGTCGGATTGATTTTTGCAGGATGCTCCAGTGATGACAAAGGAACTAACTCAAATGGCGATGATCAGTTCATAGAGGAGAGTATAGGATCCGGAGGAGGTACAATCGAAATGACGGGTGAAGCCTCGTTAGAGATTCCGGCGGGGGCTCTTGCCGATACGGTCGATTTCACCATGGAGGAGAACAGTTCCCGGAAGCGCTGGGCGGTAATTCGTATTTTGTGTCAACGGTAATCAATATCGGTCCCGCGGGAACTCAGTTTGCGATCCCTGCAACAATTACAGTTGATTATAGCGAAAGTAATTTGGGTGGCGGAAGCGAGGATGATATAACCATCTACACCAATGATGGCGGCGGTTGGGCAGCTTTGATGACTACCGTGGATACCGACAGCAACCGAGCTTCTGCCGAAGTAACTCATCTTTCGGATTTCGGCGCGGGAGTGGATACTTCTTCAACCGAAGCCGAGGGGATTTTTACTGCACTTACGGCTCAGAGAGGCGTGGTGTATGTGGAATATGGGCAGCAGGGGATGGTTGTGCGTACCGACTTCCTAATGGCCTGGTTTGATAGTACCTGGGCTCCCTGCGAGCCGGAGAAATCCTGTTATCCGGATTCAGTGCATTGTAATGAGTATGTACTTGAATGGTCGAATCAGACAAACGTGTATGAATATATGCAATTAGTTGAGCCCGAGTTCCTTGAGCTTGGTGAGACCTATACTTACCATGTATATGGTAATGATGAGGTTCCTTCACTCGATGCGGATATCGAATTTCCGGAATATGAACCGGTCTTGACGGATCCGATTATGAATGATACCCTCTCTTTGTCGGGATTCGATATTAGCTGGGATGGCGGAGGCGGCGGAACGCTCAGCTTAGCTTTGATGACGACTACCGGTGATACCAGCGTATTAGGTGTTTTCCTCGACACCGAAAACGACGGCAGCCATACCTTTACGGCGTCGGATTTGAGTAATCTAACACCAGGCGCTTACGTGATAGTCCTTAATATATTCAATTATAAAAACATTAATGCAGAAGGCTATGATCCCCGCAGTTTTATAGAGGCTATGATAACCAATAGCACGATGATATATTTAAGAGAGTGATATCATAGACAGAATTGATGTTAAAAGCGGTCGTCGGAAGATGACCGCTTCTGTATTTGTCCAATAATAATTCCATCAGCGTTTGCGTGTCGTAAACTCGGGACCGAGAATAGCATACTGATGAAAATTCCGCCAGCGGTTGCGTACTTTTGCGGCGTGTCTTTGAATTCCCTCATGTTTGAACCCATTTTTCTCGAGCGCTCTTGCCGAAGCGATATTGCTCTCGAATACTCGGGCATATATTCTGTGTAGTTTCAATTTTCTAAACGCATATTTCAGCATTAAGTATATCGCTTCCGTTGCTATGCCCCGATTCCAAAACTTCCTCCCGACCCAGTAGCCGATCTCACCATTCCTGTCGGTCCAATTTATTTTAAACAGATCAACAATACCGATTAAGTTATCGGTTTCTTTATAAATTATGCCGAATGTGCGCCGCTTATTTTGCCGGATCATCTTGCTGGTCAGCCGAATGAACTCCTCGGCATCGTCGGCTTTATAGGGATAGGGAACCGCTACTGTCCATCTGGCTATTTGCTTATCGTTTATATGTTCGTAGATATTGCGAATATCGGAAAAACGCAGTCTTCGCAATCCTACCTGTTTGCCTTCGATAATGTATTTTGATTTTGGATTCGTCGCTATAATGTCTCCTTTTCGCAGGAGCCCGAAAATAGGTCTATCTGATAACTCACATGAATAGCCAACCGTATACTTAACCTGTATTATTCGCAAATATCGTTATTGGCAGCGGAAGCCTTGCGATTCCGGCGTTTCTTTGAGATACTCAATTCCATTCTGTCAACGATCTATTTTTATTACGCTCCCGAAGGACAAGCCTTCGACTGCGGATTAATGTTTTTTCTGAATTATCCGGGCTAAGTATCATTCTTGTAATGTAACAGGTATTTTAATTGTTGGAAAGGATTTTTGAAAGAGGGAAATTGAGAAAAAAAACGGGCGGTTGAAAACCGCCCGTGAGATTTATTAAGCCGATTGCGGCATTACTTCAACAAGGTTACGCGCTGTGTGAAGACTTTTTCACCAGCGGAGAGTTTGTAGAAGTATACGCCGG
>CAZLVS010000043.1:0-31747 GCA_964563085.1 uncultured Ignavibacteria bacterium | reverse complement strand
GGATTTTGAGACAGTTTCGAGAGCACTCGACAGCACGTTATAAATATTCGGTATCAATCGTAGTTCATTCTTAAAAATTAGTAAAGCGCTTTTTTCTATATACTCTCAGAATTATGTTTATTGATGACTTCCCGAAACGCCGATATATGCTCGGGAGTGGTTCCGCAGCATCCTCCGATTATATTAACGCCGATGTCAATAAGTTGTTTACAGCGCTCAGCCATAAACTCCGGCGACTCTGAATATTTAATCTTGCCATCTATCATTTCCGGCAGACCGGCATTGGATTGAATCACCATGGGCATTGAAGTATGTTTGCGGAACTCCGCGGCTATCTTCACCATATTCTCGATTCCGTTTCCGCAGTTAGAACCGATCATATCAGCCCCGGCTTCAATCAATCCTTCCACTGCATGCTGAACATCAACTCCCATTATCGTAAAAAATCCCCTCGGAATCGCATCAAAAGTCATCGTTGCGGAAACCGGAATTGCAGAATCTATCGATTTGGCTGCCTCAATTGCGAGCTGTGCTTCTTTCAGATCAGTCATCGTTTCAATAAAAATCAAATCAGCGCCTTCCGAAATCAGCGCCGCCATTTGTCTTTTGAAACTATCCAGAACCTCCCGATGTTCCGTATCGCCATACGGTTTAAGCATTCTGCCGCTTGGACCGCAGGAACCGTATACATAAGCATTATTACCAACAACCTTCCGAACCGCTTTTACTGCGGCGACATTCACCTCTTCGGTTTTGCCCTCCAGTGAGTATTGAGTTAACTTCAGCGGAGAACCTCCGAATGTATTAGTCTGGATGATATCAGCGCCGGCGTCGAAGTATTGCTGAGCGATCCGACTCAGCAGTTCCGTTTTGTCAAGGTTCAACCTTTCGGGGCAGTCGCCGATCTTAAGCCCTTTTTCGATGAGCATGGTTCCCATTGCACCGTCTGCGAGAAGAACTTCGCCGCCTCTGATCCGCTGGAGAATACCCCGCATTATCCGGCTCCTAAAAAACGTTTGACACAATCAACGGCGTTCACGCCATCGAAGCAATAAGCATCAGCGCCGATCTGTTTTGCATAATCCGCATTTAACGGCGCGCCCCCCACGATAATCCTAACCTTCCCGTAAATACCTCGTTCCCTGGCTATCTCCACAACTTCCCCCATAACCGGCATGGTGGTTGTAAGCAAGGTAGATATGCCGATAACATCAGCGTTTTCCGAAATAGCGGCATCCACGAACTTCGCCGGCGGCACATCGTTACCCAGATCGTTAACTTCCAATCCCGCGCCTTTAAGCATAATACTCACCAGGTTTTTACCAATATCATGTAGATCTCCCTGGACAGTTCCGATCACCACCTTGCCGATCGATGGTATATTTCCCTTAATCATCAGAGGCTTCAGCAAATCCATACCGGCATACATCGCCTTGGCAGCCAGAAGCACATCAGGGAGGAAAATCTCGTGAACTTTGAATCTCTGACCCACGACAGACATTCCGGCAATCAGTCCATCATCGAGAATCGTTTTCGGATCGAGCCCCTGATCCAATGCCTGTTGAGTCAATTCGGCAACCCGGCTGAAATCGCCCTTCTCAAGGGATTCGGATATCTGTTTCAATATTTCCATAGTGGCTCCTGTATATTCAAAATCATTGTTTTAAGACCATTTCAATTCTCTGTCGGCAGGAATGATCCTCGCATTCCGCACAAAACCAATAATTGTCTTCGAACTCAAAAATCTCTTTTCTTCCTACGATAATCACGCCGCTGATCGACTTCAACGGCTCCATCAGGCAGCTTTCCCTCAATGTTATACCTATCTCCTCCGGTTTGAGATAAGCAAACAGCTTCCTTTGCGCGCTGAGGTGCCATCCGCAATAACCCGGACTGAATCGCATGATTCCGTGTGAATCCGGAAATGAGTCTTGCTGCCGCAGGTAGTTTTCGTAAAATGTTTCCACAGCCCGCGCCGATGCTTCTGCGCCTTCCGAGGCAGCGGAATCGAGCATAGAGCCCTGTGCAAACTCATTTTCTTGAAACAACCTGGATATTAAGATGCTAACATCGGCTCCTACCGTAACCGCAAATAGCGACATGAAATCCGACTCATTGTATATATTTTCCAGCGGCGTCTCTTCGGCATTTTTGCCCTCGCCAGAGTAAACATCTCTAAAATCATCCCTGGCTATCTCTGCCAGAATACCCATGGGAGAAGCGTGTTCCTCAAACAGCGATAAAGCTTCCTCGGCAAGCCTGGTTATCTTGGTGTCCGGAACAACTCCTTCAGGTATCCCCTGGCATTTCAATACCGCGCTAACCGACGGCGATATTCGCCGGGCATCTATTTCAATTATCTCTCTCATCAATCCAAAAAAGGTAAACTGTCCATTCCATGCCTTTTAGCTTCGGTTTCCATTAAATCCTTCAATTCCCTTCTAATTTCCTCGTTTAGCCCCGGCGCTTCATATTCGCCGATTATTCTTTCCGCCTCCCCATGCGCCCTCTCCTTTAAACTTAGACTTCCTTCCTCTTCCCAACGCGCTTTATTCGCTCTGTTTACTACGTTACCGGGGAAATGAATTTCGCTTTTAAGATACTTCCTGGTATGATCATAAATCAGCAGATGCTGTTCTTTCAGCATCTCTTCGAAATGAGGTAAACATGGAAAATCATCCTTTGGTTCGATTCCCTGCAGCATCCTTTTGGTCATACCGCAGATTTCATTATCAACAACCAGTTTCTCCAAACTGAAACAGCTTTCGAAATCCAGCATCCCGGGACCGGATATACTGTTTATACCGGAGAGCGCCGCCAGAGTCGCCCCCATCGAGGTTTCCAGTCCGGCTTGAGCGTCGAGCTGTTTGGAATCGCTGAGACCGATATATGCCTGGGTGGGCAGTCCCACGTATTTCCCGATTTCATTATAGGCGCAATCGATCATCATCGTACCGATATCCCCCATAGGTGTTGTCTCGTAACGTATATCAAAGACTGCCGGCGAACCGCCATACAACACCGGCGTACCGGGATTCGCCAACTGGCTGATAACGATACCGCTTAAGGTCTCTGCGGTATGCTGTATTAATGTGCCGACCAAAGTGACCGGCGCCATGAATCCGGTCAGCGGCATCGAAATATATTCCACCGGTATGAAATATTCGGCGCAGTCGAGCAGATTCTGCGAAGTAACATCAGACCATTTCAACGGCGCGGTCGGACAGCAGGAAAAAACCGTTAACGGTTTGGATTTCAGCTCCTCCCGCGAACCACGCATGGCGATCTGCATATCTTTCATCACGTTGAAGGCGTCGATGGTGAAAGCCCCGGTAACCACCGGTTTTCTGCAATGAATTAAACTGAGATACAAACGATAACTGTCCGAGATCTTCTCAGGAACGTCGGATGGTACAATCGACGTAGCTTGTGAATCGATATACTGCATTCCGTCAATCAATTTGGTGAAGTTTACAATATCAGAAGTTACAGGTCTGCGGATCTGCTCCGCATCATAGTCGAGGATGTTAATCGATGCCGAACCGGGGACAAAATTGACATTGTAACCGGAGAGATCAACCGCTTCATCCCCGAATGCATCGTAGAGTTCAAAGGATTTCGGGGCGGCTTTTACACATGAATCAACCAGGTCACGTGAAATAAAGACTCGCTTTTTTACGCTATCTACCCTGGCTCCATTGTCTGCCAAAAGCGAGGTTACATTGTCGTTGTGGATCTCCACTCCCAGCTTGGAAAGCAACTCATGCGCTTCGGATATAATTTGCTCTATTAACTTATCACTCAAGAATCTAAGTGTCGGTCTCAAAATATCACTCCTTTTCAAGCAGTGTTTATAAATATTGGTAACCGGAATGTAGATAAAATTAAACGGAATTACAAGCGAATTGTGGTGATATGGTTTTATATACCGGCGCTTGCCCTTACCCAGCGGCTTCGCTTGCTGCAACATCCGTAGCCGAAGGTTTGCCCTTCGGGTTACACTGGTAGGTCGGATTCTGAGCGTGTGAAGCTCGCGAAAAACCTGACACCGTGGTATTTTATGTGGCGTCAAATGTCCTCGTATGACGCCTTCGGTCAGACGAGGACATCTGACCGCACCCAAAAGTGCTATCGGGTCGCCGCCGGAGCGCTGACCTCCGGTGGGCAGCAAATCAGTGTCGAGTTTTTCGCTCCGCTCGGAACCGGACTTACTCGTCGCTCAGGCGGCATTCGAGAACGAATGCCGCGTGCTAACAAGGAGAGGATTTGCTTCGCTTTTCCGATGATGTCCGGGCAATGACGGGAGGTTTTGAGAGAAACACTCCATTTCCATAGCGCCCCTGGGATTCCCAATATATCCCATAACATTATATCGCTCCATAATTCTCATGCAGCCATTTTACGGAGCTCTCATAAACCGAATAGTTGCATAGCATATAGGCAGTAATAGCCGATTTACCTGCCGGTGTAATTCTATCCCAATTATGCTCCAAAAAATCCCGGATACCATCCGAAGAGTTCTCGAAGAACACTAACTGCGCGTGTTCATTGCTTGCGGGACGTAAGAGGTCCGAAGGTTTGGTGATATTGGCTGTAAATGTAATCTCCGGTTTATGCGTCAAGCGGTTTCGCCCCGTGCCGGTATATTTAATTTCTTCCAACGGGACTGCGATCCCAATCTCCTCATAAATTTCCTTTTGCCAACCGACAAAGGGATCGGGAATGGGTGATCCCTTGTCAGCAGCTAAATGTTCTTGAGGATCAAGGTTCCCTCCGACAACGTGAAGTTGATTTCCGCCCTCGAAAACTTTCGTAGAACGCAAACCGATTATCTGCCTGTTATCCGCAGTTATGATAGTTCCGCAAACACCGATTCCGTTAGCGCATTCTTCCAACGGGAGAGGAGGCTTCCTTAAGTTCGTACCGCAGAAAATCTTATATGAAGTCAATTCCATTATAAAAACCGGTTTCCCCTCTTCTATTCGGAAGTCCGTCAGTCTCACCATCGATCCATCATACAAAATCCGGCAATGCGGTGAATCCAGTAGTTTCCGCCAGTTCCTTTCGATTTCCGGTAAGTATCGATCCGGCGGCAGGAAGGCATTATTTGAAAAATACAGCTCGATACCTTCCCTTGCGAGGATATCACAATGAAGGATAATGAAATCAGTATAGGTTCTTGAATTGGAGCTGTTCTTAGCGATCATCGAAGAACATAATCCTCGGAATTCCAATGGAAAACAAAAGGAGATCCCGAAAGATCTCCTTTACCAAATCGATAGGTGAAATTACCCGGCAATAGAGGATAAGAGTATCTCAGGGTCTGATAATATCACCGGCGGAGAATCCGGAGCCGCTTCGGGCAATAGCTTTCGAGAATTTCTCCTGAACATCAATAATCTGAATCTCTCCGATCCGTTTCTCCTCGGAACCCAATGAAATCCCTAAATCAGGATCGATTAACTCCTCCCCCGGCTGATAAACCTGGAAAACGTTGCCGACAACCAGGCCTACATTGGATCCGTCCTTAACATATATAGTCCCATCGGAGACCTTCAATACTTTACTGCTCCATGGGGTTTTAGTGAGCTGTGCATCAACCTTATTGATTATCTGTTCGATAGCCTTGCGAGTGGCTTTTCCAACCATGGTCTGGTCGAATTTACTCTTGTCTGCGAAACTGATATCGTATGTTTCCAGGGCTAAGCCGGTTTTCTTCTCTTCGCCAACTACGTTGTCAGCGGCTAATATTTGCCCGGTTTCGGTTTCGACAATTCTCACATCAATGGCAACCCGAGCCGTACTTTTATCCAATCCGATACCGAAATGCTTCTTCTTAAGTGCTCCGCCGGTTTGGGTTTTTTTCTGCCCGAATTCCGAAACAACTCCGAACACCGCCAGCTCAACACCAAGCAATTTGCCTACTTCTACAGCGGTTTGAGGGGTGACTGCGCCAGTCATGCCAAGCTGCTGCTCCTGCATAATTGCGTTAAGCTGCTGGCGTTCTATGACTATATACCTGCCGCTTTTGACCATTTCGGTGGTGAGCATGTCCGCCATCGCATCGCCAACGTTCTCTCTGCCATAATCGGTTTTATCTTCGAAACTGAAGACAGCGACGCGTCTTTTCAGTGGCGGCAGCGGCACAGGTTCCCCTCCCTGAGCGAAAACTGCGGTTTCGTAAACACCGGTTATCAAGAATGTGATTATCAATATCAGGCTAAAGGTGATAAATTTCCTCATAAATTTCCTCCTATTCAGTATTTGTCAGGCATAACAGATTTATTTCGGTTTTGCTTTCATTTCAAGATTATTGGGCGTAACCGAAAGCACCTCGAATTCGTAGTGATCATTCGGTTTCCCCGTAAGGGATGCGGCGATATCGACAGCCGTGGATGTAGTTTCTACATCGAAAACTGCCGCGCCTCCTCCAAAGGTTCTCTGGTCTACCGATTTCACGCCGCGCACATAATCCTGAATAATAAATCTTAAGTTACCAAGATCGTCGAAAGACCGTACACCATGGAAAGTAACAGCAACCCTCATTCCGCTGGCGAGATCCTTTGACCAGGTTTCCACGATCTGGCTGGAGAGTTTTTCGGCAGCCTTAGTAGCCGCCTTCTGAATGGCGAAGACTCCTCCGGTGATTTCATCGATATGAACCTGCGGCGCATGTTCGGCGGCTGTGCCGATTATATCGGCATTGTCGGTTCTGATAGCCCGAATGTTGACATTGGCTTGAATCGACATCATACCCCCCAGATTGGCGTTTACATTCGCCTTTTTCGATATAGATTTGCCGGTGATTATAACCTCGGCGCCCGACTGTTTGCCTATGGTCGCCGCCGCGGAAGCATCGCCGCGCACTGCCGCTTCCTGGCTGCTGCTCCGGATATTTTTAAATGCTGTTTGCTGATCAATAAACCGAAATCCCTTATTTCGGAAAACTTCCTGAATAGTCTGTTCCGCCGTATTCATATCATAACCGTCACGAGTATAATGGTGGTCGGAGAGGTTTTGTTCCTCTATCAAAACCATCATCCTTGGCAGACCTTTTCTTTGCATAAGGATTCCAAGTGCAACCAGATCGTTTTTAATATCAGCCGCAGAAACGGTAGCGTCTATAGTAGCCTCATAAACATTCGGAAGATTGGCGGATTCGCCGTCCGATACAATATCAAACGATTTTACATAGCCCTGGGTTTTACTATATATATTATCCTCGATCAACATGGAATTCTCCACGATCGACTCCGCGGATATCATAGTTCCCATAGCCTGTTCAACCGCTTTTCTCAAAGCGTCGTTTATGGCGTCATCTCGAGCTTTCCCCACATCACCAGCAACTATCACCCCCATACCGGTCACGCGGACTGTTACATCATCCTCACAGAATGAACTCACCGATGAAAGGAGAAGTATGGTAAAAGCTAAAAAAATCGAAAGAAATAGAAATTTATGAAGTGAATTCATATTCTCCCCAAACAAATTAAATTGGGGGTCTTACAAAAAGACCCCGTTAAAAACCTAATCCACAAGAAAAGCTACTCTGCATTCATCCATAAAAAGCAAATTATCTCTGGTGGAGGTCAACACAACTGCATCCGCATCGGAAATCACCACATCGCAATTATTAGTCCCGGCTGCCCGGAGTCCGTCAACTTTGAGAGGATTATCGCCGACTCGCGAAGCGAATGCCGATTCATCGGCACCATACTGAGCGATACCCTTATCTTCTGCGATATCCCGGTCGACCCAATCCGGACCGTACACCTCTTCGCCGTTCTCATCGAGCAATCTCGGCGAGAGAGCATACTGGACATGCAAGCCCCGGCAGTCAACCACCATGCCGGTATAGGAACCTGACGGATCGGAGGGAATTTCTTCGCTCTCCATCTCATCCTGTTTCGAACCGGTTGGAGGCAGCAATGCTCCCAGAATCTTGCCGCTGAGAGCAACCTCAACATCCAGCTCCACCGTCCCATCATCCATATATCTCGGCGCGCCGACAGTGCGAAATCCCCGAAGCGTGCCTTCAACCGTTACCCGGATAACATCCGATTCCACCATAGAATTATTCACTACAGTCTCAGCGGTTAAATTAACGCCCTTTACAATCTCCATCAAACGCCGATAAGCGTCGATTCTCGCCGCTGTTAAGGCGCTGGTTCTCTGCTGCGCCGGGGAAAGTTTCGGATTCGGCGTACCGATTCCCGTAGCCATAACTACCTGATCAGTCCAATCGATTGCTCCGCCCGCTACATTCTGAACGGCTTCTCCCTGATCTTGAGCGAATACCGCAACTGCCAGAAAGATAACGAATAAGGCTGAGCCCTTGAGAAATCTGGATTTATAATCCATTCCTACCTCCTTAAAATGAAGTTACTTGATTTCCTTTTTAAAATCGGAGAATTTTTTCGGTTCATAAGTATAAACTGAACTAACATACAATTATAGCGGGTGAAGGGAATCGAACCCTCGTATCAAGCTTGGGAAGCTTGTGTTCTACCATTGAACTACACCCGCGCGCATTTCACTAACAGAGAATAAAGAATTACAAATATCTCTCTTGAGTTTACATTTAATTATCTGTAAATATTTTACATTCCCAAATTCAAGTCAAGTAATTTTTATGGCTGCCCATTTATCTTATTACCCTCCGTTGTAGAAGTCAGATACTATTTTATCCTTGAGAAGTTCCTCTAATATGGTTTAGACCCTTAACCCGTATTATTCATAAATCCTATCACCGGCAGCGGAAACCTTGCGCTTCCGGCGTTTCTTTGTAATCCTCAATTCCAATCTGTAAATGCTCTGTTTCTATTGAACTCCCCAAGGACAAGCCTTCGGCTGCGGATTAATCGGTTTTATGAATTATCCGGATTTATTCTCCCTGCTCACCCAAATAACATTATTTTCCCCTTCTCAATGAGGTATTAATGATGTTATATTGATTTCAGACAGATCAAGTTAAAACAGTTAATTCGAATCAGGTTTAAACAATATGAGTATCGATAACAAATGGACAAAGTTTTTTGACAAACATGCTCCTTACTACATGCAGAATTCTTTCACACAAAATACTGCAGCTGAGGTTGATTTCCTGGTCGAGGAATTTGGACTTCCGAAAAGCAGCTCAATTCTTGATATAGGCTGCGGGACCGGAAGGCATAGTATCGAGCTGGCTAAGCATGGCTACAAAATGACCGGCGTGGATTTATCCGGAGGCATGCTAACCGAAGCGAAGAAAAGCGCTAAGAAGGCGAATGTGAAGGTGGATTTTATTCAATCGGATGCTGTGGAATTCCGAAGCGATAAGAAATTCGACGGGGCAATTTGCTTGTGCGAGGGCGCTTTTTGCCTGTTGAATAGCGGTGACGATCCACTCCAACGGGATCTCCTGATATTAAAGAATATCAATCACCGTCTTATACCATCGGCGAAACTTATCATGACGGTTCTTAACGGTTTTAGATTCATTCGTATGTACAATAAAGAGGATATCGAACGAGGGAAATTCGATCCTATCAATCTCCTGGAATACGGAAACATGGACGCAGCTGCGCCAGAGGGAAATCTAAGTGTTAATACGCGAGAACGAGCTTATATACCTTCCGAGTTGAAGATGATGCTCCAACTCGCCGGTTTTTCAATCGACTATATCGGCGGAGGCACCGCCGGTAACTGGGGCAAGCGCCCAATCGATCCGGATGAGATGGAGATAATGGTAATAGCCAGCAAAGTATCGGATATTCAGTAGTCAATAATCAAACACTGAAGCCGGATTGTCGCCTCCCTATTAAACGGTACTGTATCTTGCTGCAATCAGCCTTTCAGCTTGCGGCAAATTCACGGCTGCCGGTTAAACCGCGCTAATCAACCTGCAATACAACCAGATTCCATTTTTGCGCTTTTATCCATTTACTACTTCAGTAGAATCAGTTTGCTTTGCGCGGATTTTGCCCCAATGGTCATTCTGCAGAAATATATCCCCGAGGGTAAGGCGGAGGCATCCCATCTCAGGCTATATTCACCGCCTTGCTGCCATTTATCCAGCAGTTTCACAACTCTCCGGCCTAAGAGATTGAATATTTCAATGACTACTTTACCATCATCGCTTATCCTGTAGTTTATTCTCGTTATCGAATTAAACGGATTCGGGGAGATATGCAGAAACTGCTTGTATTCCATGTCCGTTTGCGAGTCATCCGACCAGCCGTAGGTTTCCCAATTGCGATAACAGAGCGGAACATTGTCAACAACGGTAAAATTGAAAAAGCAGGAATCCATTATTTCGGGATACTCCGTACTGCAGTAAGCGATATAGCCATATTCGCCCGGTAGAGCTTGAGAATGTACATATTGCCGTACTCCCTGATAATGCAGACCCTGCGGAGGCACCTCGATTCCATCGACACGCATTATCGGTCCCAGTATGATATTCCTGACCTCCACGTTAATCCAAACGGTAATCTCATCGGGATAGGGGAAAGGTCCCCCTATATTATTATTCAGGATACCTTCATAGGTAAAGAAACCTCCTGGTTCAACTACAATTGGAGGGTCGTCGGGAATCATCTCAATAGTGATAGGTATCGGCGCATTCGTGGTCATCTCAACCGGAATCTCTGCTTCATTTAGCTCCGGAGTGGAATTGGCGAAATATATCTGCGTTTGATAGGTAATCCCGAAATCCAAACCGTAGGAATCAAATACCGTTTCGATGGTCACAGTATCGCCATGCGTAATGAACACAGAATCGGGATTGAAGGAAACCCAGGACGAATCACAGCGGGGTCTGATATATGTGGTCGAACCATCGGAATAGACGCTGAATTCCCGGGTGACTATGGAATCGCCTGTAACATCAAAAATGAAGCTATCCGGTTCAAAAATCAGTCCCAAATATCCCAGCTCCGCTATCTTAACAGTCCAGAAATCCAGCCCGCCGGCTCCGAATGAGGAGGTCTGTCCCGCCAGGACATAGGCTCCATCAGTTGTCTTCCTTGTCGAATATGATTGTTCCTGGCTGCTCCCTCCGTAAGTGCGACTCCATAAAGTATCGCCAACCGAGTTTGTCCTGACCAGATAGAAATCCCTGCTGCCCGCGCCGAAAGAAGAGGTGCCGCCGGATAGGATAAATCCGCCGTCATCGGTTTCCACCACCGAAGTAGCGAACTCATCTCCTGTGCCGCCGAAAGTTTTCGTCCAGAGAGAATCACCGTCGTTGTCGGTTTTGATAAGATAGAAATCATACTGTCCGGCACCGAAAGAACGAGTATATCCGGCGAATATAAAGCCGCCCTCCGTAAGCTCGGCAACCGAGTAACCGATATCCGCTTCGGTACCGCCATAATACTTCGACCATTGCTGCTCTCCCAGGGAATCGGTCTTCACTATGTAAAAATCATTGCTGCCGGCGCCGAATGAAGATGTGTAACCGATCAGCAGGTACCCGTCATCGCTGGTTTTGATAATGTTGTAAGCGAACTCGCTGCCGCTTCCGCCATAGGTTTCGCTCCAGATGAAATTACCGGAATCATCGATCTTGATCATATATATATCATTATTACCGGCGCCGTAAGATAAGGTGTAACCGGCGACAATATACGAACCGTCTCCGGTAGGAACAATCGCTCGTGCCCGATCATCCTCGCTTCCACCGAATGTCTGAGTCCATACGGTATCTCCGTTCGGATCGGTCTTCACAAGATAAAAATCACAGTTCCCGTTTCCGAACGATTCGGTGAAACCAACAACGATGAATCCGTCATCCGGCGTCTGCTGTACGGAGTACGCCTGATCATTTAAGCTTCCGCCGTAAGTTCTCGTCCACAATGTATCGCCGTTGGGATCGGTTCTAACCAGATAAAAATCGTTTCCGCCAGCTCCGAAGGAAAAAGTATAACCGGCGATTATATAACCGCCGTCCGAGGTTTGCTGAATGCAATACGCTTCTTCGGTGGCGCCGCCGCCGTACGTCTTCGTCCACAAAGTGTCCTGCCCGAAAGCTGTGGAGGCGGAAATCGAAATTAAAGCCAGCGTTATAATGAAAGTCTTCATATCATCACTCCTTAGATTAGGGGGATAATCTTTTCAATAGAATAGCTTGCAGCTACTTCATCTCTCTTAGAATTTTATAATACTCATTGAGTTCGCTTTTAGTAATAATCGGCATTATGGTTGCGCTTCTACAGTGTAGATTTCTCACGACCGCCCCAATATATTGCTTTGCAATATGTTGTGGGTTTAGGAGGCAAAGGGAAAATACTGAAATTGAATTCACATTAATTGAAAGGGGTTTAATATCGGAGCATTGAAAATGAAAAAAAACGTATATATAGTTTTGGGGATTGTGGTGGTCGGACTGATTATCAGCAGCCTGACAACTTTGCTTTCCGCAAAACGGGTTATAGAAGCCAGCACATCGCCAGATGAGAAATACGTCGCTTATATTGCGGCACAAGCCGGTGTGGAAGTGGCTCGTTCCCACATAGAACATAATATGGTCTTTGGAAGCGGCGAACTGCCATTGACTTTCCACCTCGATGGGATGTTGTTCAAAGTAAAATGGGGCGATCTATCACCGGAAAGCAAATCGATTAGCGTATCAAGCGTGGGTAAGATCGTGATTTCAGACCGGATTGTAGAGGAATTTAATATTGATACTTTGATTACCCCGGATTATGATAATCCCTCACCCATTGCGGCGGGTTTGTACTTCGGAGATTTGTTAAATACAGATCGCAAATAGTAATATCGATTAGTGTTGAAGAACTCAACGGTTCTATACCGAGTTGTTCCCTGGTTGGAGTCCAACCAATCCGATTATATATAAGCATATACTAATCCACAACTTATCTCAAGCGAACTCCTATTAAAACTCTCAACCTTACCGGCAAAAAATAATCATAACGAATATAAATTTTTGTGGGAACAATTATCAAAAAAATTCGTGTTTGAATCCAAAAAATACTATTGACAACTGAGTAATTGCCGATAATTTTTCCGACTGAAATAATATAAATGTGATAGTATTAATGGTTGTTTTTTAACAGATTTTAACCTGGAAAACGAAGGAGGAAAGGCTATGATCTGTGTCGGATGCGGCGACAAGATCATCGGAGAGCCCTATTGGGTGGAAAACCAGCCATTTTGCTGTGAGGAGTGTGCAGCGGTTGATTCCGAAGAGGAATTCGATGAAGAGCTCGATAACGAAGAATTCGAGTTTGACGAATTCGATGAAGAGTACGAATACTAATTGCCCGCCGGAAATCGCTAACAAAATCGGGAGATAATCCAAAAGAAACATGGCTTGATACTGCTCATTCAACGACTATAGGTCTTCATAAATCGATCCAAATACATATCGATTTCCCTGTTATATTCCTCTGCCTCTTTCCCAGGTTACACGCTGGGAATTGGTTATATATTTGAGTAAGCCGACTACAGCCGCCCAGTTTACCGTCAGGAAGTAGTAGGGGATATAAAAGGGCAGTGATTTGAAAGCTCTACTGAATAACCATCCCAATACGCTCAGGCAATAGAATCCTGCCTGAAGCAGGAATATCAGGTAAAACCATTCGGACTCTCCTACAAGCGCTGAATTCGCGAGCAGAAGAAGTATCATAAACGACATTGCATTCCATCGCAGCAGCTTGTGCGACAGAAACATAAAACTAACCTTCGGGAAATTGACCGGATCAAAAAACAGCCTCGCCCTTCTGAAGGCTGTCTGGTACCCCCCCGCCGCCATTCTGACCTTACGTTTAAATTCGCCCGAAACCGACGAAGCGGCATCCTCGTAACCGACAGCAGCCTCTTCAAACACAATACGATTATGACACTCGAGCGCTCCCGTAGCCAGATACCAATCGTCGGTCAATGAATCCTCGGGAATCGGATGAACGAATTCTTTTCGCATCGCGTACATAGCTCCATCAACCGTTATCATGGTGGCGAAATTACCTTCGGCACGGTGAACAGCCTTTTCGTAACGGGAATAAATCCCCTCTCCGGAGATATTTCCATCAGGCGATCGCAATTTGACATTACCCACGACACAGCCTACGTTATTATCAGCGAAATTCGACGCCAGTCTTTTTATCGCATCCGGTTCAAAGATAACGTTGGCATCGGTAAAGACTATGATATCGCCTTTTACTTTTTGTATACCAAGATTGAGAGCTTTTGCTTTTCCCCCTCTTTGCTGATATGAATAGAATTTCAAGCGGGGATCTTCAAAGCCGCGGATTATATCATCGGTTTTGTCGGTGGAACCGTCGGATACCATCACAATCTCCAGTAATTCTTGAGGATATTTGAGATTTAATGCATTTTCCACCTTCTCCCGGATACAGTTCTCTTCGTTATAGGCGCAAATTAATAAACTAACGGCAGGCTGATAATTCTCATTCCCGATTTCGAACTTACGACCTCTGCCCAAAAGGAACACCAAAGCAGGATAACCCAGATAGGTATACAGCAGGACGATAAGGGCTAACCAAAAGAGTATTTCAGCTGCTCCCATTTGCCCTGCCTTTTAGTAATCGCTCATATTCGGAAAATATTTTACTACTCCAACTTTCAATATCATAGTCGGTTTGCAGTTTGGACCTCAGCGCCTCTGCAAATGAATCCCTCAGCTCCGCGGAAGCCGTCAATTTTTCGATAAACTCCGATATTCCTCGAACATCCCCCGCTTCGGTTAGATAACCATCAACCTTATCGGTAATCAGCTTTTCGATAGAACCGGCTTTGGCTGCAGCTATCGGCTTTCCTGAAGCAGCGGCTTCGAGAATCGTCAAGGGGGAACCCTCGGTTAATGAAGGCAGACAAAAAATATCAATAGCATGGTAAAAAGAACGCATATCATCGATATATCCAGCCATTATCAATCTGTCCTCAATTCCGATTTTCCGAGCTGTTTCAACTATTTTCAATTCCTCAGCTCCCGACCCGGCGATAACTACCTTCACTTCCTGGAGTACATTTGCCGGCAGCATACCTACCGCTCTTATCAAATTGACATGAGCCTTCTCCGGCGATAGCCTTCCCGCAGAACCGATTACTATCTCGCCTCTCCCTATCCCCCATTTCGCGCGGAAATCGATATCCGGAGATTGGGCAAAATAAGCGAAATCTACCGCATTTTCGATTAATTCAACCTTCTCGGCTTTAACACCGGATTCCAGCAATTTCGCTTTAACATTCTCTGAAACCGGAATTACTCTGTTGACAAACCGGAGGAAGAATCGTCCGACTCTCTCGTTCAATCCCAATCTTGCATTCGCAGCAGTAAAACCATGAGCGGTGGTGACTACCGGAATTCCTGTCAATTTGGCAGCAATCGATCCCACTATATCCGATCTATAACCATGAGTATGCAGTATTTTCACATCATGACGTTTGATAATCCGTACCAATCGTTTTATATCGCCATAATCCCATCGACGATAGATAGGAATTCGGTCGATTTTACAGCCGAGCTGATCTACTGCGCGAAGGAATTCGGTTCCGGCGCCATCCGACGCTCTTACAAACGATGTCACCCGCATATCATACTGACATGACTCTTTTCGGCTAAGCAGGTTCAAAATCACCCTTTCCGCTCCGGCTATATTCATTGCGGCAATCAGATTCATAACTACCGGTTTCCGGCAGCGCTTATGGAAAAACCCGTCTACCTCGTTTTGACACTCGCATACATGTTTCCCTTTTCTAAATCGGTAAATATGCTTTTCGAATACCGACTCAATATCATCCACACGGCTGCGCCAGGAGTTCGCACGGGCTATATCCTCTCTTGCCTCCATCGCTTTCGGATCGTCCTCATCAAGAGAAGCTCTTATCCCCTCTTCAAACTCCGAAGTTGTTTCGGCTATTACCAAACCGTCTCTATAAGGATACACCGACGGCAAATCGGTGCAAACAATCGGCTTACCCGAAGCCATATATTCCAGTAATTTCAACGGGTTGGCATTCCGTGTTATTTCAATATCTCTGTATGGGATTATGCAAACATCGAATCCTTTCAGATACGCAGGGAGTTCCTCATACGGTCGCGAACCCAACATGTATATATTTGGTAATCCGGAGACCATGGAAACATCTGTATCACAGGGACCAACCAAAACCAACGACCATTCGGGATGCTTGCCGAAAATATCTCTAAGCATCTCGAAATCAAACCAGTCTCTTATCAGCCCATAGTAACCAATTCTGGGACAAGGGATTTTCTCTAAATCAGCCGGAATATCATCCTCGGTTAAGCGCTGCGTTTGTGCAAAATGCTCGTAATCGCAACCGTGAGGAATCTTGTATACCAGAGGATTGAAGTGCGATTTTGACTCCAGCAGTTTATCCGATACTACTAACAAAAGATCTGAGTTTACAAGTAAATCCCGTTCCAGCCTACCCACCAGTCCGGTATCTAACTGCGTAAATTCCGAGAATTCATCTCCGATATAATAAACATTGGCTAATTCCCCGAGTGAATTAATCATGTTTGCCGACGAGGGGCAGGACGACCATTGGACAAATTCCCTTATCCCGTTTTTTCTTAGAAATCCCTTTATCAGTAACTTCAGAATATGCCCGTTAATCCATCGAACCGGCGAATATTTATAAAAAGGAATTACTAAAGGAGTAAGTACATGAATATTCGGTTCCACTCCTCGAATACCTTTGGTGAATTTTTGGATTTTGGAGAATATGCGGCTTATATCGCCGGAACTGGCGGTGGGCGGTCTTAATCCCAGGCTATCTATCCAGAGGATTGGATGGGTGGCGGATAATCCTCTCATAAGGTGCTGGGTCGAAGAGGGCAGCCTTCCCCAGTCCTCGGCGTAACAGACGATCGGAATTGCTCGATTCTCGCCAGTAGTTTCTCGCCTGGATTCCGATTGTTTCGCTATGCCTTTTGATTCAGTAGTATTGATGATCAGCCTCACGATTAAATTTTCAGTTTTGTCGATGGAATACATATATCCTCAGCCCCTGCCGGGATATTTAGCTTGCTGCTTGACCAAAGGTCGTTTAACATCTTGACATTAGCCGGACAAGCATGTCCGGCCTACCATTTGATGAATCAAAACCACAAGGGTTTTGACCGACTTGTCTTCGTGGGGAGGTCGGTAGCTTGCCGCCGACATGGATTCCGCAGGAATCCAAATTCCCCTCTTGAGAGGGGCGGCTTCACGCGCAAGTGTGAAGACGGGGTGTGTTGTGTTGTCATAACATGCTTATCCCCAGCCCTTGACGGCACCAAGAATGCCACCCTGCACAAGTAATCCCTACACCTTCCGCATTTCAGCTTCATCCGGTTTAACCTCCCGCAGCGGTTTCGCCGGTACGCCTGCGGCAACCGTATAAGGCGGAATGTCTTTGGTTACCAGCGCATTACAGCCAACCTGCGCAAATTCGCCTATTGTCACTCCAGGCATTACGGTTACATTGTGCCCCAGAAGCGCTTTGCGTTTGATATGAATTGGGCTTGCTATATGCGGAAAACTGGAGGTATTATGCACGAAAAGTATACATCTCCAGCCAAGTCCAACACCCTCGTCAATCCGCACCAGTTCTGGAAATATATCATCGATCCAGGTCTCCCTGCCTATATATATCCCGCTGTCATCCTCCGCCAAACGCACACCCATGTGACGATAAAGCCGATTCCTCATACGCCAGCCAAACACCCATTCTCGAGTAAATTTATTTAATATCCGATAAAACGGCGCCAGAAGCTGCAATCGCTTTGGACGCATCTTTATATATTCTTCGAAGTTATAGACTTTCGCCATTCCGCTTCCTTTTTTATAGTTGTATTCTTCTTTAATTGGGATTTCAGATTCTCCCGTACTAAATCCGCGATCTTTTTAATATCGCTATCCTTTACCCCAAAATGCGTCGGCAGCGTAACCAATTTACTGGCAATCCGGCGTGAGACGGGACACTCCCGCAGATCATCGGCTAAACTCGGCTGTAATTCCGGAATACTGCTGACAGTCCCCGGATACATCCCCGATATCCCCAATTTATGCCCTTCGTTTAATATATATCGTCTGTTTTTTTCGTCAGTTAAAACCGCAGGGAAACGGAGATATCCATATTTTGCCTCTTTTGTCGGATGCAGCAATAGTAAACCTTCCACTCCGTCTAACCTATCCTGATATTTTCGGGCTATTTTTTTTCGCTTTTCGGTAATCTCATCTAATTTCTCCAGTGCAATAACTCCTCGAAGCGCCAAATCCTGCGGCATCCTCCCCATCTCAAAATCAGGATCAAATTCCGTCTTTCCGATATGCATAAACGGCAGCATATCGGGGAACCAGTAAAGTCGCCTGTTGAACATCAGCTTATAAGCCAGCAGCTGAAGTGTATGGATTACCGAAGATGTTCTTAATAGAGATGCTTTGTTTTCCTGACCGCTCGCAAGGACATTTTTATTACTCGCTTTATTTCTCTTGAATTCATCCGAATAAACTCTTGTCGCCGCTTCAGCCAGTCGTTCATTCCGAATAATTGCCGCCCCCCCATGAAGCGTCGTAATATTCTTCCCTCTACCGAAACTTAGTATTCCGGCATCGCCGAAAGAACCGAGAGGTCTGTCACCGAGATAAGCGCCCAATCCCTGAGCGGCATCATCGATTAATAGCAGACTTTCCGTTTTGCACAATTGCTCGATCTCATCGATTTTATTGGGAAAACCGAATAAATGGCAAGCGATTATCGCTAAGGTATTTTCACTTATGGACTTACTCAGAGAGTCGATTGATAAGCCCAAATCGTCGGCACTTATATCAGCCGGTTTTACCTTCAATCCGGCGCGGACAACCGCCGATGGCACCGACCAGCAAGTATAGTCAGGTACTATAACTTCGGTTTTCTCCGGATAAATACTCCGCGCCGCCTTCAGGACAATGTAGAGTGAGGATTTACCGCAGTTGGTCAGAAATACTTCGCCACCAAGCAGCTCAGTCAACTTCTTACTGAATTCAGCGAAACCCGCTTTGCGCCGGGGAAAGAGTAACTCCCAACTTATCGGAACTCCTGTGGGCGGGATTACACTGAACATATCAAGGTAATTTGGTTACGATTCTGGGACCGAGGAAATTAGCGATCGGCAAAGGCATCTTCTGCCATAATTTGATAGCCAATTTAAACTTAGGATTGTTGGGATTTAACTCCGGAAGAGAATTAGCTTTTATTAATTTGTACTGCCAGACCTGCTTCTCCGGCTCACTGAGCCATTGTTTCTTAAATTTATATGTACCGGCGCCTTCGGTACTCCTTCCGAAATCAAAAAACTTCGATCCTCTTTGTATGCAGTGTTTTATAGTTTCCCAGTACATCATATTGTTGGGGCAGAGTTTCAGGTATTTACGGTATGCGGACGCGGAGGGGACTGTTGAATAGTCTCTGTAATGCAATATCACCCCCCCCGCGACGACCTTATCATCCAACAGGACAATGACAATTTCGGACTCATTGGGGAAATACCTGAAAATCTCCCTGAATAACTCGCGCGGCCAGACCGGAGTTCCCAGATCCCGCATATTGTAAGCAAATACCTTATAGAAATCATCAAGAAGCTCCACTCCGCCGAATTTAACCCCTAATCCGCCCTTTTCAGCTTTTCGCACCTGATTGCGCGCCTTTGCGTTGAATGATTTCCACAGAGCTTCCTCGCCTCCCGATAAGTCAAGACGGAATTCCCGCTTATTGGTTTTATCAGTCAAATCCGGCAATCGATGTCTTACGGCTCGCATTTCAAAAAATTCACAACCGTTTTCACGAGCGACATTTACTGCCCGGTGCACGATTTCATAGGCTATATGGTCATCGTCAGCGATTGCTCCTCCGTAATCCAGCCAGGGCAATGATATTAGATATTTGCCGAACATGAAACTCTTCATCAAGGCTGAGGGAAGTATCCCCACTACTTGATTATTCTGGCGGGCTATGAAATAATACGGCTGTGTACCGAAGGAATCACTTAATATATCCGACCATTCCCATCGGTGGGCGAAGGTGGACACAGGATTCCGCTCAACATACCGGTTCCAGTCGCTTGAGTCGCGCTCCGATGCCTGCGCAACCTCCAGCGGAGCGGTCTTTATCGGTTTTGTTTCTACATTTGTTTGCATATCACTATTCGCTCCCGGCGGATACGGTTTCGCCATATTCTGACACATTTTCTTCAGATTCAGCCATCTTAATACGTTTTACCACCTTGGCAGGATTGCCGGCGACCACGGTCATAGGCGGAACATCCATGGAGACCACGGCGCCGGTTGCAACCACCGCCCCCTTACCGATTGTGACGCCGCGAAGAATTGTGGCGTTGGAACCGATCCAGACATCGTCTTCAATCCGTACCGGCGCAACATTTTCAATTTCAACCGGTTCGTTGTTAGCTCTGGCTTGAGGATTCAGCGGATGATTATTATTGTCATAAATACTCACCCCCTGCGCTATAAGGACCCGATTGCCGATACTTATTTTTTCGGCGCAGGAGAAAATTGATCTGAATCCTATATAAACATCATCGCCGATTTCGATAGTGGGATTCGGATTCACTTTGTACGAAGCTATAAAAGTCGCATTCCCCGCAATCCTTACTCTATCACCAACATAGATAGAACCGTAACCTAAAATAAGAGGAAAATTCAGTTCGAAATAAATCCCCTTGCCGACTCTACTGCATCTGTACCGGAACATCGGTTCATAGTAAAAGAACTGCTTTAAACGCCTCCAGATAGTCAAACGAATAGAACGTTCATAGAAGAAAGAGGACCCGATAATACCCGGAAGGGGTAAACGGATATTTCGCATACCTCTGGCGGTATTGTAAATAAACCTATGATACCAGGTTGTCTGACTCCTTATTCCCCAAAGGAATTTTTGAATTAAGCTCATTGATCATCCAGATTAAGGTTTACCGATGGCCGCAGGTCAAAGCCTCTATCGAAAACCTGCGATAAAATGAGGGCGGTATCAGTGGATTTTAACACACCGCGACGTTGCCGAAGGCAAAGTCGACCCTCTCAAGAGGCTGTACCCCTTATTCGAAATCCTTCTATACTATTTCTTTTTATCGGCTGTTTGATTTTGGAATGAATTAATATTGCGCAGGCAGATAGTAGAAGCTACCAGAAAATAGAGTATATAATTTAGAGCCTGGGTAAGGAAGAAAGCGCAAATTGCGAAACCGACAAAGCCCGTAAACAATATGTCACGAGCTTGGGCTGCTCGTTTGGAATCGATTCCCGTTTGTTCGATCCTCATCCGTTTCAATTGAAGCATGCAGAATATGTAGAGATATAAGAAAATAGATAGTCCGATAATACCCGTTTCCGCTCCTATCTGAACCAGAGTGTTGTGGGGCGCCATCCATCGCGCCGAATTGAATCCGTCAGGTTTAAACTCAGTGCCGAATGCGGCCTCAAAGGCGCCGATGCCGACGCCGTAAAATGGCCTGCTGATCATCATATCCAGCCCCGCCTGCCAGGCATATAGACGATTCATAGCTGACGGATCATCACCGTATTCGCCTATGGTTTTGTATCTCTCGCTAATATCAGAGGGTAGAAATGGAATTATAAGCAGCCCGGCAATCAGCAAAATCAATATCCCTTTTAACTTATTCCTTCCTCGAATAAACGTTAGGAATAAAACCGCAATCAAACCTAACAATCCGCCCCGGGATTCGGTAACCACAACTCCTGCAGTTAGAAATGATACAATACTCCAATATAAGATATTAATTGATACTTTTTTCTTCCGGTTAAGCTTTAGAAATCCTACCAGTGGTATGGATGTCACCAATACCAGAGCGACATCATTGGAATCGCCAAAAAGACCGGCGCCGATAGTAGCGGCGGCTCTTAAACTACCGTCCAGATAGGACTGAATTGTAGAATAGCACAGCACGCACATACATGCAACCGCCACCAATGAAACTATCTTTAAGGTCTTTAAATCGCGCACAATATTAATGAAAATCAAAAAGAAAAGCAAAATCTTGGTGAAATCCATGGATATCTCAAGCGAACGTGTGGGCCAAAAGGATAGCGGTACGGAGATGAAAAGGATAATTGTAAGGGCTGCAAGAAGATAGGTTTGTTTGTACTTAAAGAGGATATCTTTGGAACGGATGTGCTTGAGAATAACCGCCAAGAACGTACCTCCACCTATTAATTTCGCCAAGGGAATCGTCCCCAGAGAAGGAACTATATCCGCCGGTCGGATAAAACTGATTATGATAAATCCTATTAATCCCACAACAGGCCACTTTAGAATTAATACAACCGCTATCGCCATTAGCATTAATGCTGTAACTACCACTTCGGAAGCGAACAGTAAGGAAGCTGCCAAAAATAATATGCCTACGCCAGCAGCTGTTATACCCACCAGAATATGAGTATTCATTCCGATGGATGAAAAACCGTCGAATCCGCTGTCTCTCCGGTTTGACTTAGTTCTTTCAATTTTGGTAGTCTTTCTCATTTCAAAATTTTCTCTCGTAAATTCCCGATATATCCCCCTATTTGAATCGGATTTTTAAGGGTCATTATAAGAAGCGCTTTTTCGTGCTCATAGAACCATCCAAGCAGCCAGAGAAAAATCGGGTAACTAATCAGCATCATCGTATCAATTACCAATCTGACCATTAGATTGAACGAACCGATAAATTGATTCGCTATCACCAGAGATATCGCTAAAGCGATAGCCGTATTGATTCGCCTCCATTCATACTGCAGCGGAAATAAGCCCTGCGAATACCTGTATGCGGTGTAAAACCTTATCCAAAAAGAACCTATAGTAGCCAGAGCCGCGCCGGCTGCTCCCAGAACCGGTATAAGCATGAGATTGAGGGCGACATTTGCCGCAACCGCATAAGCGGTAGAATAAGCAAGTAGCTTGGTCCTTTTTTGGATCAGAACACCACAGATGGCGAAACCATGCATTCCGGTAAATATGTAAGCCAGGCATACCAGGGGGACAACAGTTGCAGCCGGCCAGTACAATTCCATAGCGATCAACTCAATTACTTCCCTGATATAAAGTGAAAGCCCCAAACAGAAAAGAATGGAAAACATGGTCGAATATGTGAAAAAGTCCTTAAAAACCTTTTCCGAATCGTCGCGTTTGGCGGCGGCGAACATCTCTGCCGACCAGAACTGGAGAAAGGGACCTATCAGCAGGATGGAAACCATCATGCCGAATTTGTAACCGAGGGAATAGATGCCTACTTCCGAGAGGTCGGTGAAATATTTCAGAAAATAGCGATCGGAATATGTAAGTATGAATGCGCCTAAGTTGGTGAAAATCAATGGATAACCATATCCGAGCATTTCTTTGAATTTGCCCCATGAAAAATGCAGTCCGGTCTCTCTAATAGTCGCAGTAGTAAGGAAAGCGCTAACCAAAACAGAAGATATCAGTCCGCTATAAAGCACACCCGGAATTCCCCAGTCGAGTACTACGATGAAATATATGTTTAAAGATAATTGCAAAATCAGCTTAACTAAATTGACGGTAACGAAGTAGAGGCTTCGCTGTTTGGCGCGCAGGAAAACCATAGGAATCTCTACTCCGGCAAAGAATATCATGGTTACGAAAACCAGGTCAAAGTAGGATGAATATTCGACAGATCCCAGAATCAATCGTGATATTAAGCTGCCCGAGAAAAGCAAGGCTCCGAAAATGCAGCCAAAAATCAGTATACCGGCGATCAAAGCGGTGCTGACCAATTGTTTTTGGTCATCGGGAGAGTCGTAATTATAGTAAAACCGCAAAACAGCATGCGCCAATCCGACTCCGATAAGCATAGCGATTACATCGGAAGTCATCATCAGCAACTCTAAAATCCCATAATCGGCGGGGGTGAGATAGTTGGTGTAAATCGGAATCATAATAAAACCGATCGCCTTGGAGATAAGCATGCCAACTATGTAAATTGAAGAATGTGTAAATATCCTTTTGTAGCTGGTTTTATGAGCGGATCGCCTGGAATCCGAGATAGTCGATGATTTCGATTTACCGGATACTCGCATCAACCCTATCGGATATACTGTTATCGACCTGAGTCAATATCAAGCGTGTTAAATCCGCCATAAGCTCATATCCTTTTGCATTGGGATGGATTCCGTCTTCCGTTAAATCCGGTCTGATATAATTGTCATCGGCGGAAAGCGAGTTAAAGTAATTGATTAGTTTGATATCATTACCCTCAGCGAATTTCTCAATCCACCGGTTGAGTTCGATCAGCCGCAATGTCATGTCGCCGCCTTCGTGGGCTTTTTCATACTCTCTGGAAATAGGTAATGTGGTGGTTAATATCGGTTCTATCTGATTAAACTCGCAGAGATCGACCATAGCACGCACCGCATATTCGGTAGCCGCGGGTTCCACATCCGGCAGGGCGTTAATAGCGCACAATTCAATTACGACGGCGCGCGGATGCAGATCAACCGCATCCTGATAGAATCTTGCCAGTAGTTGCGGCGCTAACTGTCCGCCCACACCTCGATTTACGTAGTTGGGGTTGTTGAAGTAGGTCTTAAGATCCCATCTTTTAGTCACCGAGGCTCCCAGAAAGACAACCCTACTATTAGGGTTACTCTCGGAGATTTCTTTATTCGCATTTTTATAAAACCGCAATCCCGGGATATCGCGGCGCAAGGTAGAATATATATCATACATCTCTTTGCTGAGCTTGAGCATTTTATAAGCCTTATAGCCCGCGATGGCGCCTAAGATATTGATAGAAACCGAAATAATTAGTATGATTGTCATGGTTCGCATGGAAATAGCTCCCTTGTTGATTGCTTCGTCGACTACTTATTATTATCGAAATAGCGGCAGAAGAAATTAGTTGCTGCGGTTGGAACAAGAGCAAAATCTAAATATATAAATCAATCAAATTTTTTCTATTCTTGACAACCGGGGAGCCATCTATGATATTTTAGGGTAAAAGAGGAACCTGATGCTGATTTGCTCAGTATAATATTGCTGCGTAAAAGTAGGCATTTGGGAGGAAACATGAACACAATAAAAACGACCATATTATTAACTTTATTAACCGTACTTTTGATATTCGCCGGAAGGTTAATCGGCGGCGCTAATGGTATGATTATAGCCTTCGTTTTTGCGATGGGGATGAACCTCATATCATACTGGTATTCCGATAAACTGGTCTTAAAGTTTTATAAAGCGCAAGAGGTCAAGCCCGGCGATAATCATGTGCTTTATGAGATCGTGAGAGATATTGCCGCCAGGGCGCGCTTGCCTATGCCAAGAGTATACATAATCCCAACCGATTCGCCGAATGCGTTTGCTACCGGACGAAATCCCAAGCATGCCGCAGTAGCTGCCACCCGGGGAATAATCAGAACCCTGGATCGCGACGAACTGGAAGGAGTAATGGCTCATGAGATAGCGCATGTGGCTCACAGGGATACATTAATCAGTTCGGTTGCGGCGACGATTGCGGGCGCAATATCTATGCTGGCGATAATGGCGCGCTGGACCGCATTTTTTGGCGGCGGAAACGATGAAGACGGCGGCGGTATAATCGGTTTGCTGGTTTTATCGATTGTTATGCCATTAGCTGCCACAATTATTCAACTCGCTATTTCGAGAAGCAGAGAATACGAAGCCGATAAAGGCGGAGCCAAGTTTTCACACAAACCGCGGGCGCTGGCGAGCGCATTAAGGAAAATTCATAATTATTCACAGAGGGCTCCGCTTCCGGCACAACCGGCAACCGCGCACATGTTTATCATCAATCCTTTGTCCAAAAAGGGACTGGTAAATTTATTTATGACCCATCCGCCTGTAGAAGAAAGGATAAAACGTCTCGAAGCTATGTCGAGAGGAATATAGCTGATGGAAGACAACTCTACAACCGATCAGAGTGATTCCGGAGATCACCCTCCCGAACCTCTGATCAATAGGACTTTTTTCGGTAATCGCAGGAGTATTTCCCGATGCTGACTTTCTGGCTGGAAGTATTCCTGATCTTCGTACTAATTTTTGTATCCGGTTTTTTCTCGGCGTCTGAGATATCGGTTATCGCGGTACGCAGAAGCCGTATCGCCCAGCTTAAGAAGGAAGAGGGGACCAAAGGGAGACAGGCGAGATATGTCGAGAGGTTGCTGTCCGATCCCGATAAGTTCTTTGCAATAGTTCAGGTCGGAATGACCGTGACAGCTTCAGCGGCATCCGCGTTAGGCGGCGCGATGGCGGTACAGCTTTTAAAGCCGATAATTGCTACATTGCCATTAGGGGGATCGGAAGCGGCGGCAGAGAGTATCGCACTAACAATCGTAATAACGGTAATCTCTTACCTGTTCCTGGTACTCGCAGAGTTGTACCCGAAGGCATTGGCGATCCGTTTTGCCGAAAAAATTGCGCTGTTAGCCGGTTCATGGACCTACTATTCCATGAAATTCTCCGCTCCCTTGATATCAATACTAACGATGTCTACCAATTTCTGCCTGAAACTTACCGGGGTTGATGTAAAGAATAAGGGCAATATTCCGGTCTCGGAGGAAGAAGTGAAACATCTTCTTGCCGAGGGTATGCAGACCGGAACATTTAACTCCACTGAAAGAGAGTTGATTCATGGAGTGTTCGATTTTGCAGACACAATTGCCAGGCAGGTGATGACGCCCCGAACCGATATTCAAGGGTTACCGCTGGATGCAAACACCAAGCAGATTCTTGACATTGTAACCGAATCCCGTTTCTCGCGATTTCCTGTGTTTGACGGTTCGCTGGATCAGATCGTGGGAGTAATCCACGCCCGCGATATTATCGGCATACTAAGGGAGAAAAACCTTATCATCCTTCAGGATATTCTAAGAAAGCCGTATTTCATACCGGATTCCAAACCTATCCCCGAGTTGCTTCGGGATTTTCAGGAGCATAAGATCCACATGTCGATCGTGCTGGATGAGTTCGGTGGAACCGCCGGTTTGGTAACACTGGAGGATATTATCGAGGAGATAGTCGGCGAGATCAGGGATGAGTATGATCTGGAACCGGAAGAATGGCACAAAAGCACGGACGGTTCATTGTCAATAGATGCTGCCATGCTGGTCGAGGATTTCATTGAGGAGTTCGGAGCTGCTCTTCCCGTAGGCAAATCCGATACGGTGGCAGGATTGATCGTCAATCACCTGGGGCGATTACCTCAATGGAGCGAGTCGATTAAAATTGGAGACTATCGGTTTTCGGTTACCGAGAAAATCGGTAATAGAATCCGTCGAATAAGAGCCACCCCTATTAAAGCCAAGAAAAAATAAGAAAATAAAACGCAAGGAATAGTTATTGTTCGCCGCAGGTTCCACAATCCGTACACCCATTGATAGGTTGATTCGGTATCCTGCGGGATATTGAATAAAGCTTCTGTACTTGTTCAGAAGTTAAATGCTGCACCTGCCCAAGCTGCCTTGCCGTGAGAGTCACTTTCGCCGCATACTCCACTTTCTCAAGTTTATAAAAGGCTTCCTTTAATGTTTTGCCGATGGTGATTGCGCCATGACGATCCAGCAATATCGCGTCATGCGATGTTATCAAGTCCGATATCACCCTGGCGCCTTCCTGAGAAGAGGGCGTGGCATAAGGCGCGGTAGGTATCTCACCCAGTGTCATCACAATCTCCGGAATCACGCAGCCGGCGAGAGTCAACCCGGCGATACTGAATCCGGTGGCGATCGGGGGATGAGCATGCACAACGGCGCTAATATTTAAGCGGTGTTCGTACGCAGCGACATGCATCGGAAATTCGGAAGAAACCGAACCCTTGCCTGAGAGTATATTCCCGGCAAAATCGATGTAAAGTATGTCAGTAGCCTTTAACTCTCCAAGACAGGTTCCGGATGCGGTTATCAGCAGCCGATCATCGGCAACCTTATAGGATATATTTCCATCGGCGCCGGCGGCTAATCCTTTATCATAGATCAATCTGCCTATTTCACGAATTTCTTTGTTAATCTTCCAGAGCTGTTCCATAATAGTCGCCTAATTAACTTAGGATAAATCAATGCTTCGGAATAATCAAGATATAAGAAACCGGAAGCGGACTAAAACGAATTGACAACGAAGAGAGCGTTATCTAAGTTGAAGTATGAAATTGAAAAAGTTTGGAATAAATCTTCTTCTTTTGGTAGTTTCGACCATTGTCTGTCTGATGCTGGTGGAGCTTGGTTTGAGAATCTTCTTTCCGCAAACCGAACCGATTGTATGGTTGAAGAATGATCCTGAACTGGGCAAAGTCCCCGTTAAGAACTACGAAGGCAAGCATCGTTTCGTGATGGGGCATGATGAGATCAGTTTTCGGATAAATTCGCTGGGATTGCGCGGGAGAGAATATGATCTCAGCGATACCACCGATATCAGGATACTGACGCTGGGTGATTCTTATACATTCGGATGGGGCGTGGCGGATACCGAGACGTTTTCCTGCCTCCTTGAAAGGAGGCTTAATCAGGATGTTGAAAATCGGTATATGGTTTTCAATGCAGGGGTGTTAGGGTGGTGCACGGTTCAGGAATATCTCTACCTGAAACGCTTGTATCCTATAATACTTCCCGACATAGTCGTAGTAACCTATCTGCCATTCGATGCGATTCAAAACTGCTCCATGGCGTATCTGAATCCGGATCTGCGTTTGTCCTGGAAAGAATGGAAGCTGCCTTTCGAGAACTTTTTGGCGGATAATTCCCATCTATATCGCTTCGTGCGCAAGATACAAAAGCAGCTTTACTTCCGGTCGGAGGAACACGAAAGAATCCAGCAATTGAAAGAAACCGGAAAAGAGATGCCGGAAAATCCCACCAAAGTCGATTTCTACACCGACGACGAATGGGAGAATTTAGAGGAAATATTCATTGAATTCTCAGAATTCTGCAAGAAGCGGGATGTGGATCTGGTGATTCAAACGGCCGGAGTTTATTCCGATACCCTTGTCACGTTTTTCCGGAAATTCTCGGCTCAACGGGACGGAGTATATTACCATGACCTGGCTCCGGCTGTTGCCGGTTATCCTGAAGACGATATCTATATACCGAACGATAAGCATTTTACAACATTGGGAAATAAGTTGGTGGCGGATGCGCTATACAGATTTCTCATCAAGCATGTATTGATAAGATAGCAGCGTATTTTATTGGAGGCTAAACTAAGCTGCAAAGCCACGCTGCCAAAAATGCGGCATAATTCCCAACGGCATACCCTATCAATGCCATGAGAATGCTTACCGGAACCAAGCGCTCATCATGATACGCCGCTACCACCGGCGCTGACGCTGCTCCGCCGATATTAGCAGCGCTGGATATCGCCGCGGTATGGATATCGATACGGAATAATCTCGCCGCCAGCAAAATAAATGCGCCATGAATAAAAATCCAGATATATGCTCCCGCCACAAACGGCACCGCCTGCCCTGCAAGGCCTTCCACGGTTGCCTTGGCGCCCATGCGCGCTACGAATAGATATACCAGCGCCATGGCGAGTTCGTGGCTTCCGGGGATGGTCCGCGCGGGTGAGAAGGAAAGGATCAAGCCGATGGTGGTCACCAGCAGGATTTTGTAGGTGCCGGTAGTTAACACCGGAGGTAAAGCGGGAATCAATGCGGATAACGCATCCGCAAGCCAGGCAGCGCCCACGCCAATAGCGATCAGATAAAGAAGGTGGCGCATTGCCGGTTTGCCTTTCTCTACCACCAGTCCGTCGGCGGCGGTTTTCATGCTGTCCAAACGCGATTCGGATACGCCGGTAAATTTGTGAAACCATTTAGCGAGGTTTTTCGATTGCAGCAAAATCGGCAGCCAGATAAGGTATACCACGTTATCGGCGATAACCGCCAATCCGAAATCGGTGCCGCCGGTACCGAGCCCCTCGGATACCGCCGCCATGTTGCCGGTGCCTCCGATCCAGGAGCCGGCGAGAGTTCCGAATCCTTTCCATGATTCCGGTCCCAGCCATCCCTTGACCGCGGCATAGCCGATAGGAGCGCCGATAACCACACCGAGTGTTCCGATCAACATCACGAACACGCCGCGCCCCATAACCTTGACAGTGGCGCGGACATCGACATCCAGAAGCAGAAGCGTGAGGAAAATCGGAAGGATATTAGCGCCCATCCAATCATAGACGGGGGCTTTGCCGGGTATCAGACCGGTGTTGGAAAAAACCGCCGGAAGCATATAGATAAACAGCAGCGGGGGAATGAAATTAAAAAGTTTCCAACCGGTTTTCTTCTCCAGGAAAAACCATATAGCAGCATTCCCCGCGATGATGAAAAGGATGCCGATTGAGGAGGTGATCAGGGGGTTAGTCATCTTTCACAGCTCGTGTTAATAGCAGGTCGGGTTCCGGAGTTGTGCGCAGCGCAACGGAGAAACCCGACAATTTCATTTTTTAAGAAGCAAACCATCAACTCTGAGTAATTATCATAATATGTATCCGGTTTCTCACTCGCTTTGTTCGTTCTAAACCCGACTTACTTTCTATGTAATCCTATCATTTAACTCCGGTAATTTACCATCCTGGGCGAAGGCGGCGGTCAGGCAGAAAACTTCAATCAATGATTTGTAAATGGCGGGCATGACGCGGATAGTGTGTACTTTGAAATCACCGAAAGAATTATGCTTCACCGCTTCGCTTTTGATCTCCTCCTGCCGTTCGCGGACGCTGTCGCCGATGGTGGTCTTGCTCTTTCCGACCAGGACTACTTCGTCATTCGGCAGCGTTACGAAATACACCCCCTTGGCGCCGCTGAACCTGATTTTTTCGTCCGATGCTTCCTTGTTGAATTCGAACGGTTTTTCGCTGTGGCGGATATTAATATCCGGAAATATGTTTCGGGTTTGTTCGACAAATACATCCAGCAGTTTTTTCAGTTCGCTATATTTCATGGATTCCTCCGTTTGGTCATAAGAACAGTATCCTTCCACCATCAGCGCTGGAGCGCTGACCGGCGGCGTGAAGGCTGCACATGTCGGAAAAGAATGTCCGACCTACCGGTTGAGATTGCTTCGTCGTTTCGCTCTTCGCCGCGTCCCGAGGGAATCGGGACAATGACTGCTATTTCCGAGGGACAAGCCCTCGGCTGCGGGTTAATAGTCTTTAAAAATAACCAGGCAATGACAAATACGGAGAGACTGGGATTCGAACCCAGGGTCCCCGAAGGGACAACGGTTTTCGAGACCGCCCCGTTCGACCGCTCCGGCATCTCTCCACTGCTAATATAGAAACTTCAATTCGGTGAGTCAATGAGATTTATAAACGGGAGAGAATGAAAAATCGGTCGGGCACCAGCCCCGATCGATTATAAGCGTTAGCAAATTTTATCTTACTTGAGTATTGTCATTTTGCGTGTGATTTTTTGTTTACCCGTATCAATAACGTAGAAGTAAACACCGCCGGGGAAATCAGCAGCTTCCCAGATTACGCTGTGCCGTCCGGCATCCATGCGATTACTCACTAAATTAGCTACCTTTTGTCCCATGATGTTGTAGATATCGAGATTTACATCGCTGGCTGAAGGAAGTTGATATGTTATTGTGGTTGCGGCGTTGAAGGGATTGGGTGAATTGTCAATTTGAATTGTCGGGGGCAGCCCCGCCAATACATCTTCATCCACATTAGTAAATAATTCTTGCACACTCCATTCGCGGCTGCCGTTTACCAACGGTGCGCCGGTGACTGTGAAATCAAACCACACCGAATCGCA
>CAZLVS010000042.1:0-34217 GCA_964563085.1 uncultured Ignavibacteria bacterium | reverse complement strand
TTTCACACATTTGCATATTTATAATAACCTTAATAGCCCCATGCAAGAGTTTTTTTATAATTTTTTAAATCTTTTTTCTATGTCCCGGGAGGGATTATAATTGGGTATTTTAAAATACGTCGGGAGTGTAAGCAACCTTTAACGCAAGCCTAAATGCAGGACGGGTTAAAACCCGTCGTTATTAAAATAGTGATACTCCCCATCCCGATTACATCGCGGATGGGTCTCCCCTAAGCCTTTTAGTACATTGGTTTTGTAAAAAGCCTGCATGCATAATTCAAGGCATTGTCAGTACACTAACTGGGCGATCCAGGTAATTGATATAACCATTAAGCCAAGCGCCTTCGCGGCTAAGGGAACAAATACAGAAGTTCGAACATTGAGCATCGATTTTGTTTTCTCGCCCAGGAAAAATCCCAGATTGATAGTAACCAAGGATAGAATAGCAGCATAAGTCCCGCTTGATGAAAGGTAGCTGTACATCCCGGCGATTCCGCCGCAAGCCGCAAAAGCTTCCGGATTAACTATTGCATCGAACGAAAGCAAGGCGATATATGCGCCGTAACCGATAACGATGGCGGCGAGTGAACGCCATATCATACCGCTGGCAATGCGATTTCTAAACAGCCTGTACCCTATCTCAAATACAACACCGGCGGTTAAAATCGCTGTGGCCTGGGTCGCCCAGCATACCTGGAAATCCGGTGAAAATGATTTATAGAACAAAGCTATTGCGGCGATTAATACGGCTGAGCCGGGGAAATCATTCAGCCTTTTGGAGGCGATCATAACCATCAAGCCGAAAGAGAACAGAAACGGAGATTTATGCGGTACCTGAATAGCCTTCAGCAACTCCGCCCCGAAAACCTCGAATGTTCCCCATATCGATCCCATGAGTAAAACTATTATGATTTTGTCTAAATGTTTTTTCATTTCATATCTCCATTTAAACTATCATGCCGTTGAATTTACAGGTAAAAACTATTAAGAGTTAAAAAACATTTATATTCGGACTCGATGATCCTATAAAATCACTTGCTTTACTGCATAGATATAATACATCTTTAGAAAACCAAACAAAATATTTATTTAATTCTAAGATCAGTCTAAAACTTCTTAAACCGTACTTACGGCGGAAAAAAAGATATGTTAAAAAAGCTCTTAGGTCGAGATTATATTACAACCCAAGAATGGACTACGGAAGAAATAGATACAGCCATTGACTTCGCATCAAAGCTGAAGAAGCAGAAACGGGATAATATTCCTCACAGGCTCCTTCCTGATAAAACAGTTTTCCTTTTCTTCTTTGACAAATCCACCAGGACGCGTAACTCATTCGAAGCGGGAATAACGCAGCTTGGCGGGCATGCCCATTTCATAGAAGCCTCCACCTCCCAGGCGGCGCACGGAGAAAGCCCTAAAGATATGGGCATAATTCTGGCTTCCTACGGTCATGCTATTGCAATCAGGCATGATCTGGTTCCCGGTGAAGGAAACAGGTACATGCGGGAAGTAGCGCGCCACGCATCGGCGCCGGTATTTAATATGCAGTGTGATATCGATCACCCATTTCAAACATTGACGGATTTGATGACGATTAAAGAAAGGTTCGGGGAGAATCCGAAGGGATTGAAGATTGCGGTAAGCTGGGCTTACGCTCCAAGTTATGCCAAGCCGCTTTCGGTTCCGCAGGGACTGATAACATTGATGACTCGATATGGAATGGATGTTGTTCTGGCTCATCCTCCTGAGTTTAAATTAATGGAGGATCAGATTGAATTGGCACAGGAAAACGCCAGAGATGGCGGCGGTAGTTTTGAAATCGTCGATTCCATGGATGCGGCGTTCGAAAATGCGGATATCGTTTATCCTAAAAGCTGGGGAGTGTTGGAGCTTTTCGGCAATCCTGATGAAGCATTGAAATTGGCTGCCAATTATAAAGACTGGATATGTGATGACAGGATAATGTCGATCACGAATAAAGATTCCATCTACATGCATTGCCTGCCTGCGGACAGGGGAAACGAGGTGACCGATTCCGTAATCGATGGACCTCATTCCGTAATTTATCAAGAAGCTGAGAATCGACTGCATACATGCAAATCGATTATGGCGCTGACAATGAGCGATTAGCGAGGATAACATATGTTTGTGATGCGGGAGATTGCAGGGAAATCATGAGTGTTGTAGGTAAAAGAGTTCAGAGACCGGAGAGTATTACGCGCGTAAGGGGAGGAGGGCTTTTTGCAGATGATCTGAAATATCATGGTTTACTTCACGCCGCAGTAATTCGCTCACCGGTTGCCAGGGGAATAATCCAGGGAATCAACACCGAGAGCATTGTCAAGAAAAAGGGTATAGAAGGCATTTTTACACACAAAGATATTCCCGGCAAAAATGTTATTCCGGTTGTCATAGACGATCAGCCGTTTCTTGCTGAACGATATGTCAATTATATTGGCGAACCGATAGCGGTGGTTGCGGCAAAAGACAGAGAGACAGCAAGAGCCGCAGCTAAAAACGCCAGACTTAAAATCAAAGAACTCCCAGCAACACTGGATATCCTCGAAGCTCGGAATCATCCCGATATTCATATTTTCGGAGATGATAATATCTTCAAGCATTTAAAGATCCGGCGCGGGAATCCATCATCGGCATTCAAAGAATGCGATATTATCATAGAAACCGTTTACAGGACACCATATCAGGAGCATGCTTACATCGAACCTCATTCGGTAACCGCTATCCCCTATCCGGACGGTACTATTGAAGTGCGCGGATGTATGCAATGTCCTTTTTATGTGAGGGAAGCGGTTACTAAAACCCTTAACCTGCCGGAGAGTAAGGTCAGGGTAATTCAATCCGCCACAGGAGGCGCCTTCGGCGGCAAAGAAGACGTACCCTCCTTAATTGCCTGCCAGGCGGCATTGCCGGCAATGAAATTGGGAAAGCCTGTCAAACTGACCTACGATAGGACAGAGGATATGATTGCAATGTCCAAACGCCATCCGTCATGGACATACTATAAATCGGGAGTAACAAAGGATGGGATTTTGAAGGCTGCAGAAGTTGAATATATAATCGATGGCGGAGCGTATTCGACTTTATCGGCGGTAGTATTATTCAGAGGTACCGTCCATTCGGTAGGTCCGTACAGATGCCCGAATGTTAAAGTCGATAGTTATGCGGTAGCAACGAACAAAGTTCCTTGCGGCGCATTCAGGGGATTTGGGTCGCCCCAGGTGCTGTTTGCCGCCGAATCTCAAATGGATGAACTCGCAAACAGACTTAGTATGGATCCGGTTGAGATCAGACGACGGAATCTCCTCCGGATTGGTGATGAAACTATTACCGGTCAAAAACTGAAAAACAGCGTTGGATTGGAAAAGAGTTTGGATAAAGTAATTCAGGTTTCGGGCTGGACTCCTGATGAACGGAAGCAGGACGGCGTAGGTTATGGTTTTTCAACTATATTCTATGGCGTGGGTCTGGGCGCCGGCGGTAAACATCTGGCGCGCACCGGCGCAAGAGTAATTGTTCATGCTGATGGATCGGTTTCCTTCAGTGTGGGAACAACCGAATTAGGTCAGGGCATGATAACCGTATTATCGCAGATTGTAGCGGACGAAATCGGAGTACCGCTTGAGTGGGTGGATATGATTCCAACCGATACCAGCAGGGTGCCTGATTCGGGACCTACTGTCGCCTCGCGCGCAACGACTATGTCGGGAAATGCGCTCAAGGATGCCTGCACCAAAATCAGAAGCACTTTAAAAAGCGAAGCATCTACGATATTAGGCTGCTCGATGGATGAAATCGAGGTCGATAACGGTCTGGTATCGAATAAGGGAGGCTCCATACCGTTGATGGATGTGATTAAATCTTGCTCGGCTAAAAGGCTATCATTATCAGCCGAAGGTTGGCACATTTCACCACCGACAACCTTCGATGATAGAACCGGGAAGGGAGATGTATATGTAACCTATGCCTGGGCTACCAATCTGGCGAAGGTTAAAGTGGATAGAGAAACAGGAGAGGTAAAAATCTTGAAAATCTGGTCGGCTCACGATGTAGGGAAAGCGATAAATCCAACGCTTGCTGAAGGACAAATCGAAGGAGGGGTATTGCAGGGATTGGGGTATGCCGTAATGGAAGAGATGAAAGCCGACTCAAACGGAGCAATTATTAATCCCGAATTCTCAACTTATATTATACCGACCGCTCAAGATCAACCCGAGATAATTCCGCTTATAGTTGAAGAACCGTATCCGGACGGACCCTTCGGCGCCAAGGGTTTCGGTGAACAACCGCTGATGGGTATCGCTCCCGCTGTAGCGAACGCGGTCTATGATGCCGTTAAGGTTCGTATTAATGAACTACCGATAAGTCCGGAGAAAGTCTGGCGGGGATTAAGAGATAAATGAAGTTAGAATTTATGCTAAACGGGAAGAGAGTTTCTATTAACGCAAAGGGCGGATTACGCCTTATCGATTTACTGAGAGAGCAGTTAGACCTCGTGGGTACAAAGGAAGGATGCGGAAAGGGCGAATGCGGTGCCTGTACCGTACTTTTGGATGGTAAACCGGTATGCTCATGTTTGATGTTGGCATCTCAGGTGCAAAACAGAGAAATCATCACTATAGAAGGGTTATCATTGGAAGGAGAACTGCATCCGGCACAGGAGGCTTTCGCCGAGACCGGCGCAGTTCAGTGCGGTTTCTGTTCTCCCGGATTAATTCTATCTGCCGTAGCCCTGTTGAATGACAATCCGAATCCTTCGAGGGAGCAAATAAGAAGAGCCTTATCGGGTAACCTTTGCCGCTGCACCGGATATGAGAAAATATTCGAGGCGGTTGAGCTGGCGGCGCAGAAGATCGAATCCGTGAATATGAAAAATGACTAAGTTCAAAACTGTAAATCCAACAGCCCTGGAAGAGGCATTGGAAATCCTGAATGAGCATAATGTGATGTCGATAGCAGGCGGCACCGATCTGCTTGTTAAATTCTATGAGGTTCATAGCAGGTCATTGCCTGAACTTGTCGTGCTTGACGGTCTCAAATCACTCCACTATATTACAGTAGAAAATGAGACGATTTCACTTGGTCCTTTGGTTACATTTTCTGAAATAGAAAACTCGCCTGAATTGAAGAAAGCTGCACCCCAATTAACTCAGGCAGCGTCGGTAGCCGGTTCGGTTCAAATCCGAAACAGAGCTACTATTGGCGGTAATATCGCCAATGGTTCCCCGTCGGGCGATCTGATACCGCCTCTATATGTGCTCAATGCGGAGCTGGAGTTGTCCTCCGTTAATGGCAAACGCAAGGTCCCTATTGACGAATTTTTCGAAGGACCGGGTATCACAGTAATTGAAAAGAACGAATTAATAACCTCTATTAACATCGACAGATCATTGGACAAAGGATTTTTCCTCAGATTGGCTACAAGAAAGGCGTTGGCGATAAGTAAGGTTTCGGTTGCGGCAAATTACTCCATGCAAAATGGGATCGTTAAAGAAGTACGGATTGCTTTAGGGGCGGTCGCTCCCACAGTTATTAGAGCGCCTCGCACCGAAGCGTACTTATTGGGCAAGGAATTGAATGATGGTGTTCTTTCCACTGCTGCTGAGCTGATCAAAGAGGAAGCTAAGCCGATAACAGATATCCGTTCAATCGCTGAATATCGCCGTGAGATGGTCGGCGTACTTCTTAAAAGAGGATTCAATGGTATACTCGAATCGGAATGATTTTGTACACTATGAAACATGATTCGAAATTTAAAATAGTCGGTTCCTCGGTAACCAGGATAGATGCTTATGACAAGGTTACCGGTCTCGCCAAATATGCGGCGGATTACAATGCAAGAGGTCAACTATATGGAATGGTCTGCTATGCCGAATACCCTCACGCTAAGATAGTGAGTATCGATACCGCCAGGGCGGCAAAGCTGCCCGGGGTGAGAACGGTTTTAACTCATGAAGATATTCCCGGAGAGAAATCATTCGGCACTGTGATTCCTCATCAGACGGCATTATGTTCCGACAAGGTGAGATTCCTCGGTGATGTTGTCGCTATAGTTGCTGCCGAATCGACTGAGGCGGCCGAGTGCGCCGCAAAAGCAATTAGAGTTGAATACAAAGCATTGGAGCCGGTTTGCGACCCGAAAGAAGCGCTCAAGGATGGCGCTATTCTCGTTCACGATAATAATAATCTCTGCGCTCACCATAAAGTAAGGAGGGGCAGTATCGATGAGGGATTTAATAAATCGGATGTCATTTGGGAGCGAGATTACTCTACATCTAAAATTGAACACTCGTATATTGAGCCCGAAGCTGTGTTGGCTGAACCGGGAGAGAATGGCGGTATTACTATCACCGGTTCGGTGCAGAACCTCTATTCTATCAGACGAGCGGCAGCAAGAGTATTAGGTATTTCCCTCAACAGAGTAAGAATAGTACAAGCCACCCTGGGAGGTTCATTCGGGGGCAAAGACGAGACGATGTCAGCGTTGTGCTGCCGCGCAGCGCTTCTTGCGTTGGCGACCGGAAAGCCCGTGAAGATGGTTAACACACGCGAGATGTCAATGCGCGAATCGTACAAGCGTCATTCCTATCAGATTCACTATAAGATCGGCTCGACAAAAGGCGGTATTCTTCAGGCTATCGAAACCGAGGTTTACGCTGACGCCGGTGCTTACGCGGCAATGTCGCCATTCGTTACCTGGCGATCGGCTGTACATGCCACCGGCCCTTATTCCATACCGAATGTAAAAACGGATGTATATGCAGCTTACACTAACAACTGTTACACCGGAGCTATGAGGGGCTTCGGTTCCCCGCAAATATGTTTCGCTATTGAATCGTTAATGGATGAATTGGCGGAAGAACTCAACATCAATCCCCTTGAATTAAGACTGAGGAATGTCCTGAAGGATAATTCAATCACTGCCACCCGACAGAAGCTAAAACATAAGGTCAGCCTGAACCGGGTTCTTAATAACGTCACCGATAAGATTGGATTCGCTGGTAAGTGGAAGCAAAACAGGGAGCAGAAACCCGGCGCGGCGTTTAAAAAGGGGATTGGAATATCCTGCAGTTACAGGGGGATATCACTGGGCGCCGAAGGCACCGATGCCGCCGGTGTTATAATATCCATCCAAACCGATGGTTCGCTTATTTTATCAACCGGACTAATAGAAATGGGTCAGGGTTCCGCCACGACAATTTCACAGATAGTATCCGAAAAGCTGGGGATTAGCCTCGATAGGATAAGGTTCCTTAATGCAGATACTTCCCGTTCCCCGGATTCGGGACCGACAGTAGCCTCCAGGACTACGTTCATGGCTGGTAACGCAGCTTTAAGGGGATGCCAGGAATTACTCGAGAGAATTAAGCCGGTCGCGGCGGAATTACTGCGCTGTCCCGAGCAAGACGTGATTTTCGAGAATAATTCGGTATATGCTGGAAACAAGAAGTATGATGGGGACAGAAAGCTCTCTTTTTCGGAGTTAGCGGAAAAATGTTTCCGGAAAGGCATTTCTCTTTTTGCGCACGGCTGGTATAAATCCCCGCCTACAACCTGGAACGAAGAGAACGGGCAAGGCGATGCTTATTTCACTTATGTATATGGGGCAAACCTCGCAGAAGTTGAAGTTGACTGCATAACCGGTAATGTCAGGGTGCTGAGGTTTATCAGTTCACATGATCCGGGGCAGGTTGTCAACCTCAATGGAGCTTTGGGGCAAGTTTATGGCGGTGTCGTGATGGGTATGGGTTACGCAATATTAGAAAACTATGCGGAGAGCGGCGGCAATCCGTTGGTTGCGAACTTCGATGAATACTTACTGCCAACCGCATGCGATATACCGGAGATAGAGACTGTACTTCTTCGTAATCCGGACGAACTCGGACCGCTGGGAGCCAAGTCTCTGGGCGAACCGGCATGCGAAATCGCAGCGCCGGCGATTGCGAACGCTGTGTTTAACGCAACCGGAATGAGGGTACGGGACTTGCCCCTCACATTGGAGAGAGTAAAACTGGGTAAAGAACTTGTCAGAACGGATTCCCGGGGTTCGGTTAAAGCAAGAGGCGGGTGACGATGATAAAAGTGACTTCATACGAGAATCCAAAGAGTATTGAAGAAGCCGCCATGTTACTGGCAAAGGACACCTACCTTCCAATCGCAGGCGGAACTGACATCATTCTCGAATTAAGAAACAGCATACCGGTGAAGCTTCTCGATATCAAAAACCTGAGATTAAATCATTTTACTTCAAACGATGATGATATAGAAATCGGCGCCGCATGTACTCATACTCAATTAGCATCTGATCCGATCGTTAATCAATTCATACCTCTGGTAGGGTTAGCTGCGGGAAAAGTAGGTTCGAGACAGATAAGAAACCGGGGGACGATCGGAGGAAACATCGTCAATGCGTCGCCCTGCGCGGATACTATCCCCGCATTGTTGATATATGACGCTAAACTTGTTTTAATATCAAAAAAGGGCAAAAGAACCGTCCGGTTGGATGAATTCATCACTAAACCTTATGCTGCTATCAAAAGGAATGACGAATTGCTTCGTTCGATAATCTGTAAGAAAAGCCATAAAACCGGTTATTCATATTTGAAGCTCGGGAGACGTCAGGCTGTTAATATCTCGCGCATGACGATATCGGTTGCGCTTGACAGCGATGATAGCAAAACGATTAGAGATGCTTGCGTATCCGCAGGTTCGGTTTTTCCGGTTCCATCGAGAATGAAGGATTTAGAGGAATTTTTGCGGGGTGAGAAGATAAAGCCAAAGCTCTTCAAAGAAGCTGGTAAACTTGCGGTTGATTTGATGATTAAACATAGCGGTTATAGGTGGTCTACGCCGTATAAAGAGCCGGTGTTAGCCGGTCTCATCGAAAGGGCTTTGATACAATCATCCAAAGCGAGTATCTCGGATAATTGATATGGAAACGACACTGAATACGAACGTCGAAACAAAAACAGATTTCAAACTCAACGGCTTACTATATGAGAAGTCTATTCCTATTAGCTGGACATTATTGCGGCTGCTCAGAGATGGATTAGGTTACTATGGGACTAAATGCGGTTGCGAAATAGGCGAATGCGGCGCATGTACTGTTTTACTTAATGGTCAAGCTGTAAACTCCTGTTTGGTCTTGGCTCCACAAATCGACGGAGCTGAAATCTGGACAATTGAAGGAGTTGCAGGTAGTACAAGTTCACTCCATCCCGTACAACGGATTTTCCTTAAATACGATGCGGTTCATTGCGGATTCTGCACGCCGGGGATGATAATGTCAACGATTGCGCTGCTGTTAGAAAACATTAGTCCCGATGAGGATACGATTAAAACGGCATTAGCCGGGAATCTATGCCGCTGTACCGGTTATGTTCAGATAATTGAAGCAGTTAACGAAATAAGTTCCATTATCACGAAAAAGGATTTGGAAAAATTCCGCTGTTCGAAGTAGAATAGCAAATGAATATGATGCATGAATACGTTGTTAAAAAGAATGAAAGTCCTGACATAGCAGACCTGAAGTGGATTTTATATGAATCCTCGCGATGTCTGAATTGTTTCGAACCTCCCTGCCAGCAGAACTGTCCTGCGGAGATACCAATCCCCGGGTTCATCAGGTCGTTACAAACCGGTAATATTGGATATGCCGCAGAAATAATACGGGACGCAAATCCTTTGGCGGCTATATGCGGAGCGGTATGTCCCGAAGAGGTATTCTGCCAGAGTCGATGCACCCGCGGCAAAATAGATATGCCCATTCTAATAAGAGAACTACATAGCTATGCTACTGAGCATGAGTACAATATTCCCTCCGTCATCACCCCATCGGAATCTAAAGTGGCAATCATCGGTTCGGGGCCCGCAGGATTAACATGCGCAATCAAACTTGCTGAAATGGGAATTAAATCAGTTGTCTATGAGAAGAGTAATCGACTCGGAGGCGTTCCGTCAAGCAGCATTCCGGAGTTTCGTCTTTCAGACAACGTAATCGATTTAGATATCGAGTATGCGAAGAGGTTCGGAATTGATTTCCGATTGAACGCCAAAATCGGTAATCCCGAAGAATTACTTGATGAATTTGGCGCGGTATTTGTCGCAACCGGTCTTTCAAAACCTGTAGATTCCCAAATTCCGAATAGCAATTTGCCTCAAGTTCTTACGTCACTGGTGTTTCTTGAAGGGGCAAGAGCCGGCGACATAGTCGAATTTAAGGCTAAACGAGTGGTGATAATCGGCGGTGGCAATGTTTCTCTGGATGCAGCGGCTTCAGCGATGGAGCATGGGGCTTCGGAAGTAACACTTCTTTATCGTCGCGGTCCCGCCGAGATGAGGGTCTGGCAATCGGAACTGGATACGGCGCTTAAAAGAGGCGTTGTAATTAGCTATCTTACCACGCCGGTAAGATACATCGAAGAATCCGGCAAGTTAACCGGTGTGGAATGTATAAGGACAAGACTTACTTCGGAAAGAGACGCATCGCAAAGACGGAAACCGGAAAACATTCGGGGAACCGAATTTATCATCCCCGCGGATACAGCAATTGAAGCTATCGGCTTAACCTCTGATTATGCAAATGATATTACCGTTTTTCCGGACTATAGCACCTCTATTGGAGGCATCTTCGCGGGGGGTGATTGGGCGAAAGGTGAAGGAACGATAGTGGAAGCGGTTGGTGACGGTAAGTCCGCTGCTGAAGCGATTTGTAATTATTTAGGGATTGGCAAATCATGATTCTGAGTTCTTCAAGGTTAAAATCGAACTTTTTAGGTCTCGAACTGGAAAACCCGTTTATTCTCTCCGCCGGACCATCGACGGATGAGCTCGATATAGCCAGAGCCGGTCTTGATGCGGGATGGGCTGGTCTAATCCTGAAGACCACATCTCTCCCTGCTACTGACGTTGATCTGGTTTATCCCATGATGAGTTCATTCCATGATAGCGATGGATTCGTCGGTATGGGGAATATAGACCTTATAAGTATATATCACTTAGAGGAGGTTGTTGACAGGATATCAATCCTTAAATCGGAATATCCCGAAAAGATGATTGCCGCTTCCATAATGTCCGATTCCAAACGCGGCTGGCAAACACTTGTAAGGGCTTTGAAAGATGCTGACGTTGACTTAATTGAATGCAGCTTCTCCTGTCCTCAGGGTAATGTCGGCGAGGACCCCGGAAAGATGCTGGCACAGAGCGAATCAGCTGCCGAAACCGTCGCCGGCTGGGTAAAGGAAGCGGCCGAAGACCTTCCCGTTTTAATCAAAATCACACCCCAGGTTACCGATATTGCGGCAATTGCCGGAGCTATTCTGAGATCAAAGTGCGATGGTATAACGGCATCGAATTCTATCCCGGCGTTAATGGGAGTCGATATTGATTCATTAACACCTATTCCCCGGGTTGATGGCTATTCTGCATATTCCGGATTGTCCGGTCGTGCGATAAAACCAATTACTTTAAGAACAATAGCTGAGATTTCACGCCATTTTACCAGTGCCATTATCTCCGGTAACGGCGGTATTTCAAACTGGCGCGATTCCGTGGAAGTCTTGGCAGTTGGAGCAAGCAATATTCAAATCTGTACGGCAGTAATGTTGCACGGATTCGGGATAATCGAGGATTTAACTTCGGGGCTTGATAATTATTTAAGCGAGAAGGGATTCAGCTCCGTTACTGAGTTGGTCGGAAGAGCGCTTCCCAAATTGGTTTCACATGATCAGCTTCCCAGGCATCAAGTCCGCAGCGCGGTTGATATAGACAGGTGCATCGGTTGCGGTCGATGCTTTGTTTCTTGCCGGGACGGCGGTCACATGGCGATAACATGGGATTCAGTAAGCAGGCTACCTGATATAGATGAAGAAAAATGCGTCGGCTGTGGACTGTGCCTTTTGGTTCAACCTGTCGATGGCTGTCTTTCACTGAAGAGAGTCGATCGATAATGTCTAAATTTATTCTCACGGCGCCTTACATATTCACAAATTCGGAGAACTATCCCCTGCTTAAATCCGGTTCCATCCTGGTGGAAAACGGAATCATTTCCGAAGTCAGTACAGGCAATCTGAAACATAATCATCCGGATGCTGAAGAGATAAATCTTTCTGGAGGATTACTCACACCGGGCTTGGTGAATTTACATCATCATCTATATTCTTCATTAGCTTGCGGATGGAATCCCGGTGGTTCGCCACCGGAGAATTTCCTTCAGATTTTGAATAATGTGTGGTGGAAACTCGACAAGTCCTTGCAGTTAGAAGATATCTACTGCTCCGCGATGATCGGACTTTGCCAATCAGTCAAAATGGGTGCGACAACTGTTGTTGATCATCACGCCAGCCAGAGGACCGTAACCGGTTCGCTTGATTCGATTTCCAAAGCGTTTAAGGATGTCGGTATTAAAGGTTCTATTTGTTTTGAACTGTCGGATAGAGCAGGTGATAAAGTTTTCCATGAAGGATTACAGGAGACAACCGACGCTTTATCGAAGCGGAGAAAGGAATCGAACGACAGTAAATTAGGGGTGATGATTGGGCTGCATGCCTCATTCACCCTATCAGATGATAGCCTGAAAAATATTTCGGAAATCAACAAATCTTTTAATGTCGGTTATCATTTTCATCTGGCTGAAGACAAATCCGATCAAGATGATTCGATAGGCAAGTACGGTATGAGAGTTGCCCGGCGCTTTGCTAAATTCGGAATCCTCGGTCCCAAAAGCCTGGCTATTCATGGTGTTGATCTTAACGATGATGAAATCGCACTCTTGAGAGAAACCCAAACGAACCTCATTCTGTGCGCCAGATCGAACCAGAACAACGCCGTATCATTTCCCGATTGGCGCAAATATGATGGTGTTGATATCGGAATGGGTACTGACGGAATAGGTTCCGATATGATCGGTGAAGCAAAATCGGCGCTGTATATCTCTCATCATGTCTTCGGAGATCCGAGTTTCGGTTTTACAGATATCGGGAACATGCTTCTCAATAAAAATCCTGAGATCCTTCGAAAAGTTGCGGGATTAAAAACAGGGAAGATTGCACCAAGTTATCCCGCTGACATGGTTTTATGGCGTTATGATCCCCCTACACCATTGACCGAAGAAAATATTCTGGGACATTACTTTTATGGCTTATGCAATCTTCAAGCGGATTCGGTTTGGATCGATGGCAACATGATTCTGGACAATGGCGAATTCACGAACTTCCATTATCCGGAACTCGTTGCGGAATCAAGGCTACGGGCGAAGAAATTGTGGGAGCGAATGTGAAATTCCAACTCGTCTGTGTAAGCTGCTCAAAAGAATACGATCCTGATACTAATCTGCTTACATGCCCGGACTGCGGCAGTTTTAAGGGCACATTCGATGTCATTTATCCCTACGAGCGAATTAAAACGGACTTTGAAGGGAAATTATCGCATCTCGGAAGTAAGTCTGTTTGGGAATATTTCCTGCCGATTTTACCTTTCAAAACTCCCGCTTCGCTTCCCCCTCTTAACCTGGGAGGAATACCGGCTTTTATTTCCCCGATGATGTCAAAGCAACTGGGATTCAGGAATATTCTATTCAAGGATGAGGGGAGGAATCCATCGGGATCGATGAAGGACAGGGCGACAGCGGCTGCAATCGCACTGGCGCGCGAAGCTAAAATGACATCAATTGCTGCAGCTTCCACCGGAAATGCGGCGGCTTCATTAGCCGCCATGGCGGCTTCGGTGGGTATAAAAGCTGTTCTCTTTGTACCCAAAAGCATTCCCAAACCCAAATTGACCCAGCTAATGATTCACGAAGCTGAAGTTATATGCCTTGACTGTGATTATGATACTGCTTTTGACCTCTGTCAGTCATCCTGCGATAAGTATAACATGTATAATCGGAATACGGCAGTAAACCCATTTACCGGAGAAGGTAAAAAAACGGTAGCCCTGGAGATCGCATCTGATATGGAAGAAGCGCCGGACGCGGTGATCTGTTCTGTCGGTGACGGCTGTATAATCGGTGGGCTCTACAAAGGATTCTATGATCTTAAAAAACTCGGATTTACCGATAGACTGCCGCGATTATACGGAGTGCAGTCTGAAGGCGCCGATCCGGTTGCCAGAGCATTCAAGGCAAATGCAGAAATTACACCCGCAAAAGAGGTAACAACTATCGCTGATTCCATTTCGGTCGGTTATCCCCGTGACGGCATTAAAGCATTGAGGGCTGCGAGAGAAACATCCGGTGAAATTATTACCGTGTCGGATGAGGAGATATTGGACGCTCAGAGAACATTGGCATCGAAAGCCGGAATATTCGCTGAACCTGCGGCTGCCGCAGCGATGGCCGGATTTTTAAAGCTGAGAGAAGCCAAAAGTGTTAGCAAAGACGAAAAAATAGTGGTACTTATTACCGGGCACGGTTTGAAGGATATCGATACCTGTATGAATCAGATGAGTACAAGAGTCGAGATAATAAAACCGGACATGGAATCAATCGCTCGGAAAATTGAAAAACATAGATAGTCGCATAAAGGAGATTCAATGGCAATTCAATGGGATAGCTATAAAACAATTACAGAGCACATATTTGATACAATAGGCAGGACACCGTTACTTCGACTCAACAGGATTTCGGAGCTATCGGGAATAAACTGCGAGATACTCGGTAAGATGGAATACTTCTCCCCTTCGGGCAGTCTAAAAGACCGTATTTATATGAACATGTTCAACATCGCCGAACAAAGAGACCAACTGAGACCGGGGATGACAGTGCTGGAGTGTTCCACCGGTAATGCCGGTATCAGTTGTTCCTTCGTGGCAGCGGTAAAAGGCTATCCCTGTATTATTGTTATGCCCGAGGGCATGTCCGAGGAACGCAAGCTGCTGGATTTGGCGTATGGCGCACAGATGGTTTATACCCCCGGGGGCGAAAGCGATGTCGACCTTGCGCTTCAAAAAGTCGAGGATATCCGCGCACAGGACCCCGACAATTACTGGGTTCCCGCTCAGTTCGATAATTCCGATAATATAGATGCTCATTACCAGACAACCGGTCCTGAGATATGGGAACAAACTAAAGGGGATTTCGATGTTTTCATAGCTACCCAGGGAACCGGCGGCACCATCACCGGCGCGGGTAGATATTTTCGTGAAAGGAATCCGGATGTAAAGCTTTTTGCCATCGAGCCTGCCGAATGCCCGCTTCTTTCGGAAAGGGTTTGGGGACCGCATGGGATTGAAGGGATCGGTGATGGATTCGTTCCGTTAAATCTTGATGTCTCGATATTAAACGGTATCATTACTACAAGTACGATGGAAGCCGTAGAGGCTGCGAAAATGATCGCAGCCAAGGAGGGGATATTTTGCGGCATCTCTTCAGGCTCCAACATTGCCGCGGCGATAAAACTTGCCAAAGTCCATCCGGAATACAAGAGGATCGTTACCATGATTAACGACACCGGACAGAGATATTTTTCTACACCGTTGTGCGGCGTGGAAAAACACCTTGATATTCCCGAAAGGCAGCACCCCATGGACAAAAGGACTATCCAACAGTTAGACAAGTATCAGCATAACTGGGAAATAATAAAATGAATAAACCGAATCCCTCGGAAATATGTCGTAAAGCCGAAGACTGTCGTAAATATTCGGCGGAATTGCTTTCGAAACTGATCAAGATCCCTTCGGTATCAGGGAATGAAAAAGATATCGTAATGTTTTTGGAGAATGAATTCAGCCATTGCGGCGCGGATGAGGTTCGCATAGACGATTTCGGCAATGTGATAGCCAAAATTGGCAGCGGTGAGCCCGTTGCAGCATTCGATGCTCATATTGATACGGTAGATGTCGGAAATAATGACCTATGGGATTTTGAACCCTTCTCAGGCGAGATTACGGATGACAGAATACTTGGCAGAGGCGCGTCGGATCAAAAGGCAGGCATGGCATCGATGGTCAGTTCCTTGAGAATAATAAGAGAATTGTCAGGCGAACTCCCGTTCTCGGTTTATTTTATCGGTTCGGTGTTCGAGGAAGAATGCGACGGTCTCCCCTGGCAGTACCTGTTAAAAGAGGGAGGCTTAAAACCCGATGTCGTAATTTTAACCGAACCGACCGACGGCAAAATAAACAGAGGGCAGCGGGGTAGAATGGAGCTTGAAGTAACTACGACCGGTGTTTCCTGTCATGGTTCGGCGCCTGAGAGAGGAGATAATGCTATCTATAAAATGGCTCCGATCATTCAAGCTCTCGAAAAACTCAACGATGAACTACCGAGTGATCCATTTCTTGGAAGGGGAAGTCTGACCGTCTCCCGAATTCGTTCGAATTCACCTTCACTGTGTGCGGTTGCGGATCTCGCCGCACTTTATATCGATAGGAGACTAACATGGGGAGAAACCCCGGAGGGCGCCAAATCTCAACTTGAATCTTTACCCGAGATCAAAACCGTGAATGCGGATGTAACTATACCCGACTTCAATACCCCAACATGGAAAGGTCTCCCCTACCCTACTCCCAAAACATATCCTGCCTGGACCCTACGCGACGATCATCCTTGTCTGATCGGTGCGGCTAAGTGTTATCAAGCATTATTCGGAAAGGAACCGATTGTGGATAAATGGACTTTTTCAACCAACGGCGTAGCAACGATGGGTATGTTTTCCATTCCAACCTTCGGGTTTGGTCCCGGTATGGAGAAAATGGCTCACGCGCCCAATGAATACGTCGCAATTGACGATCTGGTTAAATGCGCTGCATTCTATGCTTATTACCCCTGGGTATTTGCGGAGAATCTAAGTTAAGACTTTGTTAGGTTTCTCTGAACCTGGATAAGTTCCGCGGCAATCGATACCGCTATCTCATGGGGACCCTCGGCTCCTATATCGAGCCCTATCGGGGCATGCACCTTATTAAGCGTTTCTTTGTCCATCCCTTCCTTCTCAAGAGATGAATAGGTTTTTTCGATCTTTTTTCGAGAGCCTATCATACCTATGTATGCACATTCTGATTTGATAACTTTAGCCAGGATATCCCTATCGTATCTATGGCCCTGTGTGACTATAACTATAAAGCTGTTTTTATCTATTGCCGGGAGATTCTCGCTGTAATCATCTCCGGCATAAACTGTCTTTACGGGCGATCTATAGTTGTTCAGAATATGCTGTCTGTTATCGATAACGGTAATGGCGAAGTTCAGATCGGTGGCGATCTTCACAAGAGCGCTGCATACATGCCCGCCCCCGAAAATCAAAAGTGAGTCCGGTATAACATTTAATTCCATGTATACTTGAGACTCGCCTCCGCACATCATATCTACGGAGTCTTCTACGGATTCCTCAAATCGATATGTTTTCAGTAAATGATGAGTATTATCTTTCATCATTTTCAGACAATCATCGATTACATTTTTCTCAAAGCTGCCGCCGCCGATAGTGCCGCTTAGTGAACCATCGGAATAAACCAGCATCTTTGCGCCCACATCTCGAGGCGTATGTCCCGAGTTATTGACAATTATGGCGATAACGAATTGCCTGCCTTTTGCCCTACTTTCTGCTATTTCTGTGAATAAATCCATAAAGCACGCGCCGTTTTTAAATAAAATTACAATACATTTAACTATAAAGCAATGAATTATACTAAGTCCTTATATTGATTTTACATGTTTGCATTTTTTTAGGCTACTCGAACGTGGCTTTAGCCTTTTTGACAGGATTACCGCTTCCGCACTCCGTGTTTTTTCCTGTACCAGCAGTCATCCTCGATACTCTCAAGCTGGCTCAACGTATTGAATGTATTCCAGCTCCGGCGAATGATCGGAATCGGATTATGACGATTATTCCATGCGTATAATTCTGATCCACTTCGGGAGCTGGCTGTATAAAGATATAAAAAAACCCATAAGGCAATTAGGGAACTGGGAAAGGAACATAAGGTTGAAACCCAAATCGGCTGCGATGGTCAGCAATTGGACGTATAATTTGAAACGAGTATGTATCGCATATAGCGGGGTAAAATTGGGGTGCTTCGGTATTTCTCGGAATTATGATTTTAAAAGCCTTTTGGATGTTATTAATTGGATTAAATTTATTTAACGCCGAAGATATAATAGGAACTGCTTGAAAGACTCATTAGGATGACGACATGAGCGATATTTCTTAATAAGGAACTTGCAATGATGTCATCGGTTTTCTATTATGTAAGTTTATTACGCCTGATGCTTTTCGACAGCTTAGTTGAATCCTGATAGGGAAGATATGAGTAAAGTTGATAAATTTATTATAAGAGATTGCGCGCTGGTTGTCTTAGCTACCGGAGAACGGGCGCAGAATATTCGGGAGTTAAGGGATTATCTCCACGACGTAAGCCGGGAGTGCATTTACTATCATTTCTGGTCGGGATTGTTGAGACCCCGGTTTCAGGATCCCGAATATCACAACGACTTCGCGGTATGGGCGGCTCACAGTCTCCATGATAAAGAATTGGCAGAAAAGCTGGCAATAATCAATCCTACCGATTTCAGCGACTTGGATGATCTGCGCAATGAGGTTATTGATATACTCGAAGAAGCGCTTGATAATATCGAGTATCCACCATGGGTAAGCAGCGACGCACAATTCGAATTCGTCAAGTCGCAAATCGTGGTATTCAATACCAATAAAACTGCAAGTGATCCAATGGAACTTAAAGATCAGATTGCAGAGATGTCCGCAGGCAGTATATTTTTTCATTTTATTGATGCTCAGAGGAGAAATGAGAATTCAGCCGACGATTTCTCGAATTGGCTGGTTAATTTCGGTGACGACTACCAGCAACTCATAAGACAGATTGACGAAATCGACCCTTATTTTGCACCATTGACAAAACTAAGGACAGAACTATCCGGGGTTTTCCAGAATTATTTCAGGACAGTTTACTAATATGAATCACAAAATACTGGAACAATATTCGGAACATGCAGGACTTGACGTCATAGAGCACCTGAAACAACTGGTTGAACCGTTAGTTGGGCTAAAGGTAGTTCATGTCAATTCAACCAAACTCGGCGGAGGCGTTGCTGAAATATTAGACAAAATGGTCATCCTGATGCGAGAGCTGGGAATCGATACTTCGTGGGAAGTGATATCCGGCGAAGCGGAATTCTATACCTGCACCAAGAATTTTCATAACGCCATACAGGGCAACCGGGTAAATGTATCGGATAGTCAATTGGAAGTGTATGAGAGGACCAACGCAGAAACGGCAGAACGACTACGCGACAAACTTCAGGAAGCGGATATAGTATTTATCCATGATCCCCAGCCGGCGGCGATGATCAAGTACATAGAAAATCGACGGGCGAAATGGATCTGGAGGTGTCATATCGACGCCAGCAAACCGTTCAGGCCTGTTTGGAAGCACCTGAAAAATATCATCAGCGCCTATGATGCCAGCGTTTTCTCATTGGCGTCTTTCGCCCAGCGAATGCCGCATCCGGTGTATCTTATCGCACCCAGTATTGATCCTCTTCATCGAAAGAACATGAATCTGAACCAGACCGATATCGACGAAGTTTACAGCAGGTTCGACATCGATCCGGAAAGACCCATAATGCTGCAGGTTTCCCGTTACGATAGATTCAAAGATCCGGTGGGTGTAATCCTCGCCTACAGGTTAGCGAAAAAGATGCTGCCCCATATCCAACTGGTACTGGCCGGCGGCGGAGCGTCCGATGATCCCGAAGGGGAAATAATCCTAAATGAAGTGCGCATGGCGGCGGGAGACGACCCGGATATCAAAATCCTCTTACTCCCCGGTGATGCCCATCTCACAATCAATGCTCTGCAGAGAGCCGCCGATATCGTTCTGCAGAAATCGATACGGGAGGGATTCGGTCTAACCGTAGCCGAAGCGATGTGGAAAAACAAGCCGGTAATCGGCGGGGATACCGGAGGCATCCGGATTCAGGTTGTCAACCATCATACGGGATTCTTAGTAAACACTCCCGAAGGTGCGGCTCTTAGAATCCGATACCTTCTCAGTAATCCTGATATTTTGAGTAATATCGGTAGAACAGCGAAGGAGTTCGTCCGGGAGAATTTCCTAAATACAAGACACCTCCGGGAATATTTCACCTTGTTTTACGCAGTATTACATAATAATATTGAGAGAATCGAATTAAGTTAGGTCATACTTAAGCTCAAGCCAAGTATCCTATAATCAATAGTCATTCAACCTCTATGCAAATACTAAAGTCAACTATCGATTACAGAGCATTCCTCGCAAACCTGCAAAAAGCAACACTAAAAGCTCTCGTCCTGGATTATGACGGGACCCTGGCGCCTTTCAGGAAAAATCCTGAGGAAGCCTATCCGTACGAGGGAATTCCTGAGCTGTTAGATCCCATCATTGAAAGGCCTGACACAAGGGTTGTAATTATAACCGGTCGCTGGACTAAAGATCTAATACCGCTCTTACAATTAAAAAATCAACCGGAGATCTGGGGAACTCACGGAATAGAGCGATTGAAACCTGACGGCACATACCATATTGCGGAACTCGACGAACGAGCTCTACAGGCGCTGGCGCGGGTCGATGAGTGGTGCGAAGCTAACGGATTGGAACAAAAGTGTGAAAAGAAACCGGGTAGTCTCGCCATCCACTGGCGCGGTTTGGATGAGTCAAGGATTGAGGATATAAGAACCAAGGTTAACTCTGTTCTGCCCAATATACCGGATAGCTCGCGATTAGACTTACACAAATTCGACGGGGGACTTGAGCTGAGAATACCCTCGAGAGATAAGGGCGATGCCGTAAACACGATTATGAATGAGATGCCCGAGGGGACTCCCGGTGTCTATCTCGGTGATGATCTAACGGATGAAGATGCTTTTAGGGCAATCAGAAAATGGGGAATCGGTATCCTGGTGCGTAACGACTTCCGAACCACCGCCGCTGATGTATGGATAAAACCACCTGATGAAGTCAAGGAACTCTTGAAAAGCTGGTCATAATTTTGCTGGATTTATTCTTCGAAATGTAGTAGGTTATATGTATCGTTAATCGTTAATATTACGAGATAGGATGCAGATATGGAAACCGAATATTCCGAAGGAAAAAGCCTGATTATCGCCTCCAACAGGCTGCCAATTACAATTAATTGCGATGAGAATGGTGAAAAGCGAATAGAGCAGGGTTCAGGGGGACTGGTTACCGCAATGGCTCCTGTATTGAGAAATCGGGGGGGAACCTGGATAGGTTGGACTGGAGATGTAGACACAGATAACCTCGAGATTAACCGCCTACTCCAATCGCAGTCCAGTGAGCTGGGTTACGTACTCAAATCTGTTCATCTATCTTCCAAGGAGCGGGATATGTATTACCGCGGTTTCGCCAATGAAGTTATCTGGCCGCTTTTTCATGATTTCGTGTCCACCTGCGTTTTTGATCCCGAGTATTGGGAACATTATGATTCCGTAAATGAGAAATTCGCAAAGGTGATAGCCGCCAATGCGAACAGCGATAGTTTCATCTGGATCCATGATTACCATCTCATGAGGGCAGCCACCAAACTGCGGGATCTTGGAGTACGCAATAAAATCGGTTATTTTCTGCATATTCCGTTCCCGCCCCCGGACATCTTCGTACGTCTTCCTTGGCGTTTCCAGATTATAAATTCGCTCCTCGATTATGATCTTATAGGATTCCAGACGAATCGGGATAAACAGAATTTTATCAGGTGCGTGCGTATGTACGTAAAAAATATTCGAATAAAAGGTAGGGGGCAGATAGCCGAAGGTCATATCGGCGATCGCAGGCTGCGAATAGGCGCCTTCCCAATCAGTATCGATTACAACGAATTCGCACGAATGGCTGCGAGCGAAGAGGTTAGTAGAAAAGCCTGGTATATACACGAGGACTATCCGAAAAAGCAAATTATCCTCGGCGTGGATCGACTTGATTACACCAAGGGAATCCCGGAAAGGCTACAGGCATTCCGTAATGCCCTCATCCGGTATCCGGAGCTCAGGGGGGAAATCACCCTGATGCAAATTGTCGTCCCCAGTCGAAAGCAGATACCATCGTATTCAGATCTCAAAGCCGAAATCGAGATTCTCGTCAGCAATATCAATGGTGAATTTACCGAATCCGGATGGATCCCGATCGTTTACATTTACCAGAGCTTCCCTCGCGATGAACTTACCGCTTATTATAGAACTTCGGAAATAGCTCTAATCACCCCGTTGAAAGACGGTATGAATCTGGTTGCTAAAGAATACTGCGCATGCAATATCGAGCAGACGGGAGCGTTAATTCTTAGCGAATTTACAGGTGCGTCGGCGCAGCTTTATAAAGGCGCCATCATGGTCAATCCCCACGATGTCGTCGGCATAGCCGATGCTATTCATCAGGTATATCATATGAGCAAAGAAGAAAGAGTATCAAGGATGAAAGTCCTTCGACGAAATGTTAGAAACTATGATATTTTTCGATGGGTGGATTCATTTATGGAAGTGGTGATCGCCAAGAGACTTGATCATTTTCCGGTAATCGAGGATTTCAATCCCGTCGATAATTTAACTACTTAGCTCCGCATTATTACATCATTTTAGCTGTACCGTTTTTACGAACTCGGTGTTAATTTATCGAGATTCTCCCAGAGCGATATTATTTCTGCCGCTAAATCCTCCGAAGCGCTTTCAAGAACTGCTTTCCCCTTAACCAGGGCTTCGGTGAATTCACCATTGTATCCGATCCTACCGACTATCGTTATATTTCTACCGCTGCAATAATCGGAAATTTGTTGTGAAACTTCGGGATTGAGATCCCACTTATTAATACAGACGCCGGTTTGAATACCAAAATGGCGCGAAAGTTCTGCCACTCTCTTCAAGTCGCTTAGACCCGATATGGTCGGTTCCGTTACGATCAAAACGACATCGGCGCCGGTGATCGAGGATATCACCGGACAGCCAACGCCGGGAGGACCATCTATAATGATATATCGAGCGTTATTTTTGCCAGCTATCTCCCTTGCGCGTTCCCGCACCATTGCTACCAGTTTACCGGAATTCTCCTCTGCAATCCCAAGCTTCGCGTGCACCATCGGCCCATATCGCATTCGGGAGGTAAACAGCTCCCCCGTGCGGGATTTATCCATAACTATGGCTGAATCGGGACAAAAATAGTAACAGACTCCGCAGCCCTCGCAAGCAATCGGATCGATAGAGAAGCTATGGTTATCGCTATTGCCGTTGTGTTCAACTACGGCATCGAAGCGGCAGACTTCCTCGCAGAATCCGCATTGAGCACAATTATCATTTTCTATATGATAGCATCTACCCCCATAATATTCGTCGGTTCGCTCAATCTCCGGAATCAGGAGAAGGTGCAAATCGGCGGCATCGACATCACAATCTGCCAGGACGGCATTATCAGCTAACGCCGCCAAAGACGCGACAATACTGGTTTTTCCTGTTCCGCCCTTGCCGCTTATAACAACAATTTCCTTCAATTTTTGTAATCCCAACCTCTAATGATCACAGACATTATCGCCGAGATGTAATGTATTATTCATGTAGTTCAACACCAGGTTTTCCGGCGTATCGGGCGGAGCCCCCACCATCACATCGATATTGTACTGCCTGAAAAACTGCTGCGCCCGCATACCCATTCCGCCGGCGATTATGATATCCGTTCCCTGTTCCGATAGCCATCGTGGCAATACGCCGGGCTCATGGGGAGGCGGCGCCACTTCGGTTTTGTTTGTGATAGTCTTCGCTTCGGTATCTACTTCCATCAGTGCGAAGTTTTCACAATGTCCGAAATGCAAACACATTTTACCTTCCGATATCGGGATTGCGATCTTCTTAATATTGTTATTCTGCTTTTCCATACTGCCTTTTATCCTCTGTTCTTTCATTAGTTTGTGTATCAAGTTGTTAAACTGCGAACGACTTTTCAGTTAATGATTCTATCTCCGATTTAAGCTTCGCGGCTAAAGCAGCGAAGTACTCGCGAAAACCGGGTATGCCCGTATAAAGCATCTGTCCGCGCGAATAAACCTCGGCAGCCTTCCTATCGTTCGGAATTTCCGATAATATCTTTATCCCCTCCTTATCGCAATACTCACTGGTCTTTTCATCTCCCAAACCGGCTCGGTTAATCACAACTCCGAACGGCAGCTCCAATAGACGCACGGTGTCCACTGCTATCTTGAGATCATTCAAACCGAAAGGAGTCGGTTCGGTCACCAGCAAAACATAATCGGCTCCACGCACGGTTTCGATAACCGGGCAGGAGGTTCCCGCAGGAGCATCAAGAATAGCATCATCCATTTCCGGAACCGTCCTTTTAACTTCTTTTATAAGCGGTACCGCAGAAGGCACGCCGACCTTCAATTCTCCTCCCGCATACATCAGCTCGCCAGCCTTTCCCTGAAGCAATGAGCCGATCTCGTGAGGAACCTCTGTAATCGCATCTTTTGTACATGCAAGCGTACAACCGCCGCAACTATGGCACAATTCCGGGAATACAAGGACTTTCTCGCCTATAAGCGCCAGAGCATTGTACTGGCAGATCACCTTGCATTCTCCGCAGCCGTCACAGAGTTCTTCGTTAACGGACGGTTTAGGGAGGAATACCGGTCTTTTGCATGTAACCTCGGGATTTAGGAATAGATGACCATTGGGCTCTTCTACGTCGCAATCCACGTAATACAGACTTGAATTGGTTTTGCTCATCAAAGAAGCCAGATTAACCGCAACCGTAGTCTTACCGGTTCCTCCTTTTCCGCTGGCGATTGCAATTCTCAACTATTTACCCCTGCCTCGTCATGGGAGAGCCGCAATCGGGACATTTCTGCTGATTGCATGGATTCCCCCGTTGATGCGGCACAGTGGTTCCGCAATTCGGACAAAGACACTGACTCGATGAGCCGGCATTTGCGCCGCCGGAACGTCTCCCCTGTCCTTGTCCCATGCCGCCGCCTCTGCCGCTACCCTTGCCCTGTCCTCCACCGCCGCGTCCTTTGCCTCCTCCCCCGCCGTCACGGCCAGCGCCTCCGCCGCCGCCTCTACCACCGGAATTTCCTTGTTGATAAAACATCATATATTTACCTTTCTTAATAATTAATCACCGAGGGATAAGCCAGCCTGAAACCTATCCCCCGGATTCAGCGTCGCTTTGCACATCCTAATAAATCCACCGGATTTAATTTGGCTGCAAATCGCCTGCTGTTAGTAATTAACGTTGCCGCATACGGCTAAGCCTCGTTCGGCTCTGCACCTCGCTCTATTTCGTTTAACCTGTTTCGAATCTGCTTCAGGCTGTTAGAGAGATTTCTTTCTTCCGATTTTAACATCCTGATTTCGTCTTCGGCAGATGCCGCAACAGGTTCTGGCGGATAATTTTCGGGGGGTGCATCATAGTATGCTCCCCGCATTCTTCCTCTTCCGAAGAAGCCGCGACCGCCGCCTCTTCCCATTCCTCTTCCGAATCCTCTGCCATATCCGCGACCATAGCCGCCTTCGTAACCGTAACCGCAGCCCGGAGCAGGATTGGAGTATCCGGGAACTCTATATCCGGCACAATATCCTGCCGCTCTACCTGTTCTGGGACCCATTCCCAATGGACCCGTTCTATCTCCACCCGGCATAATTAATCCTCCTTATGTTTCATGGTTTACCAATGCGACTCCACATCAGGCGAAGTCGTATATTCGTACTCGTTATTTTTAAATCTTTCAATAGCTTCCTTTACTGTGCCATCGACACCAATAACGATTTTAATTCCAGCCGCATTTAACGTGTGGAATGCCTTTGGCCCGCAATGGCCTGTCAGCAATACATCCGCTTTGTTATTCGCCAAGCTTTCAGCCGCCTGAATACCTGCCCCTTGCATAGCATTAACATTCCGGGTATTCTCTACTACTTTGACTTCATCGCTTTCGGTATCGATAATTTGAAAGTATGGCGCCCTTCCGAAACGAGGTTCGATCTCGCTGTTTGGGCCAGCCGATTTCGCTGTCACAGCTATTAGCATTTTGTTATTCCTTCCTCTTGTTTATTTGCCCAAATCTCCTGCACATCCGCCTTCTTCTCCGGCATCCCGGCATGATAAATCGTTTCTGCTCCAATCCATTCGACATAAAAGCACTAAGAACCGTATTAACATTGCCCCGCAGCCAGGGGATCAGTTCTATGTTTCTGGATGAAACCAGGTTATAGTAATAATTGGAAACCGCTCCGCATAAAATCACATCAGCGCCGATAGCCTCAAGCTGCTTTATCCTCTCCAGTTGAGATTTACCGGCGAGATTAATTAGAACGCTCTTAACCTGCTTTCCACCCTTGAACTCCACAACAGTAAAATTCTCGGCTTCATCTAAAACAGGCGATACCTGGTTTCTCCAGGTTGGAACAGCTATTGTCAAAACATTTCCTCCTTAGCCATAATGACTGCAATATTCGTGCCAATCAGAATTCTACCAGCTAATTATATGATATTCAATGGATTAAGATTTTTGATGCCTTTGGATAGTTAAAAAGAGCGTTGCGTTAGCGCTACTGGCGCAGCTATTACGCAACCCTTGTTGTCGGTGTTTTAGCGTCCGTCGCGCGCGGGAAGCTCAATACCGAGATTACGGATTTTGCGGTACAAAGTGGTCTTGTGCATCCCCAAATCCTTTGCGGTGGCGGTGCGATTCCAGTTATTCCTGCGCAGCGCATCAAGAATCATCTGTTTTTGGAAATCATCGATATTGTTAAATGCTCCTGATGTAGCTTCAGGCTTGCGATGCAGAATATCATCCGGTAAATAATCTTTGGTGATCACCCCACCCGATAGCAGAACAAAGGCATGTTCAATTATATTTTCCAGCTCCCGGATATTTCCGGGATAATCATAGCTGATTAAAATTTTGGCTATATCGGGTGCAATCCCGGATATATCCTTCCCCTTAAGCCTGTTAAACTTGCCGATAAAATGCTCGATAAGCAGCGGGATATCTTCCCTGCGTTCCCTTAACGGCGGAATCTCGATCTTCACTACATTAATCCTGTAATAAAGGTCTTGACGGAATTTACCCTCATTGACCAACTCCGCTAATTTCCTGTTGGTTGAAGCGATTACACGCGCTTCTGATTTCAGTGTCTCGATCCCCCCAAGAGGTTCATAAGAACCATCCTGCAGCACCCGCAATAATTTAACCTGTAACGCAGGTGAAATGTCTCCAATCTCATCCAGAAGGATGGTCCCTTTACCTGCAAGTTCAAACCTGCCCGGTTTGTCCTTCCGGGCATCGGTGAACGCTCCCGCCTTATAACCGAAAAGCTCTGATTCCAGTAAGTTATCCGGTAATGCTCCGCAATTCAGCCTGATGAAAGTCTCCTCCCGCCGCTGGCTGAGATTGTGAATTGCGGTCGCTATCAATTCCTTGCCGGTGCCGCTTTCGCCCTCTATAAGCACCGGGCTGTCGCTCTCGGCGATCAATGGAAGAATCTCAAAGATGCGATTCATTCGCTCGTTTTTGCTAACGATATCCTCGAATACGAATTTTCCATGCAGTTCCTTTCGCAACTGCTCCACCATACTGAGATCGCGGAAAGTTTCCACCCCCCCGATGATATTACCGTCTTTATCCTTAAGCAGGGCGGTGGAAATACTTATGGGAACCTTTTCCCCATCCGAATTTACGATGTAAATAGCCTTATTTATAATCGGTTTGCCGGTTTCCATCGTGCTATGCAGAGCGCATTCGGTTTCGCAAATGCTGGCGCGGAAAACATCACAGCAATACTCCCCCACAGCTTCATTTTCCGGCACGCCGGTGATTTTCTCCGCCGCTTTATTAAAGGATGTAATGCGCCAATCCTTATCCACCGTGAAAACGCCGTCGGCAATGCTATTTAAAATGGCGGAAACCTCTTCGTTGGTGAGTTTAGGTTTTTGAGATAAGCCTTTGTTTCGTCGTTTGTTTGTCATATCCTATAAATATACTGGTACCATTAAGGGAAAGCAAGGTTTCCGGAATAACCTATCTATGCGAATGAATCATATTGACAACAAATGGGTATAGATATATATTCGAAACGGAGGGATAGATCTAATTGGTAAGACAGCGGTCTTGAAAACCGCCGGGCGCGAGCCCATGGGGGTTCGAGTCCCCCTCCCTCCGTATCAAACCTTAATCAGGCAAATCAGATTTTATCAGGACGGTAGTTTGGATTATAACTACGTTTTCATGGGAAACAAAAGAATATGCAAGTACCGACCGAATGTAGTCGGAAGATATTACATAAACGATATCAGAGGTTCAGCCGCGGCGATTGTGGACTCGGATGCATCCATCGATGAAGGATACGCTTACGAACCTTTCGGAAGCACCTGGCAAGCGATCGGGGCAACTGAGGAATTTAGATATACGGGCAAAGAACTTGACTATGGTCATGGCATGAAACTCTATTACTACGGCGCACGATATTATGACTCAGACCTCGGACGGTTTTTCGTATGTATCGATTGGCAGGATTTCCGGATATGCTAAGATTTAAAAAACAATACTTGACAAAATTAATATGAATAATATATTCACATGTGATTAGAGAATTATATGATTTCAAAGACCGGTATTCATGCAATATTAGCCCTGATTCTAATGGCGGAACTTCCGCCGGGGGTATACGCAGGCGCGGCGCAAATCGCCGATAAGGTTGGCGCGCCTCGAAATTACCTGGGTAAACTGCTCAAAAGGTTAGCGCAGGAAGGCCTTGTAGAATCCCAAAAAGGATTCGGGGGCGGTTTCCGACTCGCCAGACCTCCGGAGCGAATTACTTTATACAATATCATTGAACCCCTGGAGCATGTCAGCAAATGGAACGGGTGTTTTTTGGGTAGAGCGAAATGCTCCGAGTCAGAGCCTTGCGCGGTTCATGATCGCTGGTCAAAAATACGAACCGATTATCTACGTTTTCTGGAAAGCACGAAAATCGCCGAATTAATTGATAAAACCGGGATGAAATGAAGTTTTTTTTTAAAAGTATTAAGATATTAACATGCGTTTCACCCCTAATAGTGAAGGAGAATGAAAATGGTTCCTACGGAAATCTTATCAAATGAACATCGAATTATCGAGATCGCACTTAACTGCCTTGAGCAGGTGAAGAACGAAGCAATTGAACAAGGACGGCTGGAGAAAAATGCAGCAAGCAGACTAATTGACTTTATTCGCACTTTTGCCGACAAATGCCATCATGCCAAAGAGGAGGATATTCTTTTTATCGCCCTGTCAAACAAGGGAATACTTTCAAACGGCGGTCCCATTGGACAGATGCTGCTTGAACATGAGCAGGGCAGAGACTATGTCAAAGGCATGGCAGACAGCATAAACGGCGCAGCAATAGGCGATAAAAAATCGCTAAATATCTTTTCGGAGAACGCATCCGGATATACGGAATTATTGCGCGCTCATATTCAAAAGGAAGATCAGATTTTATTCCCAATGGCAGATCGGGCTTTTGATGAGGAGGATCAAAAGAAAGTAATGGGGGCATTTGAAGAAATCGAGTCGAAGCATGCGGAGAAGGAGACTCATGAGAAATATGTCAAACTGATTCAAGAGATTGCAAGAGAGTATGGGATACCGTTTGAAGGCGCTGATGCTGAATTCCATTGTTGCGGCCATTAAGAAGTAGGATAAACCTGATCATTAAGGAAAAATAGCATGAATAACATAAAACGTTTATGGATCGCATTTATAGCGGTAATAGTTATTTCTTTTACTGTATTAGGATGGGCGGGTTTAAGAATCTACCAGGAAAAACCTCCGATACCTGAGCGCGTGGTTACCACCGAAGGAGTAACCGTTGTTCCGGAAGGCAGTATAGACGAAGGACAGGGCGTTTGGCGAGCGATGGGAGGAATGCAGCTTGGTTCTGTATGGGGGCATGGCAGTTATGTAGCCCGGGACTGGACAGCCGATTGGCTGCATCGGGAGTCGATGTTCATTCTTAACGAATGGGCTGCCAATGAGTACGGGACATCCTACGAACAGCTTCCGGGGGAACAGCAAGCTGCCTTGCGGGAACGATTGAAGCAGCTCCTAAAAACGAATACTTACGACCCGCAAACCGGTATATTGACCATTGCACCGATTCGGGCAAGAGCTTACGAAAATAATCTGGCATATTATAAGAAACTTTTCACCGAAGGCCATGTCGAGTCAGCGATCCCGCCAAATACTCTCACCGATGAAGACAAAATCGAAAAACTCGCATCATTTTATTTCTGGTCATCATGGGCAGCCTCGACAAATCGCCCTGGCGAGGATATTACATATACCAGCAACTGGCCGCATGAACCATTGATCGATAATAAACCGACCAGCGACGCAATAATCTGGACCGGAGCCAGCATACTAATGCTTCTGGCGGGGATAGGATTGCTGGTCTGGTATCATGCATCACAAAGACGAGAACCGGTAGCCGAAAAGGTTCCCAAGGAAGATCCGTTAATTAATTTTGAACCGTTCCCATCACAACTGGCAATTATAAAATATTTTTGGGTTGTCGCCGGGCTGTTTTTGCTTCAGATGGCGATGGGGGTGATATCGGCGCATTACGGAGTCGAAGGAGGCGGTTTTTATGGAATCCCGATTGCAGAATGGATCCCATATTCGGTTACTCGAACCTGGCATACCCAATTGGGCATTTTCTGGATCGCAACCGCCTGGCTGGCGGCAGGATTATTCATAGGTCCGGCAGTCAGCGGAAAAGAACTGCCCGGGCAGAAACTGGGAGTGAATGTACTATTCGCAGCTTTGGTGGTAGTTGTAGTCGGTTCGCTGGCAGGGGAATGGTTAAGTATTAAAGGTTACCTTGAGGGAGACAACTGGTTCTGGTTCGGTCATCAGGGATACGAATATGTGGATCTTGGCCGCGTTTGGCAGATCGGTCTGCTTATCGGGCTTGGACTATGGCTGTATCTTGTCGGTCGCAATATACTGCTTAGCATAAGAGAAGGAGGGGAGCAAAAGCCGCTTATGACCATGTTCCTCATATCGGCTATCGCAATTGGCGGCTTTTATATGGCGGGACTTATGTGGGGAAAGAGCACGCATCTTTCGCTGGCGGAATACTGGCGATGGTGGGTGGTGCATCTCTGGGTAGAAGGTTTCTTCGAAGTATTCGCCACCGCCGTGATCGCCTTCCTGTTCGCACGTTTAGGCCTTGTCCGACTTAAGAACGCTAACGCCGCCGTTTTGTTCTCAACAACCATATTCCTCACCGGAGGGATAATCGGCACGCTCCACCACCTTTATTTCAGCGGAACGCCGATTGCTGTTACAGCTTTGGGGGCGGTTTTCAGCGCCCTTGAGGTTGTCCCCCTGACGATTATCGGTTTTGAAGCCTGGGATAATATTAAGGTAGCGCGGTCAACCGAATGGGCGCAGAAATATAAATGGCCTATTTACTTCTTTGTTGCGGTTGCATTTTGGAATCTGGTCGGCGCCGGTCTTTTTGGCTTCATGATTAACCCGCCCATAGCTTTGTATTACATGCAAGGTTTGAACACCACTCCCGTACACGCTCATACGGCGCTATTCGGAGTTTATGGTATGCTCGGGCTGGGATTGATGCTTTTCTGTCTTCGGGTGCTTTATGTGAAACGCAGGTGGAAGGACAATATAATTAAAACCGCTTTCTGGACGATAAATGCCGGGCTTTCGTTAATGGTGCTGTTAAGCCTGCTTCCGATCGGATTCTTGCAGACCTGGGCGTCCGTTGAGCGCGGTTACTGGTTTGCCCGCTCCACCGAATTTCTCTACTCGCCCGCAATTACTGTTTTCAAATGGTTGCGAGCCCCGGGCGATATCATTTTCGCATTAGGAATAACAGTATTGGTGCTGTTTGTGTTTGGCTTAACAACCGGGCATTCATTGGAAAACGGCGCGCCGGAAGGCAGGATACGAAATCGGAGAAGAAATCAAATCCATACTTAGCGCTGGGTTCAGAGCTCAATGAAGATTCAAGCAATGACCTCGAGGGATATCTATTTCCGAGGCGTTAAAACTTCGCCATATTCCATCAAGGTGTTCATTAAACCACCCCTACAAGCTGGCAGACATCCCCGTCTGCCAGCATGCTTCGAGACACATTCCAAATAATAAAAACCCCCGGTTTCCCGGGGGCGCGTATGAAGGGAGTTTTGAGTTGTCGTTCCGATGAACGCTGTCAGGTTCGTCGACCCAACGGCACATCTCAGAGCTATTGGACCTCAGAACCGACAGCACAACGGAACAAACATCCGAAGTAAATTACTTCAAGAGGTTCATCTTCTTGGTGAAGACATTATCGCCAGCCTGTAACTTGTAGAAGTATACGCCGCTGGAGAAGTTGTTAGCATCCCATGTTACGGTATGCTGACCGGCTTCCATCTCACCTTCAACCAATGTGGCAACATTCTGACCGAGCAGGTTGTAAACCTTAAGGCTCACATCACCGGACTGCGGCAGATCGAAGCTGATATTGGTCTGAGCGTTAAACGGATTCGGGTAAGCCGAGAACAAGGTGTAGTTAGCAGGAATGCTGTTCTCGCCGCCTTCGCGCGCGGAAGTTCCAAGACCTTCCTGAGCATTCGATCCGGCTCTGGAGGCAACTTCAATATTGTCGTCTTCCACGTAATCGGCGAAGTCGCCAACCCATTCACCATGGAATGTACCACGGAACGGAGTGGAGTTAGCAGCGAAGACAACGGCATTAACCATCACCTGACCCATGTCGCCTGTCCACTGACGGGCAAAGGCGCCATAGAAACCGTTGATAGCTACGCACTGCGGCTTGTCGGCGTTGACAATGACTGCCGGCCAACCGTTGCTCCAGCTCGCAACTAAAGTAGTATTGTTTCTCAGCGGGGTTTCGAAAATGTAATGATCGGAACCGCTGGAAATGCCGTTCATAATCGGGTGACCAGGCATATCGATAACCAGGTTCTGGGTGGTGTAACCATTGGAAGAAGTACCGATCGGGGAGTAGTTACCAGTCATGTAACGTCCCATCAGCTCGATTCCGGACTGATAGCAGAATTCACCGGTTACAACAGCGCCGCCGGCATCAACATAGTCAGCCAGGTTGTCGCCCAGCTGGGTTCCATTGGCGAAGTTCGGATAATCCGACCATACTACCACGGCGTCATAGATCATAAGATCGCTTAAGGACGGAGTAGAACCCGAAGCGTCTATCTCGACTGCGCTGTTAATATTCGGATTAGCAACCAGCAGGTTGATAACTTCACTGCCGGAATCCTGTACGTCGCCAATAACTACGGCTACGTCATACGGACCGCCGCCACCGGAGCTGACTCTGAAATCAAAGCAGAATTCGCAAGCCGGTTCCGGATAACCATTGGCGTAAGCGCAATATTGATACGTTCCTTCAGGAGCGAAATTAGGCACGTTCTGAACCAGATGACCGGAAAGTACCTGACCGGGCTGGATGCAGATGTTATTGAATCTACCTTGCTGGTAGAAGTTGCCCTGAAATTGAACGCCCCACCAGATATCGGTACAGATGGTAGTATCGCAATTATTGGTGATAAAACCGGTAAATCCGAAGGAACCACCCGGTTCAACTACGACCGGCTCTTGATCCGGTTCCATCCAGATTTCACAGCAGACTTCCGGACCTTCCGGCGCACAATATTCAAAGTCGTCGATAGTCCAGAAATCACCGGAATTATGCATAACTACATAAGCAATGTTAGCTACGTTGACTTCCACAAAGTCATTGCTGCCATAGTTTTCGGGACCTGAAGCGCTGGCGATTAGAGTATTACCGGCATCATAGGCTTCCAGGTAGAAAGTGTTACCGGTGCCGGCAGTATACCATACCCCAACGTGATTGGTCTCAGTTGTGAAGTCGACACGAATATGATCATTCGGATTGCTGAATACAACCTGATGACCGGAATGCGGGGGATAACCGGTGTCATTATAACCATAAACCACGTTCTCAAGAACGGTTGCCTGCGGTCCGAAGTTCAAACCGGGATAGAAACCGCCGATGTTCTGATTGCCGCCTAAGTACCAGTACTGTTCCGGCAGATCTTCAAAATCGAGGACTACCAGATCTTCACACTGAACGCATTCAACGCCAGTGTGTCCGTACCAATTACCGGAATTATATCCGCCGTCCGCAGCGAATAGGCGGTCATTAGCATAGGACAGTGACCAACCC
>CAZLVS010000041.1:0-34386 GCA_964563085.1 uncultured Ignavibacteria bacterium | reverse complement strand
TTCCAATTGCGAACTGATCTCCTCCCAGTTATCGCCAAAAGGATCCTCACGCGTCGGCCAGTTGTGTTCCACCTTGACCTCGCTGGGCAGCTTACCCAGTTTTATATACTTCCGCGCTGTCTTAGGATCCATACCCGCTTTAGCGGCTGCAACTGCATATCTCTTCTCTGTCTGTCTCAGCTTCATTAATATCCTCACCTGTTCGTCTGTGACCATCCAGATCCCTCCTTCCATCGGTTCCTGAATAGTCTAATATCCCTTACTCTTCTTAGGGAATTCTAATTGTCGCCAATCGGTAATTCTAAATGTCGCCAAACGGTAATTCTAAATGTCGCTGATCAGAATAGTCATAATTCACCTTTGCGAAAATTCGTACAAACTAAAACTGCGGCGCCGACAGCCGCAGTTTAAGAAGCTTTTTTCATCAATTATCATCTATCCCAAATTAAGCCACGGAAATAACTCAGCAAGATATCCGGACAATAGCGAAAAATTATCCGTAACCAAAAGTAAGCCGACTATTACCAGCAAAACGCCTCCAATGACCTCGACCGTTTTGAAATGCCGTTTTATTTTTCCGGAGACGGAAAGAAAAGTGTTGAACGCCAAACCGGTTACGAGGAATGGAAGTCCCAATCCTGCTGAATATATTGCCAAAAGCAGAATCCCCTGGCTGACAGTCTGCTGAGTTGATGCAATGGAAAGAATGCCGGCTAAAATTGGTCCTATGCAAGGGGTCCATCCGAATGAGAATGCCAATCCAATCAAGAACGAACTTAAGTAACTGGCTTTTTGCGATTGCGTGTTAAATCGCTTTTCGTAAAGCAGCCATTTTATTTTAAATATCCCCATAAAATGCAGTCCGAATATAATTACCAGTACGCCGGCTATTTTTGAGATTATCCCTTTGTTCTCACCCAAAAATTGCCCAATCGCGGTTGCCGTAGCCCCGAAAGAGACGAAAACCACCGTAAAGCCAAGTACGAAAAACAGGGTATTCATGGTGACTTTTTTGACAATGCCTTTCTTCTCATGCCCCTTAATATCATCAATTGAAACACCCGACATGAACGAAAGGTAACCGGGCACCAAAGGCAATACGCAAGGCGAAACAAAAGATATTATCCCCCCGAAAAACGCTAAGAAAATATCTTTAAACTCCATTAACTATCTCCGATTATTTGACTTGTTTTCTTTATAAGATTGCTGAATCCGATGAATGATTCATTTCAAAATCAATGTAAAAGCAAAAGGGCAAAAACACAAATGATTTTGCCCTTTCTACAAATATAATAACGAGATGAATTACGATTCGGATCCGCCTTCCTCCCAGTTTTCGAGGCTCTGCTGAAATATCCTCCTAAAATCCTCCGAATTTAGCCGGGAAGCGATATGCTCGGCGAGATTATCCGCAAGCGTGATTGCCAGTTGTCTGGCGAAACTCCTCGCGAATTCCTCTACAAATACCCGCTTAGCCTTATCAACTTCCTCAATGCTTGCCTCTTGGGTCTCTTTAACCGATTCCTCGGATGCTGGTTGCGGTTTTGCTTCTTCCTGTATTTCATTATCTGAATCAACTCTTTCAAGATCATCCTGCATTTCCTGAATAGGCTCTTCGGATTCAGGCTCAGCGCTAATTCGATCATCTGCTTCCGAGCCGTCGACTTTCTCAGCGAGCTCTTCTTCGATTTCCTCTATTCGCGCATCTGTCGCCTCCTGAGCTTCACTTTCAGGCTGGACGCGTTCAATCGGCTTCATCTCGGTCTCATCGTCGAATTCCTGGACATCAGCTTTGAATTCCGAAAAGAACTCCTCGTACTTCTCCGACGCCTTCGGTTCAGCCGTATCGACCTGTTCTTTTTGTGCGGGGTCCTCTTCGATAGTGAGATGTTCGCCTTCTGTCGAGGTCTCACCGGTTTCCTTTTTCATCTCGTTAATAAACCAATCGTAATCGTGGGGATCGTCCCCGGCGGTTTCTTGCGCTTCCGGTTGCTCTCCTTCGGTGCTTTCCGAATTATCTGTCCCGGTTTTCTCAACAACCTCCTCGGTATCCGACTCCGGCGATGGCGGACACTCCTTTTTCAACTCCTCAGTGTCCAGGGATAAATCCGACCAGGTAAAATCGAGAGCGTCATCCTCATCCTCACTGGCGCCTATTTCTCTTAAACCCGATTCCGTGGTAGAATCGATATTTTTGGTTTTGTCTTCATTCCTCTGAGAATCTTGAATACCCTCGAGATGCAGCGATGTTGTCTCCCAAGGAAGACGCTCGTCGTCAGCATCTGTAGTATCGGAGGAGAAATCCTCTAACTCCTGAGGCTCCGCCCCCTTCCTTTCTTCTTGCGAACTCGCACGGGATATCAGTTTTTCAACAGTCTCGTTTAACTCACGAGGAGTAAACGGCTTCATCATCGTTTCGGTCTCGCCGTGATCCGGCGAATTAGCAATCGATTCCGCTTCTTCGGTGCCGGCAAGGATAACAATCGGAACCTGAAGGAATTGGTCATTTTTTCTGAGCGTTTTACAAATACTTAATCCGTCGGGCTCAGGCGTTGAAGAATCCAAGAGGATTAAATCCGGTTTTGTTTCATTTATAAGAGTAATGGCTGAACTCTTATCCGGAGCGGAATAAACCTCATATCCCTTCTGACGCAAGAGCGACTCAGCCACTCCCCTGATCGTGGAACTGTCATCAGCTATAAAGATTTTAGCAGGCATCTTTTCAAACCTCAATTATTGATTGGCAACTTATTACCGCTATTTAATAATCGGCTAAAATGAGCTGCTTCTTAAGCTATTCCTTCCGCTCAGATAGTATTTGTGAAGCATCGGAGAGTATCTTTTTCTCCTCATCGGTGAGATTGTGGTATCCAACCTCGTTAATCCTGTCCAGAATCACATCAACTTTTTGTAAAACTTCCTCTCTTTCACTATCCTTCTTGGATTCTTTGCGGGATTTAATTTTGGGTTTGACTGATTTGAGCCGGGAAAAGAGACGGGGAACTCTCCAGTCGCTTTTGAGATACAGATATCCGATTAGCATACCTCCAAGATGCGCGAAATGAGCGATTCCGTCGGATACATTATTCCAGGTTGCAAGAAACTCAATAACCGCAAACCCGATAACAAGATACTTCGCTTTTACCGGGAAAATACCCCAAATATAAATCATTCGATTGGGGAACAGCATAGCATAAGCTACCAAAACTCCGTAAACGGCGCCCGAGGCTCCTATTATGGGATATGGAGAGCTGATAGATACTAAGAAATTGATGATACCGGCGCCCACGCCGCATAAAAAGTAATATTTAAGGAATTCTTTACCGCCCCAGGCTCGTTCGATATCGCTTCCGAACATCCACAGAGCGAACATGTTGAAAAACAGGTGAAAAAAGCCGCCATGGAGAAAGAGATAGGTAAAAAACTGCCAAACGAACAAATTCTGAGCAATTGCAGATGGTACTAAGCCGAAATTCCTGATAAGTGAATTGCCCGAAATTAACTGCAGAATAAAAACAGACACATTTGCAATTAGCAGGTATTTTATCATGGGCGGAAGCGGACCTCCGCCAAATTGAATACTTCTGTTACCGAATCTCATCGTATTTTGTTAAATCTAATTACGGATACCGTTTAATTTCGCCAAATTCTCCAAAATGAAGGTATGCAATTAATTATTCGGCGATAAATGGCGCTTTATTAATCCGGCAATCTAATTAGCTTGCCATTAATTTTTTATGCTCCTTCAGCATGCATCTATCCATCACAACCATTAAACCGCTATCTTGCGCCTTTTGTGCCGCTTCTTCGTTAACAATGCCCTCCTGAAACCAGATAGCAGTCGGCTTAAGTCCAAATAGGCCACGTTCCATGTTTCCAAGTACCATTATGCCACGCTCCTGAAACCAGATAGGAATCGGGTTAATTTCAAGAGCTTCCTCAACTATCGGCATCACCGCCTCCGGTTTGCGAAATACATCCACAACATCCACCTCCACCGGTATCGACTTAAGATCCGGGTACGATTTCTCTCCCAATATTTCCGAATGACCGGGATTAACCGGAATGATGTTATATCCCTGCGATTTAAGATAATTTGCTACTCCGTTGGAGGGTCTCTCCTGTTTCGGGCTTAATCCCACCACAGCTATATTCTTAACCTTTTGCAGCAGGACTTTTATTTCCTCATCCTTTGGATTGGAAAACACTTTTCCTCCGATCTATGAAATTTATGATTATTCCCATGAAAGCCGCGACAGGATTACCTGCACTATATTACCTGCCGGATTTCTTCTCTAAGTTCCTCAGTCTGTTGATATATTCGGGAAGTTTACTGATAATCGCTTCGATTCGACGCTGTTTTCTGATATCCCTGGCAGGATATCCGAAAATCACTGATTTGGCGGGGACATCATTGGGTACGCCCGATTGCGCAGCCACAATTACATCATCTCCTATCTCCAGATGACCGGCTAATCCCACCTGTCCGGCAAGTATTACCCTGTCGCCCACCTTGCTGCTTCCGGAAATCCCAACCGCCGCCGCAAAAGCGCAATCCTCGCCAACTGTTACATTGTGACCGATCTGAACCAGGTTATCGATCTTGGTCCCTCGCTTGATGCGGGTTTCACCCATAGTCGCCCTGTCGATAGTTGTGTTAGCGCCGATATCAACGTCATCCTCCAATACAATAATTCCCGCTTGCGGAATCTTGTAACGCACCGGTCCCTTTAGAGCAAATCCGAATCCATCGCTCCCGATTACAACGCCGGGATGTAAAACGACATTGTTTCCGATAACGCAACCGCGCATTATCTTAACGCCGGGATATATCAGGCAGTTATCGCCAATAGTAACATTCTCTCCCACAAAAGACTGGCAGGCTATTACGCTGTCATCACCTATTGTTACGTTATCCTGTATAACCGAAAAATCACCGACATGGATTCCATCACCGGCTTTGAAATTTTCACCTACCGAAGCTTTCTCTGAGATACCCGGTGCGAAATGGGGGTGTTCCTCGTGGAACATCCGCATTACTTCCCTGAAAGCGAAATAGGGATCCTCCACCACCACCCGGGGAATCTCCAGTTTGTCCCCCAAAGATGACTCCACCAGCGCCGCTGCGGCTTTCGTCGTCTCGAGTTTTGGGACATATCGCCTGTTTGAAAGAAATGTCAACTCAGTGCTGCCGGCATCTTCTATCCCATTAATGCCGGTAATTTCCACATCGAATCCCTCAGGAACTACCTTTCCGTTCACCTTTTCCGCGATATGACTTAAACTGTATGAAGGCATCAGTTCTCTCTCTCAAGCTCTTCCAGCACCTTTTCGGTCAAATTAAGGTCTTTCTTGGCATAGGCGATAGAAGTAGCGCTGGCATCGAATATAATGGTATAGTTTTCCTCAATAGCGATTCTCTCAATAATTCGCATAATTTTGTCGCGAATCGGTCTCACCAACTCAGCGTTACGTCTCTCTGCTTTGCCGTCAGGACCGAATGTGTTATCAACATAATCCTGAAAAGCTTCCTTTTTCGCCTTCAGGAGGTTTTGCTTCTCTTCCCTTTTTGCCTTGGACAGAAGCAAGCTCTGGCTTTCCAGTTCGGTTTCCAATTCGTCGATCTCCGCCTGAAGGTCTTCAGCCTGCTTGTTCCACTGCTCTACATCCTTATCGAATTTCGCCTGCGCATCCGCAAAATCCTTCGATTCCGTGAGAATCCTCTGTGAGTCGATATAACCGATCTTTCCTTCCTGCGCAAAGACCGTTGCTGACATCGCAAGCAGAATTACCGCAACTCCAAGTATTGTAAGATAAATAGTACTTCTCATATTAGTCTCAACTCCTAAATTGAAAAAACTGAATATTACTTTCTAAAATCCTCTGCCAATCTGGAAATGAGGTCGCCAGTTACCTATTTCCGGCTCGTCAAGCGCCCTGGCGAAATCAAATCCCAAAATCCCAACCATCGGTACAACAACTCTGAAACCTAAACCATAAGACCGCTGTAAGTCAAATGGATCGAAATCGTGAATATGGTAAAATGCGTTCCCTGCATCCATGAATAAAAGGGCATACAACTGCTGCTCAGCGATAGGGACCTGGTATTCGAGGTTATATACCACCATAGACCGTCCACGGTATGGGATGCCGTTTTCGGTCTGCCGCCCCAGCGAGCCATCGGCGTATCCGCGAACCTGTCCGTCGGGATCGGTACCGCCGGGTGAAAACCTCTCGCTATAAGGCACGTTGGAACCGCCGTCATATTCAGCCAGTATCCCGGCTTTGGCGCGCGCCACCAGCACCAGCTTCCAGAAAGTTGTTAGATACCATCTCGCCTCCACGGTCTCTTTATGATAGTTCCAGTCGCCGCTCAGGATTCCGCCGGCGAGTTCGGTCGTTGCCGAATAAACGGAACCTTTGGTTGCAAACTGCGCTAAATCACGCGAATCCCGCGCCAATGTGAAGGCTATCGACGACGTATAATATTTACGCTGCCCTTTGTCCAGACTGTTGGGATTGTCCTCATTATCCTCGATATACTGCGCTGAGAAGTCAGAATACTTTACTTCCTCGAAACGATAGCGCGTATATGCCGAGAAATAGTTATCAGGCCAGCTCAAACGACGTCCCAAACGAATAGAAAATCCCCTGCGGGTCTCATCGAAATACCCATAATAATCCCGAATTAGCTGATAAGCATTAAGCCCCAACGAAGTCGGCGTATCAAATAGCCACGGTTCTGTAAATCCGAGATCGATTGAGTTTCTTCTTGTTCCGAAATCCCAGTTCAAAGTAAGCGTCTGTCCCCTTCCTCTGAAATTCGGGATTCCCAATCCGATGGTTCCCACCAGCTTATCCTGTTCGGAATATCCCGCTCCCACCGACGCCTGTCCGGTCGGTTTCTCTTCAACTTTGATAATAAGGTTAATATCGCCATTCGGAAGCACCTCCCAGTCGGGAACCGCATTGGCAAAGAAATTGAGAACCATTACATTGCGCAAAGAACGTCCCAAAACCGATCTTCTGAATATCGTATTCGGGACTATGCTTAATTCACGCCTGATAACTTTATCATGGGTTTTGGTATTGCCCGCAATCTTAATCAAGCGGACATAAACCGGATTCCCCTCTATGACTTTATACCGGATATTAACCGTGTACCCCTCGGTAATATTGGTTTCGTCAGTTATCTGCGCATACCAATAACCCTCGTCCTGATATAATGTATGGAGATTCACCAGCGATTCGTCATATTTCTTCTGGCTGTAAACTTCGTAGGTTTCGAATTCGATAGCATCTTCCAGTTGATCGTTTGAATAAAAATCATTTCCTATGAAGGTGTAATTACCGAAACGATAACGCATTCCCTCGCTTACTGTTATATCGATATACATGCTTTTCTTATCCTCGCCGTAATAAATCGAATCGGAAACTATGTAGGCATCGATATATCCCTCTTCTTTATAGAAATGGACAATTCGCTCTTTATCCTCCAGATATTTAGTGCGGTCGAAACTTCCGGAACGCCAGAAACTATCCTGTTTGTTTTTCATCTTACTGCGTATCTTTTTGTCCGAAAATATCTTATTCCCATGGATGGTTATCTTCTTGATTTTAACCTTGTCATTTTCTTCAATATTGAACCGCAGATTTATCTTTCCGGTTTCTTCTGCCGGTTCTACTTCCGATTCCACCTCGGCAAGAAGGTATCCCTTTTCCTCATAAAGCTTCTTGATCCGGTTAACGTTGTCCACCACATCCTTTGGGGAAACCAGGCGACCCTCAAAGATAGTCATCTTTTCCTTTAAGTCCTTAGCTTTCAGTTTTTTATTTCCCCTGAACGTTATATTCGCTACCTTGGGATATTCCGTAACACGGATTATTACGTTCACGCCGCCGTCGGTTGGCTCCGCATCTATCGCTACATCGGAAAACAAACCGAGTGAGTGGACTGCCCGTATCGCATCCTGCACCGAAGCGGCATTGAGCTTCTCTCCGGTGAATAACCGCGCCGAATTGATTATCAGACTACGGTCGGCGCTGCGATTGCCTTCCACTTCCACGTTACGAATTGTCAAATCTCCTTGCTGTGAGTTTCCAGGAGACGACCATAATATAAATATCAGTAGGGTGAACGAAAAAATATAGAAAAACCGCCCGAACAACCGAATTCGAGGGCTGTCGATCCCTTCGTTATTTATAGTACTCCAAATCACTCCGCTATCCTTATAAATCCGGGATACCTAAAAAGATATTATTACACAAATCGCAAATGTTAATCAGCAGCTTTAATCGGCTGCCATAAAACAACATCAGCGAAATATTGATTTTAACTTCCGGGATTTATGCCGGAAATTTTAAGCTCGGTGAACGGTTGCCGATGGCCTCGCTTTACGCGGTATTTAACCCGTCTTTTGAACTTGAAAACCGTAACTTTTTTATCCTTACCAGCGCGCAATACTTCGGCTGAAACCGATGCTCCGTCGATATAAGGTTTGCCGACTTTTACGTCATCTTGCTCGGAAACCAGTAAAACCTTATCCAGATCGATAGCGCTTCCCGGATCGGCAGCAATCAACGGCACTCGAATTACATCGCCTTCGCTGACTTTAAACTGCCTTCCGCTGCTTTCTATTACAGCATACATTAGAGGTTTACCTCCAGAAAGTTATTATGTTCCATTTTAAATATAAACCCTAAATATATACAAATTATGTATACTGTCAAGTTATTCGAATGTCGAAAAGAATAAATTTTATGATCAAATATACTCTTTATAACCTGCCCACCGATATTGCCAACCGGACTTCATGCTTTGTTAGCCCGGAACATTCCTAATACCCCGTTCGTTTTGTATCCTTTAATCATAAAATAAGGAGGAAGAAATGGAACTCAAAGACAAATATTCGATTGTAACCGGCGCAGGTAAAGGAATCGGCAGAGCGATTGCCATGGCTCTTATGGAAAACGGTTCCAGGGTTTTCGGGATATCCCGCACCGCTTCTGACCTGGAATCATTGAAAAGCGAATATAGCGATAAATTCGATTTTGCGGTGGGCGATATCACCAGTCAGGAATTTCTGAATTCAATAGAGGATAAATTTATCGGTTGCGACGTATTGATAAACAATGCAGGTTTCGGGATTTTCAAACCTATTCAGGAGATGGATGTAGAAGAATTCCGCTCGGTTATCGAAACGAATTTAGTTGGCGTATTTTCCGTATCCAAACTGGCGATCCCGAGCATGATAGAAAGAGATTGCGGAGCGATTGTCAATATATCCTCGTTGGCAGGAATTAACAGTTTCGAAGCCGGTACAGCGTACTGCGCATCCAAGTTCGGTTTGAACGGTCTAACAGAATGTATGATGCTCGATCTGCGCAAGCACAATATAAAGATAATCAACATATCGCCCGGTACGGTGATTACCGATTTTTCCGGTAAAAGGAATAGCTGGCTTGAGGAGCGCAAAGCGACCTATCCTCATTCCGATGATATAGCCGGTATAGTGATCGATGCTTTAACCATGCATGACAGGTGCCTGGTAAGCAAATTCGAAGTAAGGGCGACTAATCCGATGAAAGAATAGCGTTCTTCCTCCAAAAAGATGCATTTGAGCAAATCATTGCAGTGGTTGGCAGATATCATTCGGTTGTAGAGGAGCCTTAGGAAATGGCTATTTTAGATAGGTAATCTATTTGGCGATTGCCGCCATGACCATGTTGATCATGCCCAAAAGGTTTTCGCAGGAGAACGGTTTTTTAACAAACATGTTTGCGCCCGAATCCCAGCTTTTCCCGGCGTCATCCGATGCATCCTTTCCGGTGAGAAATAGTATTGGAATGTTCTTGGTGGATTGGTTCTTGCGCATCTCGGCGCAAACTTCGTAACCGTCCATGTGAGGCATCATAATATCCAGAAGGATAATGTCAGGTTTGTAGGTTTTGGCTCGCTCCAAACCCATAACCGAGGAGTTTTCGCTCAACACCGAATATCCGGCATTACTCATATAAGCTTCGATTATATCCGTGATCTCCGGTTCGTCATCTATAACTAAGATTTTGCCTTTTACCTTCTGAGAATCGGTCATTCTCCCCTCGCCTACAATCAATATATATCTGTCCGACGGTCATCAATCACATGGTTATAAGCGGTAACCTTTTTGTTGTCAGCCATCTTTAAATCAGTATCGACAACTTCGACCTGTTCCTTAACTTTGCTGCCTTCGCAAAGCACACGACCTTCGGGAGTGACAATCCTGCTCATACCTGTAAACTTAAACTCTTCGCCGGATCTTTTCTCCTTACCGATTCTATTACAGGTGATAGAAAAAACACGATTCTCCAAACATCTGGTAACCATCGCCTTCTGGCAATAAGGCAGGACCAAATTAGAGGGATGACAAATTATATTGGCGCCTTTTAAAGTCAGCAATCTGCACATTTCCGGGAAAATCCAGTCGAAACAAATCATCATACCGATACGGGCATCTTTGTAATGAACAATCTCGATTGGTAATTTGCCCGGTTCAAAGTGGATTTTTTCCTTATAGAAGAGATGGTATTTACGATATTTATGTAAGCTGCCGTCGGGTAGAACAGTGATCGCCGAGTTATACGCCTTATCCCCTTCCCTCTCCGCAATGCCGGCCACCACAGCCATCTTTTTGTCCGCGCTGAACCGCTTGAGCTCTTTTACGGCGCTGCTGTCCGGAACAGGCGATGCCAACTCCAGAGTCTCTTCTTTTGATTGAAAAAGGTATCCCGTGTCGAAAAGTTCTGGCAATACCATGAGCTCGGCGTCAGCGTTTTCCATCAGCGACAACGCTTTAGCTGCGTTCTGATCCCTTTTCCCGAAAATCGGGTTAAATTGTGCAAATCCAACTCTCATACTACCAAATAAACGAAATTACTTGCCAAAGGTTCTTTTCAACCTTACTATCGAGACCGTTTTTGGTTATATTATAGAATAACACCGAATTGGCAAGCGGAAATGAAAACCAATCTTATAGGATTGACAACCGAATCCCTAAAGGAGCTGATGGTTGATATCGGCGAGAAATCATTTCGCGGCAGACAGCTTGCGCAATGGATTTATAAAAAGAATTGCGCCGAATTCGACAGGATGACCGATATATCCCAGCCGCTGCGAGATAAACTCTCTCGGCTTTTCACTATAGCCAAACTATCCGAAATCGAGTCCATTAAGGATAATTCCGGCACTCGCAAAACATTATGGAAGCTGGAGGATGGTGAGACTGTAGAATCCGTGCTGATCCCGGATGATTCCCGGCTAACTCTTTGTCTTTCCACACAAGCGGGATGTCCATTGAACTGTAAATTCTGCGCCACCGGTCAGATAGGCTTCAAAAGAAACCTGACCTCCGGAGAGATAATCAATCAATACCTGCAATCCCCGCTAAGCGGAGAGGAGAGGATAACCAATATCGTCTTTATGGGTATGGGGGAACCGCTTCTGAATTTCGACAACCTGCTGATTGCGTTGCGGATACTGGTTGATGATGATGCGGTTGGATTCGGCGCAAAAAAAATCACAGTATCAACAGCCGGAATTCCCGAAAGGATTAGGAGTCTTGCGGATTCGGGGATGAAAATCGGTTTGGCATTCTCGTTAAATGCCGCATCCGACGAACTACGGGACCGATTGATGCCGATTAATCGGAGGTATGATCTATCTGAGAATCTGGAAGCTTTGAGATACTATCAATCAAAAATAGACCGCAGGATCACCTTCGAATACATCCTGATAAAGGGAGTCAACGATAGCACCGAAGATGCCGCTAAACTTGTTAAGCTGATTAAGGGAATCCCCTGCAAAATAAATTTGATTCGATACAATCCTATTGAAGGAATGCCATACCAGAGCCCCGATGAGAAGGATGTAATCGCTTTCCGCGACTATCTTTACCCGCGGACCTACGCCGTCACGCTGCGGGAGTCCAAGGGCGCCGATATAGCCGCAGCATGCGGGCAGCTAAAAGCCAATTATTCCAAGAAGGGATAGATTCTGTTTTACATCGCTTAATCGAAGGCGGTGTTAAGTGTTTACGTTGTCGAAACTGACCCAATTTCATCGAAGAGCTTCGCCGGGTCTTCGATAATAAAGCATGCCCAAGCAAGTTTGAGCAAGCCATTAGGTGCAGAACCGGCGGGTGAGGGCGAAACTGTCTTACCCGTATTATTCATAAGTTTTGCCCATGGCAGCGGAAGCCTTGTGCTTCCGGCGTTTTTTTGTAATCTCCAATTGCAAACCGTAGATGAACTACTTCTATTGAACTCCCGAAGGACAAGCCATCGGCTGCGAACTGCGAATCTTCATGAATTATCCGGGTTAGAGTGTTTATCAAGCATTGTTGGATTGTTGAGAAAGCCTCTGGAAAAGCCTATATCCATTAGCACGAAGTCTTGATGTCAAATCTGTGATTTTTGACTGGGATATATTATGTTGCGAAAGTATTTTTCCGACGATCTCAATCGATGACTCGAATTCCTCGGGAACCACTTCATCGGCGCCCAGTCTGAGAAGCGGCGCGATCTCGTGAAGATAGCGGGTTCTGATTATCAGGAAAACGCTCTTATTGAGATTTCTAACTGTCTCGGTGATCCTTTCAGCGGCGGCAGGATCGTTGATGCCAACCAACACCGTATGGGCATCTTTGACGAACGCATGCTCCAGAATAATTTCCTGTGACGCATCCCCGTAGAATATAGGTTCTCCTCTGCTTTTCTCGCGCTTTACCGTCTCGGGATTCATCTCAATTATAATGTAAGGAATTCCCATATTCTTTGCGCCTCGCGCCGCAATTCGTCCGGTGGTTCCGTAACCGATTATAACCAGATGGTCTTTCTTCCTTTCAACCGGATATTCACTCTCCTTTTTGTATCCCGCTTGCAGCTTAGCGGTTAATGGAAGTTTGCTGAGGTGACCGGCGATAGTATGTGACAAACCGATAAGCAATGGCGTTGCCGCCATGCTTATAATTGCGACTGCAAGAAGCAACTGGTTGTTGCTTGAATTAAGTATCTCGTGTTCCATGCCGATTCTGGACAGTATGAATGAGAATTCGCCTATCTGGCACAATGCGAAACCCGCCAGTATACCGGTGCGAAAAGGGAGGCCCAGTATCAAAACCACCGCACCAGCTATCAGAGCTTTAACTATCAGCACCAAAAGAGTTACCAGAATAATCATTCCCGCCTGCTCATAGAGGTGATGCAGGTTAAGCATCATTCCAATCGAGATGAAAAAGAAAGTAATAAAAACATTTCTGAAGGGCAGGATATAGCCAAGGGCGGCGTGATTGTATTCGGTTTCGGATATGACCAAGCCCGCCAAAAACGCCCCTAACGCCAGCGAAAGTCCGACCTCGTATGTAAGCCAAGCTATGCCGAAACATATCAAGGCGACACTCATAATGAAAACTTCCTGGCTTCGCGTTTTTGTAATATGGTATAACACCCATGATAACGCCCATCGCGCCATGACAAATACCCCGCCCACGACAACAATGCCCTTGAGAAGTAAGATAGATATCGATTCGGTGACATGAGCCGAAGCGCCGGCAAGAAGCGGCGTGAGAAGTATAATAGGTACGATAGCCAGATCCTGAAAAATCAAAATGCCGAGCGCGCTTCGACCGTGAGGAGTATCGATTTCCGAACGTTCCTGAAGGGTTCTCAACACGATAGCGGTACTGCTGAGAGCAATATTAAATCCAATGAACAGCGCCACGTTGAAGCGCGCTCCTAATTGAGCCAACACTAACGTAACCAGCGCTGATGTTAAAAGCATCTGCAAAAATCCCCCCAGCAGCACAACCCGTTTTATCCGCATTAACTTCGCCAGGGAAAACTCGGTACCGATTGTGAACAGCAGCAGTATTACTCCGATCTCGGATAATATCTCCACCTGATGAACATCGCTGATCAATCCGAATCCGAAGGGGCCGACCAGTATCCCCGATAGGAAAAAACCGATAACAGCCGGTATCTTCATCTTCTGGAATGCGATTAAAATAATAATCGAGAGGGAAAAAATAATAGTTACATTTTTGAGTAAGGATATTTCCATACCGCACCAAGGAGTAATTACAGTGTTATCGATATTTAAACATTTAGAACCGCTCTGCCTTTTTCAAAACCGGCGTCCATCCCCTGCTGCAGCGTATCGGGGTCGAAAGCCAATGTATCGCATATTTCGGTATCGGGACGGATGATATGCAGGGTAATCTTCCTTTTATCCGGTCGCAGGTTATATTCCAGACAGGTGTCAATATCGTTATTATAGACTTCGTTTGTTAATATTTCAAGTGTTCTGAAAGCGATTTCTTTTACATTGCCGAAATCCCTTTTCACCTTCAGCAATTTAGCGGGGGTGCACAAAACCACATATATCTCATCAGCCCCCAGATCGATAGCCTCTTTCAGGGGAGTGATATTCCTTACGCCGCCATCAACCATCGACATCAAGTCATGGGATACGTTAATCGGCGAAAAAGCTATCGGGATCGTAGCGGAAGCCAATATAAGCTTCTTTAGACTGGAGTGTGTTTCCGAGATTGAATAATAATTCCCATCATGCAGGGATACAACGCCAATCCGCAGCATCCTCCCGGAATCGATTATTTTCTGCTGGTCAACATATCGGTTAATAAGTTTTTCCAATGGAGCATTATTATAAAGGGAATCTTTCCCTAAGGCAGCCCCCAATAATCCGAAGGCTCTTTCCTCATATATGTCATCGGCTGATTTGATATTCGTCCAGATATCCTTAAGCCCCATTATATCCCCCTGTGCGATCATGGCGCCGTTCAATGCCCCCACAGACACGCCGCAGATGATATTAAAATCCAAACCTTCTTCATTTATCAGGTAATCTAAAGCGCCTACTTGAAAACATCCTTTGGCGCCTCCGCCTGATAATACTAAAGCTCGCATGAAACTACTCCTCATTTCTTCCTTGGTTTGCAATTCTACGATTTCTCAAAACAATCGCAACAACTCCCCGTTATCCCCTCAAAATTATACGCATTTTATAGCATTGAGAGCAATGGAAATATTGCATCTTGAGTATTGCGGAAGAATGAGAGATATTCCCCGGAGGAGCCAAGCGGTCGCGTGAGGCAGCCGGTGGCACAATGGGTATCCGTTAAAGGCATAGGTCCACGCCAAGGGCGGGGATAAGCATGCCGCGCCGGCGCCTGCATACGGATTGCTTGCATCCTATCACTTCAGCAAAATCATCGCTTTGATATCGCGGCGGGAACCGATTTTTAATTCATAAAAATATATCCCCGTAGATACCGGAGAGCCGTCGCTGTGGGTGCCTTGCCAGATTAGTTGATGGTCGCCCGCGGGCTGTCGGGAATTCACCGGTTGGGCGACTAATTCACCTCGCATGTTGATTATGTTTAATTCAACTTGCGCTGGTTCCGGGAGATAATACGAAATTATAGTTTGACCGTTGAAGGGATTGGGGTAGTTTTGCTTTAGATAAAATTTATGCGGTCCGGAGGGTTCATCGGTTTCCAGAATATCGGTAGAGTGGTGATAATAATAACACCCGATATCAGCCCTTGTGGAATCAGGATCTAAGGGCAAGTTAGGATCACCGGCATCAATACAGGGCGAACCTTCCTGTAGATGGTAATCGCCTTCTTCTGGATTTACGAAGAGCGGATCCTCGAATATATCCCCATCACCAGGGATGTAATTCTCGTTATAGTCATAAGGGTAATTCCCCCAAATATCATTGTAATTAAAACCTGTAATAGCTGAATATGACGGATTAATAACATCAGCTAAAGGTAGAAGATTGCGGGCCGCTGGAATTTCCTTGAGGTCTATCGAATAATCCCATACATATACTCCACCACCACGAGGATTATTCGCTATTATATTATTTTTCAAAGTAGATTCTGTGGAAGTTGCTACTCCTCCCCCGTTACTTGATAACTCGCCCCATAGCATAGCTTCATTATTCACGATTGTATTATTTACAAGTTTCCCGCCTCCGATGAAAACGCCTCCGCCATAGGCTGTAGACCATTCATCTTCCCAGCATTCTGCTCTATTGTTCATAATAAGATTATAACTGCAAATAACGCCCAAAGCTCCCTGTATATATAGTCCCCCACCCCTGCATATCCATAAATCAGAATATGTTATATTATTGGATACGATATTTTGTGAAAATAGGCAACTATCAAAGAGCCAAACACCAGCGGCATAACTTGAATTATTACTAATGTTTTCTGTAACTATATTCGATTTCATAATTGCACCGCCTGATGCAAAAACTGCCGGTCCATGTCCTAAATATGACATTCCTGAAATTACATTTCCTTCTATTTTAGGATTGTCTGCTCCTGCAATCCAAAGCGCGATTTCACCCCCATCAGGTATTATGCTAAATCCGCGTAGAATCGTTGTTGAGTCTTCATTATTCTGGATTCTTACCCTGTTGATGGTTGTGCTATCGGGTCCATATTGGCTGGTGAGCAGGATACCTTTACCATTAAATGATATTGGTTCCCTAAAATCACCCGGACCAACCATCACAGTATCCCCATCCACTGCCTCTTCAATCGCTTCGGGAATAGTGGCAAAATCCTCGGGTACGTGGATTATGCTTCCAAAAGACGCTGAATAAAACCCAAATAAGAATAGAACTAAGAATTTCACCATTGTATACCCTTTAAACAAAAGTTAATGAAAAATTTAAAATTGTCAACAAATTTTCTAATAAACAGATTGACAAATTCCCTAAATTATGCAAGAATTGTCCATTATAGGGTGTGCGAATCTTAACCGCCAATCAAAACTAAAGGAGGTTTCCGTGAAGAATAGGTTTTTCGTTGGTTTCTTTGGTCTAAGTTTACTCCTGATGTATATTGGCTTAGCCAATGCGGATGAATACAAGAATGTGCGCCGGTTAGCCGTAATTGATGACAGTCTAACAGAAGGGGGGATGGCGAATCTCTGGGGATGGGAAAATCCCAATAATGACAGTCTTTTTGCATTATGCACTAACCACACTGGAACTTACGATAACCGGGGTGATTGTGGCATGCTCATATACAACACGACTGATCCGGAAAATCCTTATATTAGAGCTAAGATTAAAACCGGTGAAGATAGTCGTTTTGATGATGTCAGCGACTGGGGTAACTATATGATTGCAAGCCAACAGGTCTCAAACGACACAGGAGATTTTCCAACGGACGAATGGTTGTATGTCGAGGACTTAACGTCAATGAATACTACGTTTGATGACAGCATAGATATCCATGATACCCTTAATATCGACAATGTACATACCCTGAATATTGGCGACGATGGCATGCTATACCTTTGCGAAAACAAGGATGAAGTTGCCATGTATGACCTAACTTCTTATAACGGTGCTAACCTAAATTCATGTTTTAGGGGCACATGGGTTAGACCCACCTTCTCAATATCTCCAGCGGAAAAAGTAACACCCCATAGAGTTTGGGGATTAGGAGATTCATTGTATTGTGCCATGACCAGGGGCGGCGTTTACATAGCGGATATAAAAGACACGACCATTAATAATGAGGAGCGGCGAATCTTTGAAAATATTAAACAGATTATTTATGATGGAAGGCGGGGACATGTTGGAGACACTTCGGAAGATAGCTTGGAATATTGGCCTGTAAGGACAGCCCATTCCGTTTGGGTGCCCAGTTCTCGTGATTATGTTTATGTTAATGACGAGGTTTCGTTTTGGACTGAACGATGGGATACCACCATCGAACATAAAGGAAAAGCTGCCTGTTTTCGGGCATTTGAGTTGGATGATATAGAAGATGATTCCGGAACTTTCGTGCTGGATCTGGTCGACGCCTATGATATGTATTATGATACAGAGGATTCGATTCATTTAGGGCTGGCATCGGCCAGTTTGATCAATACCTACATGCCTGATTCTACCTTCCTGACCCCTGCAATTAGAGATGATGACGATGGGAATGTTTATAAATATATGAAATCGGAAGCGCATCATCTGCATGGCTGGCAGAATAACTTTTTATTCATAAGCTGGTATAATAAAGGACTTAGAGTCTTAGACATTTCCGATCCTACTGATATCATCGAAGCTGGATATTACGATCCTGAAGATTTTCCTGATACATTATCTGACGGGAGGATCATAATCCGCGGAGGATATTACGGTGTCTATGCTGGTTCACCCGACAGCGTCATATACTGCTCCGGTGACGGTGGATTATCTTTGTTTAAATTCGGCTTGGGCGGAACCATCGAGCAGGATGAAGTCTGGTCGGATTATGTATATATCTCCGATGATTTAACCATTGCCGATACGGTTAAGGTGACAATTTATTATGGAACCACGGTTAAATTCTCTCCTGGTTGTCGATTGACGGTCAACGGCGAACTGAAAGCGGGGGCTACGTCCGATGGCCAAACTCCTCCAAGTCCATCGCCTATCATTTTCACATCAGCTAAATCGTCACCAAGCGCAGGTGATTGGGAGGGGATTTACTTAGCGGATGATGCAATTATTACCATGAGAAAATGTAAAGTTGAATATGCCCAAGAAGGACTTGAAATTAGGGATGTGGATTCTTGTTACGTATATAACACGGAAATTTCCAACTGTTCCCAGAAAGGCGTCGCCACCGTTATAAATACCTGGGGAACCACCTTTCTTGATTCACTTAGCATACACGATAACGGGGATTACGGAATCGTAGCGGGGGGTACAGGCAATCTAAAAATCCACCGGAGTCAGATATATAACCACGACTATGACGGCATATTCGGAATGGAGAGGGCGGAAATTAAGAATTGTAAAATTTACGATAATGACAGATACGGGATAAGGTATCGCTCCCCGGGAGATACTTTGATTATCGAAGGAAACGATATTTATTTCACCGGTAATAACAGCGGAACACAATGGGGGATATATGTCTATAGGTTTTCAAGTCAGGGTGCAAAATGCTTCCCGTATATAAAGGACAATTTAGTAGAAGGCTACGAACAGGGCGGAATAAAGGTCACGGATTGCGAAGACGGGACTTCAAGTTCAGGGACGCGGATCGTTGGCGAGAACCACGTTAAAAACAACGACAACTATGGTATCTATCTTTTCAAAACCGATGCCTATGTGGTCGGAGATACCTGCCCCGATTTTGCGTCAGCAGATAGTAATGGTACTTATGGAGTATTTGCTGATTCCTGTCAACCCACCATCGAATATTTCAGATTTTGGGATAATACCCGCAATTTCGGATATGAGGCTGCCTTCCATAATCCTCCGCCGGTGGTAATTCAACCTTTGAATTCTTTCCACACCAAGCCCGGCTTTGGTTTCCCGGCTTATTATGATGTTTACATCGTGAAAGGGAATCTACAATGCGAGGATGTTTACTGGGGAGAATCAACGCCTGATACAACCGATTTCTACGGAACTCTCGACTACACGCCCTACGATAGCTTGGAAAAATGCGGCAGCTATACTTCGGGACGGTGGAGCGCGGATATGTATCTACCTTATGTTTATGAGCTCAACCAAATTCAGTAAAAATGAAAAGGAGATATTTTAAGAACTCTTCCCTCCATGATCGCTTTACCCTTTTCTTGATCGAAGTCACTCGTGACCACTAAGGAAATCATCACTTTTTCCCAATTTCCCTCCGGTTTACCTTGACATTTTACTTTAAACATGTATAATTCAGGCGCTTTCAGTATATTGTGAAAATGTTCACTTAGTTGTCAGCAAACTGTTGTTGAAAATTTATATATTGTTTTCGGAAAGGAATTATAAAAATGGCTACCAAGTCGTTTAACCCCTTTGAGATGGCTCAAGCCCAGTTTGATAAAGTGGCTGACCAGCTTGATCTGGATAAGGCATCACGGGATTTGCTCAGAAATCCCCTCAGAGAATATCATTTCAGCATTCCGGTGAAAATGGATGACGGATCCATGCAGGTTTTCCGCGGATTCAGAGTTCAGCATAATGACGCCCGCGGCCCCGGCAAAGGCGGAATCCGTTTCCACCCGCAGGAAACCGCCGATACGGTGCGCGCGCTTTCGATGTGGATGACCTGGAAATGCGCGGTGGTCGATATTCCCCTTGGAGGCAGCAAGGGCGGCGTGATTTGCGATCCGCATAACCTGAGCATGAACGAGCAGGAAAAGCTCTGCCGCGGATGGGTGCGGCAATTAGCCAAGGATGTGGGACCTTTGGTGGATGTTCCGGCGCCGGATGTGATGACATCCGCTCAGCACATGCTATGGATGCTTGACGAGTACGAAGCTATACACGGCAGCAAATTCCCGGGATTTATTACCGGTAAACCGGTCGGGATGGGCGGTTCATTAGGACGGACCGAAGCGACCGGATTCGGAACGGTTTTCACGGTTCGTGAAGCGCTGAAAGAGCTCAATGTCCGCCCCGAGGATACGATAGCCAGCGTGCAGGGGTTCGGAAATGTAGCGCAATATGCCATAAGGCTTTACGAGCAAATAGGCGGCACTGTGATTTGCGTGTCCTGCTGGGATCAGGCGGATCAGACCTCCTATTCGTTTAAAAAGGCTGATGGAATCGATTTTGAGGAACTCCTGAAAATAACCGATCGTTTCGGTGGAATCGATAAAGAAAAAGCCAAAGAACTCGGCTATGAAATCCTTCCCGCTGAAGCTTGGATCGAACAGGATGTGGATATTTTAATACCTGCAGCCCTCGAAAATCAGATAACCGGCGATAATGTGGAAAAGATAAGCGATCGTGTGAAAATAATCGCGGAAGGCGCCAACGGGCCTGCAACGCCGGAAGCGGATAAAATAATCGGCGAGCGCAATATATTCCTGATTCCCGATTTTCTTTGCAACGCCGGCGGGGTGACCTGCAGTTATTTTGAGCAGGTGCAAAGCAATATGAATTATTACTGGGAAAAGGATGAGGTGCTGGGCAAACTCGATATTAATATGACATCGGCGTTCAATGCGGTTAGCGAACTGGCGAAAAAGCGTAAAATATATATGCGGGATGCCGCTTATCATATCGCTATCGGGCGTGTGGCGCAGGCTTGTCATGACCGGGGATGGGTGTAAAACTCACATAGAGAAAATGTCGGGTTTCTCCATTCGGCTATCGCCGAATTCCGGAACCCGAACTACATTTTTCTGGAGCGCTGACCGGTTGTTTTTCTCGTCTGGTGAGGGTGCCCGACCGCACAAAGTTATGGCTCTTTTACACGGCGGACGGGGGAGGTTTGTTGAAAAAGTCATTGTCCCGATTGTATCGGAATGGCAATCTCTAACACCTTGCATGATAACAGAAACAGATTGCTTCGCTTTCCCGATGTGATCGGGGCAATGACGGGTACGGCGACCCGACAGCACATAATCCTGTGATCCCGAAGGGCAAGGCTTCGGCTACGGAGTATGTGGATTGCTTCGTCGCTATGCTCCTCGCAATGACTTCGGGGGACAATACTCTTCGATGCGGTCAGACGTCCCGGTCTGACCGAAGGTGTCAAACGGGGCTGCCCGACGGCACGGGGTCACAGATTGCTTCGCTTCGCTCGCAATGACAGTAAAGGGTGTCGGGTTTCTCACTTCGTTCGGAACCCGACCTACGGCGCTGTCGCCGGATTCCCTCACCCGCCTTGACTTCGTCAAGGCACCCTCTCCCGCTGAACGGGAGAGGGGATAAGGAAGGAATCTTATGATTTTAATGGATAAAAGATATCCGCTCAGTCCCCCTTCGCCCATTTAGTTGGAGAAGGGGTCAGGGGATGAGGGCTAAAAGAAACATGCATATCTCTCCGCCTTCGGCTGCGGACTAAGTATACCACTCGACAGCACGAGGAATAAGCCCCCTGACCTGCCCGCGCCGGAACATTCCGCTTTTACATCCTGAACACGCCATACTTCTGATCCGGGATATCGGCGTTGAGGGACATCGCGATTCCCAGCCCCAGCAGATCGCGGGTTTCCGCCGGATCGATTACGCCATCATCCCATAACCGCGCGGTGGAATAATAGGGCGATGCTTCCTGCAGGTATTTTTCCAGAATCGGTTGGCGGATTTCATCGATCTCCTCCTGGGTCAGCTTCTTACCGGCTTTTTCCAACTGCTTGACTTTGACAGTCGCCAGAACATCCGCCGCTTGCTCGCCGCCCATAACGCATATCCTGGCGTTAGGCCACATCCACAGCAGGCGAGGACCATACGCCCGGCCGCACATGCCATAGTTACCCGCGCCGTAGGAGCCGCCGACTATCACCGTCAGCTTGGGTACGTCGGCATTGGCAACCGCATGCACCATCTTGGCGCCGTCTCGAGCGATACCGCCATGTTCATACTGCCTGCCTACGATAAATCCGGTGATATTCTGAAGGAAGATAAGAGGAATCTTGCGGATGGTGCAAAGTTCGATAAAGTGCGCCGCCTTCATCGATGATTCCGAAAAGAGAACACCATTATTGCCCAATATCCCCACCGGATAACCATGTATCCGCGCGAATCCGGTTATGATAGTCTGCCCGTATAGCTCCTTGAACTCCTGGAAACGGGAACCATCGACGATGCGGGCAATCACTTCGCGGATATCATACGGCTTGCGCACATCGGGCGGAATGACCCCATAGATCTCTTCGGGATCGTAATACGGGTCTTCCGGTTCATTGCGATCAAGCTCGAATTTCTTTTCCTTAACAACATTCTCGATAATGTTGCGGGTGATCTTGATAGCATCCTCATCGTTGAGCGCGTAATGGTCAGCCACGCCTGAAATTCTGCAATGTACATCGGCGCCGCCCAGTTCTTCGTCGGTAACCACTTCGCCGGTAGCCGCTTTAACCAGCGGAGGACCGCCGATGAAAATGGTTCCCTGCTGGCGCACGATGACGGTTTCATCGCTCATGGCGGGAACATAAGCGCCGCCGGCGGTGCATGAACCCATCACAACCGCAACCTGCGGGATGCCCATCGCAGATAGCCGTGCCTGATTATAAAAAATCCGTCCAAAATGTTCCTTATCCGGGAACGTGCCTGACTGGTAAGGAAGAAAAATCCCGCCGGAATCGACCAGGTAAACGCAGGGGAGACGGTTTTCCATGGCGACTTCCTGAGCGCGGACATGCTTCTTGATGGTCATCGGGAAATATGTGCCGCCCTTGACCGTGGCGTCATTGGCAACTACCAAAACCTCGCGTCCGTGAACGACGCCCACGCCGGTGACCATTCCCGCCGCCGGCGCCTGGTCATCATACATATCATAGGCGGCAAGGGGCGAAAGCTCCAGAAAAGGGGTGTTTTTATCGAATAGCTTCTCCAGCCTGTCCCTAACCAGCAGTTTCTTTCGCTCCACATGTCTTGTACGCGCTTTCTCAGGTCCCCCCGGTTTTATCTGTCCCAATCTTTCTCTGAGGATGGCGATGCTTTTTTTCATCGCTTCCTGATTTTGCTTGAATTCGGATGATGAAGTATCTATCTTGCTCTCGATTCTATACATAACCTTCTCTCGCTTGATTCGAATTATATTAAAAAGCCATATTAATCATAATTTGCCGTGAAGTCAATAATTCTGATAAAAGGGAAAATGGGTTAAATTCAGGATAGCAGCGGAACCTTATCCGCTGGAGCAATCCGTCGGGTACGATCCGATCCATCGGGGACAGTCCACAAAGGTGACCTCAGGTCGCCGAACCTGCGCATACCGCCAGGTGAAGGCGCCCGAGGACATTCAGATGCGGTCAGACACCCACCCCGGACGCTTATAAACCTTCGGCTTGGGACTAATGGTCTGTATGAATTTTTCGGACTAAGTCTTAACTTCTTTTTAATTTGACTATCATTACTATCGGGGATATATTGGCGTCTTTATAAACGGAGGTGTTTGTTGAAAAGAAACGAACCGGTAGTCGATTTAGCCTTAGCCAAAGAACATGGGCTTAATGCTTACGAATACAAACGGATATTAAAAATATTGGGGCGCACTCCAACCTATACTGAACTGGGAATATTCTCGGTGATGTGGTCGGAGCATTGCAGCTATAAGAATTCCATTAAGCTGTTAAAAACGCTGCCCAGGAGCGGCGGACGACTGTTGGTGGGGGCTGGCGAGGAGAATGCCGGCGCCGTTGATATCGGTGAAGGATTAGCGGTGGTTTTTAAGATAGAATCGCACAATCATCCTTCGGCGATCGAACCATACCAGGGAGCAGCAACCGGAGTGGGAGGAATACTGCGCGATATTTTCACCATGGGCGCCAGACCTATCGCTTCGTTGGATTCTCTCCGTTTCGGTCCCTTGAGTAAGGGTCGTACTCGCTACCTTCTGGATGGCGTGGTGCGCGGCATCGGCGGTTATGGTAACTGTTTCGGCGTTCCCACTGTCGGCGGCGAGATCTACTTTGCGGAAAGCTATAGCGGGAATCCATTAGTCAACGCGATGGCGGTGGGAGTTGTCAAGGTGGATAAGATGGCATCAGCGACCGCCAAAGGTGACGGGTGTAAGGTGCTGGTGGTCGGTTCCGCAACCGGGCGCGATGGAATCCATGGCGCTACTTTCGCCTCCGAGGAATTGACCGAGGAGTCCGAGTCGCGTCGTCCCGCCGTGCAGATCGGCGATCCGTTCACCGAGAAATCGCTTCTGGAAGCTACCCTGGAGATAATCGATGAGGGACTGATTGTCGGCATTCAGGATATGGGAGCGGCGGGGATTACCTGTTCATCCGCCGAGATGTCCGCGCATGGCGACTCCGGCATGGAGCTTCAGCTCGATAAAGTACCGGTTCGCGAAGAGGGTATGACTCCTTACGAAATAATGCTTTCCGAATCGCAGGAACGTATGCTGGTAGTTGCTAAAAAAGGGAAGGTTAAGAGGATTCAGGAGATTTTCCGCAAATGGGATCTGCACTCGGCAGTAATCGGCAGAGTTACCGATGAGAAAATGCTGGTGGTGAAAAAAGGGCGAAAAACTTATGCTGAGATTCCCCCGGAAGTTTTGGCTCTCGGCGGAGGAACGCCGGTTTACACACGCAAGAAGCAAAAGCCTAAGGAAGTTACTGAACTGAACAAAGCGGAACCGAGAGTGCCCGAACCTGATGATTATAACAAACCATTGCTGACGCTTCTTTCATCACCCAATATCTGCTCCAAACGCTGGGTGTACGAACAATACGATTACCAGGTGCGCACCAACACCATCATTGGACCCGGCGGCGATGCAGCGGTATTGCGAATCCGCAAAACCAACAAAGCGATCGCGCTCTCCACCGACTGCAACGGACGTTATTGCCATATCAATCCTTTTGTGGGAGCACAGATGGCAGTAGCCGAGGCGGCGCGCAACGTAGTTTGTACCGGCGCCGAACCGGTGGCTATCACCAACTGCCTTAATTTCGGCAACCCCTACGATCCCGAAGTATATTGGTATTTCTCCGAGTGCGTAAAGGGCATGGGAAAAGCCTGTCGCGCATTTAATACGCCGGTGACCGGCGGTAATGTTAGCTTCTACAACGAGAGCGCCGAATCGGCGGTATATCCCACGCCGACAATCGGCATGCTCGGTCTGATCGATGATGTCTGCCTGATAACCAGCTCATATTTCAGAGACACGGGCGACCACATTTTCCTGGTGGGTGAATTGAATAGCCAGATCGGCGGAAGCGAATATCTTAAGATAATTCATGATAAAATTATCGGTCCTCTACCCGATTTTGATATTCGATTTGAGAAGCGTTTGCAGAAGTTCATACTGGAAGCTATCAGGTTAGGTCTGGTAAAGTCCGCGCATGATATATCCGAAGGGGGATTGGCGGTGGCATTGGCGGAAAGCTGTATCATGCGACCGGACAACCCGATCGGCTGCGATATAGATTTTGTGGACAGGCGTCGACTGGATAAACTGCTTTTTTCGGAAGCTCCATCGAGGGTGATAATCAGTTGCGCTGAATATGATACCGAGGAATTCGAAAGGCTGGCATACAAAGCCAAAGTACCTGTCCAGTTAATCGGCGCCGCAGGCGGAAGACGCCTGCAAATCAACGACCGCATCTCAATCCCCGTGACCAAAATCCGGAAAGAATATGAATCCGGAATACCGAAGCTGATGAAGTAGTGGGAAGGTTCCCGTTACGAAAGCATCTTTTTTGGAAAATCCGTAATCATTTGTATCGTTAGTAGGGTTCCCCTATCGGGAACTCAATTAATCCGGATTTGATTGGAACTCGAATCAATACAGCTAACTTTAGCCAACATCCTGTCGTACATTAACATAAATTCAAATCTTATTTGACTTATCCCTACTAATTCGCTATAATCTGCTATATTAATTATAGCGAATCAAATTGTGAGTGAAAAAAACAAATTTGACCAACGGCTTGAGAATATTCCAGCCAGCGTAGTGTTTAAAATTGGAAAAATAGATAAATTACAAGGACGCTGGATAGGCGGAGCAGAACTCAGCCCGCAAGTCTTAGACAACCTTAAAAGATCGGTTCTTATTACCTCAACCGGCGCCTCTACTCGTATAGAAGGGGCCAGTCTCTCTGACGAGGATGTAGAAAGATTTATGCGCGGGCTTTCTTTGCAGAAATTTAAGGATAGAGATAAACATGAGGTAAAAGGGTACTATGAACTTCTGGAGAATGTTTTCGATTCCTGGAACATACTTCGTTTTAACGAAAATACTATTAAACATTTTCATCGCGAATTACTGAAGTATACGGAGAAAGATGTAACGCACCGAGGCGAATACAAAAGGAAAGAGAATAAAGTTCAAATGATAGATGGTGATGGTCAATCAATTGGGATACTTTTTGATACCACCCCTCCATATCTCACCCCAAAGGAGATGCAGGAGCTTGTCGAATGGATACAGTCCGAGTTATCCGGAGAGCGTTACCATCCCTTACTTATTATTGCCAACTTCTTGCTTGAATTTCTCAAAATCCACCCATTCGAGGACGGTAATGGAAGGCTTTCACGAATACTTACAAACTTACTTCTGCTACAAGCCGGCTACGAATACATGCCTTATATTTCTCATGAAAAATTAGTAGAGGACAACAAGCCTGAATATTACATTGCCCTTCGGCAAAGCCAGAACAATATAAATTCAGATCGCCAGGATATTTCGCCATGGTTGGAATTCTTCTTCGGTATGTTTTTAAAACAATCAGAGATGGCGGTTGATCTCCTATCAAAAGAGAACATTGAGAAATTGCTAACCAAAAAGCAATTTGCTGTCTGGGAATATCTAAATAAATTTGAAGAAGCCTCACCTCGCGAGATATCAAACAACACTAAGGTCGCATATGGAACCGTCCGTCAGGCTTTGAACAAGTTATTACGCCTTAAAAAAATTGAGCGCGTTGGTCAGGGCAGGAGTACGAGTTATAAAATACTTTGAAACAACCCGGGAGGATTATTCGGTATAATGGAAGATCCCGAACACCTGCTGATTATTCATCACAATTGTTGACCAACTATAATCTGCTATAATCCACTACTTCAAATATGGCGAAATTAAATATTATTATTCTGATAATCCCAAGAAAACTACCCCATCGTATTTATAAATAATCAATATATTAATATACTGAAAAAACTTTACAAATCAGCGACCGCATCTCAATCCCCGTGACCAAAATCCGGAAAGAATATGAATCCGGAATACCGAAGCTGATGCGGGTGGTGTAAAAAGGGCGATTTCTCCAGAATCTCTAAACTGAAAATCTCTCCAGCCTATTTTCAACTTCCCTTTTGAGTACACTCTGTAGTTGGCCTTGAGTTCTGCTATCAGCGAGATGAGCCATGCGGTGATGGTGCGCACAAACAACCGAAAGGTTCCAGATTCCCTGCTCACCACCATGACACAGAGGGATAATGTGATGTACTTCAATGTAAGGATTTCCATCCTGTTTTCTAAATGTATTTATGCAACCGGGACACATACAGTATAAACCAAATCGGCTTTTAGCTTCCCTGACCCATCCTATATCCCGCACGAAGGTTTCGATTAGATACTCTTTTCTTATGGGGGGGGGCGATTTTATCTCAGCTAATTTTTCGTCTTCAACTTCGCCGCTTAAAACATCCACTCCACGCAGAGTGTAAGTCCCCGAGTAATCTACGAAACTTATCAGATCTTCATTTCTTAATTCCTGCAGCACTCGCCTGACGGTGTTGAAAGGTGTTTTCGCTGATGGTCGGAAGTTTTTTATTTCCTGTTCGTTTTTGTCAGTGAATTCCTTGAGGGTGAAAGTCCTGTTACCTCTATCATTGCAAAATTCGATTACAAGGTGATATATGAATTCATTCCACGTCATTGAAAAATCCCAAAGTACTGAAATTCACTTAGCTATGTAATCATCAACTGGTACTAATAACAAGAATATTATCATGCTTCATGAAAGAGGGTTACTATAGCTAAGATGATAGCAATCAATAACTACTCTCATCCAGCTTTACTTTGCCGCGAAAGATCCAGTAGATGCTTGAAGTATATGCGATTACCAGCGGCATCCCGATAAGTGCGATTATCAGCATAATTCCCAATGTCTTTTCCGATGATGAAGCGTTATAGATCGTCAGGCTGTTGGCTATTTCGGGGCGGGAGAGGATAAGGTCGGGGTACATCCCGATCCCGAATAACGCCAGCAGCGCCGCCATCGAGGCGCACGACGACAAAAACGCCCGGAAATCCCTGCCATGATGTATCTCGCGGGGGATATTGGCGATCGCCAGCATGTTCAACAGCGGTAGTATGAATAATACCGGAAATGCTTTCAGGTTTGCCGACATGTGGGGGATATACAGCAGCGTAAACAGCGTGGTCATAACGTAGCATATCACGAAAACGATAATCGCCGGATTAACCCAGCCTCGGATTTTATCGTGTAATTCCCCTTCGGTTTTCATCAGCGCGTAAATCGCGCCGTGCTGAGTGAAAAGCGCCACGGTAGTGATTCCCACGATCAGCGCGTAAGGATTAAGGAGCGTCCAGAAAGTGCCCGCATATTCGTGAGTCTGATCCAGCGGGATTCCTCGCGCGATGTTACCTAATGCTACTCCCAAAAGCAAAGCCGAAAGAATGCTGCTGACTGAAAAGCTGACGTCCCAGAATTTCCGCCATGCTTTCGCTTGCTGCTTGCTTCGGAATTCTATCGCCACCGCTCGGAAAATCAAACCAAGCAGGAACAACATGAAGGCGATATAGAAACCGGAGAACGAAGTGGCGTATACTTCGGGAAATGCGGCGAATAACGCCCCGCCTCCTGTAACCAGCCAGACTTCATTACCATCCCATACGGGCCCTATGGCGTTTATCATCAAACGGCGTTCCTGGTCGGTTTTAGTGAATAAATGCAGAGCGCCTATCCCCAGGTCGAAACCATCGAGGATAGCATAGCCGATAAAGAGAATCCCTACCAGCATAAACCATATCGTCGGTAAATCGAATGTGAAACTCATGCGCGCTGTCCCTCCTTCTGCGGGACTTCTCCCGGTCCGGCTTGAATTTTCTCATTTAGCAGGTATATAAAGAGTGCGAATAGCAGGATGTAAATAAGGGTGAACATAATCAACGACATCCATACTTCTCCGGCGCCGATACTCTGTGACAATGCATCTTTGGTTCGCAGAAGCCCATATACAATCCAGGGCTGTCTTCCCACCTCAGCCGAGAACCATCCCAACTGGTTGGCGAGTTGAGGTAACAGTACAGAAAAAACAAAAATCCATAGCAACCAGCGAGCCTTAAACAACGCTCCGGTTTTCCATGTTATGATGCCGATAACAGATAGAAGTATCAAAGCCATACCGATTGCTACCATCAGATGATAGCTCTGAAAAACTATGTTCACCGGCGGCCTGTCCTCGGGATCGAATGCCTGCAATCCGGTCACCGGCTTTTCCGGATCACCTTTAACCAGAAAACTCAATAAGCCCGGGAGCTCAAGTCCGTAAGTCTTCTCGTTTTCCTCGTCGACCCAGCCGAAGAGATATAATCCCGCCGGCGCGGCAGCCGGGAAATGCCCTTCGTACGCCGCCAGCTTAGCCGGTTGGGTATCGGCTATGGTCTCGGCGCTGAAATGGCCGGTAACAAGCTGTAGGACGGATGCAACAAAAGCTATGATAATCCCGATCTTCATTGATCCCCGCGCGAACTCCGCATGCTTGTTTCTGAGTAAATAAAAAGCGCTTACGCTGAGTACGAAAAACGCACCCGCCTGCCAGGCGCCCATAAATACGTGTGTAATTCTATCGATAAATGACGGATTGAAAACTACCTGCCAGAAATCGACTATCTCCGCCCTGACCGTGTCGCCATGCTCGACAATATGATGTCCCGCCGGCGTTTGCTGCCAGGAGTTTGCTACCACTATCCAGATGGCGGAGAAATGCGCTCCGAAAGCAACCAGCACGGTGGAGATGAAATGAGTCCTCGGTTTTACCTTATCCCATCCAAATAACAAAATCGCTAAGAATCCTGATTCCAAGAAGAATGCGAAGACGCCTTCGGCGGCTAAAGCGCTTCCGAATACGTCGCCAACGAATCTCGAATAAGTCGCCCAGTTGGTGCCGAACTGGAACTCCATTACTATTCCGGTCGCCACCCCCAGAGCGAATATCAGCCCGAATATCTTCACCCAGAAACGGGTCATATTATGATACAATTCGTTCTTGGTGCGAAGGTATGTGCCCTCCATGATAACCAAAAATAACCCCAGTCCGATACTTATGGGAGGAAAAATGTAATGAAACCCAATGGTTAATCCGAATTGGATCCGTGAAAGCAGTTCGTAGTCCATCGGCAGTCCTTATTTTTCTGATTTCGGAGCGTTAAAAACCACAAAAACGTAACATAAATAATCAGTAATGATATGAATTTTCGATTTTATGTCAAGAAGTTTGTAACCGGAATTCGCAGCAGTATCTCAGATTAACCTTGCCATGTTCAATAATCGACCGAGCCTACTTAAGCACAATCATCCTGTCGACGTGAGCCTGCCCTCCAATAGCCAATTTATAAAAATAGACTCCGCTGGGATAAGCGGAAGCATCCCAAATAATCCGGTGTTTCCCTCCCGATTTGTAGCCCTTGAACAATGTTTCCAATCGCCTACCGAGAATATCGTAAACCGTAAGTTCCACATTTTCTCCCGAAGGTAATGCAAACTGTATTTCAGTAGCGGCATTGAAGGGATTGGGATAGTTTCCCGTAACCTCCTCAGCGGACGGTGAGATTACCGGATCATCTTTAAACCAGCTTGTCGGACTCCATTCCGAAGCCGAACTTTCTCCGCCTGCTTGATGATATACAATAAAACGGAAGGAATCGGCATCGATTAGAGTGGTTGGATACTCGCCGCATTGAGCTATATACCAGTATTCGCCATCGGGGGCAAATAGAGGGATATCCTGCTCGATATTTTCTATGGTTATCACCTCGGAGGGACTTAATGGTACATCGTTGTAGCGTTGAATCGGTCCGTAAATATCACCATTCGGAAGCCGAAGGAGCAGTCCCACATCAACCAGTTGCGATACTCCGGTATTGTTGGCAAGGATGCCGGTATAGAAGAAGCTGGAACCGGCAGGAACTTCGATTGGGGGAGTGAGTTCGGGAATCATGGTGATAGTGACTTCTGTCGGTACATCAAGAAATAATCCTCCGAAACCATAAATATTATCATTTCCGGGACTTCCCCAATCCTTGTATGCTTGCGCGGTTTCCAGCAAGTAATTGCGCACAGCCTCCGCCGATGGATTCGGTTCGAAATCCCATCTCACCGCGGCGGCTCCGGCGATATTGGGCGCGGCGCAGGAAGTCCCCCCGAACGATCCCGAGGAAAAGGTGGCGCAGTTGGTGGGCCCGGTAATCAACGGTCGAATCGCTCCGTCATTGGATGGTCCCCGGGAACTGTAATACATGATATCGGGTCTGGGTTGATCGAAAATATCAACTTCCACGGCTCCGGCGGATAGCACATTAGCGCCGGTGGCGTTAGCGGGCGAACTTATGCTGCTGGCTGAGGTTATAAACTCGAAGCCGCGGGTAAGGTTGGAAAACAGCTCGAATTCGGCTCCATCGCCGGATACATATTCTACCGCAACCCAATAATCCTCCGAATTACCGGAATTATTGGTGTATGAGATAAACTCGTTATTTTCGCCATGATTCTCGCTGGAGGCTAACAGTCGCCCACCGTTTTCATCATCGTAGAGGTACAGATCATAATTGTCAACATCTGCGCCGTCGGTGTTCCACTGTAAGGCAAGCCAGAAACTCCCCCCGTTGCTGATATAATAGCCAGGTTCAGGCGTGCGGTTATACTCGTCTCCCCCTGACCATTCATGCAGATTGTCATGATCATCATCGACAAAGAATCCCTGCCAGTGAGCGCGGGCGCGATTACCCGCCGAGGTGCAGAAAATCTGGTTATTGTCCGATGCCAGGTTGGCGACTATGCACGGTTCCCCGGAATCATCATGCCATCCGCGATTATACCAGCCCAAAGAATGACTCCAGACATTCACTCCATTAGCGATCCCATCGTCAACCGCCAATCCCAGGTGAGTGCTGTTGGATATGCGGTATAGCCTGAAGAAAGCGCCCGGAGCCATATCATAGGCTATCTCGGCGCATCCGGTTCCATGGGTTAACGTTCCGGATTCCATCCCTTCACCGGTGTAGTCGGTGTCAATTCGTTGGTCGGGATCCGGAGGGATATCTCCGTTGTTTTCCGCCGGGGTCAATTGGTAATATCCCATATCAATTACACCGATAACAACTCCTGCACCATCGTAACCGGCGTTATGATATTCATCGACCCCCGTTACAAACGGCGCTTCGCTCTGGACTTCGTCCGGGTACGGTTCCGCCGGTCTGCGGATATAATAATCTTCATCAATTGAGTTCGCCATTTCGGCGAGTTCCGATATGGGCAGCCAGGCGCTGTGCTGATTTCGCCAGGTTGCGTCAACATATCCCCCGAATTTCCTTATACTTGATACCGGCATAGGTTTATTGCCTGCGGAAACTGTCTCCACGTTTACCATGCCGCTTTTTATCCTCAGACCCCTATCGATACCCCATTGGCTTGCCGTTGAGATATCCGAATTATCAAATACATTGTTCAGTTCCAGAAGAACGGCATCCATCCTTGGGTGAGTGAATCTCCCTTCGGGATATGCGGGTGAATTCATCAGAACCAGTATTAATATAATTCCGAAAGCTATCGATTTTCGCCCCGCGAACTTATTAGTTAAAGAATATTCCATAATAAAATCCTAATCTTGCAGTTCCAACCGGATTCGATATTCTGCCTTGTCCGGCTTAAAACCTTATATGAAGAATTGCCTCAGTTATAATATAAGGCGGAGTGGAAAAATTGCAAGAGTCGATTTAAGAAATCCCTGATGCAAATATGACAGTTTGCAGGAGGTTCCTACTTCCTGCAAACATACACCAGCCGGAATGAGCTGCCGGTCATATCGCCGCGGTCTTTGAATCCTCGGAAAAGCTTTACATCGGAGAATCCGGTTTGGCTGATATAATAATCCAATTCCCTCTTGGTAAATATCCCCAGTTCCGTTGCCGATGCGAATGATTCTACACCTTTAGCGCTGTCAAGGAAAGTCATCTCATCATGCGTCATCTGGCAGTCGATGCTGTCCACGCTGTGTTTTACATGCCGCATTACATTGATATTATCTACCGTATAATGCTCGTTGACCTCACTCTTGAATCTCTCCATGAGTTGAATGATATTGGCGACATCAAATATCGCCAAGCCATCTTTCCTGAGCGCTTTTTTCAAAGACCCGAGCGCTTTAAGGGCATCTTCCGCGGTATGCATATGATTAAACGCTGAAAACATAAAGATAACCGCATCGAACTTATCTTCGTAAGGCAGATCTCTCACGTCCTGAACGGATGTATCCACTTTAAGATTATTCTGCGTAAAACTCCGTTTGGCGGTATCAAGCATATCCGGGGAATAATCGGCAGCGGTAACATTATATCCTTTTTGCAGCAACGGAATAGCTTGGGCTCCGGTACCGCATCCGCAATCGAGGACATTCTTTACTTTGATTTCGGTAAGTTCATTAAAAGCCCACTCGATAAAATCAACTGCTGCCTGACGGAATTCGGGATTTTTGTAGATCACCTCGTAATGAGGGGCGATTTTTTTGTAGAATTCGTTTTGCATGGTTTCCCTCTCATTTTAGTATTATGCAAAGGAATCCATCAGGCAGATGATCAGCCTGACAAGGATGAATTAGTGCTTTAATATATGTATAAACTTACGGGAAGGACAACCACAAATTGATTACATCGGAGAAAATAGAAT
>CAZLVS010000040.1:0-34456 GCA_964563085.1 uncultured Ignavibacteria bacterium | reverse complement strand
TCGGGTTTCTCGCTCCGCTCCGGCCTGCCCCGATCCAATCGGGGGAACCCGACCTGCCAATTGCGACACGTCATGCCGCCGTTATCAATACCCCCTCACTTTTACCTCCCGCAGTTTCCGGGCGGCGGTTTCCGGGGTGGTGTCGTTTAAATAAAAGCCGGTTGCCCATTCGAAACCCTCTAAACGCTTCGGTATAGGCATTATCTCGATATGCCAGTGATAATCATAATCGATTGTTTTCCAGTACCCTTCCCGCCCCTTTTTATTGGGACCGCTGAAGAGGGCGAAATTGTAAGGCGGATCGTCCAACGCCGCCCTTATCCGCAGCAAAATTTCTTTTAATATCGATGATAAGTAGGGAAAATCCTTTTCCGGAGAATTCTCAAAATCGCAATTATGGGTTCTCGGGATTATCCAGACTTCGTGGGAGTATTTGCTGGCGAACGGCGCAATGGCTATGAACTTAGCATTGGAGCTGATGATCCTTTTCTTCTGCATTACCTCCTGCCGGACTATATCGCAATAAACGCAGCGTTCCTTGTACTGGAAATATTTCTTAGCGCCCACATACTGTTCCTTTATCGATTTCGGCGTGACAGGTGTCGCTATAATATGGGAATGGGTATGTGCCAACGATTCCAGCAAACTCTCCGTTCCGTAGGATTTGTATATGAACACGGATCGAAGATCGGGATTGGTTTTCAAATCCAGCATCCGTTGTCTGTAAGCCGAGAATATCTTATTGAACTGAGGTTCCGGCAGGTCAGCCATGTTTGAAACATGTTCGGGACTGCAGACCACAAGCTCGTGCGTACCGATGGAATCCATTAGATCATACATCAGCTCGGCGCGCCTGTTGAGTTCCCCCCCTATTCGCATAGCGGCGCTGAAATTAGGCACAACGCGCACTTCCCATCCGGGGCTGTTAGGCGAGGAACCGTCTGGTCTTATCGCGTATAATTCGGGAGGGGTGGAATCCTCATTACCAGCGCAAAGCGGACACTCCGATGACGACTCGGAATCATCCGGTTCCTCAACGATTGAAGTTCGTTTTTCCAATTCATCCGTATTGACTACCCATCTTCCGACGACAGGGTCTCTCCGTAACGTTGACATATCTATTTCACCGAGTTAAAATCCCATGCTGCAAAAAGCTCTTTATGACGATACTATCATCCCGGTCAACCTAAGAAGTTATCGACAGGGTTCCGATGATTCTGCAATTAAAAATCGGGAACTCAGACAATGATGGTATCTCTGCGCAATTAGAACGGAAGATCATCATCGGTTTCCGGTATATCGCTGTCCGAAGGATCGGAAGATTGTGATGAGCTTCCCCCGCCGCCGCCGCCTCGACTTCCGAGAAGCTGGAGGCGTCTGCAGACTATTTCGGTGATATACCTCCGATTACCGTCTCTGTCATCATACGACCGATTCTGAATACGCCCCTCGATATAGACGGGGCTGCCCTTTTTTAAATACTCATTGGCTACTTCCGCCTGCCTTCCCCAGCAGACGATATTGTGCCATTCGGTCCTTTCTGCCAGTTGGCCGTCCTTGTCTTTCCACTTCTCCGTAGTAGCCATGCTGAAGCTGGCGACTGCGGCTCCACTGGGTGTGTAACGAAGCTCCGGGTCCTTGCCTAAATTCCCAATTAGAATCGCTAAGTTTACTGAAGCCATTATACTTCCTCCTCAAATTAATCCATTATAACGAATTAATATACGGTTTATCAAGACATCTATTGATATTTTGAAAATTTTATTGCCATGCCCTCTGTAATGTATTTCATTTTCGGAATCTCTCGTTAGTCCGCTTACCGGGTGTAAAACATAGGAGCGAAGATATGTATTTTTCAGATATTAATCCAGCGAATGTCGTAGAAAGATTAATTGAATTTCTTGAAAACGGATTGGAAGAAACCGGATTGCAGAAATTCATTGTCGGATTGTCGGGCGGACTGGATTCATCGGTTTGCGCGGATCTGGCGGTAAGGGCTGTAGGCGCTGAAAGGATATCGGGAGTGATGATGCCCTACAAGACTTCATCGTCAGCCAGCCTGAAAGACGCCGAGGAATTGGCGGGGATGCTGGGGATAGAGACGCAAACTGTGGATATCACCCCGATGGCGGACGCATATTTCAATATCACTCCCGAGATCAATGATTTGCGCAAAGGCAACTTTATGGCGCGAATTCGTATGGCGATACTTTATGATTTTGCCGCGAAAAATAGGGGATTGGTAGTCGGAACATCGAATAAAACCGAGGCTTTGCTTGGATACGGAACGCTGCATGGCGATGTTGCCTGGGATATCGATCCGCTCTGGGATCTTTATAAAACTCAGGTTCGCCAGGTTGCCGAATATCTGGAAATTCCGCGCAAAATAATAGACAAGATTCCCACCGCAGACCTGTGGGAAGGACAGACGGACGAAGGAGAACTGGGATTTACTTACGGGCGAATCGATGAGCTTCTTTATCTGATGGTCGACTATGGCTATGATTTAGGTCACCTTCTCGATGAGGGATTTGAAGAGGACGAAATACAACGAGCCCGTTCGCTGGTGAAAGGGAATCAATTCAAGCGATTGGGTCCGAAAGCAGCAAGGTTATTCCATGACTATCCAGGATGTGATTTCATCGCTCCGGAAGGATGGTAAGGGTAAACCGAGTTAGCGAAAACGGAAGCGGTTTCACAGTTATATTATGGTCTCCGAATCACAAAAGGGAATATTATACCTGGTTGCGACTCCCATCGGGAACATGGGAGATATTACTTTGCGGGCTATCGATATCCTGAAGGCTGTGGATTTTATAGCCGCCGAGGATACGCGAGTAACGGGAAAGCTGCTTAAACAGCATGGAATAGATTCAAGCATGCGAAGTTTTCATAAATATAATGAAAGCGCTCAAAAGAAAAAATTAATAAAGGAACTGCTGTGCGGGAAACATGCGGCATTGGTCTCCGATGCCGGAAGCCCCGGTATATCCGACCCTGCGTACAGTATTGTTCACGACGCTATTGAAAGCGGGATTGAGGTGCAGAGTATCCCTGGCGCCAGTTCCGTGATTTCAGCGCTCACAGTATCCGGTTTACCTATGGATAAGTTTTTCTTTGTAGGATTCCCACCGTACAAAAAGGGCGCAAAAAAGCGGTTCATTGAATCCATATCAGAACGAACTGAAACCGTAGTATTATTCGAATCGCCCCATCGGCTGATAAATACTCTGGAGATGATGAAAGAGATATTGGGAGATAGACGGTGCGTTATATGCCGGGAGTTGACCAAGAAATTCGAAGAGAAAATTCGGGGACGCTTGAGCGAAATTGTGGCGGGTAAGGATGATTTGACGGTAAAGGGGGAGTTTGTCCTGGTGATCGAAGGAAAGAGGGATTAAAAGTTGAAGGCTGCCGATGTCGGATACGAGCCATACGACTATCTGACATTTATATATTTCTTTGTACTCACACTCATTCTTTTACTTTTCGGGGGATTCGAAGACAGGATAATCACGAATCTGGCGATTATACTGCTGCTGGTGGTATTGATCATACTTATTATTCGGAACTTTCATAAGAAGCAGCATGGCATCAGGGCATTTATCAGGATGACTTATCCTTTGTTATTGATTACTTTTATCTACGAACAGGTTGGACAGTTTATCAATATTATTCATCCGGGCTTTTTTGATTACCAGATTATCAATTTTGAGGAAGCAATCTTCGGCAGCAATCCTACGATTTTACTCCAGCAGATCTCGCATCCATTGTTAAACGAGTTTTTTCATTTGTGCTACCTTTCCTACTTTTTCCTCCTTCTGGTTCTGGGGATTTACTTATTTTTGCGAAGAGAATACGCTGTGATAGAAAAAACCGTCACGGCGTCAACCATTGCGTATTTCGTGTCCTACATAATATTTGTTCTGTATCCGGTGGAGGGACCTCGGATGGCATTAGCAGGGCATTACTCAATGAAGTTAGGGGGGTATTTATTCGTTCCTCTATCGAATTTCGTGATTAATTCAGCAGGTTTGCACGGGGGATGCATGCCTTCTTCGCATGTAGCGATTGCGCTGGTAACCGTACTGATAAGCCGGAAATACGCCCGCAAATTATATCCTTATTATTTTATACTCACGAGCGGATTATTTATAGGTACTTTCTGGGGCAGGTTCCATTATGTCTCCGATGCGATTGCCGGGGCGATTTTAGGTTATCTGGCTGTGCGGATATCGGAATGGATTTATTCTAAGATCGGGATTAACAGTTAGCCCGGATTGATAAGATAGGTCGTCGGGCGAGGGCGAGGTTTTCTCAAAACCTAATCTAAAGCATTGCGTGAGAAAAGGAGATTGCCGCGCCCCCGGCTGCGGTGATCAGGGATTGTTTCGTCGTCCCGCATTTTTGGCGGACTCCTTGCAATGACATTCCCAAAGAGCAATCATGCCCGAGGCGGGCAAGCCTTCGGTTACAGGTTAATAGTCTTCATGATTTGTCCGGATTAGAACTAAAAGGCTCCTGTCAATTATCCGGGGATGCGATTATTTGTTCTGTTCGCTGGCAAGATATTCCTGGATGAATTCATCTATTTCACCATCCATTACCGCTTGCGTGTTTGATGTTTCGTGGTCGGTGCGGTGGTCTTTTACCAGATTGTAAGGATGGAATACGTAACTCCGAATCTGGCTGCCCCATTCGATCTTTTTCTTGCTGGCCTCCTTCTCCGCCATCTTTTCAGCTTCTTTCTCGAGCTCCAATTGGTATAATCTCGCCCTGAGGATTTTGAAGGCATATTCCTTGTTCTTATACTGTGAGCGTTCTGACTGGCAACTGACCACGATTCCGGTTGGATTGTGAGTTATTCTGACTGCGGATGAGGTTTTGTTAACATGCTGACCTCCTGCGCCGGAGGCTCGAAATGTATCGATGCGGATATCGTCATCTTTGATGTCAACCTTAATTGTATCCTCGATATCCGGGTAGACCGAAATCGAGGCAAATGATGTATGCCTTCTCCCGCTGGCATCGAACGGGGAGATTCGCACCAGCCTGTGAACGCCCATTTCGCCCTTGAGATAACCGTAGGCGTATTCGCCCGAAATCTCCATCGTCGCCGATTTTATACCGGCTTCATCGGCAGCCTGAAAATCCAATATTTCTACTTTATAACCATTATTCTCAGCCCATCTCTGGTACATCCGCCACAACATCTGTGCCCAATCCTGGGATTCGGTTCCGCCTGCTCCCGGATGAATTGACAGGATCGCATCTCCGGCGTCTTCTTTGTCGGATAACATAGACTTCAGTTCAAACCTCTTCAGTTTCCGATCTATATCGGCGTACTTATCCTTTACCTCCTCCGCTGTTTGCTGATCGGATTCCTCCTCAGCAAGTTGAGCCAGCACCTTCAGATCGTCTAATTGGGAATTTAGTTTGCTGAAAGTATCCCTGGTAGAAGTAAGACGTTTTATTTTGCTGAGAACTTCCTGGGCGTTGGATTGGTTTTCCCAGAAGTCCTGCCGCTTGGTTTGCTCTTCCAGTTTCTTAAGTGCGGAGTCTATGGAATTAAGGTCAAAGGTACCCCCTAAGCGAGTTCAGGCGCCTTTCGAGTTCCTCAAAATCAAGTTCTGATAAATCGACCATAACCGCATTATCCTATTTAGCAGCTGCCACTTTCATAAATTTCCGCTTTCCCACTTTAACCAGTCTTTCCGATGAGATGTCGATATCTATTTCGGGAGATTGCACTTTTTCTCCATCAATAGAAACCGCACCCTGCTTGACCATTCTGCGCGCTTCGCCGTTGGAGCCGCATAACCCGCTATCGGTCAGCATCTTGATAATCCAGATAGAGGCATTCTCGGAATGAAGTCTGCATGTAGCGATCTCGTCCGGAAGTCCCTTTTGAGAAAATACCCTTTCGAATTCCTCCTGCGCTTTTACGGCTGCTTCCGGCGAGTGATAGAAACCGATAATCTCCCTGGCAAGACGTTTTTTATGAATCATCGGATTAATATCGCCGGTTTCAAGATTACTTTTAATTGTATCCAATTCATCCATCGGGAGATCGGTCAGTAACACGAAATAATCATAAAGCAGCGCATCCGGTATCGACATAATTTTCCCGAACATCTCGTTAGGCGCTTCATTTATGCCGATATAGTTATCCAGCGACTTGGACATTTTATCGATTCCACCGGTTCCGACCAGCAGCGGCATGGTGATGATAACCTGCGGGTCCATACCGTAGGCTTTTTGAATCTCTCTGCCTACTAACAAGTTGAACTTCTGGTCGTTACCCCCCAATTCGATATCAGCTTTCAAGGCGACGCTATCGTACCCTTGAATTAAGGGATAAAGAAATTCCAGAATACTGATCGGTTGATTACTCTTATATCTTTTTTCGAAATCATCCCGCTCCAGCATTCTGGCAACCGTATATTGGGAAGCGAGTTCCAGCACATCCTCGAAACCCATTTTCGAACACCATTTGGAATTATACTCGATTTTAATTTTGCTGAGGTCAAGAAGCGCGGAAATTTGTTCGGCATAGGTCTGTGCATTTTCCACGACCTCTTCCTTAGTTAATCGCATTCTTATTTCGGATCTACCGGAAGGATCGCCTATCATAGCTGTGAAATCGCCTATCAAAAATACAATTTGATGCCCCATATCCTGCATCTGAGCCAGTTTGCGAATGCCGACAGTATGGCCAAGATGAATATCCGGTTTGGTGGGATCAAAGCCCTGCTTGACTATCAGCGGTGTGCCTGTTTCCGCCGACTTCTCCAGTTTTTTCTCAAGGTCTTCTTCCAGTATTATCTCTACTGTTCCTCTTCTTATTATATCAAGCTGCTCTTTAATGTCGGTCATTTATATTGCCTTTAAATAACGTTTTTCTAATGGAGACCTAAATCTATAAATATAAACACGCTTTATACTTCAAGCAACATAAATAAATTTTTTCTATACTTGACTATGTAAATAATTGAATTATATTAAAATCAGAAATTTCTTCGGTTGCTGAGATTAATATGGCAGTAAAATATCCACTTTACATAATTATTCACCCACAAACAAAGGAGTTTTAATGAGGGTAAACACAATTATCGTAGCCGCTTTGCTTATTTCCTTAACGCTATCGGGAATGGCAATGGGATATGTGTCCGAAAAGGATACATATTATGTGACCAAATACTACAACAAGACATTCACGCTAACGCCGTCAGCGGACGAGATTATCGTGAAGTTTGCCGAAGGCGCTGACTTCGCACAATTCGAGAACGCTTATAACCTGGAAAAAGCTCAGGTACTGGATGAAGCCAAGCTTATCGGAGTCTATAGCATCCCGAGCGGATTCACCATGAGTTCGACACTGGATATAGTGAACTCCGATATTTCGGTAAGACGCGCCGCTCCGGCTTATACCGATCATGAAGGTTTCACCAAGTACTGCGTGCCGACCGAGCTGACCGTGCAGTTTAACGATAATATCAGCGAAGCCCGCATGATGGAGATCATCAGCGAAGTAGGCTCCGAAGTAGTGCGCGACCAGTGGACAGCCGGCTATTACACCATCAGCGCTCCTTCAGACCAGGGCTATTTCTACACCATCCGCGAATTGAACAAGTATGATGAAGTGAAGTTTTCCGAGCCGTCGATTATTTCCTACAACGACGCAACCTGGACACCGAACGATACCTATTTTAATGAGCAGTGGCCCCTGAGAAACACCGGTCAGGACTGCAGCGGATGCACACCTTATTCGGATCACGACATCGACGCTGAGGACGGCTGGGATACCGGCAGAGGAGATCCTGACGTCATAGTTTCGGTTATCGATACCGGAATGGATTTATCTCATCCGGACCTTGCCGGTAACCTGTTACCTCGTAACGGCGAGGACTGGGATTTTGCCGATCCCGACGGTTCGCCCGATGACGAAGGAAATCATGGAACCGCTTGCAGCGGCATCGCCGTGGCGATAGCGAATAACGCATTGGGTGTTGCCGGAGTGGCAAACCAGTGCCGCATCATGCCGTTGCGCATTAATCTGACCTCGGGATATAACCAGAATCGCGCCGATGCGATCAACTACGCGACCAGTCGCCGCCCTGATTTCGACGGATTAGTGCTATCAAATTCATGGCGCATGTCTTCAGGCGACTATTCGGCGGTACAGGCTGCAATAGAAAATGCCTATGCCAATGACGTTCTGGTGTGCTTCTCCGCTGGTAACGGAAACGGCAGCGTGCAGTACCCGGCGAGATATCCCGAAGCGATGGCGATCGCGGCTTCCAGTCCTTGCGATGAGCGAGTCAGCCCATCAAGCTGCGACGGTGAATGGTGGGGATCCGACTATGGCGAAGAACTCGATTGCGCCGCTCCCGGCGTTAAAATCTACACCACCGACCGTCAAGGCGGAGCGGGATACAGCTCCGGCGATTATTATGATTCGTTCAACGGAACATCGGCTGCCTGCCCGCATGTAGCCGGCGTAGGCGCTGTGGTATGGGCGCTGAATCCTTCGCTGTCCAATGTTGAGGTCAGGGAGATCATTAATGAGTCTGCCGACCAGGTTGGCGGATATTATTATAATCCCAATACCGGGAAATCAAATGAACTCGGACACGGTAGAATCAATCTGGCTGGCGCTGCGGCGCTCGTAAGCGATCCTCCGTGTTGTTCGGTAGATATGGTTCCGGATGAATCCCCCGTCTTCGTAGAACCGGGTGGAACCTTCGGATTGACCGGATATGTCAGCAATCCGACCGAGAATAATATCGTAACCGATGTATGGGTCGGCGTTAAGTACATGGGGACATTCTATCAGTTATGGCGCTTTAACAATATCTTCCTGACTCCGGGACAGACGTTATCATCACATCTGAACCAGACTGTTCCCAATTACGCTCCCGAAGGCACGTACGATTATGCGGCATATTGCGGTGAGTGGAACTATGAGAAGTGCGATTCGGCGTCATTCCCGTTCACGGTCGGGACGCTGGGTGAAGGTTTCGCTTATGTAGTAATGCATAACGGAGTACATAACTACTTTACCCTGGATGATTTCGAATATGGCGGCACCGTTAAGGATTTCGAGGATGTTCCCGAAACCTACTGGTATCACGGCGGCAATCAGAATCTGGGAACCTTCTACTCAGGCCTGGAATTCGGGCAGCATGCAGTTATATTAGAAGACCTGGTTTATGGATATAACAGCTCGTCATATCCTCCGCATTCCGGGCACCAGGTGCTGTATACGCCAAGCGAATATACCAGCATTCGGGTCGATTTCGATGTCAATCAAACCCAGGTGGGCGTCTGGTACACCTCGGGCGTAAACTTCTATCTTGAAGGATATGATGAATTCGGTAACCTCCTCGCGGAAGATAGCGGCCCCTCGAATATCGGAAACAATACCTATCTGGAGATAATCCATTATGGTGTTGATTCCAAGACTTACACTGATATTGGAGACCTCGCCGGATGGAAACTGGAAGGCGCCTTTGGTGAGCTGGCGGGTGAATCCGCTGAAGCTGATATTCCAACAGCGTTTGAGCTAATCGGTAATTATCCCAATCCGTTCAACGCCACCACCAGCATCAGCTTCCAGGTTCCGCATGCAAGCGATGTAACCCTGGAGGTCTTTAATATTCTGGGGCAGAAAGTCGCTACGCTCATCGATGGAAGAATGGAAACCGGAACCCATACGGTTAGCTGGGATGCGTCGAGTAATTCCAGCGGTGTATACTTCTACAAGTTGACCGCCGGTGATTTAGTATACAGCAAAAAGATGAGCTTACTCAAGTAGTTTTCCTGATTCTTGATTATGCCCCCGTTATTAATATTTCGGGGGCTTTTTATTTTTTTATGAATTTGAGTAATAGCGAAGATTTATGAAACATTGCTTATTCGATAAATGTATTTTCAGATAGTTTAGGATCTATACGTTTTAAATAATATGAAACTATTAATTTTTCCAACTTTGATAAATATTCTTGACAACATTTGGCTAATTATGTTAATTATAAGGTTTAGGAAATCATTTATAGGTAGCGACTGCCCTAAAATGGCGGTACTAATGTTTGAGGTTATACGGCTTTCAGACAAGGAAGGGTTGCAATATGCAAAATGGATAACTCTTTAGGGAGGAAAAAACCAAAAATTCGAGTGGGAATATTTCATTTACATAATCAAATCAAATTAAAGGAGTATCAAATGACTCAAAAGTTGAAAACAATGTCACTTGCAGCTGCATTCTTATTATTTTTAAGCTGCATGCTCGTTTCGATTCCTCAGGCGAGAGCCGGGGAGGGATTAGCTTACGACTCCGGCCCCAGCGTTATTCTGTACGGCTATTCCGATGCCGGAACTAAGTTCGCCGTTCGGTTTACACCTGCGCAAGCTTGCTCGGTTCAGGCTTTTCAGATCGCAGGCGGCATGGGTACCGGTGATATCGATCTCCATGTCTGGAGGGACAATGGCGGTGAACCCGGCGATGACCTCATGACTCCGGTCACCTACAACCTGGTCGGCAACCTCCAATATCAAACCATAACACTGGACAATCCGGTTGAGGTTTTGGGCGGCGATTTCCATGCAGGTTTCGAATTCACGCAGAATGCCCCGCCTTATGCGTTGTCCGATGACGATGGCAACACCGAAGACCGCAGCATGGTCATGGAACCCGGCGGAGAATGGGTTGTTCTCGATAACGACCTGGCTATACGAGTCTATGTGGAGTATTTCGAGCCTCAGATGGAGGAGCCGATTTTCTATGACGGAGATCCATCCTACATGCTTAACGATTACACCGAAGCCGGTGATATGTTCGCTGTCAGATTCACCAACACTCGCCACCCGGATTTATGGTGCGAAATACTCGGAATGCGGATAGCAACCGGCGGCAGCGGTGCAGGTGATGTGCTGGTTCATGTGTGGAGTGACGATAGCGGTGAACCGGGCACGGAGCTAATTGATCCTATCGAGAAAACCCTGAGCGGACTCTACACTTACGAGAATGTTACTCCAAGTAATCCGATAAATATCAGGGCGCAGGATTTCCATGTCGGATATGAACTGGTCAACGGGTCGCCACCCAAAGCGACCACCGATGCCGAGGATCCGGTTGAGAATCGGAGCAAAGCGGCGCATAGCGACGGAGTCTGGGAAATATTGGACCATAATTTGAACATACAGGTTTATGTTCGTTACTACGAACCCGGTCCGGAACTTCTCTCCTATGACGGCAATCCCGAGTATACTTTAAACAATTATACTGAAGCCAACACGAAATTCGCTGTTAAGTTTACCAATACCGAGAATCCGACATTCGACCTATCACTAACCGCGCTGGATATCGCTTCGCAGTCAGGAGCCGGTGATGTTTACCTGCATATATGGGCTCCCGGACCCGACGGAATGCCTGGCGATGATTTAATAACTCCCCAGCAGGTCACACTGAACGGCGTGCCGCTCTATCAGACAATCGAACTAAACGAAGCTGTCGATATCTGCTACGAGAACTTCTATGCCGGTTTCGAGCTGATATCAGGCTCTCCGCCGCGAGCAACCACCGACGGTAACGGCGTTACCGGCGACCGTAGTATGGTCAAGGTGGGTAGCGATGATTGGGTAATTTTGGAGAATGATCTTAACATCCGCGCCTGGGTAACCTTCGGCGAGATGACTCCGGTTACTGTCGATCCTCCGACATTGGTATCGCCCGAAAATGGCGGTTTGGTCTGGAATGTTCCTATCGACTTCGAATGGAATGCAGTTCCTAATGGGGACTGGTATAGAATTCAGGTCGACGATGAGGATCAATTCAACTCGCCTGATTTCGATGAGATAGTTCCCGGAACTACGGCATCGTGGTCACCCGTGACTCCTATGACCTACTACTGGAGAGTAGCGACGTTCTCATGCTACCTCTGGAGTGACTGGTCAGCAGCATGGAGCTTCGATTTAACATCAGGTGTGGATGATATCGACGACAGCACCCTTCCGACGGAATACGCTCTGTATCAGAGCTATCCGAATCCTTTCAACGCTTCCACCAAGATTACTTATGCATTACCGGAGAATGCTCATGTGCAAGTATCTATCTACAACCTTACCGGGCAGCTGATTGATACGATAGTGGATGAGAAGCAGGAAGCCGGATACCATACCGTGGATTGGAATGCCTCCGATTACAGCACCGGTATTTACTTCTATAAGTTAAATGCAGGGGATCATACCATTGCTAAGAGAATGACGCTGCTGAAATAAAACGGTAATTCAATTACTTGTTGTCTTAATTAAGGGTTGGGATATTTTCCCAGCCCTTTTTTTGCGTGATTGAACTATCGACATAAAAGCAGATCAGACAAATTCGATGGCTTGATGTAAAATCCGGAGGGCAGAGATTTAGCCTGTATTATTCACAAATTTGGTTGTAGGTAGCGGAAGCCTTGCGCTTCCGGCGTTTCTTTGAGATACTCAATTCCAATCTGTATATGATCTACTTCCATTGAACCCCCGAAGGCAAGCCTTCGGCTATGGATTAATGGGTTTTATGAATTATCCGGGTTAGCGAAATAGAAGCATAACTACCAAGTAGAATAGCGGTTATAAGAGAAAGGTCGAGGTATGATAGCGCCGATATGCGATTACGGAATGGTGTCGGAGTATATGTAAGAACTGCTAATGTTTAATACAGCCTGGGAATTTCGGAGAAGATATATTTCCACGGATTGAGCGCTTTACCGTTTTTATGTACTTCGTAGTGTAAATGAGGACCGGTGGAGCGACCGGATGATCCCATCAAGCCGATAGTTTGCCAGCGTTTAACCGCCTGCCCCTTCCTTACGTTAATTTCGTCAAGATGACCATAGACAGTTTTGTACCCGTAACCGTGATCTATTATAACAATCTTGCCCAATCTACCCGCCCAGCCGGCGCTGATAACTTTTCCGTCGGCGGTTGCGTAAACCGGAGTTCCTTTTGCACCCGCTATATCCAATCCGGTGTGCAGGTGAGTTTTTCCGGTAAACGGATCGGGGCGATATCCGAACCCGCTGGCATAATATCCTTCGCACGGTTTAATGGAGGGAGTGTGGTCTAAAAGATACTTCTTTGTATTCAGTTCATCAAGCACCGTAGCGTATGAGGCGTTTTCAAACTGCACAGTTTTTAAAACTGTCTGTATTTCGTTCTGAAGCTCGGATAGACTTGTCGCAAGCTCGGTATTCAGAGGTATCATCTGCTCTTTGAATGTTCCGCCCGTTCCGAGCTGACGAGTCTGGGGATCAACGGCCGGTATATCAAAGACCATTCTTATATCTTTATCTTTCTCAACAATCCTGTCCACCTGGAGCCTGACCTGCTCCAAAGCTAAGTCCATTTCATGCAGCCGGTTGATGAGAAATTCATTTTCCGACTGAAGCTTTTCAAGTTGGACAATTTTGAGCCTTTCCCGAAAATATTCATATCCGAACCACCCGCTTAGAAGAAACAGCAGGCCTAACATTGACATAAGGGAAAATATGCCAAAACGGGATACGGTGAAACGTCTCACATTTTGATTCTGATTGGGGATGCAGAGCAGAGTTATTTTGTTTCTATTCATCTTTATTAACCAAAAATATAATTCACCACAACAATGTTAAATAATAGAACATTTGAACAACTCAGTCAAGTTATTTTTACCTTTAATGTAATCCGATTGGTAAGCTATTTCATCATAATTTAAATCACTACATGGTCTTATACGATTTCTATCTATATACTGCCAAATTCCGAAGACCTCGTTTTTCCCGCTATCCGAATATACATACAATTACTATGCCAGGTTGCGATTTTCCCGGTGGAGATTTTTCCACTGCTGCATTATGGAACATAATCGGATTAGGCGCCCTGTATTGAGTTCTTTATCATACATTTTTCTACTTCATTTTCCAACTATTCCGGGATTGAATACAAAATTACTTAAATGTGATGGTTCTTCCTTTTTGAAAGGTGACATCGAATTTGTCCAAAGCGCCTTTTCGCCCCATTGTAGGCGGAAGGTCATCAGTGTCGGCAATAGCAAAAAGCGCCTTGATTACCTTACCATTTAACCTTGTGCTTAAATTGTGGAGATACATGTAGGTATGAGAAACTAAACCGGTTATTTTAAAGCGCCGCTTGTTTTTGATATCGCCCACCAGTACTGTTCCTAACGTTACCGGTAATATAGAAAGGTCTGCGCCGGTATCCACCAGCACATCCTCGATGGATAACCACTCTTTAAATACCCTGGAATAGATATGCATACGGACTCGAGGGCGCTTAATGGACTCAAAAATATTCGAATCCTCTAATTGATATCGGAACTTTATCTCAGACAATCAAAAACTCGCGTTCTTTCTTTTTCCAAGCGACCGTAAGCTCTCTTCCGGGATGTTTTGTGATCTCTTTCTCTATCCGCGTCTTTAGATCCTTCCCCTCCCATATTATCTTCTCATCGAGTTTCAGAATATATGTAGGGGAAAGTCGCCTGTCGCCGCTAAGATTTCTGTCGGTTTTATCCACTTCTTCTCCTTCCATTATTTAAAACGGCAAAAAAGGTTAAAAACTTTACAGTTTTTTCTTGATAATTAATATCCTTTTCATTATATTCATTGTGCTGGAGCAACTATGGATAGAGATGAAGCTCTCCGGTTAGTAGAGAGCAAAATAAAGAATAAGAACCTTCGTAAGCATATCTTGGCGGTGGAAGCGGTTATGGGCAGGCTTGCGGAATATTTTGGCGAAGATGTTCAACTCTGGGCGTTGACCGGCTTACTGCACGATCTGGATTATGAGAAAACGCTCAAAAAGCCCGAAAGTCACACCTTGCTGACCGAAGAATGGCTATCCGATTACCAGCTTGATCCGGCGATTATTCGCGGTATCAAAGCCCACGCAGGGCAGATTGAACCGGAGACCAGGATGGAGAAAGCGATTTATGCTGTGGATCCGACCACGGGTCTAATTGCTGCGGCAGCGCTCATGCATCCTACTAAGAAGCTTGAAGGTCTGGATGTTGAGTTTTTAATGAGAAGATTTAAGGAAAAAAGGTTCGCTGCGGGAGCCCGCAGAGAAGATATATTAACATGTGAACATCTAAATCTAAATTTAGAGGAATTTTTGGGGCTTTGCCTTGAACGTATGCAACGAATTTCTAAGGAACTTGGTTTGTAGTGACAACATAGGGCTAATAGGGGTTTAAGGAAGAGCGAAGACCAAACAAGTCACGGGGCTTTAACATGCTTGTTTTACCTGAAAGCTGGTTTAAAAAGAATGACCTTCTTTTACTTTTAGCATTGAGCAAATTGCTCATCCATTTGTTGGTCAGCAATAACTTCGGGTATTTTGCTGATGAACTCTATTATAGAGTCGCCAGCGAGCATCTCGCTTTCGGCTATATAGATTTCCAACCTTTAATTGCGTTTATAATCAAAGCGGCAATTTTCATATTCGGGGATTCAGTGTCCGGGCTGCGGGTGTTGCCGGCAGTTGCCGGGGCAGCGTTGGTCTTCCTAACGGGTGTAATTGCGCGAGAATTGGGAGGGAGTAAATTCGCTCAGGGCATAGCCGCCCTGTCTGTTATTATTGCTCCGGCATTCCTTGGTATATCTAACCTTATGACGCCCAATGTATTCTCGCTTCTGTTCTGGAGCCTCACCATATACCTGTGCATTAAAATCTTTAAAAACGATCAACCTCGCTACTGGATTGTTTTGGGTCTTGTTTTGGGAATCGGCATACTAAATAAGGTAAGTATTGCTTTTTTGGTTCTTTTGCTGATGATAGGGCTTCTTCTCGAAAATAGATTCGATATCTTCAAAAACAAGTGGTTCTATATATCGATACTAATTAGCGGACTAATCAGTTCACCTCTCTTAATATGGCAGATTCAAAATGATTTTTTAAGTCTCCAATTCTTTACGGATCCGGCACGCCGCGGAGGTTTGAATGTCTATTCAGTTTACTACCTGATCGGGCAAGTACTCTATCACCATCCGCTCAATTTTCCGCTTCTTTTGATGGGGCTTTATTTTTTCTTTTTTGGAGGCGGAAAACGTTATCGCATATTCGGTTGGGTGTATGTTTTGGGCTTTTCCGTGTTTTTTATTACGAAAGCGAAAGTATATTATATGTCTCCCATTTATCCGTTTATTTTTGCCGGCGGAGCGGTGGTTCTCAGTAACTCAATAGGGAAGTTGAAGTCAAGATGGGTAAAACCGGCTATAATAACTGCAATGATACTGGGCGGGATTATAACAGCTCCTGTATTTTTACCGGTGTTTCCTGAGGATAATATGGGGCAGTACATTAATTATATACGCTTGATCGGATATAGTAACTTGCCGGAATCCAAGTATATAATTAAGGACATGAGAGGGTGGGAGACTTTAGCCAAAAAGGTTGCTGAAGTCTATTACGGACTTACTCCCGAGGAACGAAAGCGCTGTATTATTTTGGCGGATTATTATCCGGAAACCAGCGCCTTAAATCTATTCGGTGATAAATACGGGCTTCCACCCGCTTATAGCAGACATAATAATTATTTCCTGTGGGGGAAGGAGAATATTGATAGCGGTCAGACTGCGATTTTCGTGGGAATTGATACGGAGCATATAGAAAGTCTATATGCTGATATAAAATTGGTGGGAACCGGCGAGTATGGAGTCAAACAGAAGATTTTCGTCTGTACGCAACCGGTCCTTTCTCTAAAAGAAAACTGGGGTAAATTGGGTGTTTATTTCTAACATTTGCAGTTTCACCGGCAGGTTTAATACTATTGGCTGAGTTTAAGTTGTAGAACTAAGATTAACGTTTTCATAAAAAGATATATGGAGTAATAGGCGCAAAGGAAGATTTTTTTGAGCAAAAGAAATTTTATGGGTGAATTATAGTATACTTACACATAATAAAGATTTATCAAGGGGGAATGTATGAAATCCTTCATATCAATCGCCACCTACAACGAAAGCCATAGCACAGAGAGGTTAGTTCGCGGCATATTCGCGTTGGATGTTCAGGATCTGCACATAGTGATAGTCGATGATAATTCGCCTGATGGGACTGCGGAAATCGTTGAGACTCTACAAGCTGAGTTCCCTTCCATTCACCTGATAAAGCGCAGCTGCAAATCAGGTTACGGCAGCGCACAACTCGAGGGGTTCAAGTATGCTTTGAGAAGTAGCGCTGATATTGTCATTTCGATGGACGCCGATTTTTCTCATGATCCGGCAAAGATACCGGAACTGCTTGATGCACTGAAGCAGGGTTTCGATGTTGTGGTGGGCTCTCGGCGAGTGGAGCATGGAAGGGTGGTTGGGTGGAATATGTGGCGAAAATTCTGCAGCAGAGGAGCGATGATGATATCCAAAGCGCTTCTTGGTATCAAAACCAAAGACTTAACGAGCGGTTATCGTGCTTATAGCCGTGAAGTACTGGAGAAAATTAACCTGGAGGGGATCCTGAGCAACGGCTATTCATTCTTGGAAGAAATGATATATTGGGTCGAAACGGCTGGATTTAAGGTGAAAGAAATACCGATCGTATTTCAAGATCGGCAATTCGGCAAATCGAAATTGTCTAAATGGGAAATTCTGAATTTTTTTGTGACTATTTTCAAGTTAAAATACTCCACTATGAAATTCCTGCATAAAAGGAAAAAAAACGGTGACAACATGCTTTTCATAAATCGGGAATAGTTGCTGACTAAAACTAATCGATAAGTAGACAATAGATAAGAGCGGCGAAGAGACCGTATTTTCAGTCTAATCTGTCGTTGATGTTAGAAAATTATTTGTACGTGATTTCAGCGGCTGCCCCTGTTCCCCCAATAAGAATCTCGTTTTCACTATTACGCCTTACTCATATGCCGAAAGGCGTTGATACAAAAGCATGAATATTTTCTGAAAAGGATAACCGCCGGCTAAGTTTACCCATAACCTTCGGCAGCTCTGTTTAATCCTCGCTCCGATTTTTATCAGTTTGCACCGGAGGGTCCCTATTTGAGCTTTTTCCAGCTCAGTTCCATTCAAATATTTTTGAAAAGCATGCATCAACACATAAGCGGCTGAATGCAGAAACAGTCGGAATTGATTGGCCTTGAAACGATGGCAGCTATCCGGTAGATTCTCTGCCGGATAATATCCGATGCGTTTTGTTTGGTGTAACTTTCATGACGATTATCTTCTATGCAGCCGGCAAGTCCTTTGGTGAATCCCACCTTCTCATCTAATTGCCGTAACGGAAGCAAACCCGCATCCGTGGATATCTGTCCGCCGTTGAAATCCACCGTTAAATTCTTCTTGCGATAGAAGGAAATATTTATTTGATTACTCTTACATACTGTCATTTCAAAAGCCTCCTTGTTTTTGGGTTTAACATTCTCCAATATAATAACTTGGAGGCTTTTGGGCTATCAATTTGAGCCTGTTTGTGAATTATCCGGGTTAGCTGTTGCGGAGCGCGTTTCGGCAGCGTTAAACGAGTCAAACTATAATACTGGAAGCTAATTATGAAAAAAACGGTTTTAAGTGGAGATACTTACACTTACGCATTGAAAAGGGGTCCAAGGCTTTCTCTCTTCTCGGAATTTAAGAAGCTCAATTGGATGTACAGAAATCGTATGGACACTCTAATCGAAGAAGACTATAGCTGTTATGAAGGGATCATTGCCAGCGTGGAAGATACATTCGGGGTTGAACTGACCGGAAAGAAAATCCTGGAGATTGGATGCGGTCAACTCTACCCTCAAGCGCATGCGCTTGCGCAAAAGAACGAAGTACATGGAATTGACTTAGATATCGTTCTATATAACTGGTCGCCGATTTTGATCGCCAAGCTGCTTCTCAATAATGGTATCAAAAGAACCTTAAAAACGACCATAAGAAAATTTATGTTCGATGGCAAATACAAATCAAAATTGTCAGAACGCTACGGCAGCAGCCTGATCAAGAATCCTCAATTCTATCGCATGAACGGAGAGGATCTAAAATTCGACGACGATTCTTTCGATTTCATTTTCTCAGTCACCGTTTTCGAGCACATTGAAGATGTGGATAAGTGCGTGAGTGAAATAAAGAGGGTGTTGAAACCGAATGGGATATTCTCAATTGATATCAACCTCTTCACGGGAATAACCGGCGGGCATAACCTTTACGGGAAGCATCCGGCTGAAACGCATATACCTCCGTGGGATCATTTGAGACAGGAGCTCTATCCCACCAATGTTTACCTAAACAAATTGCGTCTGGATGATTATAAGAGGATATTTAGGAAGTACTTTAGCGAAGTTCAATTTGTCGAGAACGAATCCGCTCATTTCAAGGATTTACTGACTGATGAAATCAGGCGGGAACTGAGCGATTATTCCGAACACGAACTCCTTCTGGATTTGGTGACCGTGCAAAGTAAGAAGACTGCAGCTGAGCCTGCTGCTCAGCGGTAATTAGAATTCCATCAAATAGAGGTATAGAATATTCGAGTCTTCAGGAATTATGACTCCTGATGGTCTGCAGTTGTTATCGTTTCATCTGACGGACAGGAAACATGATTTTTTGCTCTGTATGAAAATCAGGTCCGTCTTGTCACATATAATAACATAACTTATTTAACCGTACTTCCGCCTTCCAAAACTTAGCTGCGCGTATTATCTGGGTCTGAATCCATCTTCCAGAATTTCCTTTATAGCGGGATTTACCTCGTAGTTTACTCTTGTTGAGAGCAGCCTTTTTTGCTGGTCGCCCAAATCAAGATTAGCTTTCTGTTCGTCAGTCATGTCCTTTTGCCACCATTCTGTCGCTATATATAATCCCCTTTTTTTACCAAATATATTTTTATATGAAAAATATGCCCAATGAATTCCGCGCTGATTCATTAGTTCGATCATGTCCCTGGTCCACCGCAGCCCCTTTTCGCCCGAATCCCATAATGCGCTGAACTCGCCCACAAATAAAGGACGTTTTTGGAGCGCAGGCCAGGACCTGTAAAGTTTTTGAAGTCCCTGCTCCAGTAGTTTTCTTTGGGGATAAGCTACGGACGCACTATTTTCTATATCCCTTTTGGGGGCTTCTCCGTATTGGTGTATCTGCAATAAGATGTTCTCATCATCAAATTCACCTCCGCAGCTAAAGGCGCTTTCATTATGAAAATAGTGAGCGCTTAGAATTATAATATGATTCTTATCAACTTGTCTGATTTCCTTAACAACATCTTTATAAAATGAATAAAGCGCTTCTTTAGAAGTAGGGCGGGGTTCATTTAGAATGTCATAACCAGCCACACCCGGATTGTTGGCATAATGTTCGGCAAGATATTTCCAGGCGGCAATGACCCTTGTTCTTAGATCCTTATCAATCCAAAGAGAGTTACCCAATTCATTGGTGGTGTTCTGATGAACATTCTGCCCGGCTCCAGTCATGGTTATAATTACATATATTCCATGGTCGTATGCCATATCGATCAAATCATCGAGTGTTTTAATATATCCCTCGTCATATTGATAAGGTTCTGTTTCTAACGTATAAAACCTCAAGTACGAATGGGCTCGCAAAACAGTTGCTCCCATATTTTTCATATTAATAATGTCCCATTCGGAAACATAACTTTTCAACATTGCATCATTGAAAGCGTCGATTTTTTCCAGGCTATTCTGTCTATCTTTATAGCTGGCAAACTTTACCGGTCCTATATTAAATCCTCTTAGAAATATCTCATTCCCATTGTCATCGATAATTTTCTGACCTTTGATGTGTAAGAAATCGGTTGGCTTTGGCGGCGGTACATATTCCTGACGGCTATTAACAAATAAGCCGCCGACTGCGATCGTTACTGTAAAAAGGGCTATTAATGGAATCTTCAGGATGTTCATAATCTAACTACAGCCTTTTTCTTTTTCTCTCTATTAAACTACCGGGTAAATTGAATCAATTTACCTGCGAATCCGGTGAACAACCCACCGAACCTATGTGGTTCAATAAAGATATATTAAATTAGCGAAATGTCAAGGCAGTATCTCAGATGGACCGGGTATCATTAGAATATTTGCAACCGAAGCGGTAAATAAATAAGGGTTGGTTTCTACTGAAACAATCTAAAACTGATCTTAAATCTAATTCGATTCTAATACGACATGCGCTAAGTAGTTCACAGGCAGCATTTCCATAATGAGGTTTCCGGAAAAAATGCTGGCAATGGTATGCATATTATAATCCGGTATAATCCTTACTTCGATTCGAGCGGATTATAGTGAATTTGTGCGATGACCAAATCGTATGACTATGTTAGTTAGCCTTCTTGCCTAATTATATATATAACAATAGTACAATTAAGAATGATGACAATTATAGTATGTATAGAAATAGTGTTCCGATTTTATATATGTTGTAATTAACTTTGACGGAACTCTCTTGATACGCTAACTTCATAAATAAATGCGGATATTTTATTTTTTTCACTTGACAATTGAATATAGATGGGCTAAATTATTTCACGGTAGTTAGGTAGTAGCAATATTACCAATTTTTCAAAAAATATCTGATTTAACGAGTAGATCGCGGTTTACCCCATCTTGAACCGTGGATACCCGGGTTCAGTCCCCGGGAAAGCTGGCTGGTTTCTACAATGGGTAGTAGTAGAATTCCGCCGCGTAGGGAGGAACAATGGCAGCGGCAGCTGTTCCAAAGCTATTATCGGATTTTCATAAGTACACTAATGAATGGTGCTTATTATCGGCGGTGAGAGCAGCGCTCCGGTTTGGTTCGATAAAGGCTTTTGGGGATTACATATCCTCCAGAACTCAACCGAAACACAAAAAAGGCAAAGGGGGAGGAGTATGAAACCCTTCGTATCAATCGCAACCTATAATGAAAGCCACAACATAGAGCGCTTAATCCGTGGCATATTCGAGTTAAGTGTTCAGAATCTGAACATAGTGATAATTGATGATAATTCGCCGGATGGCACTGCGAAAATCGTGGAAAATCTTCAAAATGAATTCCCACTCCTTCATCTTATAACGCGCAACGGGAAATCAGGTTACGGGGGAGCGCATGTTAGAGGATTCAAATATGCTCTTGAACACGATGCTGAAATTATCATTTCGATGGACGCCGATTTTTCTCATGATCCCGCGATGATACCGGAGTTAGTCCGGGAATTGCAGAACGGCTGCGACATGGTTGTTGGTTCTCGCCGAGTTGAAAACGGGAAAGTAGTCGGATGGAATTTCTGGCGCAAATTCTGCAGTAAAGGCGCGATGATGTTATCAAAAGCGCTCTTGGGAATTAAAACCAAGGATCTAACCAGCGGTTTCCGGGCATATCACAATGAGGTGCTGAGCAGGATTAACCTGGATGGTGTCCTTAGCGATGGATATTCTTTCTTAGAAGAGATGGTTTACTGGGTGGAGACAGCCGGCTTCGAAGTCAAGGAAGTGCCAATTACTTTCCATGATCGTCAATTCGGCAAATCCAAATTATCAAAGCTGGAGATTGTAAAATTCTTTATCAATATCTTTAAGCTCAAATATTCCACTATGAGATTTTTGGATAAAAAGAAAATTGCAACCAGCCACATGCTTCTATATTAAACAAGAGCAGTAAAATTCGTCAAGACTGCGGGGGGCATAACCTACCTGCTGTATATTAAGAACGAACATGGCCAAGGGCTTCGCCTTGACCATGCCGCACTCGTGAAACTCAACATGTCTGACAACTAAAAGTTGACGACAAACGACTACTTAAGCAGGTTCATCTTCTTGGTTACAACTTTTTCGCCTGCGGTTAATTTGTAGAAATATACTCCGCTGGCGGCATCGGAAGCATCCCAGCTTACGGTATGTCTGCCGGCGCTGAGATTACCATCAACCAATTCAGCCACTCTCTGACCGATAATGTTGTATATCTCGAGGGATACATCGCTATCAGAAGGAAGTTCGAAAGTAATATTGGTCTGAGCGTTGAAGGGATTCGGATAGTTTTCCATCAGCCCGAGTTCCTGCGGAACTGAGGAATTCTGATCAAATCCGCCTTCGAGATTCCATTCGTCAGCGCCGTTAACCATGCGAGCGCCGGTGACGGTGAATTCGAATGATGCGGAATCTTCCGGCATATCATCATACTCGCCGCAATATGCGACATAATCATAAGTTCCCTGGGGAGCGAAATTAGGAACAGCCTGGTTTAAATGAGCGGATAGCGTCTGTCCGGGATTAAGCGGTATATTGAGCACTTTCCCCTGCTCGAAAAACATGCCGCTATAAACCACGCCATACCACACGTCTGTTGTGATCATATCCTCACAGGAATTACCCACGAAACCGGTTAATCCAAAGGAACCGCCCGGAGGTACCTCGACCGGTGAATTGTCCGGTTCCATATCAACATTACAGCAGCCCATCTGACCGCCGGATACAGTAATAACGCCGGTCATAAACGGATGAGGCGTGCAATGATAAGGATAAGTTCCTTCGGTGTCGAAGGTGAATGTGAAGGATTCCCCGTGTGAAAGCAGTCCCGAGTCCCATACGCCATCATCGGAGGTGGAAGTATGCTCAATCATGTCAATATTAGTCCAGGTTACCATGTCGCCAACATTAATTGTAAGATCGGCAGGCTGGTAGGTGAAATCAACAATGTCAACCTGATGTTCCGCTGCATTCAGCTTCGCTGCATTGCCGGCAGTAAAAATCATTGCAGCTGCAAGCGTTAAAGTAAGAAAGCTTTTCATTAGTACTTTACTCATTTTTTCTCCTTAATTTGAGTTTTGGCCAATACATTCTAATTCAGTCAATAAGTTTGTAGAAATTATAGTTGACCGTATTTATCAACTATGGGGTTAACGAGCATTTTTTGAATAATGTTCCAGCTCTGTTAATCTATTTTATGCGAGGAAGGGATAGAAGGAGGGACACCTGGCGTATCCCTCCCGTGTGGTGTATTATCTCAGCTGCAGCCGAGCTTATGGAAATTGTAATTGCGGTTATAGATAATGTCAATCGAAATTGTAAATCAAAGCAGGCTGGGCAGTAGATTGTATTGATAGTTTTTTATTTCATCTCTGACCTGATCCCAGCTATCCACATATTTCAATGTTCCTCGAACATTCAGGCAGTTGCTGTTCCACGGCTGCCGGAAGACCAAAACTCGCTTCACCAGCTTGGATAAATGGATGCACTCCGCTATATTATCCTCAATAAAGATATCAAAACGAGGCATTTCCCTGAGGAGTACATCAAGCTTTTTATTATTACCTCTGAATATCAATTTCTTATGAGGGATCTGATATTTTTCCAAGAGCTTTACGGTTTTCTCCCTATGCCTTTCAGGGCGACTGGTGCAGATAAAAACATTATGATCCTCCAATTCCCTGAGAACGGTGTCCGCTCCGTCGATCAGCTTGAAATCGCCGTAAAGAGTAGTGTTTTCAATTAACTCATAAACCTCTTCGGCGAATATGCCTAAAACCGACTCAATGCTATGGCGGCAAATATGCTCCTTTTTAAGCTTTTTATATCGCGGATATTTTTTATGATAGAATCGAATAAATTCGGAGATAAAATCTACTATTACACCGTCAATATCGACGCCGATATTGAGTTTCTCCATTCGGATCTCTCCTTTTAATATTCCGTCAATTTAAAATATTCGACGTTATGAAAAACTACAAGTAAAAATTGGGCTGTTGTCGAATAAATTCTATTAGCCTGCATTATTCACAAATTTAGTTATTGGTAGCGTAAGCCTTGCGCTTCCGGCGTTTCTTTGTATTCCTCAAGTCCAATCCGTAAATGATCTACTTTCATTGAATTCCCGAAGGATAAGCCTTCGGCTGCGGATTAATGGGTTTTATGAACTACCCGGGTTAAAAAGAAATAAAATTTAATTTGTTGCAGTTGAATAATCCTGGGCACTTTTGTGGGCAGAACTGCTGAAGAAGTCATTGCAAGGAGCTAATGGGGCAACACGGCGATCCCTAAGACGTTGCTCCGCAATGGGAGCAGATTGCTTTGCTTCGCCCGAAAGTCAGAAATGAGCTTTTTTTCAACGCGTCCTATTGGATTTCCCCTATAATTATGGCTGCAATTCGATAAAAAAGTGGATCGTCAAATGTTGTAATTGATTACATGAATAATATACTTACCCGTAATACAATGTCATTCAAGAAGATATAAATCGGTTTCGGTTTAGTCGGCTTTTGGCAAGAAAATTGAGCGCTATATTCGCAAATGAGAAAGCAGCAAACAATCAAAAAAGGGGGAAATATGTTCAAACGTAAAAGTGTAATCATCAGCAGCTTCGTGTTTATCGCGGTGCTGGTCGGCATAATGCTGATCAACGGCTGCGGAAAAGTTGCTCCGGTAGGTCCTGATAACGACCAAACCGCATTAAAAGAACCGTTTGGAAACGAACAGGTGGAACAGCAGTGGGGCAGGGTGTTTGTGATGAAGGTCGATCATGCCGTCGATCTGATAACCAGTGCTGATCATCCCGTGGAAATTGATATCGGCGCGGGTGGTTATAACGCTGAACTCGACGTTCCTCCGGGTGCAACTGGCGGCGTAGTCAATATAACGGCGCAGGCTTCGGCTTATCTAACAGCATCCGGGATGGTCTACGTGTTCAACTTCGGCCCTGATGGACTGGAGTTCAATGAACCCGTTAAATTGACCATCGAGGTTGACGCTATCGAGGATTATGATGATAGCGGCGTTTTCAACGGGGCGGAGTTGAGATACTGGAATCCTGATACTCAGGAATGGGAATTTCAGGAAGCTGATGATGACTCCGATGGTGACGGTAAGTACGAATTTAACATCGATCACTTCTCAAGATACGGTATAGGCGGACGAACTACGTAATCTTCAGGGACACCGAGTACTCCCGGGGCAGGCATTACGCCTGCCCTTTTTTATTTCCGGTGGTATGCGCAAATGGCGTATTACCCATATTCATGGGATTCCCCCTATATTTTTTACCGGAAAGTGTTGACAGGAATGGCAGCAGAATTCACTTCCGGCAGTTAACTGCTTATTCTATAAAGGATTACTAAAATGATAAAAAAAGGTGCAGTTCGGTTCGATTTTTGAGCATATTAGAGTGTGATAACTAAAATGGAAAACAAAAAAGGGGGGCATATATGCTAAGACAAAACCAATTGATAGCGAGAAGTGCAGTTCTATTTGTTATCGTTGCCGCCGCATTAATACTAAATGGATGCGGCGAAGTTTCGCCTGTCAGCAATGAAACGGAAATCCAGAAGGAACCATTCGGCGCAGAACAGGTGGAGCAGCAATGGGGCAGAGTGTTTGTGATGAAGGTCGATCATGCCGTCGATCTGATAACCAGTCCTGATCATCCCGTGGAAATTGATATCGGCGCGGGTGGTTATAACGCCAAGCTGGATGTCCCGAATGATGCAACCGATGGTGTCGTCAACATTACAGCGCAGGCTTCGGCTTATCTAACAGCATCCGGGATGGTCTATGTTTTCAACTTCGGCCCTGATGGACTGGAGTTCAATGAATCCGCTAAATTGACCATTGAGGTTAACGCTATCGAGGATTATGACGATGACGGAGTGTTCGACGGAGCTGAACTGAGGTATTGGAATCCTTCAAAAGAGGTATGGGAGCTGTATGAAACCGATACTGATGCGGACGGTGACGGTAAGTACGAATTCAACGTCGATCACTTCTCAAGATACGGTATAGGCGGTCGGACTACTTAGGAAGAAAAGGTAAAAACCGGTTAAGAACCGGAGTACACAATCAAAACATCAATCAAGTAAATTAGAACGGGCTGTCCGGTATGTCGGGACAGCCCATAGTTTTTTGCTGCAAGATGGGCATACCTGATGGTATTATTTAAGCTGTCGGGTGGGGGCACCACAACTGCCTAAAACGTTCAAGAATCGGCAGACCGGCAGGTCGGGTTCCCCCGATTAATCGGGGGAACCCGACCTGCTGCCTGCTGCCGGGTGCGGCGACCTGACGACACCTTTATCATAGAAATTAAACTGTCGGGTGGGGGCACCCGACAGCGCAATATATCTGGTAGGGGCAGGTCTTAGCCTGCCCCTTTGTTCATTTCGGGCAGCCGCGAGGGCCACCCCTACGTAAGTCCTACTTCAGCAAGGTCATGCGCTTGGTGAACACCTTTTCACCAGCGGATAATCTGTAGAAGTATACGCCTGAAGACTGCTGCGAAGCATCCCAGGTTATGTTATGAATACCGGCATCCTTGTGACCGTTTACTAACGTAGCCACCTTCTGACCCATCAGGTTGTAAACTTCGAGGTTTACGCTACCGGCTTCCGGCAGCTCGAAGCTGATAGTGGTGGAAGCGTTGAACGGGTTAGGATAGCTGTTGTTAAGTCCGTATTCGGTCGGAATGATCTCGGAGCCGAAGAATTCGCCTTCAATGAACCAATCATCAGCGCCGTTGGGTAAACGTGCGCCAACCACGGTGAACTCGAATTGTGCGGAATCGCATTTCACGCTGGGACGATCACCGCAATAGGCGATATAGCCATAGGTTCCCTGCGGAGCGAATCCCGGTACATTCTGCCAGGTATGCGCAGATAAGAATTGTCCCGGATTAAGCGAGATATTGTTGAAAGCAAACTGCTGATAGAAGTTGTCCTGGTGCAATACGCCGCCCCACACATCGGTTACGATGGGATCGGTGGTCGGATTAGCTATAAATCCGGTCAATCCGAAACGTCCGCCGGGTTCTACTATAACAGGATCGTCATCCGGAACCATATCAACATCACAGCAAGGGACTTCCTCGCAAAGCGTAACATCGGCGGCAAAGCGCGGGTTCAGTTTATATTCCGAGAAGTTGTAATCGACGATTCCTACGAAAGTATAGGTGTTGCCAATTATGATTTCCGGTTGGTCATCGCCATACTTGTACAGTTCGTCGTCGGTCTTGCAGGAATCACCGGAATCGTCCAGAATCCAGTATGAACCATAACCGGCGGTATCCAGTACCGTGGCGCATTCGATAACGCACAGTACGCCTTCGTATTGTTCGGCTTCGAAGCCGCATCCGCCTGCCAGGTCAGCAGTCTGAATCGCCAGGGTATCCGGCAGAGGATTACCGCTGGACTCAATTGTCCAATCGGAGAGGTTCTTAAGTTCGGTCAATCCGTAGTATTCATCGACCAGCCCTGTAAGGCTTACATAATCCCCTAATTCAGGCTCAACGTTGGCATCGTAAACGAAAACACCGTTCCAGGCGGTGGAATCGGGATGCTGAATATAGAAGTTGGGATATGTGCCCTGCACGATAGCTGTTACCACGCCTTCGGTGATTACGTTGCTATCGTTGTATACAGAGGGATAACAATCCGGGCTGCTCCCCTGTTCGGTCGCATACTGGATATCCCAGATGCTCACCTCGATCGGCTGAACGCCTTCATACAGGTTACACGGATCGCCGTATTCCTGAGGCGAAGGAGCCCAACTGGTACCCAGGTTGCGGTCGTAAGTAATATCGATCAACTCGATCGAAGGACCGCTGGAACCGGTGGAGGGCCAATCATTGGTGCCGTTTTCATAAGCGATGCTGTCGATAGTCACGCCGGCGGCATCGTAAACGCGCACCATATCACCGCCGTTATTGAATCCCATGGTTGTAATATCACCATAAACATTGCAGGTTACATCCGGATAACGAACCATGAAAGAATCTACTTTAGAAGATACAATGATAATTTCATCGATACCGATTGTAGTCCCTTCCGGGAATACAAAAGGAGTGTGGTTGTCATCATTATCCAGCACGGTCCAGAAGCTCATATCGATAACAGCGCCGCTCACGTTAAGAAGCTCGATCCATTCGTAATAAGTGTCGCTTCCGGTTGGGCTGTACATAATTTCGGTGCAGATTACATCGCCAAACTCATAGCTGATATCGGTCACGAAATAGGAATAGGTGTCCGTAGTCGTGGAATCGCCGGCATCATCCCAGGCGGTGATGTAATATTCCACGGTGGTTCCTTCCGCCTGTCCCGGAATGGTTCCGCACCAGGTATCGCCGGAAGTATTGCTCATCGGCACGGTCATATAACCGGCGCCGGCATCATAAAAGAGATCAGCATTGTTAACGGAGCCGTCAGCATCGGTAATATCAGCGCAAACATCGACTGATTCATTGACGCCCGGGTTTTCGGGAGTCTGGGTTATATTGGCAATAACCGGGGGCTGGTTGCCGCAGTTATAGGAAGAGTTGATTGCCAGCGGAGTGCCGTAGTCGGTGGAAGCCGCCCAGCTTTCCGGTACGTTGTTATCATAATCAGGGCAAACCAATTCTAATGAAGGGCCATCGCCATCGGGCGCCGTAGGCCAGCCGCTGCCATCGTCATAGTCAACAGAATCGATAGCTACGTCGCTTGCATTGACGATAACAACATCCTCGCCGCCATTGCTAAGAGCGCCGGTAAAAGGTCCGTATACTTTGTCAGCATTCAAGCTATAATAGTCGATTACGGTATCCGGTAATACGGCTACTAAAACATAATCCTCACCGAGAATATAGCTGTCGGCGGGAAAAACAAAATCGATTCCTTCGCGGAAAGACCATCCGGAAAGGTCGACAGAATCCGGTCCGTTGTTGTAGAGTTCAACATACTCAAACCAGATATCCTCGTTATCCGGATGATAATCATCCCAGAAATTGTACATGATTTCATTGATCACCACATCATTCTCATCGGCGATCACATTGCTGTTGAAGGTGCATACAAACGCCAACAAAGCCATTGCCACTAAAAGTTTCCTCATAAGGTCTTACTCCTTTGTTTATTAATTGTTTACTGATTAGTTAGTGATGAAAATCCAATCAGACTTTTACGATTTCAGTACCCTGATTCGTAATGGATATTAACAGTAGCGAATTATAACATCCAAATATTAGAACTCTATGTCTGCTCCGTTAGGTTTTTCTTTCCCTGCTGCCCTATAAAGCTAATTCAATTACTATCCGTGTAAACAATAAATATAAATATAACTTAGAACACGCTTCCTGTTGAAATCAACCGGAAACGATATAAGAAGACATATATAATTTAATACATTTCCATTGAGATATCAAGAAAAGCTTTAAAAAAAACGTTAATCGTTTATTTTAATTCCGGTGATATGCTAACCTGTATAATTCGCAGGTTTCATTATCGGTAGCGGAAACCTTGTGCATCCGGCATTTCTTTGAAATCTTCAATTCCAATCCGTAGATGATCAGCTTCTATTAAACTCCCGAAGGACAATCCTTCGGCTGCCGATTAATGCTCTTTATGAATGAATTATCCGGGCTAAAATTGAAAAAGCTTCTCATTATCAGCTCCCCCTAAAAAGCCGTAACTGCCAACCGGAGGTGTTTATTGTACTTTCGAGAAGGTTGTTGAATATTCAAATCAGTTAATTTAAAGAAAATGCAAGGGTTATGCAGCGACTATTTTGCGGGTATGCCGGATTGATTACCCCTGGAATGGATTGCATCGGCAAATTCAAAAATATTGAGTTTGGAATCCTGTTCGAAAGCGGTGCCGATTACAATTATATCCGCTCCTGCTCTAACTCTTTCTTCGGCTTCCCCGGGTGTTCGAATCCCGCCGCCGACACACAGTGGAATTGAAATATAATCAGTTAGTATTGAGATAACATCAATGGGAACCGGGAAATGGGCTCCGGAACCGGCGTCAGTAAAAACCATTTTCATTCCCATATATTCAGCGGCAAGCGCATGCGCGCAGAACAGATCCGGTTTATTGTTTGGAATTGGAAGCGATCCCGACATGAAATGAGCGGCATTGTATTTGCCGGAATCAGCCAGTATATAACCGGTGGGGATTGGCTCCAGTTGGATTTCTTTTAGCAGCGGCGCCGCTTTCACTTGCTGACCGATCAAAAGCTCCGGGTTTCTGGAGGATACCAGACAGAGAAAGAGAATCGCATCGGCATGAGCGGATATCATTTGAGTATCGCCGGGGAATATCACAACAGGCAACTCAACAGCTTGTTTGATAGCATAAACAGCAGAATTGAAATTGTTTGTCAGCATCATGCTTGAGCCGACATAAATTATATCAGCGCCGGATTCCTCCGCATAGGAAGCTGATTTTGCAAGTTCTTCGGGGCTATTGCGGTCAGGATCCAGCAAAACCGCAAAAGCCGCCCCTTGCTTAGCGATTATCTCTAATATCTTCTGGTAGGTTTTTGGTCCCATTAATCGAATTTACATTCATTTGAGGAATTTTTCAACTACTTCCGGCACTTTTTTTAAGGCTTTTGGTAATTTTTCAGGCGATTTACCGCCTGCCTGCGCTAAATGGGCTTTTCCGCCGCCTTTACCGTCAACCAAAGCGGCTACTTCCTTGATAATATCACCGGCTTTAATTTTTCGCTCTTTTATAAGATTATCAGTTACCACTGTCACCAGGGCTACTTTGCTATCAATAATGGCGCCCAATACTCCAACTCCGGATTTCAGCTTGTCCCGCAAAGCGTCAGCCATATCCATCATCTCGCCGCGATCGGAAATCCCGGGATCAGCCGCAACCACCTTGTACCCATTGATATCCGCAGCGCTTTGAATTAAATCGTCAACAACATCCGCAGCTTTCATTTTGGAAAGTTCGCCAACTTCCCTGGAAAGCTCCTTGTTCTTCTCTAAAAGATTTTCCACCCTGCCGATTATCTCCTCAGGAGAAGCTTTCAGCATGCCGCCTAATTCGCGAACCAATTCATCCCGTTTTCTGAAATACCGCAGAGCGCCCTCGCCCGTTGAAGCCTCGATGCGTCTCATACCGGCGGCGATTGCCGATTCCGAGGTAATCACGAAAGCTCCGATTTCACCGGTTCTACTTACATGTGTCCCGCCGCAAAGTTCAATTGAGAAATTAGTATTGTCGGGATTCTTGATTCTGATTACCCGTACCGTTTCGCCGTATTTCTCTCCGAATAGAGCCATAGCGCCTTCTTTTCTGGCGTTATCAAGGGCTACGTTTTCTTCCGGTATCACCGGATAATCAGCCATTATCGCCCGGTTAACCCTGTACTCTATCTCCGATAATTCATCTTTTGTCATAGCCTTATAGTGAGAAAAATCGAACCTCAGATAATCGGGACCGACGTAAGAACCTGCCTGAGCAGCATGTTCTCCGAGAACTTCCCTCAAAGCCTTGTGCAGTAAGTGGGTGGCGGTATGATTACGGCGGATATGGTTGCGGCGCCTGGAATCCACTATCGCCCTGACAACCTGCCCTGGCTCCGGTGGCTTGGATTTAGCCCCCTGCTCCGGTCTGCCCAAGTGGATTATTGCATTGCCCTGTTTCTGAGTATCCTCCACTTTAAGCTTCCACTCACCCGACAGGTCTTCGATAAGTCCCTTGTCCCCGATCTGCCCTCCGGCTTCGGCGTAGAAGGGAGTTTTGTTTAAGATGATTTTGAGTTTATCATCTACGGGACGAACCGCAGCAACTTCAGACTCCGCCCTCTCGGCTGCATATCCGATGAAGTCCGATTTCATATCTTCCGGAAGACTCTCACCGCTATCAATTTTAGCTCCGGCTCTTGACCGTTCCTGCTGGCGATGCAATTCTTCTTCATAAGTTTTCGTATCAACATCAAGCCCCTCCTTCACCGCCATTATCTGGGTAAGATCGAGAGGGAAACCATAAGTATCATAAAGCTTAAAAGCATCTTCGCCCGGTATCACTTTCTGACCCTTTGATCTGACCTTCCTGACGACATCGGAAAAGATTTCGAGTCCGCGATCCAGAGTTCTGCCAAACGCTTCTTCTTCGGATTTGATGATTTCGGTTGTGTGCACTTCTTTCTCAACAATTTCAGGATAGACTGAACCCATATTCTGCGCCAGCGCCGGAACCAATCGGTAGATAAACGGCTCGGTGATTCCCAGAAGTCGGCAATGGTAGGAAGCGCGTCTTAGGATCCTGCGAAGCACATAACCTCGCCCTTCGTTTGAGGGAAAGGCGCCGTCGGAAAAACAGAAAGTCAATGCCCGCAGGTGATCCGCAATCACTCGGTGTGGAATTCCCTTATCCTCGCGGGAATACTCCTTTCCGGAAAGTTCCTCTATTTTATCGATTATCGGCTTGAACAGATCGGTGTCGTAATTCGATTCCTTACCCTGCAGCACCAATGAGAATCTCTCCAGGCCGGCGCCGGTATCCACCGAAGGCTTGGGAAGCGGTTTGGTAACGCCGCTTTCATCAGTTTCGTATTGCATGAAAACCAGATTCCAGAGTTCCAGAAACCGATCGCCCGATATATTCAACTCTCCTTCATATTCGGGACCGCGGTCGTAGTGAATTTCCGAGCAGGGTCCATTGGGTCCGGTGTCACCCATAGCCCAGTAATTATCTTTCTTACCAAAGCGGAGGATACGGCCGTTCTTTTTGAGGAAATCATCCGTTTTCTCCCAGAGCTCGAAGGCTTCGTCATCATCTTCATAAACAGTTACATACAAATTTTCTTTTGGAAGTCCAACAGTCTGCGTAACCCACTCCCATCCGAAGAAAATAGCGTCCTTTTTGAAATAATCCCCGAAAGAAAAATTACCGAGCATCTCGAAAAACGTCTGATGATATGGAGAAATCCCTACTTCCTCCAGGTCATTATGTTTTCCCGATACTCGCATACACTTCTGGCTCGAAGCGGCTCTGGAATAATTCGGTTTCTCTCTTCCGGTAAATATATCCTTGAACTGGTTCATACCGGCATTACTGAAAAGCAATGTGGGGTCGCCATGGGGGATTAGCGGCGAAGATGGCACGATGCGGTGGCCATAGCCTTCGAAATATTTTAAAAATGAGTTTCTAATCTCTGCCGATTTCATGGTTCTATTCGAAAAATAATTCTAATACACTTGCACAACTTGAAATCATAAATAATATGTCGGCAAAAAGCAAGAAGGAAAATGGCGGAGGTATTTTTATATTCATCCCGGTGCAATCGGGAGAGCGCCGACCGGCGGTGTTACTCGGCAGACGGGCTTGCCCGTCTTTGGTGGGGACATCCGCCGCGCATGAAATCGGGGAACGGCAGGATAAATGTAACACACCCCGATTTCCCCGCAGAGCGGGGAAATCACCCCTCTCGAGAGGGGAATTGGATTGCTTCGCTTCGCTCGCAATGACGGTTTAGAGACAATGTCGGGTTTCTCCGTTCCGCTTCGCTCCACTTCGGAACCCGACCTACGGCACTATCGCCGAATTCCGGAACCCGACCTGCATTTTTCTGGAGCGCTGACCGGCGTTATCACGCGGCAGACGGGGACGTCCGCCGCCCACAAACGGGGACACAGATTGCTTCGCTTCGCTCGCAATGACAGGTGCGGCGAGCCGACAGCACATTTAGGCGTCAAACGTCGCCGTTTGACGCCACGTAAAAAGATGC
>CAZLVS010000039.1:0-37499 GCA_964563085.1 uncultured Ignavibacteria bacterium | reverse complement strand
TAACTTTGGATACCCCTTTTGATTACCTTTTTACACATAATTATTGACATTACCCCTTGAGCATTAGTTATCATTTTTTCCTTGCAATTTTAATAATTATCAACTAAAATTTGCCGAAATTAAATATTCGATAAAGATAGTTATTATCTATGCAATGTGTTGTTTCATAATGAGTTAGGAAACGTTGTAATATTGAAAGGATAAAAGATGGTCAAAAAGAAGGCATCGAAAAAGAAAACCACCAAAAAAGCGAGCGCTAAAGCAAAAAAGACAACAAAAAAGAAAGCAACGAAAAAGAAAGCAGCCAAAAAGGCTGCAGCTAAGAAAAAAGCGGCTAAGAAGAAAACCGCCAAAAAGAAAGTAGCCAAAAAGGCAGCCGGTGGTGAATCCGCCAGAGTAGTTAAGAAAAAGGCGATAGGAAGCAATACTGCGCCCGGTTCTCCCAAAGGCAAATATGTCTTTTACTTCGGGGACGGTAAAGCGGATGGAGATGGCTCCATGAAAGACCTTCTTGGCGGAAAAGGGGCAGGTTTAGCGGAAATGACCAATGCCGGCGTACCGGTACCTCCCGGATTTACTATAACCACCGAAGTCTGCAACATGTTCTACGAGAACGACATGAAGCTGCCGAAAAAGGTGGATGACCAGATAATGAAGAACCTGGCGAAAGTTGAAAAAGCAACTAAAATGAAATTCGGCGACAAGGAAAATCCGCTGCTGGTCTCGGTTCGTTCCGGCGCCAAATTTTCGATGCCGGGTATGATGGATACGGTTTTAAACCTCGGGCTAAATGATGAAACGGTGGAAGGTTTGGCGAAAAAGACCGGAAATGAGCGGTTTGCGCTGGATTCATACCGCAGATTTATCGCCATGTTCGGAAATGTTGTGTTGGGAATCGATAAAGGCGATTTTGAAGATATTTTGGATAAAGAAAAGGAGAAATATAACCTCCACCTGGATACCGAGTTAACGGTCGATAATTTAAAAAACATCATTGCGGAAGCCAAAAAGCTTATCAAGAAAAAGACCGGTGAACCTTTCCCTCAGGATCCGGTAACACAGCTTATTATGTCCCGGGATGCGGTATTCAAATCCTGGAATAATCCGCGTGCGATTACATACAGAAGACTTCACGATATCCCGGGTGAATTGGGTACCGCGGTAAATATTCAAACCATGGTTTTCGGTAATATGGGTCAGTCATCGGCTACCGGTGTGGGATTTACGCGGAATCCATCCACCGGCGAGCAGGAATTCTACGGGGAATATCTCACCAATGCCCAGGGCGAGGATGTAGTCGCCGGAATAAGAACTCCCAAGCATATTGCCGAACTTGAAGATGAGATGCCGAAGGTTTTCCGCCAATTGGTTGAAATTACCAATAAACTTGAGCAGCATTATCGGGATGTACAGGATTTCGAATTCACCATACAGGAAGGCACGCTGTATATGCTGCAGACCCGCACCGGTAAGCGTACTGCGCATGCGGCGGTGAAAATAGCGGTGGATATGGTGAAGGAAGATTTGATATCCGAACAGGAAGCGCTTTTCCGTATAGAACCGGAACAGCTTAACCAGTTGCTGCACCGTAATATCGATCCGGCGGCTAAAGCGAGCGTGATCGCCAAAGGTTTAGCGGCTTCCCCGGGAGCCGCATCCGGTATGGTGGTCTTTTACGCCGATGATGCGGTGCGATATGCCGAGGATGGAAAGGATGTAATTCTGGTGCGCCATGAAACCAATCCCGATGATATCCACGGGATGAATGCTGCCAATGGAATCCTGACATCCCGCGGCGGTATGACCAGCCATGCGGCGGTGGTGGCGCGAGGGATGGGCAAACCGTGCGTGGCAGGCTGCGAGAGTATAAAAGTATATTATTCGGAAAAGAACTTTATAGTTGGCGATACGATAGTAAAAGAGGGCGATATTATTACGCTCAATGGTTCCACCGGCGAGGTGATGCTGGGGGAGGTTGCTACCATAGAGCCGGAACTGTCCGGAGAATTCGCAACCTTCATGTCCTGGGCTGATAAATTCCGCCGCCTGAAAATAAGAACAAATGCCGATATTCCCCGGGACGCCGAGCAAGCTATCAAATTCGGCGCCGAGGGCATAGGGCTGTGCCGCACCGAACATATGTTTTTCGCTGAAGACAGACTTCCCATCGTTCGCGAGATGATCCTGGCGGATAATGAGCAGAAGAGAACCGAGGCGCTGGATAAACTTCTACCTTATCAAAAGAGCGATTTTAAAGGGTTATTTGCGGTCATGCGCGGATTTCCGGTTACCATAAGAACTATTGATCCGCCGCTCCACGAATTTCTGCCTAACATGGTCGATCTGAAGGTGGAGATCGCTGAGATGAAAGCTCGCAAGGATGATCCGGAATTGATAAAGAAAAAGCAGACTCTTTTAAATCGAGTCGAGGAATTGCACGAATTCAATCCTATGTTGGGGCATCGCGGATGCAGGTTAGGGATAACATACCCGGAGATAACCGAAATGCAAGCCAGAGCTATTTTCGAGGCGGCATGCGAGGTTGCTAAGACAGGAAAACCTGTTACGCCGGAGATAATGATACCCCTGGTTGGCTCGGTCGCCGAATTAAAAAATCAGAAAGAGATCGTGGTTCGGGTTGCAGAAGAGGTGTTCAAGAAGCACAACACTTCTGTTAAATACCTGGTGGGCACCATGATAGAAATCCCGCGCGGAGCTCTGACCGCCGGTGAGATTGCCGAGGAAGCCGAATTCTTCAGTTATGGAACCAATGACCTGACTCAGCTGACATTCGGATTTTCGCGCGATGACGCAGCCAAGTTCCTCAGAGTATATTTGGAGAATGGACTGCTTGAGAAGGATCCATTTATCACTCTGGATCAAACCGGCGTGGGGGAATTGGTGAAAATCGGTTTCGAGCGAGGAAGAGAAACCCGAAAGAATCTCAAAGTCGGGATCTGCGGAGAGCACGGCGGCGATCCTGCATCGATTGAGTTCTGCAATGAAGTCGGACTTGATTACGTGAGTTGTTCGCCGTTCAGGGTGCCGATCGCGCGGCTCGCAGCGGCACAGGCTAATCTGGAGTCAACCGATTACACATCTAAGTAAACTGCCGCTGTAAATTTGGCGAGAAAGGGAGCGGTTCCGTATCCGCTCCCTTTTTTATATATTCCCAGGAAATTCCCGTCCTGCACACTGCAATACTTGAAGCGAAATACCCGACATCCAGTGCTAACCTGTATTATTCATAAATTTCGGCGTCGGTAGCGGAAGCCTTGCGCTTCCGGCGTTTCTTCGAGATACTCAATTCCTATCTGTCAGCCATCTACTTTTATTAAGCCCCCGAAGGACAAGCCTTCGGCTATGGATTAATCGGTTTTATGAATTTTCCGGACTAAGACAAAATTTCAAAGGCTAATGCTTGCGCACTCCGAATCTCCGCTTTTGTTTCCTTGCCTGCGGCGGCATAAGATTATATCTTGATGGTTAACTGGCTGAAATAAAACAGAGGAGAAACGATGAAAGATAAAAGAAATGAAGCGCTGGCGCATCAACTGCTTGATTTTTCTATCGAGCTTCAAAAAGGTGAGGTTCTTTATCTTGAGGTAAAGGGTAAAGAAGCGCTGGAGTTAGGTAAAGAGATAATACGAGCAGCTGCCGAAAAGGGCGCCACACCGTTTTGGTATTACAACGATGAATCGATTCAGCGGAGCTGGGTGAGGCAGGCGAATGACGACCAGTTCAAAACACAAGCCGAATTGCATCTGGAGTTGATGAAACGCGCCGATGCTTATATCGGTGTGCGCGGATCGGACAATCCGTTCGACCTTTCCGATATCGATAGCGCGCAGATCGAGAAAAATCAAAAACTGTTCTATAAACCTGTTCATCTTGAGGAAAGGGTTAAGCGAACCAAGTGGGTGGTGCTTCGTTATCCCAACAACGCCATGGCGCAATTGGCGGAAACGTCGCAGGAATCATTCGAAGATTTCTATTTCGATGTATGCCTTGCCGACTATGCTCGGATGTCCAAAGCTCAGGATAAGCTGAAAGAACTGTTGGAAGCGACTGATAAAGTTCAGATCAAGGGACCCGGTACCAACCTGACATTTTCGATCAAAGGTATTGATGTTGTGAAGTGCGATGGGCATAAGAATATCCCCGATGGCGAGGTTTACACCGCTCCGGTGAAAGATTCCGTAAACGGAACCATCACGTACAATACTCCTTCACTATCGGAAGGGAGAGTTTATAGCGGGATTTCATTTACGTTCGAGAATGGCAAGATAGTCAAAGCCACTGCCGATGCGTTCGAGGACAAACTGAACAAGAAGCTGGATACCGACGAAGGCGCGCGTTATATCGGTGAGTTCGCTATCGGCGTTAATCCGTTTATCCTTTACCCGATGAAAGATACTCTGTTTGATGAAAAGATTGCCGGCTCCATACATCTAACTCCGGGGCAGTGCTACGATGAAGCATCAAATGGAAATCAATCGGCTATCCACTGGGATTTGGTCTTAATTCAGCGTGAAGATTACGGCGGCGGCGAGATATGGTTTGATGATAAGCTGATCAGAAAGGACGGCGTTTTCACCGACGCTGAACTTGAGAAGGAATTTTCGAAGGAGAACCTGAAACCGAAAGGTCTGGAGTAGATCACAACCTATCCGCTTTCAATTTATCGGCAGCCGAAGGCTTGTCTGGTTAACACATATTTTTAATATGGACGACACTGTAATAAAACTATACGCCCTCAAAACCTACGGTGCGGTGGGCCCAAAAACGCTGCAGTCCCTTCTGATGCGCTTCGGTTCCGCTGATGGTATATTTTCCGCAGACAGGGGAGATATTGCCGGGATTCAGCGTATCTCCGAGAGGAAGGCTGATGATATTCTCTCCGCTTCGGATAGGCTGGGCGAAGCGGCTGAAGAACTCGCCTTGATTCAGGATGCCGGGATTAATATTATATCTATTATCGACTCTCATTATCCTTCGGGACTGCTTCGAATAAGTGATCCTCCCCCGATAATGTTTTACAGGGGGCAGTTGCCGGAAGAAAAGAAGCCTTCGCTTGCCGTTATCGGAACCACCAAAGCGAGTGCGGAAGGTATTACCGCCGCTGTTGAAATTGGCAAAATACTGGCTGATAGGGGGATAAATTTGATATCGGGGCTGGCTGAAGGTATAGATGCTTCGGCTCATCTCGGAGCGCTTAAAAACAGCGGCTACACAGCGGGAGTTTTAGGAAGCGGATTGCTGCATATATATCCCAAGGAGAATAAAAAACTCGCTAAGATGATCGAGGAATCCGGATGCCTTCTCAGTGAATATCATCCGGAGACCAGAATATCGGTCGGACGGCTGCTCTCCCGGAACCGGATAATCGCGGGATTATCATCGGCGGTGATAGTGGTAGAGGTGTCCGAGAAATCCAGCGGAACCATAAACGGTATGAAACGCGCTCGAGAGCAAGCCAAGGGCAGCTACCTTTACGATCCGGAAAACAAAGCTTTCACAGAAGACCTCAAGGAGATGAATGTGCTCACATTCAACAGCGCTGAACAACTGGAATCACTTCTGGAGTATATGACAATCGATGCGGAAGAAGGAAATTAACCGTCTGATTGAATTGAGGACTTGAGTTCGGCGCACATCCCTAATATTCTGAATTATCCCCCCTAAAACAATTGTCATACCGTCGCAGACGTGATATATTGGAAAACTATAATAATTAGGGAGCACACAAGTTGAATTTTAGTAAAGTTGATAAACTCACCAAAGAAGTTTGCATGGCTTGCGGCGCTAAATGCTGCAATAACATAGCGATAGAAATAGAAGAACCGTCAAATGCCGAATATCGAGAATATATACGATGGTATCTGGCGCATAAAAATGTTTCGGTTTTTGTCGAGGATGGTTCCTGGTATATCGAATTTCACACCGAGTGCAAGGAACTGCTTCCTGATAAAACCTGCGGTATTTACGAAAATCGTCCCAAAATGTGCAAAGATTATGGTTATGATGATGATGAAGATATTAATTGTTTTATTTCAAAATACCCTTTTAACTATGAACATGAATTTCGTTCTCTTGAGGAGTTCGATGCGTATATAACGGAGCGGAATCGGAAGAGATTCAAGAAATACAAAAAACGAAAACCGAGAAAAAAGAAAGCGACCGAAAAATAAGTAGTGCTGAGAAGGGTCCTTTTTGAGGATAGGAAGTTCGATGTTAAGAGGCGACCTTGTCGGAATTCGAAGGCTGCTGCCGCTGATTCTAAGCGTACTATTATTCGGTACGGTTGGATTCTGGATAATCGAGGACTGGCCGTTTTTGGATGCGCTCTATATGACCATCATAACTCTATCCACGGTCGGCTATGGCGAGGTTCACAATCTTAGCGTGACCGGTAAGGTATTTGCCACTATTCTAATCTTGTTCGGCGTCGGTACGGTCGCATATACTTTCGGAGTGATCGGTCAGTTCATTGTCGAAGGCCAGGTAAGAAAAATATTCGGGAAAAGAAAGATGGAAAGACAGCTTCAGAAGATGGAAAGCCATTATATAATCTGCGGTTACGGGCGCGTTGGAAGCCAGGTATGCGAGGAATTCGCAGCGCGGAGGGTTCCGTTTGTGGTTGTTGAATACGATGAAAAAAACATCGAGGAGCTTCTAAAAACCGAATATGTTTATATTCAAGGTAATGCCACCAATGACGAGATATTAAAATCCGCCGGTATAGAAAAAGCTAAGGGTTTGGTTTCTACTCTGGCATCGGAAGCCGATAATGTCTATCTTGCCCTATCGGCGAGACATCTTAATCCATATCTTACTATCACCTGCCGCGCCGATTCGGCTGCTGCTGAGAAGAAGATTTATAGAGCCGGCGCCAACAGGGTTATATCTCCATATATAATCGGAGGGCTTCGGATGGCTCTGGCAACTCTCAGACCTAATGTCGTAGATTTTCTCCAGGTGGCGGCTTCCGGACCGGAGGGTAATTTTCGGATTGAAGAACTTGCAATAAAGGGGAATTCTCCTATCACCAATAAGCAGCTAAAGGAGCTTGATTTCGGGGCGAAAATGGGTATCACCGTTCTGGGAATAAGGAAACCGGATAAAACCATGATACGAAACCCATCGGCTGAAACCATTATAGAGGTAGGGGATATAATAATACTTCTGGGAGAAGCTACCAAGCTTGAGACGTTGGACAGTGAAATATAGTTTAGATAATAAAGATATTTAACCGATAAGAAAGGACTAATGTGATGTTCAAAAAATTAATTGGATTGTTGGTTGTAGTCGGATTATTTGCCGCGGGATGCGGGCAAAAACAAGAACAGCAGACATTTACCGGAATGCCGGATTTGGTGCTGACACAAGCGCAATTCCACGATGAGGAAGGCGAAGACGGCGAAACCAAATCGGTTCCCGGCGCCGCCAAGATGACTTTGGTCTATCTTCAGGGCGGAAAGTGGGGTTTTGAAGTGGTGGAAGACCCGCAGAGCAATGTTTTCCACAAAGCGATCCCGTTCGAAGGTCCCGGTGGTTTGGGATTATTGACTATCGGCGCCAACGCCGCCATGCTCAAACACTGGACTCGCGTGAATGGCGAATGGACTGCTGCCGTGCTGTATCAAAGTGAATTCGGCGGCGAGCAGAACCGCTTGCGTGATATCGAGATCGGCGATGTTACCGGCGACGGCAAAGAGGACCTCGTGATTGCTACTCATGACCAGGGCGTGGTTTTAGTCCTCCAAAAGATTGAAGGGGAGTGGCAAGCCGAAGAGATAGACCGTCAAGAGAGAACATTCGTACATGAAATCGAACTCGGCGATGTCGATAATGACGGGATTTATGAGATCTTCGCTACTCCCAGCGAACCGAACAAGCTGGATGGAACCCCTCAGCCGGGCGTGATTCCGATGTATGATTATAAAGACGGTGTATTCGTCCGTTCGGTTGTGGAGGAATTCCCGACCAAGCATGTTAAGGAGATACTCTGCGCGGATATCGATGATGATGGCCAACCGGAATTATATTGCGCCGCGGAAGCCGAAATGGCGAAGATAAAAGAGGGCGCCGGGGTAACTATAAAGCAGTACCTGTTTGGCGGCAGCAAGATTGTGGATAAGGTTGTTACCGAGCTGCCTGATATGCTATGCAGATTCCTATGCGCAGGCGACGTTGACCACGATGGCGACAAAGAAATAGTCGCCTCCCCCTTAAGTTCCGGTGTCTGGGTGTTGGAGCATGATAATGGAAACTGGAGCAAAAAGAAAATTGCCGAAAACTCCAGCGGATTTGAACATGCCGCCTTGATAACCGATCTTGATGGAGATGGTCAAAACGAGATATATGTTGCCGCCGATGATCAGCGGGTCTTAAGGCGGATAACTTATAACGGGACCGAATATGTAGTTGAGGATTTGATTCCCATTCCCGAAGACAATATCACTTTCGGGGTTATGCCCGGCAAAAGAGCGGCTTATGAACATACTGAAGATATAAGACTATAGCTTACCGGAATCTAAGATACGGTGATTGAAAGGGTGGATAATTTATCCGCCCTTTTTTCCTGATCCCGATAAAATTCCTTTTACATTCAGTTAATACCGGCTTATGTTGGCGCAATGAAAATATAAACCTAACCCGGATAATTCATAAAGATTCGTAGTTCTCAGCCGAAGGCTTGCCTTTCGGAAGTTCAATAGAATTAGTTCATTTACGGTTTACAGCTGAAGATTACAAAAAACGCCGGAAGCGCAAGGCTTCCGCTACCGATTACTAAATTTGTGAATAATCCAGGCTAACTCAAAATTGGAGATTATGTTATGCGTCTCAGTTTACTACTAATTACCGTATTACTATCCGCATCTCTCATTCTTTTGATTGGATGCGGCGGAGCCGAGCAACAGGAATCATCCGAAATGCAGGAAATGCAGCATGAAGAGCATGCCGAGGAACACGCTATGGAGGGAGCCGAAAATGTCCACCATGACATCGTATGCGGAATGGACGTTGAGGTGATCGAAGCAACCCCCTCGGTTGATTATGAAGGTGAAACTTACTATTTCTGCAGCGAATACTGCAAAGAGCAGTTCGAAGAGAACCCGGGAAAATACGCAGAAGAGATGGAAAAAATGCACGGCGAGGAAAGCGGAGAAACTATGTAGTAAACAACCGATTCCCAAATAGGCTTAACTAAGATTTTGCGCTACGCTTCTTTAGCGGCATGGCGATAGTGAACTCAGCGCCGCCTAACGGTGAAGTCCCGACTCGGATCTCTCCGCCGAATTGGGTTATCATGCGCTGGTTCAATGCCAGTCCCATTCCGGTTCCGCCCTTTTTCGTGGAATAAAATGGTTCGAATATCTCCTCGCGCTTATCAACCGGAATGCCGGGACCGGAGTCGCCAATTTTCGCGATTACGAAATTTCCCATGGAGAAAGACCTGATCTCAATAGCCTTTTTTCCGCCATCCTGGTTTTCAAGGGTTTCCATGGCGTTAACAAGAATATTGGATACAACTTGTTCAACTATATCAGGATCCCCCATAAATTGCGGAATGTCTGCATCGACTTCAAGGAGTATGGTGATGTTCGAGTTTTTCAAGGATGCTTCTATCAATGACAACGAATCCCTGAGGGATTTGTTTAAATCAACCGGAGCAGCCTTGACCGGATCTGACCCGGCGAACTTCCTGACTGTTTCTACGATTGATTCGATTTTCAATGATGCTAATTCTATTTGCTGCAGCAATTCGCTGGTTTCATTCTGCAATTCGGCTGCCATGAGTCTGTCTTTTAAAACAGAAATGTATAAATTAAGTCCGGACAAAGGACTGCGAATCTGATGGGCAACTCCAGCCGCCACTCTACCCACGGTATTCATTTTATCCTGAATTCTGAGGATTCTCTCCATAGCTTTGTGTTCGGTGATATCCGTGCTCTCTATTAATACAGCCATTTCTCCGTCCACTTCCACATTGCTGGCGCGATTATGCACCCATTTATAAATATCGGGGTAGTTTTTATCCGGTATGAAACGGAATTCGTAATCCAGGTGCCCTGTAAATCCTCCGGTTATTTGAGACAACACATTTTCAAATACCTCTCTGTCTTCCGGGTGAATTGATTCAACCGTGAGTAAACTATCTCTATCATCTATTGTGCCGAAGATTTCAACTGCTTTTCGGTTGCGATAGAAAATCTTGTTACTCCTTAGAATGCTGATACCGTTCAGCGAGTTTTCAACGAGATATTGGAAATTCTGCTTTCCGATATTATTGACTACGTATTCCTTGTATGTCTCTTTATGCGCATCACTTTCCATAAAACCTCATATCGAGCGGTTTAGTGAAATCGAACAAAACTCACAATTTCATCACGATTCTAAGCCGTTACAAATAAATAATTGTCAAGCGTGATTCGAAATAATAGGATTGGAGTTTTTTAGTATATTGCTTATTAATAATACGAAATGATGATAAACGCAAGTGTTTTCGTTGATTATTTTTTGACGATATTATTCTCATCTATGGCAAACATTCTAATCCAATTAGAAAATTTCGTGAAATATTCCTTGATTCGAGAGTAAATATCTTCTTATATACTGCCTGTTAAATGGCTTCCGGCAAATTCCAATACCTGTTCAAACCTGGCACATAACTTGCGCTTGTTTTCTCCGAAGTGATAAGGGGGAAAATTTGTGCCGAATATGTATTGTATGATGATTGACTTAATACGCAACAACAAAACTCTTGTAATTGACGACGATGAATTCGTGCGCGGTTCGTTAGAGGCAACATTTAACTGCGGAAAGCATTATCTCACCGCGGTCGAAACCGGCGAAGAGGGATTAGAATTAGTAGCTGAGAACGGATTCTTCCTGATTATTTGTGATTATTATCTTCCCGGTATCAATGGACTGGAGTTTTTCCAACAATCGAGAAACCTCGATGCCGATTCTATTTTTATATTGATTACAGGTAATGGAAACCAGAAGATGTTTGACCGGGCATGGGAACTCGGTGTAGATGGTATAATCGAGAAACCCCTCACTATCAATAAAATTACCTCAACGATGGAAAATATAATGGAAAGCCGCGAGTAGAGCCTTCTCGCAAAAAGTAAAGTTTAGGGGCGGCATAAGTTACCGGTTTGTGCCCGGCATTCATTCATGTAATTGGACGTGGCGTCGGGCGCCCTCAACAGAACTGCCTAAAATGTTGAAATTGCGCCTAATTTTAATAAAAGCAGGTCGCGTTCTGAAGGAATGAAATGAGCGAAAAGCCCGACACTGATCGCTAACCTGTATTGTTCATAAATCCTATCACCGGTAGCGGGAGCCTTGCGCTTCCGGCGTTTCATTGAGATACTCAATTCCAATCTGTAAATGACCTGCTTCTATTGTACTCCTGAAGGACGAGTCTTCGGTTACGAACTACGAATCTTTATGAATTATCGAGGGAGGGATAGCGCCCCTCCCTGCTCGAATGTTATCTTTATTTCATCAAGTTCATCTTTTTGGTTAATATTCGGTCACCTGCGCGCAACTTGTAGAAATAGACGCCGCTGGAATAATCGGAAGCATCCCATGTTACGGTATGCATTCCCGCCCCCTTATCGGTATCCGCGAGAGTCGTTATCTTCTGACCGAGTAAGTTGAATATCTCCAGAGTCACGTGTCCGGCTTCCGGCAAGCTGTAGTTAATGGTCGTGCCGGTATTAAACGGATTGGGGTAATTGGCTCCTAAAGCCAGCTCCGAGGGAGCAACCGCTTCTTCGTCTTCGAACCAGCCGTACACATTCCATGCGTCGGCATCGCCGCCTCGGGGATCGACAACTACGAATTCGAAGGAAGCTTCACTCACTGCCTGCCCCGGATATAGACCGCCATAAGCGATATAATCATAGAATCCGGTCGGAGCGATGAGGGGAACGTCCTGCCGCATTCCGAGCTGCATCATGGTGTCCAGGGGCGCAATGGGAATATCCTCAATCAGCTTCACAGGACCGTACATTCCGTAGTCCGGAACATCCACCATCAGCCAAACATCCACTTCTTGCGGGGCATTAGTATTGTTAACCAGAGCGCCGCCGTATCCAAAGGAGCCTCCCCTGGGGACTACTGTGGGATACTGGTCGGGCTGCATGAATACATCTATGTCGAGGGGCTGAGTATATTCGGTAGGATGATCAAGGTACATAACCGGATTCTCCGTCTGCGCGCCTTCATTCTGCGGAATGCCGCCCGCGTCCTTGTCATTAATGTAGGTAATGTAGATATAGTCGTCTACCTGCTCCGCTAACGTTGACCAGTGATCCGAATCGCAATCGCCGGGAAGACATCCGGGAGTAGCCGTATTCGTCAGGTTTTCAGGATCGCTCCAGGTATAACCGCCATCTGTAGAGTAAGAATAATACAACTCCCCATTAGAGTAACCGCCGGCTGAAACATCAATATCATCAAAATGAGTCCAGAGGGCATGCAAGCTGTTGTCGGATGCAGCCGCTATTGACATTTTGGATGCGGAACGATTCCATGCTCCCGGGAACGATGGATGCCAGGCATTATAAACTAAGCTGGTTCCGGCAGCCTCGGACCAATGCCAGAGTAGACAGGCATCAACCGTAATCGTCCCCTGCTCTTCCCAATAACCAGGCGTGTTCCAGATAATGTGGAGATTCCCTTCGTAGTCGTAGCAGGCATCAAGATCACAATACGCCCTCAGGGTGTCCTCATATTGATAGTTGGTTATATTGTTGATATTGCCGTAATTCCAGGTTACACCGTCGAGGGATTCGATGTATGCAATATCATTATTGTACTGGTTGGGCTCGTTAAGAGTTCTCGGCAAAGTAAATACGATGGCGACTTTACTATCCACCGGAGATGATACCGGCTGCGAGGATATCTCCATCAGAGTTGTGACAGTAACAAGATCTGTCCAACTGTTACCCATATCCTCCGACCAGGCATGAGCACAATTCTGAGGATCGCCCGCTCCCTGCACAGATTCGTGATTGCAGATGTGGATTCTGTCGTTATAGTCACAGGTGACATAGGGCCAGTAATAAGTGTAATCACCGGGTATCTCGCTGGGGACCGGATATTCTGTGAACAAACCTAAGCCGCATGCGGCGTCTATTACCACACGGGTTTCTTCGGCGCCGAAGACGGCATTATGAAAAGCGATAATTGCCGCTCCTTCCTCATTTACATCAATGGTGGTATATCCGTCTCTCGTACCTGAAGTGGCCGGCGTTCCATCATCGCCCCAGAAAGGCTGTCCCCCTTGTTCCTCTATGAAGTTGTAATAGATGATTCGCTCGCCGGTCCAATCGCGAATGCCCTTCATCCAGCTTATATGGATTCCGCATGGATGCACGGCTATCCTGTTGCCGGTCGAACCATTGGTTTGATAGTCGTAAAAGGTTCTACCAACCACTGTACCGGGGGAATCCAGTATGATATCATCCCGCAAAGGAATCGCCGGTTGGTGCCTGGCGGATTGAGGAATCGGTTCCATATCAGCTAATAGTTCTACTTTCTGCGCTTCGGCAATGGACATTACATGAATCTGCCCTTTTGGGGGAGTCGCCCCTAAGACGATGCCGGATAAAGATAGGGCGCCTATAATTGTAATAACAAATAGAGCTCTCATATTTTCCTCCACAATTCAAAAATTGTCCTGACTTTTTTGGGGAAACGTAAACAAAGGCTTATATACTCTATAAAACCACCTCCTACGAAATATGAATTTGATTTTTGAATCTCATTTTATAGATATCAATTGCTGAAAGCCTGCTGCTTCAGCAAGGGAACAGTTTACCGATTGATTCCCGCTTCCCATGATACAGAATGACAATTACTGATAAAGACAGTATTGACAGAGATAATTTATTCTTCTCCATAGTTAACTCCTTTTGAATTGGGATTATTCTTTTGCGTATAACTTATGGAAGAAACTTTACAGCTTGCCCCTTCCTCAAAAACCGAAAAAGGATTTAACGATAATCATCATAACCTCCGATATATCTAAAATGCTGGTTCCCGGATAGAATGTCAATGAAAATATTGAATATTTTCATTTTGTAATAAGGGCTAATATCGAATACAATATTTTTATAATTAATGGTCGCCGGTTGACTAATCAAACAGGTCGATGTATATCAAGTGTGAGTCTGACAGGTATTGTCCCCCGGAATTATCCCAATTCAACCGAAGAAGATTATTTGCCTTTCACCGAGGAATCGCATCTGGCTGCGGAATATGTTGGACCGTATGCCGTCTGGGATGATCCGGGAGCTGCCGAGGGGCTCGATTTCGTTGTCGATTTCTTAGCCCGGATAATTCATAAAAAACATTAATCCGCAGCCGAAGGCATATCCGCCCCGGCATCCGCAGGTCAAAACCTTTATGGTTTTGCCAGTCCCTCTGAAGGAGAGGATTGCTGATTCTATTATTCCCTCAGCAAAACCTCGCATGTAAGTTTGACTTTATGAAGGGCTTTATGAAAAATGCCGCCTTTTTGAGCTTGCGCCCGAAGCGTGACGATGGTTCTCCGCTGTAAAGAATATACGGATAATCCCTTTTTCTTCGGCGCTGCCGTCTTTCCTGCCGCTTCTTCCAACGGTTTCCAGATGGTATCCGCTGGATATCCGAAAGTCTCCAGGTCCGCGGGATCGAGCTGAGCGATAACCTTTTGCATCAAGGCGAGTTTATCCGGATCGGAAGCGAGATCATTTACCCATTTTTTCACCGACTTGGTGGTGGGGCGGCTGTGCTGTTTCACGCCGATAGGATCACCCAGTCCTTTCTTGGCTTCCGGGGCAGGCTGCTTTTTGCCGTAATCTATAGTTTCCTTTTCGAAGGGAATTCCAATATGTTCATAAATCTTACCAATCCAGCCTTCGGGATCCTTAACGAGCTCTTCGTATTTCACATGGATAAAGGGAACTTCATCCTGGCGGATGAAATTCGCCATGGCTGGTATATAGCGATTAAGGATCGGGTTGTATTTCTGGGCGGTTTGATAATCACCATCGAAAAATGAATTGGCAAACGATGCGAATATCGCCAGCGGATGACGAGACAGAACGATATAATGCGCATCGGGATAGATTTTGGATAAAAAGGGCAGAATCAATCCGTATGCCGGCGTCTTATCCAGATAGATTTTCTTGCCGGTGGTGGAGAGCAATCTTCCGTAAAGCACATCGCAATAAGCCCGGCAGGCGTCGATATAATCCTGCTCTTTATTCGGGAGGTTGGAAACGAATAGCTTCTGCGATTCAGCCGCCAGGATATGATCATAAGGCGCTTTGTCAACCTTATCGAAATAGCCCAGATGAGCCAGGGGAGTGAGCAGGTGCGGTTCGGGTCCCCCCATGATCGTAGAATGGGATTCCATGATACGTTCCAGCATAGTGGTGCCGGAACGCGGCATGCCTATTATAAATAACATTTGGTGTTCCATAAAATAAACTCCGTATTAATCGATAGCTGGGTAAGCTCTATCATAAATATAGACGCAATATCCATCTAAACGCTTTTGACTTGCCATTTATAGAGAGTTACTTCACCCGCTTCGGCGCTTTCTTTTCCCACTCGACGATTATCGGGCTGGCTACAAATATGGAGGAATAGGTGCCGATGATAACTCCCAATAATAACGCAATGGAGAAATCACGCACAACCTCACCTCCTAAAATCAGCAGTGAAGAAACTACGAAAATAGAAGTCAAACTGGTTATTATAGTCCGGGACAGCATCTCATTGATACTGGTGTTGATAGTTGTGCCGAACCCCGAGCGTTTTCTGAAAAGCTTCAGATTCTCGCGGATCCTGTCGTAGACCACAACCGTATCGGTAAGAGAGTATCCGACAAGAGTAAGCAAAGCAGTTACGACCAACAGAGTGAATTCCTTTTGGAGTATGAAGAATATACCCATTACCGCCAACACATCGTGGAACGTGGCGACCGTTGCGGCGACACCGAACCTGAAATCAAACCGTATCCATATATAAACTAAAATTCCGAACAGGGAAAGAATGACAGCCAATCTCGCTTTACTCTTCAGGGTTTCGCCCACCGAAGGTCCAACATCCTCTATCGAATCCAGAACGTATTCGTTATCGGGCATTTCCTGCTTGATCAAAGTCAGCAACCGATCTCCCAATAAGGAATCAGACTCGGTTTCGACCATCTTGGACTTGATTAGAAATGAATTAGGCGAGATATTCTCGCCATGTATTTCGGTGATCTGAGCATCGCCATACCCGGCTTCAGATAGAATTGCACGCAGTTCCCCCACCTCAACCGGATTCTCAAAGGAACCCCTCATAAGCACTCCGCCGGTGAAATCTATGCCGAGATTAGCCGATCCCATGAAAATGCCGACAACCGATATTATGCCGAGAATCATCAGAATGCCGGACACAAAAAGCGAGATTTTTCTTTTGCCTATGAAATCAATATTTGTTTGACCTATTATTCGTAACATCGATACTCCTTGAATTCCGCCCTAAATCTATATACTTAAACTCTTGTAGCCTTTTCTTAATTCAAAAATAACTTTGGTGGTGAAAAATGCCGTGAACAAGCTGATGAAAATACCCAGCGCCAGCGTAACCGCAAATCCCCTTACCGGTCCGGTACCGAGGATGAACAGGAATAATGCTGTAATCAGGGTTGTAACGCGGGAGTCGATAATTGTCAGCAGCGCCCGATTGTAACCGGCATCGATTGCCGCCCTCACAGTTTTACCGGTCAAAAGCTCCTCTCTTATCCTCTCGAAGATCAATACGTTGGAGTCAATAGACATGCCGACCGTCAGGATAATACCCGCTATACCCGGCATGGTCAAAGCCGAATCCAAGCCTGCCATCACCGCCAGCAGGAAGAAGATATTAAAGAAAAGCGCCAGATCCGCGATAACACCTGATCCTTTGTAGTAAAATATCATAAATCCCATTACCGCAATCAGCGCAATTGTTGCGGAAATCCTGCCCTTCTCAATGGAGTCTTTACCCAAACTGGCGCCGACCACTGAATTTTGAATAATTTTTACCGGAGCCGGAAGCGCACCGGCTCTAAGCACGATAGCCAGGTCTACAGCTTCTTCGAAACTCGCTTCGCCTCCCATGGTTATCTGTCCCCGGTCGCGAATCTTCGCCCTGATTTCGGGAGCGGACTCGACCCTTCCGTCAAGCGTTATTGCCAAACGTTTGCCGATATTAGCTCCGGTGACGCCTGCGAATATCCTTCCTCCATCTTTGGTCAAGGTGAAATTAACTACCGGTTTGCGAAACTGATCCCAGTTCGGCCGCGCGTCGGTTAGATATTTGCCGGACATCTCCACTCTGCTATTCAGAGCATACAGCTCATGATATTCCATGCTCCCCTTGGTGAAGGTTCGAGTCGACCAGACGAATTCTATACCTTTGGGGATTGCGTCCTGGACCGCAGGATCGTTAACGTATTTGTTAACCAGCGGATACTCATCGTCCGCCACCAGGATACTTCCCCCCTCAATATCCAGTAAAGATGTAAAGGGACGTTCGACATAGTAATCATCGAGGTCGATATCCTGAAGCTCTTCCCCCTCTTCGGGTTCCGCAAAAAGGTCGGCGGCGTCCGGAAGTTCGGATTCGTCTGTATCCGGAAGGATTTCTTCTATAGCCTCCTCAGGAGCTGTATCCTCAGCTTTCAATTTTTCGGAAAGCACCGAATCTATGGCGTTTAGCGCCGCATCCGTGGTTTGAGGGTCTTCGACAAGTTTGAACTCCAAAATAGCGGTCCTACCGATAAGTTCCTTAGCGCGCTCTGTTTCTCGTAAACCCGGAAGCTCAACAACCACCCTATCATCGCCCTGCGGGTAAATCTGCGGCTCGGAAACGCCCCACTGGTCGATACGATTGCGTACAATCTGTAAAACCCTCTCGGAAGCATCCTTTGCTTCTTCGCTGGTAAGTTGAGATTTATCAACCTCCAAAACCATATGCATCCCGCCCTGTAAATCCAATCCTAATTTCAGGGCTCCATTCTGGAGTTTGGCGTAACCGATAGGATCGTCATCCTGCATCGCCATCTTTTCTTCATAACTCATCGTATGATAAACGATGGAAGGATATATATAATACACCGCAATTATAAAAAGCGCGAGGATTAATCCGATCTTCCAACCTTGCGATTTACTCATTAAATTTCACTCCTTAATTCTTATAAATCTTCGAACCGAAAAAATAATTAAACGCTCAATATAATTTTATTTCGGTCTTTGTCAACAAAAATAAACTCTTGACATATAAATGGCAAAAATTGATGTTATTCAGCGAACTTAACGGTTAATTGAAAGTTTATATAGTTTCCTGATAAAAAAAGAAAGGAGCGAAACTTAACTATATGAAAAATAATATCTCTCCATTATTAATCATATTTCTCACAACTTCCGTCTTGATTGGAGGCTGCAGCGAAAGGCATGACGGTGAAGGAGCAATCGAACATACGCTTTCCAACGGCTTTAAAATCGTTATGAAGGAAAACCATGCATCCCCGATGATTACGTCGATCGTCATGGTTGACGCCGGCAGCAAATTCGAAGCTGATTCCACCAATGGTTTCACTCATTTTCTCGAACACCTCAACTTCGATGGAACCGAAACCAAAACCAGGGAGGACATAAACGAAGGGATTAAAAACCATGGCGGCTATATAAATGCCTTTACCCGCAAAGATGCCACTTTCTACCTGGTGCTGATGCCGACCGAATTTATAGAGTTTGGCATTGATGTCCAATCAGACCAGCTTTTCGGATCGGTTTTTCCCGAAGATGAGTATGAGAAGGAGCAAAAAGTCGTAACCGAGGAAATCCGAATGGATCATGACAACATCAACTATCGCGTTGAGATGTTCAACGACAGCATCGTCTACGCCGGTACGTCCTATGCTCGCACGGTTTTAGGCAGCCCGCAGAGTATCGCCAATGTTTCCCGCGAAGCTGTGATGAACTACTACAAATCGCAGTACACCCCTGAAAATATGCTGGCGATCGCTATCGGGGATTTCAATCCGGATTCGATGCTGGCTCTCTACGAAAAGTATTTCGGCGATAAGCCTCGTGGGGGAACCGGAAAGGAACTGGATATCAATTACACCTTTCCCGCTTCGGATTCTATCCATTATCGGCAGACCGATACCGAACTTTGCTACCTGAATATCACATATCCCGCGCCGCTTTATACCGATGATAATTATTACGCCTTCGAGATGTTGACCAAGTATCTGGGAGCCGAGGAAACATCGCCGTTGAGAAAGACGCTGACCGGGGAGGACCAGTTGATTCAATCGATGAATGTGTACCTGGATACAAAGAAAGAGATGACCAACATGGTGGTCTCCGTGATGACGGATAATCCGGGCAACATCGAAGAGATAGTGCAGCGCACCAACCAGGTTCTCGGTGATTTAACATCAACTCCGGTACCACGCGAGGAAATCGAGCGCTTTATGGTTAAAACCAAAGTTGATGAATATTTGCTCGAAGAAAGATTACATTACTGGAGTTTCTTCAAAGCTCCTTACCTGGCGGTTGGAGGATATGATTTAGCGAAAGGATATATAGACAATCTTGGCAAAGTAACATCGGATGATATTCAATCTGCCGCCAAAGAGTATTTTACTGATATCGAGTATGCAGCAACCGCAGTGGTTCCCGAAGCTTAACGGAGGTATGGAAAATGAGAAAGTCAGCTTATTTGGTAATATTTATTATAGCAGTTACGATTCTTCTCTACAACGCTAATCCTGCTTTAAGCAGGACGGTCTATTTTAAAAAGGTTCTTGATAACGGGTTAACAGTTCTAATCAAAAGTAATCCCGACAGCAAGGTGTTCGCCGTAAATGTTCTTGCCAAAGGCCGTTCTGCATTGGAAGCCGAGGGAAAAACAGGTTTATCGGAATTCGTTAATAGGATGATGCTAAAGGGAACGAAGGACTACGATGCCGAGGAGCTTTCGAGGGCGCTGGACCACAACGGAGTGCAGCTTACGCTCCACGATAATCCCTATATCCCGTACGATGATCGCTACACCTCACAGGCGTTTGCATTTGTCAAGCTGGAAACAATCGATGAGTTCGCCGAACCGGCTCTGGGGCTTCTGGCGCAGATTGTGGGATATCCCACCTTTCCCGAGGATAAAATCGAAGAGGTTCGGGGAGAAATTCAAGCGGTGCTGGGAATGAACATGGGTTCCACCTACAAAAACGCCGCAAGCTTATTCCGCGAGGAGCTGTTCCCCGAAAGCCCGTATTCAAAAGATGTGCTGGGAAATATGAGGACTATCAGCTCCATTACGCAGGCCGATTTGGTGACACATCATGCCATACTTTATGCGCCGGAAAACCTCATAATGGCGGTTGCAGCCAACATTCCCCCGGAGATATGTGTTCAGATGATTGAGACGGAGTTTGGTGAATTAAGCAACATTGGTTATGATTATCCTGCGCCTCAGTATGTGGAACCGATCAGCGACCGCGCCAGAACTCACAAATATATGGATAAAGACCAGGTATATATTTATTACGGTAATATAGTGCCGGGAATAGATAATCCTTCTTATCCGGCGCTAAAGATAGCTGCATCAGCGTTATCGACCAGATTGAAACTGGAACTTCGCGAGGAGCAGGGACTGGCGTATTCGGTCGGTTCGGGTATATCGCTTTATCCTGAATTGGGCGTTTTCGCAACCAGTATGGGAACCGGTCACAGGAATTTCAACCAGGCTTTCGGCGGAATTAGAAATGAGATAAGGAAGCTTCAGACCGATGGTATAACCGAGCAGGAGCGAGTGAACACAACCAATAGTCTTTGGGGAAGTATGTTATCCCGCAACCTGGCGCGAATCAACCAGGCGTACTACATGGCTTTACACGAGTATCTGGGTGTAGGATATCAGTACTGGGATAGCTATATAGACAAACTGCGCGCGGTAACAACTCAGGAAGTCCAGGCTGCCGCAGTTAAATATATTCCTTATAATAATTACGTTTTAGCGACTGTCGGAAAGAAATAACTATCGATAGTATCCTTATCGTCGTGCGCGGCATTCGTCCCCGAATGCCGCATACCGAGGTCGTCAATCGAGCTTTCCCGCTTCTGGTCGGGACGTTCGAAGCCTCAGATTATTTCCGGTGTGCTCAGGCGTCTCCGCCGCAGACGCGTAAACTCGTCTGACTGGCGACAAATGCAGCTTAATATTGTCGTCGGTACCCACACCCAACGATATCTTAGCGCCGTGGATCAAAACTTTTATCTTTTTGACAATCTCCCAAAATCCCGAATATCAAAATAAATTATTGGGGCGCTAAGTTTACTCTTGCCAAATCGCCGACAATAACTATATTAACATTGTAAGTATTTTATATTTTAAAACTCCGCATTCAAGAGAGGGCTGAAATGCATAAGACTATTAAAGCACTGGCTTTTGTAATGGCGGCGGTAATTTTGATGGCAAGCTGGTGTGACCCGGGTAACACCGATAGCGCTCCGGAGGTCTGGATAATTGATCCCGCGACGGGTGAGGTTCCAATAGGTGTGGTTACAATAGCAGCAACAATTATTGATAATCTGGGAATAACAAGTACCGCTCTTTATATCGATGGGGCGGTGTCTGGAACTCACTCCAGTTACAATGCTGATACATTCTATTTTCAATGGGACGCGTCTAATGAAGCTCCCGAATCCGAACATGAAATAGAAGTGAGGGCAACTGATACTCAAAATCACGTGGGAAGTGACGCGATTTCGGTGTACATGGGTGAAGCTCCGTCCGGTACAGTGCACGAAGGTGCGATCGATGCAGATGAGACATGGTCAGCGTCAGGCAATCCCCATTTTATACAATCTTATCTTAACATTTCCAACGGCGCCACCGTTATGGTCGAGGAGGGCTGTAGGATACGGTTCACCTTTGGCGCCACCGTAAATATGACCAACACCGTGATAAGGGAGAGCCTTGCCAACGGTATCCGCACTATTAGATCAGGCGCCATTGGGAGTCAGTTTTCGGAAAATATAATAACCACATGCAACGATTACCCTCTGAACGTACAGGCTGAGAGTGTTCCGCATATTGACACTTCGAATACTCTTACCGGCAATGCCCAACAGGGTTTTCAGGTCAGCGGAGGAATCGTAACGGGAACTGTTACCTGCTATAAGCACATTGTTCCTTATTATATATCGGAACCGGTTTATTGCGGAGACTATGAAGCGAAGGGAGTTTTGATTATCGAACTAGGTACCGATTTCAAGGTGGGGATTAATGGGGCATTCTTTGTAGGAACGGTATATGCGGGGGGATTGATTGCCGATGGGACCAGCGACCGGATAACATTTGCCAGCGCTGAAATTGCACCTTCGCCAGGTGACTGGAATTGCATATATTTCTATAACGATTCAATAGATGATAGCTGCGTAATTAGAAATTGCAATCTTGAACATGGAGGCAAATTTGGCGATGGTATCATACGTATTCAGGATGCTTTGCCGACCATCGTCGATGATTCAATAGGATATAGCGGATCTTACGGGATTTATTTAGAAGGGGAAACACCGGATTCAACCGAGCTTGCGGATGACAATACGTTCTACAATAATGCTTTCGGACCAATTGGCGGGCCATAGTTTTTAAAGCATCCGGATGTTAACATAGAAAGGCTATAATTTAGCCCGGATAATTCACAAAAAACATTAATCCGCAGCCGAAGGCTTGCCCTTCGAAGAGTTCAATAGAAGTAGGTTATTTACAGATTGGAATTGAGTATCTCAAAGAAACACCGGAAGTGCAAGGCTTCCGCTACCGATTATGAAATTTATGAATATTCAAGGATAGAAGTCCATTTAAGAGCCGGAGTTAATTGTTTTTAGGTAGAATAATTATGATAATTCTTCAAAATGTGTCAAATTGGATTATCAAGCGGAGTAAGAGGCATTTTACTGTCGTGATGCATTCATTATTACCGTAGCGCTATTGTTGGTAAAACCATCCGAACATATTGTATTACAGGAGATTAACACGGTAATTTGCGTTACTATTCCTAACAGAAAATGCGCATTAGGAGCAAAAGAATGCTTGACTTTTCGACACCCGGATTTATTTTACTTACGGGGAATTGTCCTCTGACAATTCTACCTGGAAATCATTCCATGTTCTTTTAAAGTCATATCCCTGATTTTATATTTGTGATATAATTCACATAAGAGAGCTTAACTTAAAATTCAACGAGGAGTTTTCTTCAATGAAGCGATCAAAAAAGGAATTAGCATTCCAGCAGACAGCGGGGGTAATCGTCTTTATTCTGGTCTTAACCAGTGTGGTTTTTGCTGAGATATACTGGACGGAGCATATCGTCGGGAATATCTGGACTTGCTGGACGGCAGTTGCTGTCGATTTTGATCAGGATAATGATGTAGATATTTTAGGTTCATCCACCTTCGATCACCAGATAATCTGGTGGGAAAACAACGGGGAGCAGGTATTTACAATGCACTTCATAACCGAACAATTCGACAGCGCAACAGATATTCATGTCATAGACTTAGATAGCGACGGCGATGTGGATGTACTCGGTATGGCTTTTTTCGGCGATATTGCCTGGTGGGAAAATGATGGAAATATGAATTTTGCAAAGCATCAGATCACTGAGGAATTTAACCGCGGATACGACCTCTACGCTCTGGATATGGACAACGATGAAGATATCGATTTTGTCGGAGCTTTCTACAAATCTTCGCCCTCCGGTATTGATATTAGCTGGTGGGAAAACGACGGCAACCAGCAGTTTACAATGCATGAGGTTGATAGCGATTTCAATGGAGCTGTCGGCGTGCATGCTATCGACATGGAAAATGATGGCGATATCGACATCCTTGGCGCTTCGTTGGTCGACAACAAAATATCTTGGTGGGAAAATGACGGGGAGCAGAATTTTACGGTTCACGAGGTAGTCAGCAATTTTAAGGGCGCCCGCGATGTCTATGCCGAAGATATCGATGGTGACGGTGATATCGATATAGTTGGATTGGCGCAGGATCTCGGCTTGATCGTATGGTGGGAAAACGATGGAAATCAGCAGTTTACCGGACACCTGATCGATGACAATCTGGTTGGCCCATGGGATGTTTATGCGGAGGACCTTGATGGAGATGATGATTTTGACATTCTTGTAGCTGATTATAATGGCGATGAAACTTTCTACTACGAAAATGATGGTGAGGAAAATTTTGTCAAACGTGTGATGAAATCCGACTTCGACGGCGCCAAGAGTATTCATGCGTTTGATATTGATAGCGACGGGGATATGGATTTTCTCGGCTCCGCATGCTGGGAGAATGAACTTTACTGGTGGGAAAACGACACTATCTCACTCCCGGGAATATGCATGGGGGTAAATCTGGAAACCGATCCCGATCCGGTCGAAATTTACCCCGGTGATTCATTCAGGATATTTATTTATATAGATAATCCAAGCGAAGAACCAATCGCATCGGATGTATGGCTTGGATGGTATTTTAACGATGAATTCCTCGAACTCTATAATTACTACGACATTCCGCTCGATCCCGGAGAAACCAATAGCACCAACTGGATGCAGCCGGTTTCGCAATCGGCTCAGGCAGGAACCTATCGTTTCGCAGCATATACAGGCGATTATCCCGAGCCATGCGATTCCGCCTGGTTTGAATTCCTCGTTTTGGAACAGGAAGGGTTTCCGGATGTGGGATTGGTGGTTTCCGATTACGATGGAGACTGGTCGGAAGTATCCGATTTACTTTTCGCCACCGAACAAGTCAACAGCGTAACTTTCGTTGATGCGCGTTATTCGACTCCGTCGGTTTCGGAACTGCTTAACTATGATGTACTTATGGTCTGGTCCAACCATAATTTCGCCAACGCTGCCGCGCTGGGCGATAATCTTGCTGATTATGTAGAAGCCGGCGGAGCGGTGGTTACGGCGCAATTCGCTCACCATACGGATCGAAGGTTAAGAGGTCGTTATATGTCGGATTATTCACCTTTGGGCTATGGATCTTCGAGATGGTGGGATGCGAGCCTGCGTAATGATGATCCGGACCACCCAATTATGGAGGGAGTATCCTCCGGCGCCGAAGGCAATTATTTCGACGCTGATAAACAGGGGAATTGGCATCAGGTGCAGCATTGGAGAGTCCTTTGGTCTAACTATAGCGGAACGGTCGTCAATCAGGATTATCCGCAGTGTGTGGCTATAAATGCTTATTTCGGAGCTTCCGAACGTGAGTGGACCGGAGATGTAGGCAGGATGATGACTAATGCCGTGCTTTACGCACACAGCCAGGCTCCCGGTATATGGTTGAACAGCCAGTCCCCATCATCTGAATGGGCGGAGTATTACAGGCCGGCATATCCGGATCAACCATCCGCAAGCGCGGAGAATAATTCGGCTGCATTGACCGAAGTCTTGAAAGAACAGGATATCAGTGAAGCTCAATTGAGTATGCCGGTATTCGTCGATGCGCATCCTAATCCTTTCAACGCTCAGACCAAGATTTCCTACAAAATCCCTGAAGCCGGTAAGGTAAACATAAACGTTTACAATATCATGGGTCAGAAGGTCGCCACAATTCTGGATGAATACAAGGAAGTCGGGATACATGAAATCACCTGGGATGCGTCGAATTTATCCAGCGGAATTTATTTCTACAGGCTGGAAACCGGGGAGATAAATATATCCAGGCGTATAACATTGATGAAGTAACCTCATTTCCGCCGGTCAGCGCTCCTGCGCTAACGTAGTGTTCAGCGCCATCACTGAAGTGATGACCGCCCGCCTCAAATCGGCAAACTTTGGGTCAGCCCCGAAGGGCTGACCGCCGGCATTTTTCCAATGTCCTTGATTTCAGCCTGTTCAAGACCCGCTGGTTGTAAACTCCCTAAGGACGAGCCTTCGGCTGCTATATCCGCATTTTCGTGAATAATTCGGGATAGATGAAACATTTTCTCCATTAAGCAGTATCATTCAATGAGTTAATTCTAATGCTTAAATAGAGATAGCCGATGAGCGGCTCTCTAAAATGGAGGTGCAGCATGGAAACCGCAGGGATAATCCTGGTTGCAGTAATATTAGAATTACTCATGGGATACTTAGTTGGCGCACGTCTTCATAGAGCATGAAAGACTAACCGAAAATGTTTAAGTTACCTGGCAACAGCAAAGGGTCCTGATCCCCAGCAGGCAAGGAAGTCTTACACGGGGATCAGGATTTTTTTATACCCATACCGCTAATATAATTCCCATCACCAACAAGCCAACCAAATAATACAGCGCATCTATTAGATAAAGCTTGGTTGATTGCCTCTGAAAGGCATAATTTGCGGCAAAGGTTGTTGCGGTAAATCCCATCCAGATCCAGAAACCGGTTTGCATACCTTCAATAAGGCTATCGGCGTATACATAGTCGATGATATGAGATAAAACAAACGCCATAACCAGCGATGAGACAAATGCAATTATATATGGGATGGGGGAACTGTCCTTACGCAAGTCTTCTTCGGTTTTTCCAACCAATCCCATCCAGCTTGTTCCAAACAGCACAGGAGAATACCACAAGGCGCCTATTATCATGTTAGCGATTGCGGCAACCAATACTGCCAGATAATTAACGCTTGCTTCAGGCATAAATAAGCTCCTTATCCAAAATTCTTTTTAATTCCAAAAAACAAATCGAAATTTATATGATAGCAACAACCGCGATTGCTTCGAAATAGTTCGGTGAAAATGCTTGACTTCCATTAGAATCGCTCTAAGTTATCTTCATATATGATTAAAAAGTCCCTCAGTAAGACATGTTAAGAACTTATCGAATATTCGAGGAATAAATGAACGATACGAACCAGAGAATAGTCTTTTTCGATGCTTCATCGACCACGCCGGTGGATCCGAGAGCGCTGGACAAGATGAAGCCTTATTTCAGCGAGGAATATGGCAATCCTTCTTCGCATATACACAAAAAAGGGGTAGCCGCAGGTCAGGCGTTAGAGAAAGCTCGGGGTCAGGCTGCTCAGATGATCAATGCCGAAACCGATGAAATCACTTTTAATTCCGGGGCTACCGAAGGGAATAACATCGCAATTCTCGGTTACCTCCGCGCCAATCCTGATCATGGAAAGCATATCATAACCTCGGAAATCGAACATTTTTCGGTATTAAATATCGGTTATCGTTTGCAGCGGGAAGGTTATGAGCTAACAGTACTTCCCACGGATAAATACGGGCTGGTTTCGCCGGATGAGTTGGAAAAATCGATAAAACCCGCTACCGGATTGATATCTATTCAACACGCTAATCCCGAAATCGGCACAATTCAGCAAGTGAAGGAACTGGCTGCTATTGCGAAGGAAAATGATATATACTTTCATTGCGACTCCGCTTGCGGCGCCGGCGCCATCCCGACCGATGTGAAGGATTTGAAGGTTGACTGTCTAACCTTGTCCGCTCATAACTATTACGGACCCAAGGGGGTGGGAGCTCTCTATATTCGAAAGGGGATTAAAATCTCACCTTTATTCGATGGAGGTTTTCAGGAAATGGGTATCCGCCCGGGTACCGAGAATATACCCGGTATAGTCGGGATGGGTGAAGCTTCGGAGTTGGCAAAATCCGAGATAGCCGAACGTAATGAATATCTAACTCCACTCGGAAGGGGATTATGGAGCGGGCTTCAGGAGAGGATAAAATTCATCCATTTCACAGGCCACCCCGATGAAAGGCTTCCGGGGCATGTGAGTTTCTGGATCGAGTTCGTGGAAGGCGAATCTCTGCAGTTGATGTTAAGCATGAAAGGGATAATGGCATCATCCGGGTCAGCCTGTTCCTCCAATCTGAAAGGAGAGGATGAAGAAGACCTGGCGGCATCGCATGTACTGACCGCAGTCGGCGTGCCGATTGAATTCTGCTCGGGTTCGTTGACATTTAATATGACTAAAGATGCCGTTAAAGCCGATGTGGAGTACGTACTTGAAGTATTGCCTCCTATCGTAGAGCGGCTTTTGTCTATGTCGCCGCTTTATGCAGATTATTTGCAGAAGCAAAAAGGCGGCGAAAAGTAGACAAGCCCCGAAGGGCAAGCATTTGGCTAACAAGTTTTAAATAGTGATTCCCGGCGCTGACGGGTTGCCGCGAGGTTGTCTCAAAAGCTAATCTAAAGCATTGCGTGAGAAAAGGAGATTGCCGCGCCCGTCGGCTAACGAGATGGATAAAATATGGACTCTCTGCTAAAAAAATGGAACGGCGAGACTATCGTAGTTCGCCGAGATCATTCATCCGGAGCCTGGATTATAATCGCAGTTCATTCTACCCGATTGGGACCCGGCACCGGCGGAACTCGCATGCAGACATATACCGATTTTAACGCCGCTCTCAGGGATGCATTGCGTCTATCAGAAAGCATGACATACAAGTTCGCCATTCCGGGCATGCCGTACGGCGGCGCCAAAGCCGTTATCGCAATCCCTGACGGTTTAACCCAGACAGCTCGCGAAGAGCTCCTCAGACGGTACGGAACATTAATCAAGCAATTAGGCGGCTTTTATCTGACTGGACCCGATGTCGGTACATCCGCCGAGGACATGGATATTATCGCCGAAACCGGCGCGCCGTATGTATTCTCCCGAACTCCATCCTCCGGCGGAAGCGGATCATCGGGACCTTATACGGCGCTGGGTCTGTTTGCTGCTATACAGACTGCGTGCGATTTCCTGTATGGCGACAGTTCATTGAAGGGTCGAAGCATTCTGGTGCAAGGCGCGGGGAGCGTCGGTCGAACGCTTATCAGTCACCTGCAGCAAGCGGGGACTGAGATATTATTCAACGACATAAACACGGATATAATAACACGCCTTGAGAATCAGGGATTGCATTTTATACCTGCCGAACAGGTTTACAGCACCGAATGTGATATTTTTAGCCACTGTGCTTTAGGCGGTATTTTAAATGCCGAAACAATCCCTCAATTGAACTGCAAGGCTATTGTAGGGGGCGCCAATAATCAGCTTGCTGAACCTGCGGATGCTGATAGATTACGAGATAGAAATATCCTGTATGCGCCGGATTATGTCGTGAATATAGGCGGCGCAATGGCAATTCTCGGATTGGAGGTGCAGGGTTGGACAATAAAACAAGCCGAAGCGGAAATAACAGCCAGCATCCAACGGGCGTTGAAGCAGGTGCTGGCATTGTCAGCAAAGGAAAACATCACTACCCAAGACGCCGCGCGCAGAATAGCCAAACAGCGCCTGAATGATTACGATTAGATACTCTACAAAAGCCAAAATTATATTTTAATAATTTAGAAACTTGACATCCCGAGAAAAAGCATTATAATTAAACCGGTTTAGCTTACCAGCAGTCGAATTTCGTGCGTTCCCCTTGATTGGAGTTTCCCCCTTGCTTAAAGCAAGGCTGATTTCTTCTCGGAGTAGGCTCTATTGAAAAACCTATTACTTGTTCGCCAAACCGGACTGCATTTCATTGCATCGAAAAGAATATTTGCTCAAATCGAAGACTCACAAAAACAGGAGAATTACCCGATGAATAGAAAGATGTTGTTCGCCGCTTTGTTAGTACTTTATCCGCTGACTTACTGCGCAATTGCAGTCGCCGAGGTCGACTACCCCTTAAGTCAGTATGAAACTGGCGATAGGGATTTCGAGAAGACGGAGATCGGCGATCTGATAGTCTACTGGCACCAGAGGACTATCGATGGCGCCATCGTCGAGAAGGATCAGATAGTTTATCAGTTTGACAGGGAAACTAAGGAACTCAAGAAGAAAATCGTTCAATGGCGTGACGATTTGCCGGAGCATATATCGATAAATATCGATAAGCAAACAGCGGAATCGCTTGCCGAAGGAGAGCCGATATTGTCCACTCTTTGCATAATCTCCCCGGAATCGGATGTATTCCTTTTGGACGATACCCCGAAAAATCCCTGCTGGTCGGTTAGAACTATGAAGGATAATCAAATGTATGTATCGGTAATCGATGCGGTTACCGGCGAGTTTCTTGGCTACGGAGCGCCGCCGCCATACACTGCGTTTTCGTTCTCCGGACCGCAGTACGATTATCCTTGCGACGGGATCTGGACCAGTTGGTATCAAAACGCCGCATACTGGTTTGATATGATGGGTCACTACACCGAGGCAGAAGTCTGGCCATCCCGTTCTCTAATCGAGGATCATATCTCGAATAACACCACCGGAATGTTTTACGAGCTGGCGCATGGCTCCTATGACTATTTCGCCAGCGGCTGCCCCAACGGAAATGCTTATGAGTGGACTTACGCCGGCGATGTTGAAGCCTGGATAGCCGATTATCCCGAAATGCGCTTTACTTTCATCGGGAGCTGCGGCGGTATGTGCAGCACCGGAAACAACACATTTTCTTATGAATTCAGGAAAGGGCTGAATGAAAATACCGCAACGGTCGGTTATTGCAACATGGCGGAATACTTCTGCGAGGTATGCTGGTGGTATTCCGTGGAATGGCAGGATGAAATGTTCTCCAATATGTACATGGGATATACGGTAAAGGAAGCATTCGATATGGCGCAAGCCGCTTATCCGGTATGCGCCGGTAACAACAACTGCATGCGATTTGCCGGCGATGAGAATTTCGCGGGACCCTATAACAGGGTGTGGGGACCGCAGTGCGCCGAAGTCGGTATGATACCGGACGACGATCCGGTAATCGTTCCTCCGGGAGGATCCTTCGGATTAACCGGGACTATTCACAATCCAACCGCGGATCCTATTGTAACGGATGTATGGGGCGGTGTTAATTATCATGGCGATTTCTATCAGCAGTTCGCTTATAGTGATATATCCCTGAATTCGGGGCAATTCCTTACGGCACATCTCAACCAGCATATCCCCGGATTCGCTCCACAGGGGACATATATATACATCGCTTACTGCGGTAATTATCCCGATGATCCCTGTGATTCGGCTTCATTCGGGTTCACGGTTAGCGGAGGTCGAGTTGATAATGGCTCAAGCGAGTGGCTGCTTGAAGGCGGTTTTAGCGCCTCAGCCGGACAACCGGCAGATGTTTTGGTCGGCGCCTATCCAAATCCATTCAATGCCGCAGTTACTATAAATTACACACTGCCGGTTGAATCTAATGTAAATCTCGAAATTTATAATTTATTGGGCAGGAAAGTTGAGACCCTCGTGAATAATGTTCTCCCTGCAGGCAGTTACTCATCACAATGGGATGCCTCGGGGTATGCATCCGGAATATACTATTATAAATTGGCTGCCGGGGACGAGGTGTTCGCAAAACGTATGACATTGCTCAAATAATTCCCTCCCTATCTTAATTCCATCAAACTACCCTCTCCCGCTTAATGGGAGAGGGCATTCGGAAAATTCCAGGCAAGGCTTCTTAACCGCCCCCCGTGAATATTACAGGAGGTTATAACGATTCCATACTGCAAGGAGTTACCTGTTTAAAGCCTCCAGATAATTTTTTTCCACCTGATCCCAGTTTACCACATTCCACCAGGCGTTGATAAATTCACCTCGCTTATTCTGATATTTTAAGTAATAAGCATGTTCCCAAACATCGATATTTAGAATCGGCGTTACCCCCCAGGGCGATAGCTTTTGATGATTTTCCACCTGAAGCACGATCAGTTTATGGTCAGACAGACGGACATGCAAGACCCCCCAACCGGAGCCCTCAACCGATTTAGCCGCCGCGGAGAAATGCTCTTTGAACGCCTTAAAGCTTCCGAAATCCTCATTAATTTTTCTGGCAATCATAACCTTTGGTTCACCCCCTCCGCCCTTGCCGGGAGGCGCCATTGTTTTCCAGAAAAGGGAATGCAGGAAATGGCCTCCGCCGTTGAATGCGACTTTACGCGACCAATGCTGGACTAACGAATAATCACCGGTTGCCCGAGCTTTTCGCAGTTCCTCTTCAGCTTTATTCAAGCCGTTAACATAGCCTTGATGATGCCTGCTATGATGCAGTTCCATGGTTTCGGCATCGATGTACGGTTCAAGCGCATCGTAAGCGTAATTTAAACTCGGAAGAGAGTGTTTGTTCGTTCCCCTTCGGCTAATTGGTGATGTCTGCTGTGCAAATGCGGTCGATGAGGTTAAAATTGAAGGCATTGTCGCTGCGGCGGCAGTCAATATCCCCCCTGCTTTTAAAAATTCTCTACGCTTTTTGTCCATTACTTACTCCTCTGGTTCACAGATATTTACTGCTTTATTTAAGGGATTATAAACTACGAGAATCGTTATCTTGTTCCGAGACGGATGAAGATTCCGAATTAGATGAGGGGAAATTGCCAGTACTGATTTGTGGTCAGTTAACCGCAGACCAACAAAACATCGCTGTGATGGTGTGTATTAATTGTAGGGGCAGGCATTGCCTGCCCCTCGTTTATATGGGTCACCGTAGTAGACATCCCTACGGTAAGTTACTTAATCAGCATCATCCGCTTTACGAATTGTCTGTCGCCGACATTCAATTTGTAGAAGTAGATACCGGAAGCATATTCGGAAGCATCCCAGGTTATGCTGTGATAACCTGCCGGCTGCTGAGTATTGACCAGTGTCTCCACTCTCTGCCCCAGCAGATTGTATACGCTTAATTCCACCTTACCGGCTTGCGGCAGGGCGTAATTAATTATGGACTGAGCGTTGAACGGATTCGGGTAATTCTGGGAGAGGGAATACTCCGTGGGAAGTAAATTCTCGGCAGGTTCGCCTGCTAAGTCGCCCGCATCGAATCCCTTAACAGTCCAATCGTTGATCCCGCGCCCGAGAGTGCCTTGAATCACTTCGAACGGGAATGACGCTTCATCGACTATGTAAGAGGGATAATCGCCTACATAAGAATGATAGATGTAATCACCCAGCGGAGCGAATCCAGGTACGAACTGAATCAGATCATAGTACTGGGTTACATCGGCTTCGATGGGAACATTATTCACTCTGTTCAACGGTCCAAAGGTGCTTTGATCCGGTAGAGTAAGCATCAACCAACCGTCATAAGTGGTTCCGCCTTGAGTGTTGTTGGTAACCATAAGGTCATAATCGAAGCTGCTGCCGCCCACTACCTGCACCGGCTCGGAATCCGGATGCATAGCAAGGCTCAGAGTAGGAATTTGATTGAGTACATGCAGATATGCAGGAATCTCCAAACTGGGTAATTCGTGCATATCATCCCAGGCATTGACTGTGATTAGGGCTTCATAGTCGCCGACAGTCAGGGCGCCGGCATCCATCATAGCGGTTATCGTCGTCTCGCCTCCGGCTGGAATAATACCGCTCATCGGCTCCAAATCAAGCCAACCGGCCGCTAATCTAACAGCCAATCCATTTTCCAGATAACTCTGGTTGTAGACAATCTGCAATCCGTCGGTACCGTTGGCATTCTGAATACCTACTGTTGCGGAGTTCAGATCGCCGTTCAAGTTTTCATACTGGTAATAGATAGCGTTTCCGCTGGTGATAATTACCTCGAAAGTATATGAGCCGGTGTTGTAATAGTGCGGCACATCAACCCAGGCTACGATAGCGGAGTCGGCGCTGGTATAGTAGTAAACCATTCCGCCGGTGCTGGGATTAAAATCATCCCACATGGGCGCGATAAGGTTGTCGGGAGCCCCGGACGATGGTATCGGATCGTTGGAATAATCGGTTGATGTCGATGTAAAGCTGATCCATCCGTTGGAGCATATTCTGAAGCTGTTGAAATTAGTGCCGTAGAAATTGAAGCTGAACGGCAGGTTGAACGGACCTTCATTATCGTCATCGGACATGCTAATCGGAGTCCCGATACCGGTTATATCGACCCAGTTATATTCCGGTCCGCCCGGTTCATTGGAGTCAATCCATTTATATCCGTATTCATCCGGCCCGCCCTGTCCGGTGATTACCGGTTCGCCTACCGGTTCATCCTGTGATGCCGGTTTCGGTCCGGTGTATTCATAGCTGGCGTATGGTCCTGGATCGGGCGCCGTAGTCGCCGCTTCCTTGTTATCGCCGAAATCATCCGGTATCTGGAAGTTTACGTCAAGTCCGCCCTCGTTACGCAGAACGAATTCGCGCGTGGCGGTTCCGCCCGGCATTAAATCGGCTTCTACCCAGGAAGGAGATGCTATCAAGCTGGCTCCGGCTGAACCGATATCGGTCTCATCGCTGAAGTATATGGTGTAGCTTCCGCCCTGCGGAGGTGTGAATTCAAACCTCGGTCCTCCCGGTCCGCCCTGTCCGTAAGCAGCCGCATCGGAATGCATAACCTTGATATGGAACTGTATGGTGTAATCCTGCGGAATAAAGATATTCTTATACCAGATCGTTGGATCTCCGCCGTATCCGGGGATAAGATCGACTTCGTTACCGCTGATATCCGAGAAAGTGAGTGTCCAGTTATTCTCGTTACCCGAAGGATTGACCTCGAGAATCGGCACTACCGGCGGATCATCCGGGCTGAGAATCTGGAAGTCCGCTCCGTCCTGCAGTTTGGCATCCTCTCCGACGTAATTTTCGGAATAAATTGCCCAGCTATATGTATTCTGGACATCGGCAGCTAACAGAATGGAGCCGGTGAAAACTCCGTCCCCGGCAATCTGATCCGGCGCAACGCCGTCGTCTCTCATCGGAGAGAACGAAGAAGACCAGTTAGGATCATAGAAACCGTCATTATCCCAGCTTCCATGGAAATAGAATGTTCTGTAAGAAACATCCATGGGATTTCCAAAGGATGCCATCAGGATAACCTCGACTTTCGGCTCCAACTGGAAGTTCTGGGTAACCGTATCATCTTCTGTGACCGAGTTTTCGGCAAAAGATGGCAGGTAATCGTCGGTATATTCTGCTCTCAACTGCCAGACAGTATCTGCGGGAACATACATATAATAGTAGCCGTCAGGTTGACAATGCGCTACGATTTGCGGATCGCGGTTGGTAACGGTAACCATGCCTTCAAGACCATCGCCGGTAACCAGGTCGGTTACGTAACCTTCGAATACCCCGTATCCTTCCGGCGGGATAATGTCGACTTGCTGTTCGTAGCGATAGTAATTCGCCTTGGTTACGGTAACTGTCATGGTTTCGCCCGGCAGCTGCGGTGTTATGGGTACATCGACCGGACCGCCGGTTCCTTCGGCTACGCCGATAACTTCGCCATCAACGGTCAGACCGATCAAGGCGCCCTCGTCGGCTGTAACCGTGAAGTAGCTGAATCCGCTGAATAAGATGTTGGAATGCGATACCGTCATCTCCTGAGGAACTTCCGAATACATGGTTATGAAAGCATCGCCATGATGATGGAAGAGATAATAAGTCTCATCCTTGTTATCCGGATTATATGGCCAGTTGGAAGCATGGAGATAATACTTACCGGAGGCGTTCGCGAAACTGGGCCGCAGGTTTTCCGCGCCCACCAGGTCGGTCTCCCCGTATCCGGGATCGAAATCAGGCCACATGCAGTCCATTAGTCCGAATATATAGGTATCATTCACAAATGAATAAGATACTTCGCTGGCAGCGGTTAAACCTAAAGCGCCATGTTCCATTCGGTGGAATGCTTCGGTAAAGCACTGGCTGCCGTAGTTGTATTTTCCGGTAAGGCAATTGATGGACAGCACGAACGGATACATATCGTTGTTCAAACCGCCAAGGTCGTTAATATCATAATCCGGCTCACCCCAACCGGTTACGCCGCCGTGGTCGCGATGCAGAAGCATGAAAGCGCCGCTGTTGATATCATTGTTCACTCTGGTGGCGTTAGCGCCCCAATCATTAAGATGTCCGGGCGTCTGGGGAATATATCCCAGGCCGTCGGGACCGAAATAATCGAGCAGCATGTATGTGTTGGGATTGGTTGACCACTGGTTTCCGGGACTTCCTGAATATATAGCATACTCGCGCACCGGATTCTTACCCAGCTCATTGTGCATATAGCCCCAGCATATTTCAGTACAGAGGATAAACCAGCGTTCGGTTTGCCATCCGCCTGCCGTAATAGGTTCATCGTAGAAGTTCGGGGCTGTCGGTGGATTACGCTCATAGTCCAGCATCTTGGTTATCATCGTGGAGAGGTGTGCATCGTTCTGCGCAGTCATTCTGGCGAGGATGACATCCGGCAGATGATCATTGTCAACATCAGCGTAGAAATTATCGGAAACGCAAGCGTAATAGCCATAATCATATACAGGCGCGGTAATTCCATAAGCCAGACCGGAACTCTGATAATCAGAAAGGAGAAGCACCGCCGCCGGCGGAATATCCCAGTTGTAATAAGCATTATCGATGTAGTTCTCAATTAATGCCGAGTTATTCCCGCCTATTTCGGATAATGTAACCACTCCGGTTCTGATTCCCTGTAATGTACGCCAGGCTTTCAAAGTGTCAGCCCAGGCGAGGAAATTGGGATCGTCCGGAACGATTATGATATACTCATAATCCTCCGTATCGCTGTTGGATTTGCGGTCGAAATCGGCTTTGGGAAGCGATGCGTAGTTATAGATATTTTGCTGCAGAATCGGCTCCCAGTAACGGTTCCTCAAACGCTCTTCACCAAAATGACCGTTACCGCCGATAAAATCGACTTCGACGCGCAGATTCTTGTAAACCAGCAGCTCTTTGGTTACCGGATTATACTGAAAGGGAGTGATACCTAACGAAACATAATCCACTCCTCTCATCTCCGACGGTTCGGAAAGCATCACAGCGTTCTCCGGATAGTTAGCATTCTGCGAATATATCCCAGGGTCCTTCTTATAAATCGGAGGAGAATCGTCATTTTCAAACGGGATCTTCGCTGCTGGCGCCAGATCGATGTTCGGGTAAACTACAGTTTCATATTCCACGATTCTGAACTGCGCGCTCGCACCCTCAGGTATAGCAATAACACGTCCCTGTCCGGGGAGATTGGGTGCGCCTTCATTATTCGGCAGAATAACCCCGGGAATATGGACGGTTTTCATCACCTGTCCGTTTACGTCTAAATCCTCAAGCGCCATGCTGGAGACAGAGTATACGATCTCCACTCCATTGCTGCCTTGATTAACTAAATTAAATCCTGCTTGTCCCCAGGGATTGTCAAAGGTAATAACCTCACCGGAGGCTAAACCTGTGAAACTAAGGACGAGCAAAATCGTCAGGGTTTGATAGATGACCTTCATACGCGGCATCCTTTCATTAAAGTTGATTGTTTTGGAAATCAGGAGTTATTCCTATAAAGTTACTTAATATCAAAGAAGAACATTTGATAATCAAATACGCAGGTTGTTTGTGAAAAAAATAACATTTTCGAAAATAAAAAATTGGGACAATTGTTCTACCGTAGAATTTAACACCTTGTTTTGAATAAAATAGTAAAATTCAGCCGAAATGTCAAGCTCCAATCACCGGATAATCGCCTCT
>CAZLVS010000038.1:0-38259 GCA_964563085.1 uncultured Ignavibacteria bacterium | reverse complement strand
ATACACCTTTTGTCTCTTTTACGCCACTTTTACACACTTTAATTTACATTACCTCTTCCAAATCCGTCCAAAACATTCTGTTGACTTCTTTGTAACTCCATGCTAAATTGTGCTTATCAAAATTTAACTCGCGTAACGACATTAGGTGTCTCCTTTCTTTAAGTTTGTTTCTTTTCTAAGGATACACCTTTTGTCTCTTTTACGCCACTTTTACACACTTTAATTTACATTACCTTGATTTGGGGAAACTCCTCTTAGATTTTTCTTGACATAGAAAGGAAATTTCACTTGATTATCTTTACATACTGTCATTTCAAAAGCGTCATTGTTTTTGGGTTTAACATTCTCCAATATAATAACTTCGAGGCTTTTGTGCTTTCAATTTCTGCCTGTTTGTGAATTATCCGGACTAGGTAAAAGGGAGAGTGATTCATGATCAAAAACAATCCCACCAATGTTGAATCCGCATTTGAGATATTGCTGGAAGAGATAGAGGCGGAATTCGATTTTGTGAACAATGTTGGCGAGCAAGCCTTCCGGGATAGCGACTATGATAAAGCCAAGGAAGCAATCGAGTACGCGGAAAACCTGAAAGCATTCCGCGGCAATCTCGCCAAATTGAAGAACGAATGGACGGAAAAATTCGTTAAAACTGCCCCGGATGATGACATCGAGTCCGTGGCCGCTCAGCGGAGGGACCTGGGCAGGCTCAACCGGGGATTGCGCACTCCGGAATCCGAGTATTATCTCCCGATTCTGAAAGCGCTCAAGGCAATGGGAGGAAGCGGGCAGGTCAAGGACGTTTTGGATCGTGTTGGGGAGATCGTGAAGGACACACTAACCAAATACGATCATTACCCGCTATCGAGCACACCTGATACTCTTCGCTGGCGGAATGCCTGCCAATGGGCTAGGTATTCCATGATCCAGTTGGGACTTCTGAAATCCGATTCCCCCCGCGGTATCTGGGAGATAAGCGCAAAGGGGATGGAGCTTTTGGAAGGAAACACATAACCACGATAACGCGCGCCGCCAAAATCTAAACCTCTTCTCGTATAGCGACTTGTTGATCAGCGCGGTAGGTCGGGTTCCGAACGAAGTGAGAAACCCGACACGCTTGCTTGATGGCAGTTGATGTCGCCGTCAGGTCGCCGCACCGGTCATTGCTTCGCTATGCTCTCAATGTTATTTCCGAAGAACTGGCATTCAGCAGCCAATTAACTGTCTTCATGAATTACCCGGGCTAATTATTCACCGCCCAGAGCAGGCGGTAACGGAGGTAATCATTGAGGACAGCTTTTATATAATGTCGGGTCTGGCTTACTGCATAACGGTCGGCGAAGTAAGGATCATCGTAACCTTCCGCTTTTCTTAACCATCGTCTCAAGTTAGTAGGACCGGCATTGTAGGCGGCTAATGCCCGCATCAGGTTACCCTGGTATTTTTTGATCAAACCGGCTAAATACGTGGTTCCAATCTGAATGTTGGTGGAGGGATTAACCAATTCGGATAAATCATCCAGGGAAATATCCAGCCTTCCGGCGGTATGCCGCGCCGTTTTGGGCATCAATTGCATCAATCCCAATGCGCCGGCATACGACTCCGCTTCCGAATCAAATAAACTCTCGTTTTTTATCAGCGCCCAAACCAAGAAGGGATCAAGCCCTGACATAGCGGAGCTGTTTAACACTTCACGATAATAAAGAGGCGCGTATATCAGAAAATCTATGTTCCCCGCTCTTTCCAGATAGGCTTTCTTTTTATGGGTCAACTTATAGAACTCATCGTAGCGGCTAAATTTGAATAAATAATCGAGTAATAAAACAATCTCCTGCAGGTTCATTTCATCGGTATAAAGAAGTTCATTAAACAGCGATGTCGCCATCGTATCGAATCCAAGGCGATAAGAAAGGACTACTAAACCCATAAGAAGGTTAGGCGCCAGGTTTTTATCATTAGAGAGTAAACTCCTTTTTTGCTGATACCACTTCTCGGCAAAGGCGATAATCGTATTATTCACCGCCAAGCTATCATAACGGAGAGTGTTGAAAGACCCGTTGTGCGCAAGGAAGGGATAAAACAGGTCCACGTCGGACTTATCCATCAGGGACAGAGCATAGGAGATCATCCCCTCGTCCCCCATTTCTTTGGCGGCGCGCCACGCCCAATAGCGGCCGTCGTTCCAATGGTAATCAGGATCAGTCGATTCCTGAAATGCAAAAAACAGGTCAAAAGCCTCTTCGTAGTTTCCATCCTCGTATGCCTTCCATGCCGAAGAGAGCGCCAGGGTTTGGCGCAGATCGAAATGGCGGTCGGGGATAGGAACATTATAGATGTATTCGATCACCTCCTGTACTTTTTCGCCATCGTTGATTTCAATCAATTCGCGGAATCCCAAAGCTTCAAGATACAGTGGATGTTCGTTCCACCTGTCCATGAAAAGGTTTAATTCGACAAGAGCCTTCTTCGGATTTCTACTGAGATAGGCGGAAACCGCCGCATGGAATCCGGCGCAGGGGTATAGTTCACCCGCAAAGGGGGAACCTTCCTCAATTGACAGGAACAATCTGCGGGCGTTCCTGTAATGACCGATTCGCTGACGGCATAAGCCCTCAAGATAGGTGAGGGAATCGTCGTAGGGTATATCCCGCAAAAACTTTATCGTAGTGCGATATAGCCTTCGCTGATGCATTAAGAAACCGGCTTTTCTGACGAAATGTATATCGTCGGTTGGCAATTCCATATACAGCGTATCCTTCAGGAGTTTTCTGTCCGCTTTTTGCACCATGGAGTAATAGCATTCATAACTATCTTCGTACCTCTCAGCCTTTTGATACATCTTGGCTGCTTCCTGATATAGCTCGGCAGCAGTGGGATTGTATGATTCGCACTCAGCCGCCATCCGTAAATAATCGGCGGCCTGATAAAAATTACCCTTTGCTTTCTCGTTAAAGCCCTTAATTTTTAACATCTCAGGATAGAGCCATTCGTTATAGCTGTGCTGAAAAAGCCCTTCGGCGAGCCGCAGTGCGCTGTCCCAGTTTTCGGAGCGGCAGTAAAGCTGCATCCTAATGCAGTCACTCAAAGATTGGAGAAGCGGGGGGGTATAATCGGTTTCTTTTATGAATTCAACGGAATCAATTGAAGCCGAATCCTGAAATGCGATGTATGCTCTCTGAACCTCGAGAATATCCGACAGGGAAAAGTTTAATTCGCCATAAGTGGGAATATCCAGGCGCAAAGAATCCCCTTTAAAGCTGAAGCCGAGATTGCTTATAACGGTTCGGGCGGAGTCGTAATCCCCGGATCGAATCAGATGTGATGACAGCCAAAGCAGATTATCCTGACCGACGGAATCCGAATTCGGGTAACCGATTACCGAGCAAAAGATAATAACTGAGACGATTACATGCATATATGGCGATTTCATCTGATTCCGTGGGAAAATAATTTCATTTTAATAAAACTGCCTTGTGATTGTTATCGGTTATACGCTTTAGTCTATTGAAGAAACTCATACTCCGAATTATATTAAACAAATCGGATTGTGTTTTGCTTCCTTATAAAGATTAGAATTTCATTATTTGGAATAAAAAACGTTCTCTCTGCCCAAGAATTCCCGCGCCTGCCGCATCCAGCTTCGATTACCTGATACACGACGATTTTCGAGAAGAATCTCGGCATCTCCCTGCGCCGTAGATAAATAGATTCGCACCGGACACTTGCCGGGATATTGTTTTACGAATCCCGATAATTCGGATAACAACCGCATATCGTCTTCGGAAGCGGTAACACGAATCCCGATTTCGCTGCCGAGTTCCGCCGCCGCCTCCCGCAAAGGCAATACCTTATCAGCTACTACTTTAGCGTTCTCGCCTTCCTTGGTGCTGGTTCTTCCGGTAATCATAACCGGAGCGTCAGGTTTTATATTCTTGCCGTAATCCTGATAACAGTTTGCGAATACTAAAACCTCGATTGAGCCATGAAAATCCTGTATATTAATGAAAGCGATTCTTTGTCCCTTTTTGTCGGAGTTATACTTCACGCCGGTGACAAGTCCGGCGACCGCAATCGGTTCGTTGTCTTTCTCCTCGATAGCTTCCGCAATATTATGAGTCGTTAATTGTTCCAATTCCTCGGTATACTCTTCTAAGGGATTTTTAGTAACCCAAACTCCCAAATACTGTTTCTCCATACCGGCGATATCCCGACTGGGAAGCGGCGAGACCTCGGGAAGCTCATCATCGATTAAAACGCCATTCGCTTGATCCGGAGCTGAATCGCCGAATAAGCCGAATTGCCCGCGGCGCCGGTCCTCTTGGTGCCTTTGCCCTCGCAAAATCGCCGAATCCAGCGCCATCAGTTTTTGACGGCGGTGACCCGGAAGCGTGTCGAACGCTCCCGCCATAACCAGACTCTCGATTACGCGCCGATTGGATGCGCTGTTGGCTACCCGGGAGCAGAAGTCAGTCAGAGACTTGAAGCTGCCGCTGTTGTTCCGGGTTTCAACAATTGCTAAAGCGGCGCCATGCCCTACATTCTTTACCGCGGTTAAACCGAAGCGGATTTTATCCTCCAATGGAGTGAAACCGACATCGGATTCATTCACATCGGGCGGCAAGACCTCAATCCCCATTCGTTTACACTCATCCATCAGGAAAGTGACCCTGGAGGTATTGTTCATTTCCGCCGTTAACGCCGCCGCCATAAATTCAGTAGGATAGTACGCTTTCAGGAAAGCTGTTTGATAGGCGATGTAAGCGTAGCAGACCGAATGCGGTTTGTTGAATCCATATCTTCCGAAAGTTTCTATCTGGGAGAAAATTCTCTCCGCGGTCTTTTTCTTAACATCTTTTTCAACGGCGCCGTTAACGAATATTTTCTTCTGTTCCGCCAGAACATCAACGATTTTTTTACCGATCGCTTTACGGAGTATATCGGCTTCGGCTAACGAATATCCCGCCAGCTCCGCCGCTATTCGCATAACCTGTTCCTGGTAAACAATCACTCCATAAGTGCTGTTGAGGACTTTTTCCAGCAGAGGATGATCGTATTTGACCTTTTTCCTGCCATGTTTGCGATCAATGTATTTGGGTATCATGTTGGCATCCAGCGGACCGGGGCGATATAGCGCATTCATTGCGGTCAAATCTTCTATGCTGGATGGTTTCAGTTTCTTCAAAAACTCGGTCATGCCGGATGATTCAAACTGGAATATACCGGCGGTTCTGCCCTCTTCGAACAGCTTGTAAACATTGGGATCATCGAGCGGGATATTGTCTATATCGATATCAAGATTGTGATTTTTCCAGATGAGTTCGAGGGCGGTATCAATGATTGACAAGGTTCTCAGACCGAGGAAATCCATCTTCAAAAGCCCGATGGCTTCAATACCGTGCATATCGTATTGCGTGGTGATATCTCCCTGCGATGACCTGAACAGCGGTACGAAATTCTCCAATCTGGAAGGCGCAATAACTACAGCGGCGGCATGTTTTGAGGCATGGCGAAGCAGTCCCTCCAGGGTCTTGGAATAGTCGAGCAGCTTCGTTATCTGGGGATTCTCATCATACGCTTCCTTCAGTTCCGGCTCCATTTCCAGTGCTTTTTCGATAGTGATGCCCAATTCAGCGGGAACCAGCTTAGCCAGTCTGTCTGCTTCCGAATATGAAAGGGACATGACGCGAGCGACATCCCTGATAACAGCTCGCGCCGCCATAGAACCGAAAGTAATCACCTGGGTAACGTTATCCTTGCCATACCTGTTGGTTACGTATTCCAGAACTTTCTCCCTGCCCGTGTCAGCGAAATCGACATCGATATCCGGCATGGAGATACGGTCGGGATTGAGGAATCGTTCAAACAGCAGGTTGTATTCCAGAGGATCAATAGAAGTGATGCCTATACAGTAGCAAACCAGAGAACCGGCGGCTGATCCCCTGCCGGGACCGACCCGGATTCCATTTTCCCGCGCGTAATCGATAAAATCCTTTACGATCAGGAGATAACCGGCGAATCCCATTCGATTTATCACGTCCAATTCATACTTTAGGCGGTCAACCGCTTCCTGTCCGGGCTCGCCATAGCGTTCTTTCAGTCCTTCGCGGGCATAGTTAACCAGTGTCTCTTCAAGCGAGGAAAATCTTTCGGGCACAGGGAAGGATGGAAATTGGAAATTGTCTAATTCAATCTCCAGGTTGCATCTATCCGCTATTTTTAGTGTATTTTCCACAGCCTCCGGATAATCCTTAAAAAGCTCATTCATCTCTTCGGCGGATTTAAAATAAAGCTGATCGGTGTTGTATTTCATCCTGTCTTCGTCGCTGATCAGACGCCTGGTTTGGATACAGAGAAGGGCGTCATGCGCTTCGCTATCCTCTTTTGCCATATAGTGACAGTCGTTAGTCGCCGCCAGGTTTACCCCTACATCTTTCGCCAGGGCAACTAATTCCGGCAAGACCTTGAGTTCTTCCTCCAATCCGTGATTTTGAATCTCGATGAAGAAATTATCAGCCCCCACGCAATCTCGGTAGAATTCGGCGGTCTTGATTGCCCGCTCCTGCTCGCCTTCTTTGACATACGCTGCCAGTTCGCCTTTCAAACAAGCGGATAAAACTATCAGTCCATCGCAGTGTTTGGCGAAAAATTCATGGTCGATACGGGGATTATAATAGAAGCCGTTCAGGTATGCTTCGGTGGTAAGTTTGATAAGATTCTGGTAACCCTCGAAATCCTTAGCCAGCAGCACGATATGATTGGCGCGCCCTTCTTTGTCCAGTCGGCTGCCGGGGGTAACGTAAGCCTCCATACCGATAATCGGTTTGATTCCGGCTTTTTTGGCGGAACGGTAAAAGTCGATGGCGCCGAACATGTTACCGTGATCGGTAATAGCCAATGCCGACATACCCATCTCGGCGGCTGCCGCGGTCATTTTGTCGATACGACAAGCGCCGTCCAAAAGGCTGTATTGGCTATGAACATGTAAATGTACGAATGATTTCTCCAATTACCTTCTCCTGCGTTACCATTATTAAATTATAAGTTTGATAAACCGCTGGCAAGAGTTATATACCTCTTTCAATTAACCTGTTGAGAATCACGGACTGTTCCGATAATAGATTAAGGACTCTTCAAGATACCAGGGACAAAAAAGGAAAAATCTCTTGACGATATAAACACATAGATGCTATAACAACCTGAACTTAAAAAGAATCCTCAATTATAATCGATTTGAGGAAACACAGATTACTTAATCAGGAGGAATTAAATGAAAGTAAAATTGGTAGTGGTAACCCTGGTGTTGTTTGTGATGTTTGCAGGCATCCCGGCTTTTAGCCAGTCGATGATTGGATTGAAAGCCATCGGCGCTAAAGTGGGTTATGTTGACCCGGAAGATATTGACGGGACTTTCGGCTTCGGTGCTATTGCTGACCTGGGAACATTCATGCCCCAGTTCGGTTGGGAGGCTGAAGTCACCTACTGGTCTACGAGCGTAGGTGACCTCGATTTTAGGGATATCGCGATTGTGACATCCGGCAAGTACTCATTTCCCATGCCCGAGTCGAAACTCGCTCCATTCATTGGCGGCGGGCTGGGATTACATATGCTGAAAGCGTCATTTGAATACAGTGATCCCTTCACCGGGGAGCTGGTGGAGGATGATGAAACCGAATCGAAATTCGGCTTCCATATTCTTGGCGGTACTGAGATGGAATTAAGCCCGATGATTGATGGATTCGCTGAATTCAGGTATACAATCGTAGAGGATTTTAATCAGATTTGGATAATGGCTGGCATAAAGTATAACCTCGGTATGTAGGTATGTAGAATTTACGAATAGAGTTAAGCTCAAACCCGCTTTCATGGCGGGTTTTTTTATATCCTCCGGGGGAGATTTCAGTTAAAATACTGCGGAATACCCTGGATAAGATAAATTCTCATCCTGTTTTTCACCGCAAAATTTTATTTAGATTTTCTCAACTTTTTACTTGACACGGATTCACGCCGTTTATATATTAAAGGCGGTAGTTAGGTAGTAGCAATATTACCCATTTGTTCAAAACCATATTTTAAAAGTTTGTGATTCTTTTTCGGTTTGTTTTAAAACCGGCGGAGATGGATTCGGTCATCAAGTAAGATGATTGAATTCCGAAATTGGTAGTAGTAGTATTTTGCCGCTTAGGGAGGAAGAATGACAGCCATAGCTGCAACAAAATCGCTTTTGGGCTTTCTGAAAGCCAGGAAGAAATGGTGGCTATCACCAATAATCACCATGCTATTCCTACTTGGCTCGATAATGGTGTTTGCACAGTCTTCAGTACTGGCGCCGTTTATTTATGCCTTGTTTTAGACTTTAAGTCTTAAAAACTGAATACCATAAAAGACCTTTTAATAGTCCTACAAAACCACTTGCTTCATTTTGGGCTTATTATCAGGCTTTGAATAAATAAGCTGGGTAGTCCCCACTACTGCTCAGCTTTTTTATTTTGGGGCAGATTGACCGGGATTTTGGTGATACCCGAAACTTCGGAATTGATAGAAGCAACCTTTAAAAATCCGCACGATTTGCTTTTCTGCCGTTTTGGCGGCGGCAGCTGGAAAGTATTACTTGACTATCGCCTGTTTAGCTGTGCTGCGGCCATCTTCGGTGAGTTCCATAAATCCATCCACGCAATTGAGCAACCCGCGCTTTTCGGCTCTTTTAACTACCTGGTCTGCAAAATCCGGTTCCCAGCGCAGATGTTCTTGAAGATGGTCTTTTCTGCATTCGGTTTTCGCCTCGGGTAATCCCTCGTGGTTGAAAAGATGAATAAGCAGCATGCTCTGGGCGAATTCCCATTTCTGGCGAATCCTTCTTCGGGCGATAGCCACCATCCCTCGATCCGGCGCAAAAAGGAAGGTCGCGCAAAAGATCAAACCGGCGATTGTCGCCATTGATCCGGCGATGGACGCATCCAGAAAATGCGCCGCCCAGTAGCCGACAATTGCATTGGCAATACCGATAACTGCGCTGATAGCAAGCATTAAACTGAGTTTATCGGTAAGAAGATAAGCGGTAGCCGGGGGAGCGATCATAAGAGCCACAACCAGAATCGATCCTACTGCGTCAAAGGCTCCCACAGCAGTGATAGAAACCAGGGTCATCAAAGCGTAATGAATCAATGCCGGTGAAAATCCCAAAGCCGCGGCTAATCCGGTGTCAAAGGCGGCTAATTTCAGCTCCTTATAAAACAGTATTATAAACATTATGTTAAGCAAGAGGATTCCGCCCATTACATACAGGGTTTTGGGTCCGATATCCGCGCCGAAGACGACAAACCTGTTGAATGGAGCAAATGCTAACTCGCCCAGCAGGACCGAGTCGGTATCCAGGTGTATATTGCCTGCATACCGTGAGATCAATATCACTCCTATACTGAACAAAACCGGAAAAACCAATCCGATAGCGGCATCCTCTTTTACCAGTTTGGTTCGGTTCAATATCTCCACCAAGCTGACGGTTAACACCCCGGTGAGAGCAGCGGCAATTACAAGAAACGGGGATGCCAGATCCTGCACTATGAAAAAGGCAATCACTATACCGAAAAGGATAGCGTGGCTGATAGCATCGCTCATCATCGCCATCTTTCTCAATACCAGGAAAACGCCCGGGAGAGCGCAGGCGACCGCAACGACAACCGCAATCAACTGGATCTCTATCTGCGATATATTCATGCCCTGCTGTTCTCCTTCAGGAATCGCTCGGTTTCTACCCAGCCCGCCTTAGTAATAGCCCACTGTTCATCTGCGGTAACTCTCGCCCATCCCCTATTCTGCAGTTCCTCGAGGGTACCGGCAACGCTTTCGGCGCTTTCCGGGCTCATGGTTTGCAGAACCGCTTTATCGTGAGCGCGGTCGACGCTGCCATGCTGCTTGGCTAATTCGTAAAGGTTACTCAACACCGCCTCAAGCTGCAATTTACGACGATTGCGATGACGTCTCAGCCAATTCCAGATTAATCCGCGATTAGGAGCGAAAAGCATGGAAAAAGCTACCAGGAAACTTATACACAAAACGATAGTGGGACCTGTAGGTAATCTTGATGTCAAACTGCTAACCAATGAACCGGATACGCCTGCCAAAGCTCCAAATAAAGCGGCAAGTATAATCATAAAGCCTAACCTGTCGGTCCATTGGCGCGCCGCCGCTGCGGGAGCTACAATCATGGCGCTCATTAGAACCACTCCCACCGTTTGCAATCCTATCACGATTGCGATTACTATCAGCGATGTAATTAATATATCGAGTTTCTGTATGGCGAATCCGTTGCTGGCTGCGAAATCCGGATCGAAACTGATTAATTTGAATTCCTTCCAGAAAAGGGACATTACCGCGAGAGCTACCAATCCTAAAATCCCCATCACGAGGATATCCCGTTCCAATAAAGCGCTCGCCTGACCGAACAAGAACTTATCCAAACCTGCTTGATTAGCATTCGGCATCCGCTGGATAAAGGTCAACAATACCAATCCAAATCCGAAGAACGATGAAAGCACCAATCCCAGCGCGCTGTCGTTTTTAATACGAGTATTCTTGACGATACTCATAACGAACAGCGTTCCGAGCCATCCGACGATTGCTGCGCCGATTACGATTATTAATGGAGATTTGCTGCCGGTTAATAAAAAAGCGAGGGCTATCCCGGGCAGAGCGGCATGGGAGATAGCGTCGCCGAGAAGGCTTTGTTTCCGCAATACGGCGAAGCATCCCAGCGCCCCGGACACGATTCCGAGAGTTGCCGAACCAAGGGCTACCGTGCGTAAAGTATAGTCAGTAAATAAATCCCTGAATAACGTAAGTATATCCATAACTATCGTTGTTCAACTTAACCTTGCTGTTTACTGCTTACCTGGTCAGATTGCTTTCGCTTATGGCTCAAAAACGCCACTCGACCACCATAAGCGAGTCTAAGGTTTTGCTCGGAAAAAGCCTCGTCCACAGTACCGCTGGCGATTCGTCTGACATTTATAAGGGTTACCCAGTCGAAATACTCTGTTACGGTTTGAAGGTCATGGTGGACCACTACCACGGTTTTCCCTTCCGCTCTCAGTTCGTGCAAAAGCGCAATTATGGCTCTCTCGGTGGTAGCATCAACTCCCTGGAAAGGCTCATCCATGAAATATATCTCCGCATCCTGAACCAGCGCTCGCGCCAAAAAGACCCGCTGCTGCTGTCCGCCGGAGAGTTGACTGATCTGACGGTTTACAAAATCGCTCATACCGACCTTATCCAGAGCTTCCGTGGCGGCATCGCGTTCCTTCCTACCGGGGCGTCTTATCCAGCCCAATGCGCGATACCGTCCCATCATTACTACATCCAGCACGCTTGTGGGAAAATCCCAATCAACGCTTCCGCGCTGCGGAACGTAACCGACCAGATGTCTTTGCTCTCGATACGGTTTTCCATAAATCAACACCTGTCCGGCGGCAGGCTTGACCAATCCGATTATTGATTTAATGAGAGTGGTTTTTCCTGCACCATTAGGCCCCACAATTGCCATCAGAACCCCCGTAGGAACCGATAAATCAATATCCCATAGCACCGGTTTATCATGATATGCGACCGTAAGGTCTGCTACTTCAATTGAGAGTTTGTCGTTTTTCATATTATTTTCCGGCAGGTCGGGTTCCGGAGTTTCGCGAAGCGAAACGGAGAACCCGACATTGCTTCCGTCGGAACCTCTGTGGTTCCGACGATTAGGTATTCTTTCTTATTATCGCTTTATTTCTTCAGTAACGCCTTCACTATCGTATCGATATTATGCCTGACCATTCCGATGTAATTCCCTTCCGGGGTTCCGGGATTGCCCATCGCATCGGAGAAGAGTTCGCCGCCGATATTCACCTCGAATCCCCGCGACTTCACCGCAGCCTGTACCGCTTCGATATTCCGTTTCGGAACCGAGGTCTCCACGAAAATCGCCGGTATTTTTCGCTCGGCGATGAAATCCGCAAGCTCGCGAACATCGGCAGTACCGGCTTCCGATGCTGTGCTTATCCCCTGCAAACCTTTAACCTCGAAGCCGTAAGCGCGCCCGAAATAGTTAAAAGCGTCATGCGCGGTAATCAATACCCGTTGACCTTCCGGGACTTTCTCAGCCCGGGCTTTAACGTATTCGTGCAGCTTCTGCAGCTCGCTTCCGTAGTTCTCGGCATTGCTAATGTATGCCTGCTCGTGCTCAGGATCAACCTCAATCAGAACGTCTCTGACCAGCGGTATTGTTTGCATCCACATCCCCACATCAAACCATACATGGGGATCATGCGATCCCTCGTATTCCGATGGGGATAGCAAACTCTTTTTCGAAATACCGTTAGTTACGGCGACTGTCCGTTTGCGTGACTGCATCTTCTCAAACAACTCCGCCATAGCGCCTTCCAGATGCAGTCCATTGTAGAAAATGATATCCGCATTCGCCATACGGTTCACGTCGCCCTCGCTGGCTTTATAAAGATGCGGATCAACGCCGGGCCCCATCAATCCGGTAACATTTACGCGTTCCGCGCCGACATTTTCGACTAAGTCGGTGATCATTCCGGTGGTGGCAACGATTTTGATTCTGCGCTGCGAAAGGTCACCATCGGTATTATCTCCGCTGCCACAGCTTAGCGCCAAGGCAAAAATCACCGGCAGACCCACTGCGCAAACTAATTTTCTCATAATCTTCCCTCTTTTATCTTTTCTTCCATCGGATCAATATTAACCTCATCCGAATACAGTTTCAAGCTATTTAAGTTCGCTGCTTGACCGCGGTATAAAGGATTCGATTCTCCTCTATAAGTGCATAACCATAATCTTGCTCGCTACTTCCCTGCCAACATCAAACTCCGCATCATCCAATCTGATTTTGTAAAGACTATCGAACGGAGCTATCTCAAGCAATTCTATTTCTGCGCCCGGGATTAAACCCATATCGCCGAGATAACGCAGTAAATCGGGATTTCTATCATCGACTTCAGAAATTCTCGCTGTCTCGCCTTCGGATAGTTCGATAACCGGGATGCTTTCTACATAATCAATTTTACCTTCGCGGGATGGGATCGGCGAGCCGTGTGGGCACGATTTAGGATATCCCAGCAGAGCTTCTATTTTCTCCTCCAATTCCTCTGATAACACATGTTCCCACCTCTCGGCTTCTTGGTGCACTTTATCCCATGGCACCCCCAGCATCTTAACCATATAGAGTTCCGCTAACCGATGAACTCTAATTACTTTAAGCGCCTTTTTTATACCTTCAGGCGTTAGCTCCACACCCCGGTAAGGAGTATATATTAAAAATCCATTTTCAGCCAGCTTCTTTATCATACCGGTTACCGATGCGGGCGCAATCGATAAAGTTTCTGCCAGGGCATTCGTCGGAACTGACTGATATTTTCTTTGTAATTCATAGATCGCTTTAAGATAGTTTTCGATTATTTCCGTAACCATGATTAATAATACCAAAACTTTATTTTAGATATAGCTAAAATAAACAAATGAGCTTCCGAAATGTTCCCGTTGTCAATAAGGTTTAGAGTATTTCTCGATCTGAATTCAACACCTCTGTATTGTTTGGCATGAATCGCAAAAAACAATTCACTTTTGAGCATGAATTAACTATGTTCAGAAGCTAAAGTAATTATTAAATTGAACAGGAGCAGGAAATATGGAATCATTGTCAAAATACATCGTGCCAACCGAAGAATTGCGCTGGAATTGTGAGACCGAAATTGACTGTATTAAATCTACCGATGATGCGGATAGCGCTGGAGAAATAGTCGGACAGGGGAGGGCGATTGACGCTATACGGCTTGGACTTCACGTTAATCAGCCCGGATATAATGTTTTTGTTGTCGGCTATTCCGGCACAGGAAGAACAACCACCATCAAGAGGCTTTTGGAGGAATTGGACGAAGAACCGGGCAAGATTCCCGATGACCTGTGCTATGTCAATAACTTTTCGAATACAGATCAACCCCGCCTCTTAAAATTCCCGGCGGGAGAAGGCGCTAAGTTCCGCGATGAAATGAAAAATGCTATTGATCAGCTCAAGGAGTCGATCCCGGGTTTGATGGAGTCCGACGAGCTGCGCGCCAAGCGCAAAGAGATAATCGAGGAATTCGAGGAGAAGCAGAAAGAGTTGATCAGGGAGTTTGAGAAAGAGGTTAAGGAAAGGGATTTTGCCATGACACAGGTTCAGGTCGGTCAGGCAATGCGTCCGGATGTAAATCCGGTAATCGGCGGCAAACCCACTCCTTTGTCAGAACTTGAAGCCAAAACCGAAGCCGGTGAGTTCCCCAGGGAGAGATATGATCAGATAAAAGAGACCTATGACGAGTTGGCTGAGGAAATGGTACAGATATTTAAGCAAACTCGGGAAAACCAGAAAGAACTGAACGATAAACTGGAGCAGCTTCATAAGGATGCTATCAGTCCGGTGGTGCTGGAAATTATCAACGGCGTCCGTTATGGATTCGAAGCCGAAGAGCTGGACGAGTATTTAACCGAAGTCCAGGAGAGTATCATCAAAAACAGGGAGAATTTCCAGCAGAGGCAGGATACCGGCGAGAATCGACAGCCTGGAATGCCCGGAAGACCTCAGCAGGACCCATTTTACGAATACTCGGTCAATCTGCTTGTCGACAGCAGCAAACTTGAGAAACGTCCGACAATAACCGAGGTAAATCCCAATTTCAAGAATATATTCGGTTCCATAGAGAGGATGATCGACAGGCAGGGATACTGGCGGACTGATTTCACACGTTTAAAACCGGGAGCATTACATCGCGCCAACGGAGGATTCCTGGTTCTGGATGCATTCGATACTTTGATTGAACCGGGTGTCTGGCAGGGACTGAAGAGAACTTTGCGCTCCGGCAAACTGGAGATTCAAGCGTACGATCCGGTATTCTTATACAGCAGCAGCGCTATGAAACCGCAACCGGTGGATATCGATCTGAAAGTTATCCTGATCGGTATGCCGGAAATATACTATCTGTTATACAAACTGGATCCAATCTTCACTAAAATTTTCAAGGTCAAGGCGGATTTTGATACCGTGATGGATCATAATGATACTAATCTCGCCAATTACAACCAGATAGCTCGACGCATGGTGGAAGATCATAACCTTCTTCCTTTCGACCGCGACGGCGTCGGCGCACTGATTGAATACGGCGTTCGATTGGCGGGAAGGAAAAACAAGCTCAGCACCAGGTTCAACTTAATTGCCGATATAATGCGGGAGGCCGATCATTGGGCGAGAAAAGACAACAGCGAATCGGTAAAAGAACCGCATGTTGACAGAGCTATCGATGAATGGATCCGCCGTGTCTCCCTGATCGAGGACAAAATCGATGAGCTGATCGAACAAAACACGCTTTTAATCGATACCGAAGGGAAAGTCGTGGGGCAGATCAACGGCTTGTCCGTTTATAACCTCGGAGAATACATGTTCGGAAAGCCGACCAGGATCACGGCGCGTACTTCGGTCGGTTCTAAGGGAATTATCAACATCGAGAAGGAAGCACAGCTTTCCGGTTCCACTCACAGCAAAGGCGTGATGATAATCAGCGGCTACCTTCAGAGTAAATTCGCACAGAACCGTCCCCTTTCGATGAATGCCCATCTCTGCTTTGAGCAATCCTACGGCGGAGTCGACGGCGACAGTGCTTCTTCAACCGAGATTTATGCCATACTTTCATCCCTTGCAGAGGTTCCTATCAGACAGGATATTGCGGTTACCGGAAGCGTCAATCAGTTGGGCAGAGTTCAGGCTATCGGTGGTGTCAATCAGAAAGTCGAAGGTTTCTTCAAGATTTGCCGGGAGAAAGGTTTTACCGGAGAGCAAGGCGTAATGATACCAAAGTCAAACGTTCCGGAGCTTATGCTCCGCAAAGAGGTGGTTCAGGCGGTAAAAGACGGCAAATTCAATATCTATGCGGTCGACACAATCGATGAAGGCGTTGAGATTCTTATGGGAATGAAAGCGGGAGAACAGAAAAAGGGTGGTAGTTATCCCAAGAACACCCTTTTCCATCTTGTCGAACAGAAGCTGGAGCAATACGCTCAGACCTATAAAAGGTATAGCAGCGGACATTCGGATTAATGCTCCCGGGTTGGAGAAACAATCGCGATTCTGCCGAGGATATTCAATGAAAGTTTCAACCTATCCCTGATGGATGTGGATTGCCTTGCCTCGCTCGTAATGGTGTCGGGCAGGGCCGCCCGAAGGCACTCTTGGGTCCGGTCAGACGTCCTCGTCTGACCGAAAGCGTCAAACGTTTGCCCGCCTCTGGCGTATACATTTGACGCCACATGCATAAATCAGTAGTTTGCCCCTATTTCCCCTCTTGCTTTTTCATCCAACTATCGATTATATCTTTAAACTTGTCATCTATATGGCGCAAAAACCATTCATCAATAATCGACTTCTTGAATCGCCATTCCTTCCCGATTTTCGCCGCAGGTATCTTTTTTTCCTGCGCCCAGGTGTAGATTGTCTGAGGTTTTAGTTTGAGATAGTTTGCTACTTCCTCTAACGTCATTATATCGTTTTCCATTTCTATTGGTCCTCAAACATTTCGTCGAAGTCAAATTCCGGTATAGAATCCGATTCACTACTCATGTCCTGCTTGGGATCATCGGAGACAGGATTTTTCTCATTCTTATTTCCTGTTAGCTGCTCAAAAGAATAAATAAGCGCGGTGTAAAAATTCCCTTCGTACTTCCTGAATAGCCGATACGGCTCTCCTTCATCGCCCATAAAGGGACGCAAATTCCATGCTAACTGAATCCCCACAAAGGCAAGAATTATCACCCAGAAACGGAATACCACTACTCCGGTATGTGGATATATATTTTCTTTTTCGCAGGAAATTTTTAACGCATCCACCACCGATTTCATCCCGAATATCCCCGACAGGATAAAAATCGAGATATGCAGCAATTGGAGAAAGTAGTAGTTGCCTCCGGTGAGTAGGAAAAATATAACGATTGGCGCAAATGATACCATGATAGATACTGTCAGTACAAAGCCGGATAAAATAATCGATATCATCTGCGTAAGCCGCAGCTGCGATCCCAGCACATACTGGATAATAAAAAAAGCGGGAAAACAGATTATCAGCGCCAGAGTAAACAGCGCAGGCACTTTGATACCGGCGGTAATAGCCTGCCTGAAACTATGAAAACTGCCCATCACCACGCCGTAAATAAAAGAGAAGATATTCAGCGAAATATAAAGTGATAGTATCCGGCTAAGAGGATTTTCCTCTTTGATGAGCCTATTAAAATAGCCTTCCCGATCCCTCAATGTGGGCAGGAAACGAAACGAAAACAGATTTTTTGGTCCCATAATTTCACCTCCGTTAACGGAATTGTAAATGAAATATAGGTGATTGTTACTGTATTGTCAAGTATATTATTGTTAATTATGTTTTTATATTGAATACTATTGTTTATTATTTTATGGCAACTAATAGGCGGGCTATAGCGTGATTTGCGTTATTTCGGATACCGATAGTAGTTGTTTCGAATATCAAGGGCATAATTTGCAAGAAAAAAAATACCGCCGGCAAACGCCGACGGTATATCCAATTTATATGGGGGCGCTTAGAGCGTTTTGTATTCCTCCACGCACTTTATATTCATGGTTTCCAGCTCATCCAGGGTGGGATTGTAAACCTCCGGCACATTGGGAATATGAACACCCTTTAGACTGATTTTCCCCTCCAGAATCAACCTGGCTGCTACCGCCGCCGGCAAGCTGACGGTTCGGGACATGGCGGAATCGCCCCCGGGAATCCCGAAATCAACAAGTGTTGAAGTTATATTTTGTTTCTTACCATCTGCATGCTGAGCGATAAAATCATGGAACAGCACGATCATGTCCCGCTCGCCTTCGCGGTAGGGCATTTTTTCCAGCATGATATCGGCGAGGAAATCCAGCGCGCAATTGCTTTGTTCGGAAAGAGGAGTGTCGCTGAACAAGCCCAGCCATTCCAATCTCTCGATTACATCGGAATCGGCAGATATATTCAAGAACTCAGCGGTAGCCTCTTTGATATTATCCGACGAACCGCCCACTAAAATGGCGGTGAACTCTCCATAGGTTTTGCCTTTGGCGTCGGGTCTTTCCTCTTCGTCGAGGTAGCCCAAGTCCGCTATCGCCTTCAATGTATCGCACCATCCGATATTTCTGAAGGTTCCCCTGTACATGGTTTCGGTTTCCTGTATGCGGTAAGTGTCGATATATGGAACCGAATCGCGGTTGGGGTAAGCCTCCAGTTTCCCGACACCTTCGATCTCGCGATGATGATAGTGGGTAAAAAGCTCCTCGCCGGGAACGAAAACCTCTTTACCGTTTTCCAGGTAACGTCCGTTATTACTGCCTGCCATGACGACTCCGCGGGGACTCCATGAGAATTTGTAGCCGAATGGGTTATCATTGGCTTCAGGAGCCGGCAGACCTCCGCAATAACTGCGGAACGAGACTATTTTGCCGCCCTTTGATTTCACATCGTCGATAATCCTCATGGCAGACATGTGGTCGATTCCGGGATCCAAACCGATTTCGTTTAAAATCAGGATTCCGGCATCCTTTGCCGCTTTATCCAGCTCAGCCATCGGTTTGCTGACATAAGAGGTTGTAACCATATTCTTCTTATGCTTGATGCACATGTTGGCGATTTTTACGTGGTGAGTATACGGAACCAAACTTATGGTCAGATCATGGCTGGAAACCAATTTCTCCAGTTCAGCTTCATCAGTCACATTCAGCGGCAGCGCTTTCCCATCCGGGTGCTCATCGATCAGCTTGACAGCCTTGCTGACTGTCCGGCTGGCAACAGTGACTTTGAAATCGGGATGGTCAAGAAGGTAGCGTACTAATGGTTTGGCAACTAATCCGGCTCCTAAAACAAGGATATTTTTCATCTCATTGTCCTCTAATATTATCTATACATTGTGGTTTGTGCTTTCTTTCTCAAACTTTTATAAAAAAATCGGGTATTTTAAGCCAATATTTACTCTATAAATTCTTTCATATACTCGTATTTCGGCGTAAATTCACCCTTGTAAAGAATAGCAGCATTTTTAATCTCATCGGGGAGTCCGCTCTCATCAAACGTCCTGGTAAAATCGGCATTTATTATCCCGGGTACAAATGGGCTTAATGCTTTACTGAATTCGATGCTGGATTCTTTGGGAAGTTCGCAGGGAAGATTATCAACCGCCATAATTACCGGTCCTTTACCGGTGAAAGCATCGACCGCCCTGTCTTTGTCCACATCGTAAAGGTATGCCGGTTTGTCCGGATGGGTAGCTTTTAGTGTCAACTCTATCGAACCTTCGATGTCGCAACTGATATCACCAACGACCTTCAAGCGCGGATTTTCTTCCGAATAATGTTTATGGGCGTACTGCTTGGTGATAAGCCTCGGATACATCGTATCCCAAAATATGCAGTTAACCAGGATGGTTAGTTTGGGAATGTATTGCTCGAATTGCGAACGATATTTCTCGGGATAGTGATAGTAATCGAGCAGCTCAAATTCCTGTGCGCCGTCAATCGGCTCCACCAGATGCTCTTCTTTAAAGACCACTTTGTAAAGGCATTCTCCGTGGGATTCGGGATTATCGAAAAGCGTATCCAGATCCTCCGGAGCAATTTCCTTGTGTGGTAATAGGTTAAAAATTTCCTGCGCTCCCAGCGAAACATTGCCATAACCGGCAAATCCGACCACCAGGGGACGTAGAGAAACCGGTATTCCACTTGCGCCTATTGACTTACCGATCTCAGATATGTGCTTCTCGGCGCTTTCGAGGTTCCCGTAATGATATGCCTGACGGATTTTTGTAAATAGGTTATCTATCTTCTCAGCGCTCAACCGCCGTCCGAAAGCCCACAAAGTATCGATCATCCCAGCCAATCCGGCGAACCGACCGAAGAATATCAAACGACGGTTTTGATCATCGGTTACCGTCTCGTAGTCAATAAGGTTACATTTTAACTCAACTAACCTTCTCAGCATAGACATGTTGTAATCCTGCCCCTTGATAGTATGGGAGAAAAACATATAAGTGCGTTCAGGCAACAGTAATTCTTCCGGTATCTCTTTTACCGCAAAAACCACGGGACATCCGGATAAATCCTCATCCACCGCAGTGCCGGCTTTCTCATATTCGGAATCCGCAAAGGTTCTGATCTCAGAAGGCTGCACAATAAATCCAGCGCCTGTTTTGTTAATAATCGCCTGTATATCTTCGGGGATTAAAGGCGCCCTTGCTTCAAACTCGTTTTTATCTTCTCTTCTTATTCCAACAGGGCTGTTCATCTGCACCTCTCCGGGTTTTAGTTGAAACAAGCATCATTCATCTTTTCCGCCAAATGGAGGAAAATGAAATCACTTTATGCTATCTCTATGTTTAAATTAAGTCGTTATAATAACATTTTAAAAATTTTTAGCAACAAGCATTTGCATAAAATCCCCAACTTTTTTGGATAATTTTCTAAATTTTTCGTTCCAGGTTAGTTGGGAGTAAATTTCGTTTAATAAATCGGGAGCCGAATTAAGTATGCTATCGGGCGCCCCCGAAACTGTCTAATAACCCGAACTTAAGGCTTTGCATGAGAATGGGAGATTGCCGCGCCCTCGGCAAGCCTCGGGCTCGCAATGACTTCTGTCGCTGTCATTGCCCCGATTGCATCGGGACACGGCGCGGAGCAAAGCGGCGAAGCAATCTTTTTGAAGTTTTGAGACAGCCTCGGTTCCACCTGACAGCACAAAAGACCCGGATAAGCATATAGTCGTATCCAAGAGCATGCTTTTCCGCGCCGTTGGCGGGGCTAAACCTGCTACCCTCGTGAATAATTACATTATTGTGGTGGGCGGTCGTCCCCATCCGCCGATTAAAATCAAAAACAAGGCATACGGGGACGTATGCCCTCAGACTGTTGACAAAAGCAATAGCACCAAAAAATGTAGCCGAGCCCCACGTTTTAACGCGGGGAGGATCACTGTTTTCTGATAACCACGGGCTTTAACCCGTCCTGCATCCCTTAGTCATACTTTGTGCTGCGAGGACCAAGGTCTGAAGTCTTAGCCTGTATTATTCACAAATTTAGTTATCGGTCGCGGAAGCTTTGCGCTTCCGGCGTTTCTTTGAAATACTCAATTTCAATCTGTAAACGATCTGCTTCTGCTGAACCTCCGAAGGACAAGCCTTCGGCTGCGGATTAATGGGTTTTACGAATTATCCGGGTTAGTCCGGCGGATTTCTTCGGAATCCATATCGGGGTTTATCCGCTTATGGCGGAGTAAGCCTACCGACTACTTCAATAATATCATACGTTTTGTGATCACTTGATCGTCAACTTCCAATTTGTAGAAATAAACGCCGCTGGAATAGTTGGAGGCGTTCCATTCAACCGAATAGTGACCGGCGTTCTCAAATCCGTCAACCAATGTCGTCACCTTCTGACCGAGCAGGTTATAAATCGTCAATGAAACATCAGCATTTTCAGCGATAGTATACCCAATGGTGGTCATCGGATTGAAAGGATTGGGATAGTTTCCGTGCAGCGCGGTAACTCCCGGCAACTGCTGATGGTTATCAAACCAGCCGGATAATTTCCAGTTATCGGCATCCCCGGCGAGCTTGGATATGACGGTGAACCGGAACGAAGCGGAATCAACGACAGTACTCGGATAATCCCCGCAATAAGAGATATAATCGTATATACCCAACGGTGCAAAGCCGGGGATATTCTGGGATGCTCCGGGCGCTGTTAAGGTTTGATTCGGATTAAGACTGATGTTATTAAAGCGAGTAACGGGACCATACATTCCGTAATCGGGCACATTGAGCATAATCCAAACGTCGGTGTTTTGCTGCTCATCGGTGTTGTTTGTAATCACGCCTGTGAACGTGAAAGATCCTCCGCGCGGAACTTCGACAGGCGGATCATCGGGAATCATATCTATGGTCAAATCAGAAGGAGCGCCGCTGGTCCAGCCGCGCACTTCCATATCATCGATATTCCATCCGCAATATTGCCAGGAACCATCGGTGGGACCGATACCGAATCTTATTCGGAAGTCAGCATTGCCGTCGGCGATGGTGGAAACATCATACTCTATCAGTCCCCACGAAGACTCATCGATTGTGGATGAACCGTTTTCGAAAATGGTTACCCACGAGGAACCGTTATATCCCTGCAGGAATGCTTCGTCATAGTTATCCCGCTCTACACCCAGCCAGCGGTAGAATTCTAATGTTACAGCAAAGTAGTCTGAACAATCTATAGTCGGAGATGTAACCCAGTATGTGGAGCCGAGATTAGCGCTATAGTCTCCGCCGTTACCGGGGGTTAAGTCGTTGCCAAGGACTTTATTATCCGAAGTTGGGCTATGATCTTCCGAAGGGTCCGGACCTCCATAGTAATCATTGCCCTCTCCGCCGGTGCAGGCGCCTATTGTCCACTCTCCCTGACCGCCTAATCCCGTCCAGCTTTGGTCGGTGGAGAAATCATCGGCGTATATCACCTCTTCCTGACCCGAGAACGGCTCCAGCTCTACATGGAGCGTTACCACATCATCGGTTCCTATGTAAAGATCCTCCAGTGTGAGAGGGGTAAAGCCTTCCGCGGTGAACTGCAGATCCCAGGTTCCCGGTTCGATCATACGGATATAGTTGCCATGCTCGGGATCGGAATAGGCGTAAGAATTATCTATATCATGTCCGACTACAACGACGGTAGCTTCCAGCGGTAAACCGGTTTCGGCATCGGTAATAATTCCCTGGTAGCCATAGTAAGCGTTTTCCAGCCAGTTAAACAGGGATATCCTGTTATAGTTCCACCAATTTCTAAGCTGATTCTCCGGGATTAGTTTAGTATGCGACAGCTCTATGGTAGCTTCCCTGCATCCATGGTAGTAATTCATATAGTCCTGCCGTCCGCCGGCAATGGTATACCAGTCCCAGCCGTTTGTGATCCCATTGTTCAAATCCGTCATGTACCCGGACGGGCTGTAATACTGTGCTGTGTCAGCCCATTCGCGGGAAATGGTTATCCACCAGGTATCATCGGCGTGCCTTCGCTGCCAGGTATCCCATGGGTAGTTGACCACCTCCGCGCCGCCGTGGAAATTCGCCGAGATAACCAGAGTATGATTCATGGCGAAATCCATCATCGCCAGAGTCTCCTCCTGCCATTCGTTGCCGTCCGGGTGAGGTCCTTCATCGGGATCGGGGAAATTCCGATTCAAATCTACTCCGCGAGCGTTTCCTCTGGTAGCTCCGAAGATAGTATGATTACCGGCGGCGTAACTCCCGTCGGGATTCGCCAGGGGATTAATATAGACTTCCATGCTGTTTAGAAGATTGGTTACTCGCGTATCGGCGCCATAGGTAGTGCAAAGTGAGTCGATCAATCTGAGCGTGAGAATATAACCTGCGGTTTCATCACCATGCATAGTGCTGGTGTAAAACACTTCCGGTTCATCCTCTTCGTTACTGACGTTATCCGATAATTTGGCTACCAGCAGTTCCCTGCCCTCAACCGAGTAACCGATATTTTCCACCGAGCATATCGAGGGATAATCGGCGGCGAATTGATACATCATGTCAACGTAAACATCATAAGTGGGATACGAATCCCATTCCTTGGCTTCGGCGATCGTATCAGCCATTTTAGGTTTGTGCAATGTGCCCGGGTGCGGCAGGATAGCGTAATCGTATCCTAAAGCCTTGAATTGCTCAAATTGTTTGTCATTGGCATAAGCATATACTATCCCATCCTTAACATTGTCGATGGAGATAATTCGGGTTAATTCGTCAAGCTGTGCGCGACTCGAGTAGTCGAACTTGAAGTAATACTCATTTGCTTGAGCAAAAGCCGTAGTTATCGAGAGAAGAAAAACTAATAGCAGAATGGTTGTGATATTTTTCATTAAAAACACCTCTATATCGGGTTGACAATTGTACTGGATATTATAATTACTTAATTAGACTCATTTTCCTGGTAATAATTTCATCACCTGTCTCTAAACGGTAAAAATAAATTCCGCTGGAAACCTTGATACCCTCGGAATCGGCGGCATCCCATCTCACTTCATGCCAGCCGGCGGATTGCTGTTCATCTACCAGCTTGTTGACCAATTCGCCGCGCAGATTATAAAGCTGCAGCTCCACATACGCATCCCTTTCCAGCGCATACCTAATCGATGTATTGGGATTGAACGGATTCGGGTAATTCTGCAGCAATTCGGTTTTAGCGGGTATGCCGGTAAAATCACCGTGCAGTATATCCCCGAAACCGCCGGAATAATCAACGAGATCCCATCCTCTCGCCATCGATGCGGAACTCTCGCTGTTTACCGCGACTATCTGAAAATCGAAACTTGTCGCTATTTGAATCTCCGAAGGATAGTCCCCGCAATAGGCGTGGTAAGTATAGTTTCCCACCGGAGCGACCATCGGAATGTTATTGGCAAAATGCGCTGAAGCGCTGGAATTAGCGGGGAACGATACATTATTCAGGGGCCCAAGAACGGGACCATACATATCATCATGGTTGGGAAGCTGCATCATCGACCAGCAATCGAAAGTAACCATGGAATCTTCATTGTTCTCCAGCGTGATCGTATAGCTCAACTTGCCTCCCCGATGCAATTCCGTGGAGTCCGGCTGAACTGATAGAGCCGCATTTATTCCGGGACCTACCGGTACCGTATGCTGAACCGGAACATAGTTAAGATGAGTACAGGTGATATACATATCGCCCAGCTCCGATGGAGGGGGATCCAGAGTAACCACCGCATCGCCGTTTTCATCGGTATACGCGGTTCCGTGCAATGTTCCGTCTTTCCACAAGGAAACGAGGACATTCTCGATAGGTTCATCGAACTGGCAATTTACAGTGAAGCTGGTTTGTCCGATGCTTATCTGGCCAGCATGCGTCACTTCCATCGTGTCGGGATAGCCTATCCAGGGCATCGTGGAGGGATCGCCCAGTATATTGTAAACCTCGAAATAGTATTCAGCAAGGTTAGAGCCTTGATTGTATACCGCCAGATTGCCGGAGTAATTCATATTATAGATAGTATAGAAACCTCTCCAGAAGAAGCCGTCATAGGCGGCGCGTTCCCACCAGTCATCCTCATCCCAATATGTGTTGTTAGAAGCTCCCAGCGAGGCGAAAGCGCCTTTCCGAGGCGCCCGAACCCAGGCTTCCATGAAGCATTCATCCAGATTGAACGACCCGGTAATGCAGGCATTGGAAATTACGAACGGATACATTCCATCGTTTGTAAGGTTAAGGACATGATGAATCTGAAAAACCGGTCCCGCCCAGGAATAGTTGCTTCCATGTCCGGAATAATTGCATATCATCCTACCATCATTCAGAGCGTCAATAATATCCTGCGTATGTCCTCCTGAGTGTCCCCAGATTGAATCGGATTCCATACCATTCGGATCCATGTGCGTCAGTATGACATAACGATGCGTTCCCTCCGCGACATCCCAGAACCACGGATCATCCGAGGCGATAAAGCATGCTTTGTTCGTCCAATCGATTCCGTTGGTTTGCCGGAGCTGTTCGTAATCCGCTGCTTTCTCGATTATAGTCGCTAATTGAGATGCATCCTGCGCCGAGAATCTGCCAAGCTCCACGTCCGGGAAGTAGTCATGTCCGGCAAGAGTTCCGTAAGTCTGGTCGGTTACATGCCAGCCGGTTTCACCATCCCAGGTGGGAATACCGTCAACATCGCCGATGAACAAAACATAAGTCGGAGGGATAGGCGCATAATCGTATTGCTCCTGCAAATACGTCTTTATACCGGCAGTACTGCCGCCAAGGTCGTTGGCATTTTGCACATCCATGTAAAAACCCTTCTGGCTTTTCCAGCTAACATACTCATCGATCGAGCTGTTTTCCCAGAACCTATCGGCAACCACCACGATCATTCCGATAGGTGACGGCGGAAAGTCGAATGCCAGTTCGCCGTAGTTGATAAAATTCTTCCTGGCGATCTGTTCATAGTCCGGGGAATAGTAACGCTTTAGGGTATACTCTGTGTCATACTGATCGGCGTCTTCATATACCAGTTCTATCTCGATTTCAGTTGCTGCCTTGATCTGAGCTTTTGCCGGATTATAAGATATCGGATAAAAATCGACAGTTGCGAAACGATATCCTCGTATCATTCCGGTCTCGAACAGTTCCGCAGCCCCGGATTTGTAAAAATCGTCAGTTGTATAAAACTCATTATCGATGACAAAATCATTCGGATTCCTGGAGGAATTCGCTTTACTTACCGGCTCTTGAGCCGGATAAAGCGGGCGATCAATACCGAGCTCTGCGAGATCGTATGTTACTCTATCAGTCGACAAAACTCTAATGTTAACCTCAGCTCCCATAGGAATCTGAACCATCTTTCGGACTAACGGTAGTTTAGGTTTGCCTATATCGTTGGTGAAACCGAAATCATCAATACTGATTTGTGCATACTTAGCACCGCCCACCGATATTTCCCGCCAATTGAAATTGCCAGTTGACAATCTGATGTCGGTTTTAGCGTAATCTGAGGAGATAACTTCGATTTTATTTTCAACCTGAGCGAGCTCTACGTTATTAGAAGCGAAAGTAATCGTACTCATCCCCAACACAATTAGAAAAACTACTGCTACTGCAGTAGAAACGAGGCGCTTGCGCATATATCCTCCGTAATCTTTAGTAGGAAACTATTTATTCTCTTATAGAAATATTACCTAATGATGAAGAGTCATTCAACCTAATAGAATATAAGCAAGTCTGCAAAAATGTCAAGAAATCATATTACACAATTATTGAAATCAGCTCTTGGCAGGAATTCGTTAGCAGCCCGGATTATTCGTGTATCCTATCACCGGCAGCGGAAGTCTTGCGCTTCCGGTGTTTCTTTGAGGCACTAAATTCCAATCTGTAAACGATCTACTTCTATTAAACTCCCGAAAGACAAGCCTTCGGCTGCGGATTAATGTTTTTTATGAATTATCCGGGTTAACAGGAAGAGGTTGCTATTGGGCTTCTCTCTGAGGACGGCGCATCCCCCTGCCGGCTTCACCTGGCGTTTCGATAGAATCGGGAGCGGGCAGGGGCGCCCGATGGCGCCAAGTTACGGATTGCTTCGCCTCGTATTCACCGCTTCCCGATGCAATCGGGGTAATAAGGGTTGAAGGCGGGGCAAGGCATTCCCGAAGGGTAAGCATGCGAGAAGGGCATAAATCATCTCGAGGCGGATAAGCACGCCAAAGGTGCATAAACCCTCGGCTGCGGACTAATAGTTTTTGTGAACTGTCCGGTTTATGAAAGCTGTGTATACAACTTCTTAACCGCCCGTTCCAAGTCCCTCAACATACGGTTGTTTTCGATAGTGTAATCGGCGCGTTTTATCTTCTCGTCCTGCTCCAGTTGGGATGCGGTTCGATCAACGGCTTCCCGTTCGGTAAGCCCCGATGATTGCAAACGCTTCAGCCGCAGCCAGTAGTCGGCATAAACCGTAATAGTCTTGTCAAACCAGCCGGCTATTCCCCATTCAAAAATAAGGGCGGCATCCACCACAAGTAGTTTATCGGGATTATTATCGCGATGATTATCGATTCGCCTTTTAAGTTCAAGCAGCAGATGAGGATGTATTATTCGATTAAGTTTATCCAGGTTAGTTTTCGAGCAAAACGCTATCCGAGCGACTTTGCGTCTTAAGAGATTACCCTCTTCGTCCAGCACATCCTCGCCGAAAGCATCGGCCAATTGCTCACGAATATTCTCATTGGATTCTACCACCTCCCGCCCGATTTCATCGCCGGATTCGATCGCAGCCCCCAGATCGCGGAATACCCCGGCGACAACGCTCTTGCCGGCGCCAGGGCAGCCGGTTAGTCCGACCACCGGCATACTAATGCGCCTCCAGCCAGTTTCTTCCGGCGCCCATCTCCACCTTAATCGGCGCCTTCAAATCGGCTACATTTTCCATCCCGGATTCAACCACAGCTTTTACCGCTTCAAGTTCCGGAGTGAATACATCAAAAAGCAGTTCATCATGCACCTGTAGAGTCATTTTGCTCCTGAAGCCTTTAGACATGAATTCATTATATATCTTTATCATCGCGAGTTTAATGATATCCGCGGAAGAGCCCTGAATCGGGGTATTGATTGCGGCACGCTTGGCGAACTCCCTCACCTGGCGGTTTTTCGCCTTTATATCCGGGATGTAGCGTCGCCTGCCGAATATGGTGGATACATAACCTTCCTCTTCAGCTTGTTTGACGACATCCTCCATATACTTCTTAACGCCGGGATAGCGCCGGAAATATATATCGATAAACTCCGCCGATTCCTTTACCGACAGTTCCACCTGCCGGGATAAGCCATAAGCCGATACGCCATAGATTACAGCGAAATTAGTGATCTTGGCTTTGCGACGCATTTCGGGCGTTACATCCTCGATTTTTACACCATACACCTCCGCGGCGGTCCTGCTGTGAATATCCTCGTCTCGCTTGAATGCATCCAGCATTGCCCGGTCATCGGATATGTGCGCCATCAAACGTAATTCTATCTGGGAATAATCGGCAGAGAGGAATATATGCTCATCGTCGGTGGGGACAAACGCTTCTCGAACCTCACGCCCCAACTCGGTTCGCACCGGTATGTTCTGCAGATTGGGATCGGCTGAAGAAAGCCTTCCGGTTGCGGTTACAGCCTGGTTAAACGACGTGTGGATTCTGCTGGTTTTTGGATCTATCAGCTCCACGAGCGCGTCGGAATAAGTTGATTTAATCTTGGTTAACTCCCTGAACTCGAGGATTAATTTTGGCAAAGAATGTATCTGCGCCAACTCCTCCAAAACCGAAGCGTCGGTGGAGAAACCGGTTTTCTTTGTGGTTTTACCCTTGCTGGGAAGCTGCAAATCCTCAAAGAGGACTTTACGTAATTGAGCCGGTGAGTTTATGTTGAATTCGCAGCCCGATTCCTCATAGATTTTCTCCTTCAACCGCTCCATGCTATTATCAAGGTTGCCGGAAATCTCTTTGAGTTTACCGCTGTTGACTTTAACGCCGACCTCTTCCATATAACGCAACACCTCTACCAGCGGCATCTCGATTTCGTAAAACAGTTTCTCCAGTTTGTTTTCCGCCAATTCAGGCGCAAACAGATTATACAAACGGAGCGTAATATCCACATCCTCGCAGGCGTAAAAAACCGCCTGGGAGACCGGCACTTTACCGAATGACTTCTGATTTTTTCCCGACCCTATCAGCTCCGATATCTCTTGCATAGTGTAATTGAAGTGCTTCAAAGCCAGCGCCGACAAACCGTATTGCCGCGCCGAGGGGTCGAGCACATAAGCGGCGAGCATCGTATCGAAAGTCTTTTCCTCGATATCCACCCGATAATTCCTCAGCACCTGCAGATCGTATTTTAAGTTCTGCGCAATTTTTAGAATACTCTTATTCCCGAATAGCTCTTTGACTATTTCAAGCGTCTCATCGAACGGCAGATTTTCTTCGCTGTTCTCGTGTGCTAACGGGACATAATATGCTTCTTGCTCCTCGACACTCAGCGAGATTCCCACCAGTTCTGCATCTCTTGATCTCAGCGACGTAGTTTCGGTATCAAATGCGAAACAGCCTTTTTCAACAATCCGCTGTGATAACGATCGTAACTCATCGATTGATTTAATCTGCTGGTATTTGATTTCAGGTGAATTTAAGTTTTGCTCGGTTTCCGAGACGAACTCGGCTGTTAGCTTGTCGAATTCGAGCTCCTTAAGGAGGGGAACTAATTTATCCAAATCGGGAACGGCGATTTTCCACCCGTCCCAGTTGAAATCAATATCTATCTCGGTATTAATAGTTACCAGCCGTTTGGATAACTCAGCCTGCTCTTTGGATTTTTCGAGTTTTTCCTTAACTTTCTTCTTGGTCAGGGAGTCAAGTGATCGATAGAGATTTTCGAAGCTTCCATACTCATCAACAAGCTGAATTGCGGTTTTAGGACCAACTCCCGGCACTCCCGGTATATTATCCGAACTATCTCCCATCAGTCCCAGGACATCCACAACCTTCTCGGGCGGCACGCCGAATTTTTCAGCAACTCCCTCCGAATCCAGGATTTTATCCGGTTCGCTGCGCTTGCCGGGTAAAATGACGGAGATTTTGTCATTGACAAGCTGAAAGAAATCCTTATCACCGGTGTAAATATAGACATCGAAACCTTCCGCTTCGCCCTTTTTGGCGATCGTGCCGATAATGTCATCCGCTTCCACTCCCTCTATCCTAACCACCGGCACATTCATCGCCTCGGTAATCTGATCCAGCCGCGGGAGGGAATCCACCATCTCATCCGGCATCTTCGCCCGAGTGGATTTATATTCGGGATAGATTTCATGCCTTTCGGTAGGCGCTCCCAGATCGAATGATACGACCAGGTAGTCCGGATTATACTCCCTCTTTATTCTCGTCAGCGAGTTAAGAAAACCGAAGGGAGCGGAGGTGTTCTCGCCCTTTGAGTTCATCAATGGTCTGCGGATGAATGCGAAATATGCTCGGTAGGCTAATGCTGTGCCATCTATTAGTATTAATTTCTTCGCCATAACCGGAATTCTATTTCATATAGAGTTTATGCTCAATAATATAGTCTTCCACCCCGGGAGGCAGCAGGTATCGGCAGGATATGCCCTCCTTAAGGTATCTACGGATATCGGTGGAGGAAAGGTGTACTCCTGGCAATGTAACATTAATCACCTTACCCGGCAGTTCCACCTTTTGGGGCGCAATATCATATCCGGGGCGGTTTACCGATACGACCTTAGCCAGCTCGAAGATCTTCTCGGGCGTTTTCCAGGTTTGGATTTCGGTCAGATTATCGCAGCCGATTATAAAATATAGTTCCCAATCGGGGTTCTTCTCGCGCAACTGCTTGAGCGTATCCGCAGTGTAGGATTTACCTCGTCTTTTCAATTCTATATCCACAATTTCGAATTGTGGGTTGTCCGCGGCGGCGCGTTTTAGCATGCGTAGACGATCTTCCCCGGAAGCAACCGGTGAATCCTGCTTGTGCGGCGGATCTCCCGACGGAAGCAAAAGCAGTTTGTCCAATCCCAGCTTCCTGCAAACCCCGTCTCCGATATGCAGATGCCCGATATGTACCGGATCGAAAATACCCCCGAGAATCCCAACTTTCCGCATAAGCAAATTAACCTGAGAAATTACAGCTCCGCTTTCGGTTTATCCTCAAGGTCGCGAAGATGATCGACGACATCGCTGTGATATTTACCGTTCTCGAACCTATCCAGATATTCCAGAAATGCTTCACGAGCCTTAATATCTTTCTCCAATTTCAAGTAACATTCCCCTTTTCGAAAAACCGATTCTTCCACATAGGGCGATTCCGGATACTCTGCCATCAATTTATTGTAATATAATATCGCCGGATCGAATTGGTTCAGCTTCTGATAAAGTCTGCCGGTCTTGAATGTTTTCTCAGCGAGTTTATTTCTCAGCTCCGTAAGTTTCACCGAAGCCGAATCGGCATGCTCGCTAAGAGGATAGTCATCCAAAAAATTAAGAAATTCACCTATAGCCAGCCGCGTTTCATTTTGATCCAGCGCGTATCCGGGCGATTGATGATAATGGGACATAGCTAAGTGATATTGGGCATCATCGGCGAAATCCGATGCCGGAAATGATGTCAGAAATTTCTTGAACTCTCCCGCTGCTAATGCATAATCCTCATCCTTAAAGTAACTCATTGCAAGATAGAATTGAGCCGTATCAACCGCTTTGTTTCCGGGATAATTATAGATGAATTTCTGGAATTCCGTCTGGGCTTCGTAATATTTTTCCTTTTCATAGAGTTTCATGGCGATGTTTAATTGATCATCCGGATCAGCTACCGGCTTAACATTTTTACCGCCGCATCCCGCAATTACTCCTAAAACTAATCCAATCAATGCGATTGAGGTTATCATCGTCATTTTATTAGATTTCACACTCATTTTACATATTACCTGTTGCTAAAGAATAATACAACTAATGTCGCTATTGCGGAACCGACTAATATCGGCTCCAAAAACCGTTTATAACCACCGGACAGCTCCGGCGCAATATAAAAGTTTCCTTTTCGTGTAAATTCCCGCGCCTGTCGCTTGGTGATGACATCCTCATTTTCCGCCAGAATCTCTGCAGTCAGTTTCACTTCTCTGCCTGGCAAGGAAAGAAGCCGGAAAATAGATACCAGGGAACCCTGTCGTAAAATCTCCTTATCACCGGTTCGTTTACTCTCAGGCGCATCACTATATTTAAGGCTTAAACCGATAATCTTGAATTCCAGAATATAGTCGATTTCCTCGCTGCCGACCGAGTCGATAGAGGGCAGCAGGAATGCCTTTCCGTTATTACCTTTTAAGTGGCTGATTATCGATTGTTCCATGATAAAATCGGCGGGGTGAGGCTCCATCGCCCGGATGCTAAAGCCGTGATTTGCGACGCCGAAATCGCCGAGGAACTTATCGATAGAGGAATCGGCCAATTCATTGGTGAAATCGAGATTATCCCCTGCAGCGAGGAGGCTATCCCCCGATGATAAAAGCAAAATAAACAAAAGAGTAACAATTCTTGTGGGCATAGACTATCCGAAAAGCGAATCGGGATAAGTTTCTTTTAACATTTTGTACTGCTCCATCACCACTCTCGCGTAACCCTCCGGTATCCGCTCCTTTAGCTTAATTCTACCGCTCAATGCTTCCGGACCCATATTGTAGGCAATTAATGCCTTTTTTACATCTTTAAATTTTAAAATCAATTCAAAGAGATAATAGCTGCCTATCCGGATATTATAGTGAGGGTCAAAAAGCGACATATCCCCTTTCCATGGCATTTTATACTTATTGGATAGCCAGTATCCCGTCGACGGCAAGACCTGCATCAGCCCCTGCGCTCCCATGTACGATTCCTGCCCTTTACGAAATGAGCTTTCGGTCAGGATTAGCGCCAGAAGCAGTATCGGATCATAACCCAATCGTTTACTCTGGGTAAAAATCACTTCACCGATTACATCCCGTTCTTGCGGCGTGAAGCCGCTCTGGAAGTCCTCGATAATCTGGAATATCTTCAGTCTCTCCCTCAGTTCGTCGATCTCCCGCTCCATCTCCATTATCTGTACATTTTTTTGATGCAATGCTTCCTGAAACTGAGCCCGCTCCACAAGAAGATAAACCAATGAACCGCTTTGGACTACATAAACCAGGATCAAAAATGCAGTAACCGACGTAGACAGGGTTACGCCGGCTTTTCTCGCCATCCTACTTTGAGCTGACATCGTTCTCAACCTACCTTTCGCAAGCCGGAATTATCCTCTATTTTAGCCTTTAGGTCATACATATCAAAACCGGTTATTTCCGCATTCACGAAACTGCCGACCTTCGGATTTCCGCTCCGACCGTCCAGCTCGACATATCCGTCTATCTCCGGAGATTGTGTTTCCAGCCGGCATACATAAACGTCATAGTCCGATTCATAGCTATCTACGATGACCGGCTTAATTCTACCGACAAGCCGCCCGTTATGATCCTCAACGATAGTCGATTGGATAAGCATCAATTGCTCCATTCTTTCCCGCGCAACCTCAATCTCCACTTTATCACTCATGTTTGCCGAAGCCGTACTTTCTTCTTCCGAATAGATAAAACATCCTACGCTGTTAAACTGCGCCTGCTCGACGAATTCAGTAAGCTGCCGGAAATCATCCTCGCTCTCGCCTGGATGACCGATTATAAAGGTTGTCCGAAGCGCAATTTCGGGAAAGCCGTTTTTAATCTGCTTCAGCAGAGACTTTATCCTGGCTGATGTTATTCCTCGATTCATCTTCTTTAACATATTATCGGATATATGCTGTAAAGGCAAGTCCAGATAAGAGCAGACTTGGTTATTTTGCGCAATCGTCTCCAAAAGCGAATCGGTTACTCTCGCCGGATGAGCATACAGCAACCTCAACCATTTCAAGCGCTTATCGGAAATCAACTCTTTGATTAGAAATTCGAGATTCGACGATTTATCTTTAAATTCCTGCCCGTATCTTGTAGTTTCCTGCGCTACCAGTATAATCTCTTTTACCCCTTGCGAAAGTAAGAAATCAACTTCCTTCTTGATATCATCAATCGGTCGGCTGCGATAATCTCCCCGGATGGAGGGGATAGCGCAATAACTGCAATGGTTATCGCATCCGTCGGCGATCTTCACATAGGCATAATGTGATTTCGAATCGATATATCTTCCTTCGCCGATCCGGTAACTCCCCTCGATTTCGAAGGTGCAGTCAATATTTTCAGCGTTTTTCGTCAATAATATTTTAGCCGTCTCGGCAGGGGATGAAATGCCGAATAAATAATCGATCTCCGGTATTTCCTCCTTCAGCTCCTCGCGATAACGCTGAGATAAACATCCGGTAACCGCAAGTATGGCGCCGCTGCGCCTGCACTCCGCCAATCGCAATATCTCATCTATCGATTCCCGCTTGGCATCATCGATAAATCCGCAGCTATTCACAATAAGAATATCAGCATCTTCGGGTTCCGACGGGCTTAATCCGCCATTCCTCAGGTGATATTCCAGCGACCGCCCATCGACTTCATTCTTGGGACAGCCGAGGTTAAGGAGGTAATATTTTGATGCTCTTTTCATCATTCAATTAGATTCACCACCCGGCATCCTTCGGGAACTTGAAAAATGAATGTTCCCGAACCGAAATCCGGATTGAAATCAATACTGCCAAACTCCCAACCTACCTGTCGTTTCATATCATCAATATACAAAATCGATTTAGGCGTGTAGCAGGATACATCCTTATTCCATCTAAGTGACATCCGGATGTCGGTATATTTTCTATCGCTTGTAACCGGACTAAGCTCAAGAAACAATCCGGATGAATTCTTAGATCCGTTTGCCGCCTTGAATCCGCCAAAGTACTCGGATATAAAGAGTTCCTTAACTACCGGCTGATCCGACAAACTGATAGTCAACTGATTATGACTCCCCAGGTAATCCCAGATCGTATCCCCCCGCGTAATTATTATCCTGTCATCGATTTTAATCCGGGAAAGGTTATCGCCCTTTGTTTTCACCGTGCCGGAAGAGGTTTCGGAAGCGCCGGTATAGTCGGAGTTTATTGTTCTGGTGAATTCGAATTCCATTGCTTCGGAGTTCTCGAGTATCTCAATCATCCGGTCGTATGTTGCTTGATAATTCGTGTTTTGCTTACCGGAGACGTTATCCGCAACGCACAATACGAATAGCAGAGCGGATATGACCGCAGTAAACTTAGATATGTATAAAAATAGGTCTCTAACCATTCACTTTCCCGGAAAACATATCCATCAGTCCCTGCTCATTTATAAGCACCTTGCGGGATTTGGAGCCTTCGTAGGGTCCCACCACGCCAGCTTCCTCAAGCTGATCAATCAATCTCGCCGCTCGTTGATAACCGACTCCGAGTTTGCGCTGTAAAAGCGAAACCGATCCCTGCTTATGGAGAACCACCGTTTCCGCCGCCTGCCGAAATAGCTGGTCGCTGGCGTTAACCGTATCCGATGAAGCTGCCTCCGGTTCCTGCCCCGGCTGCAGCGCTTCCACCGGTTTCGGCTTATATTCCTTCTCGCCGATCGCATCCACGATTCGAGACGTTTCCTCGCTCGATACATAAGAACCATGTACACGCACGATTTCCGCCTGGCCGGTAAGCATTACCAGCATATCTCCCGCGCCCAGAAGTTTCTCGGCGCCGTTGGCGTCGAGAATCGTCCTGGAATCAACTTTCGACGCTACTTGAAACGCAATTCGCGAAGAAAAGTTCGCCTTTATCAATCCCGTAATGACATCCACCGATGGCCTCTGTGTCGCCAGAATCAGGTGTATTCCAACCGCCCTTGCCATCTGAGCCAGCCGCGTTATCATCAGCTCGATTTTGTTGGATGTGCCCATCATTAAGTCGGCGAGTTCGTCGACGATTATGATAACATAAGGAAGCCGCTCGTTCTCCGGACATTTTTTATTATAGTCCTGGATATTCCGCACCCCCGCTTCCGCCAACTGGCTGTAACGGTCCTCCATTTCTTCCACCGCCGCCTGCAGAACCTTTTCCGAACGGCTTGCCTTGGTCACCACCGGTCGTTCCAGGTGAGGTATCCCGGAATAAATAGAAAGCTCCAGCATCTTGGGATCGATGAAGATAAACCTCGCCTGATCGGGATGAAGTTTATAGATGATGCTGGTAATTATCGCATTGATACATACCGATTTACCGGAACCGGTCGCCCCGGCGATCAATAAATGCGGCATTTTTGCCAGATCGGCTATGAATGGCTGTCCGCCGATATCTTTACCTAATGCTAATGGTATCAGATACTTGGGTGAACGGAATTCCGGTGAGCTGATTATTTCCGATATCTTAACTATCTGCGGTTTTTTATTTGGGATTTCCACTCCGACCGCCCCCTTTCCCGGTATCGGCGCCACGATTCGGATACTCTGCGCTTTCATCGCCAGAGCAAGATCATCCGCTAAACTCGCTATCTGGCTGATTTTTATACCGCTCGCAGGCTGGAATTCAAACCTGGTTATCACGGGCCCCGGATAACTCTCTACGGAATCCTCGTTTATCTTCACCCCGAATGTCGCCAGGGTGTTTTTTAGTATCTCCGCTCTCTCTTCGATATCCTTGTCGGAATCGCTCAATTCCTCCGGCACAGCTTTATCCAAAAGGGAAATATCGGGAAATTTATACTCCCCCTCGGAATGTGTGCGAATCGGCGTGACCGGTTCTTCCGGTTCCTCTTCCTCCGCTTGCGATGATTCCTGCTGCCTTTTAATATTCACCTTAAAAGGCTTTTCCGGCTCTTTCGGTAATTCCTCTCTTGTTTTCTCGGAAGCGGGGGATTTGATAATTTTAACCTTTGACTTTTTCCCCTTCTGGGCAGCCGGCTTTCCTGATATAAGGCTTTTCAATAAATCCTTCATCAGCCCGAACAGGGATATGAATATGCGGCCGATAAAGCGCAGGATTGAATTAACGACCGACTTTACGGCTTTTGGATAGAGAATACTGAGGATAGCAAGTATCAGCAGGGCAGTAACGAAATACGCGCCGGTAGTCCCCACCAGCAGTTTAAAAACTTTCGCCAGAAGGTAACCGACCGCTCCTCCGGCGCCGTAGCCGCTCCGTTGGGAAGCATCCAAGCCCGCAATCGGTATCGTAAGCAGAACCGTAAATAGTATCAGGATCACGAAACTTACTTTGGTGCTGCCGGATAGATGCCATTTCCCTTTACCGGTGAAAACATTAACGCCGCTCCCGATAATCAGCAGGGGGATCAGAAATCCCAGCAATCCGAATGCGAACATCACGATCGATGAAATAAACGCCCCCATTATTCCCCCCGCATTGGCTATCTCCAGGCGGATTATCCCGCGGAAATCTCCCGCTTTTGCCAGATTCCAGATTTCGCTCGCTATTCCGCTGTCGGCAGCGGCATCGTAGGTGAAGATGCTGATTCCTATCAGGATACCGAGGATTATTATGATAGTACCCAGGTACGGATTTCCCTTTGGTTTCTTTTTTCGCTTCTTAGCCATAACAAACTAATCTAACATCGCATATATGGCATGTCAACCTAATAAGGGATAAACTTGAGGGGGATAGAACCCGGCGTTCTCGATAGAATCGGGACCGGATGCGGCGACCCGACAGCATATCTTAAGCCCAAGAGTATGGCATGCATGGCATGCTTAGCCCGAAGGGATAAGCATGTGTATGATGAAAAAAAACATGCTTATCACCTCTCCTCTGTCGAGGCGCTAAGGATGCCGCCCGATTGGCAGACCGACAGATTGGGGAATTCTTCTTGACTTAATGGAATTTCTGGCTTACTTGTCGATAGTTTATACTGAGGAAGAGTGATATGATTTTTCATGTAACGCTTGAAAAAGCCGAGGATGGCTGGATAGTCGTGGAATGCCCGGCGCTTCCGGGATGTGTCTCTCAGGGGCGGGATGAAAAAGAAGCCCTTGAGAATATAAAAGAAGCGATAACCGCCTGGCTTTGGGCAGAGGATCAGAAAGCGGTCAGAAAATCTGGATTATCACGGAAGCCGACCGATCAGTTACAACTATACTTTTGCCGGATGAGTATTAAAATCCCGC
>CAZLVS010000037.1:0-38452 GCA_964563085.1 uncultured Ignavibacteria bacterium | reverse complement strand
TCACTTCCCGATAATCGGCTGCCGTCCCAGGTGGAGTTTGGTTCGGAGTACGTCGAAGAAGGAAGAATCGGAGAACCTCACCAATTTCTGCTTATACGGCGCCTTGTTTATCATGATCCGATGACCCGATGACAGGGGATATGCCTTCTGCCCGTCAACCGTAAGTGATGCTTTCTCATGCTCGGATTCCACCACCAGCTCCAGTTCGGTGTCTCCCGAGAGCACCAGCGAACGCTGGGTGAGTGAATGGGGGCAGATCGGTGTGACAACTATAGCCTCCGTGGTAGGATAAACTATCGGTCCGCCGGCTGCTAAGCTGTAAGCGGTCGAACCGGTCGGCGTGGCGATTATCAAGCCGTCGGCGCGATAGGAACATACAAAATCGCCGTCGGCTGAGACCTGGATTGTGATCAGGCGCGAGAGCGCGCCCCTGTCCACTACCATATCGTTAAAGGCGAAAAGGCGCCTGTGGTCGATCTCCGGATTAGTTTCCGCTCGCAAGATCATCCTTTCCTCTATCTCATAATCCCCGGCAACGATCCGCTCCAAAGATTCCACAAGCTTTTCTTCGGGCTGCTGGGTCAGGAATCCGAGCGATCCCAAGTTTATTCCCAGAATGGGAATATCTGAATCCTTAACCGCTCTCGCCGTAGCCAAAAGGGTTCCATCGCCTCCCAGCGTAATCATGAAATCCGCGTTTTTCGCCAGAAGGCTTTTGGGCAGGAATTTACATTTATTCTTCACAATCGATATTAATTCCTCGTCAAGAAAACAGGTATACCCCTGCTCCATCACCCATTCGGTAACCTTTTTGATGGCGTCAGTAACCCTTTGTCTTTTGGGATTGGCAATAATCCCGAATGATATATTTTTACTCTTTGTCATTTTCCTCAAACGGTTCGGCTGCAAATCCTGTTTTGCTATCACCCGATAGTTTCTTCACCTTCCCCTCGAATTCACCCAGTAATTTCGAGCAATATCGAACCAGTTCCGTTCCTTCCTCATACAATTTGAACGATTCCTTCAAAGATACTTCCGTGGAGGAAAGCCTGTCAACAATTTCCTCCAATCTCTTCAACCCCTGTTCAAAGCTCCTATCTTCTTTTTTACTCATCTATTTTCTCCGATTTCGGATCTCTGCTCATTAAATCATTCACCGCCTTCAACGGTGCCTTCTCCTCGAATAAAATCGCATACATCTGGTTGGTAATTGGCATCTCCACGCCATGTTTGCGGGACAATCTATAAGCTGCATTGGTAGTATTAATCCCCTCGGCAACCATCTTCATCTGAGATAATACCTCGCCTAAGGTTTTCCCTCTGCCGATCTGCTCTCCTACATACCTGTTGCGCGAATGGCGGCTCAGGCAGGTAGTAATCAGATCCCCCAGTCCGGAAAGACCGGCGAATGTTTCATGACTTGCGCCCATCGCCAATCCCAGCCGCGTAATCTCGGTCAATCCTCTGGTAAGAAGCGCACCCTTAGTGTTGTCCCCGAATTCCAGCCCATCGCAGATTCCGGCGGCGATCGCAATGATATTCTTCAACGACCCTGCTAATTCCACCCCTACGATATCAGTGTTCGTATAGATGCGGAAATAATCGGAGGTTATCGCCTCCTGCACCGCTTTTAAATTGCCCTCATCGTTTCCAGCCACTGTTACCGTGGTCGGTATCTGTTTACTGACCTCCTCGGCATGGGACGGACCGGAGAGCGTCATAACCATATTGCTGTATTCATCACCGATCTCAGCCGGAATAACTTCAGACATCCGCATGAGTGTGTCAACCTCCAAACCCTTGGCAAGATTCAGAATAAAGGTTTGTTTATCCCGAAAGGGAGCGTAATGCCTGCTAACCTCGCGGACAGCATGTGAAGGTACAGCAAGAACAATCATCTCCGCATCCTCAGCTATCTGAGCGATATCATCTGAAACTTCGATTTCCCGCGGAATGGAAATACCCGGCAGCTTATCCGGATGCTCCCGCTTTTCGTCGATTAGTTTAGCATCGTCGGAGTTAAACTCCCAGATACCGAGATTGTATCCGCATCGATGAAGGTGCAGAGCGAAAGCCAATCCCCAGCTTCCGCCGCCCAGAACGGCTATTTTGGTTAATTTCCTCATTCTAACACGCTCAATCGCCTTTAGTTTTCTTACCGAATTTGTTTTCTGTACCCGCTAACAGCCTTTTGATATTCGCTCGATGAGTTAATACTACAAATATCGCAAGTAAAATGCAAATCCAGATAAGCGCAATCGATACTTCCATACCTAAGATGAATTTCTCGAAAAGTATCGCCACCGGTAACAGCGCCGATGCGATCACTGATCCGAGAGATACGTAGCGAGTAGTCGCCACCACGATAATAAAAATAGTGACAAGGATAGCAGTCACTACCGGTGTGATTGAGAACATCACCCCCGCTCCGGTTCCCACGCCTTTGCCGCCCTTGAAACCCGCCCAAACCGGGAACGAATGTCCCAGGATGGCCACCAGTCCGCAAATCAGTTGAATCGCCACGGGATCACCGATAAATCCCTCGCTGACCAGTGACGCAAATACGAACACAGCTAACACCCCCTTGCCGGCATCCAGCAAAAGCACCGCGACGGCAGGTAAAGCCCCGAGAACCCTGTAAACATTGGTCGCTCCGGCATTACCCGATCCGTGTTCCCTGACATCGATTCCCTTCAGCAATTTCCCGGCAATAATACTGGTTGGAATAGCGCCGACCAGGTAACTTAGTATCACTGCAATTATAATTTCGCTCAATTCTATTCCCCCTTCTTTTTTAGCTTTAGCTTAATAGGTGATCCGGTAAATCCGAAATGATGACGCAGACGATTGACAATAAACCGCTCATAAGTGGAATCAATATCTTCGGGGCGATTGCATGAGAGCATAAACGATGGCGGATGTACTCCGTATTGGGTCAGATAATAAAAATTGATAAACCGTCCGCCGACCGCGGGAGGATGAGTCGTTCTCAACTCCGGCAGTATGATATCGTTTAACTCGGATGTCTGTATCCGTTTGTATGATTCCTCGTATACATCCTTTACCAGCGGAAGCAGTTTGCCGAGACGTCTTTTAGTCAATGCCGATGTGAAAAACAACGGATAATCCTTCAGTTCGGGATTATCAAGATAAAGCTCTTTGGCGAAATTATCAGTATCGGTTCCCGGTTTCAAATCCCATTTATTCACAACAATAATCATCGGTTTATAGGCATCGATTATTTGTTGAGCAATTCTCAGATCCTGTCGCGTTATATCCTGGGAAGCATCCACCAGAAGAAGCGCTATATCCGCTCTTTCGATACTCCTGATAGTACGCAATACCATATAGTATTCCAGTGAATCGCTCAACCGAGCTTTTTTCCGCAAACCCGCCGTGTCGATAAGTATGAAGTCCTCGCTAAAATATTTCAGATGGGAATCAGCAGCATCGCGTGTTGTGCCAGGCTCCTCATCCACAACATGCTTCTGCTTTCCCAGCAGCGCGTTGGTAAGTGAGGATTTCCCCACATTCGGCTTCCCCAGCACCGCGATCTGAATCCCCTCGCTTTCAGAAGCCTCGGCGGTGGTCTCGGGCAGTTCGGCCACCAGGGCATCCAGCATGTCGCCCATGTTCCTCCCGGTCACTGCCGAAACCGGGATCGGCTCGCCAATACCCAAGCTGTAATACTCGTTAGCATCCTCGAATTCATCGGTGGAATCCATTTTGTTTACAACCAGCAATAGCTTTCTCTGGTTTTTACGTACGATATCCACCAGATCCAAATCTTCCGGTTTTGGGCCGGTTTTATAATCCACGAGATAAAGTACCAAATCGGATTCCTCCATGGCGATCTGAGCCTGCTCCATTACCGCCCGGTTTATCCTGCTTCTGTCAGCGGGCAGAAAACCGCCCGTATCAATCAAATAAAACTGCTTTCCAGCCCACTCTGCCGCTCGATAGAGCCTATCCCGGGTAACGCCCGGTTTGTCATCGACTATGGCGATCCTCTTGCCCAGGATTCGGTTGAATAGGGTTGACTTACCGACATTCGGCAAGCCTATTATCGAAACGACGGGGGCTGGCATAAGTTACTGATTTCCATATTATTACTGTTAAATTAACTGCTTGGTCAAATCTTTACCGATATTATACGCGGATATCTGCCGGATAAAATCCTGCATTGTGTAATAATGGAGAAGTATACGACTTGATAGAGGCGCTTTCAAGTCTTTTGTGGATGACAAAATATGGAATCCGCATTTAGAATTATTTCCACACCAGAATTGAAAAATTGCTAAGGATAGAAAAGCTAAAGAATCGTAACCGGCTGAATACCCTTGTTTCCGTTCTCCCATACTCAAATTATCGACCTTGGAGATTGGCATGGGAATTGCAAAATAGGATAAGAAATGATCATGGGCTTAAAATGAGCGTAGACAATATGAGACAGAGTAAAAACGATATTCTATTTTGTAATGGGTTCCTATGCCTGATATTGATTTGCTTTTTTCTTACGGGCGTCAACTCAGCGTTTGCACGGTACTTCGGAAGGAACAAAATCCAGTATGAGGATTTCGATTTCAAGGCAGCTTCAACTGATAAGTTCGAAATCTACTATTACGAAGATGAGTCCCGGATATCGGCTGATGTAGTACGGATTGCTGAGAGCGTTTACGGAAGCGCTCGGTATTTCTGTCTATTCGCTTTCTCGGGAATGGGGCGCTGCCATCAGAGATAGATATGCTCCGCAGCTAAGAGAACGAACCAAGCCTTCCGATATCGGACAACCGGTGATTCAAGACCCCGCCAACATTTCCCCGGAGATTAGCCCCGATGGACGTTACGTAGCGATATTCCCCCAGCAGGATCCATTCACAATAGACGACGCTATTGGTGGTCAAAATACGAGAGGAGATATATGGGTAGAATACTAATTATCGATAAAAATATCGACGATCTAAACAAGTATCACAGCAAGCTGATGGAGGATGGATACGAGATCCAAAAGACATCTTCCGGCGATGAAGCGCTTGAATCATTATCCCTGGATGAGTCTTTAGACCTCGTTTTGCTTGGGATGGAGACCGGTTCCGAAGGCGGTTTTCAGCTTTTGCGAGATATCAGAAAAAAGCAGCCCGAGATACCTATTCTAATGCTTTGCGAACACACCAATTTCAAGAGGGATTTTAGATCCTGGCTGGCAGATGATTATTTAACCAAAACTTCAAATATAGAATCGCTTAAAACCAAAGTGAAAAAGATGATCAAAGGAAACTGATTCGTTCATCGGGAAATTGGAACCGAATAGTAAAATCCCTTTACATGACATCCAGGGCTTTTGCGGATTCTTAGATATAACTCTAATCCGGTTAGGAATAATTCCATAAGGTTAGCCCCCATCCTTCTTATAAGGGGCTGAAGCGATTGGCATATATATTGCTGCCCTCTATAAGCAGTCATGTAGAAATGACAATTATCAATATGAATACGCAGAATAAACTGGTCATCTAAGCGAGGAAAGTACAGTGTATAAGGTATTTTTTCAAGAACAAAACAAGATCGGTATCAGACTCGAAGGGGAGTTAAAGGAGAGTGAATTCGCAGATGTCCTTCAGCAAATCAAAAACATCTGCACGGCATATCCCCAAGTTGATATACTGTTCGATACTTCGAAAGTACAGGATTATAAGCCGGACTTGGTTGTGGATACATACGGTACGCTTCATAAATATAAAGGAAATATCAGAAAAGTAGCCGTCTTATCAAATAACGGATTGGGGATTTACTTGAACGACCTGTTTAAGAATTTCGAGGATACCGATTTCAGAGTATTTGGAACCGATGAATTCGAGAAAGCGCAAGATTGGGCACTAAGTCCCGATCCAACGGAAATATATAAATAGAAAGGAGATATTATGTTTGTAAGAGATATAATGTCAACAGATGTGGAACTGGTCAATCCGGATATGACCTTATCGGACGCCGCCAAAAGGATGAAAGAAAGGGACATCGGCTTTCTGCCGATTGGGGAGAACGATAGACTGGTAGGTGCGGTGACTGATAGGGATATTGCCATTCGTGGCGTAGCTGAGGGTAAAGACCCGTATACAGAGAGTGTCAGGAACATAATGACACCGGATGTTAAGTACTGTTTCGAGAATCAGGAAGTGGGAGATGCCGCAAAGGTAATGGAGGACAACCAGATACGCCGTTTGGTAGTTCTCAACGATGACAAGAGACTTGTTGGCGTTTGTTCGCTGGGTGATTTCGCTGTGGAGACCGGCGATAAGGAACTCGGCGGAGAAGTACTTCAGGAAGTCTCGAAACCTTCAAAGTCGAAGGAATAAGCGATGGTCAAAAGGGGGCTTCCAGCAGCTATCTAAACGAAAACCTAAATTAGAGGATACAAGTATACAGTATGATGATTTCATAAACAGCGTACAGCAAAAAGCGAAATCAGGCTCAATTGACGATGCAGTCAAGGCTGCCGGAGCAACCCTCGAAACGCTCGCTGAGCGCATAACTCCCGAAGAAAGGGAACACGCCGCAGCGTAATTGCCGGACGAGATAGCTGAGTTAATCCGCGGTGATAAGGAGATAGAGAAATTTCCTGTGGATGAGTTTTTTGACCGCGTTACTGAAAGAGAAGGAGGGCGGGCGCGCAAGCCGGATGCGGTATTTCATGCACGCGCAGTTACAGATGTGCTGCAGGATGCAGTTAGTAAAAGAGAAGTCGAAGAACTTAAGCATCAGCTTCCGGATGAATTTCAAGCGATATTCGAATCGGGAAGTGAAGGTCAGCTTGAATTCGATCAGCCATGGAGATATCACTGTCATTAACGATGAAGTGGTGGGAGCACTTAATATGACCGATGATGAAATAGATAAAGTCTCCGCTGTAGACCTGTGTGCGGTTGGAAATGAGATTACGGACGCTCAAATCGCTATCTACTTCAGCAATGTAAGTCGTTTCGTGATTTTCTGATCTCCAATTGTTAATCGATAAAAATATATTTCTGAAGAGTATTCGCCGGCATTTTTCAAGCGTCAGGTCAGGCGGAGGTTGTCTCAAAACCTAATCTAAAGCATTGCGTGAGAAAAGGAAATTGCCGCGCCTTCGGCAAGCCTCGGGCTCGCAATGACTTCTATTGCTGTCATTGCCCCGATTGCATCGGGACACGGCGCGGAGCGAGGCGACGAAGCAATCTTTATGAGGTTGTGAGACAGATTGCAGGCGACCCGACGCCACTTCCTAAATGTATCACACCAGTCTATTGTACAGCCGAAGGACAAGCCTTCGGCTGCATTCAAGTAGATACTACTTCAACAGTATCATCTTACCGGTGGCAATCTCTTCACCCGCCGTCAGTTTATAGTAATAAACTCCCGACGCCATATTGGAACCATCGAACGCAACGGCATGATAACCGGCATCCATTCGTCGATTAACGACAGTGGAAACCTTCTGCCCGGCTAAGTTGTAAACTGCAAGCTCGACATGGGATTGAGTCGGTAATGCGAACCGTATATTGGTCTGCGCATTGAAGGGATTGGGATAATTATTCGCAAAAACCGTTGTCACTGGTAATTGCTCCGGTTCGGTTCTGTGGAACCAATTATCAGCCGACCAATCATCGCCGGTATTGAATCCGTCGGCATTCTCCACGGTAAAATCAAAAGAACAGGTATCGATCAAAGTAGACTGAAAATCGCCGCAGTAGGCAATATAATCATAAACGCCCTCGGGAGCGTATCCCGGAATATTCTGCCTGACGTTTTCCGCATAAATAAACTGCATGGGCGGTACCGGTACATTATTCATCCTGAGTAACGGACCGAATAAGCCGTGACCGGGTACGTTTACCATTGTCCAGACATCCACCTGCTGGGTTTCCTCGGTATTGTTCCAGAGAACCCCGCGATAACGGAAGAATCCGCCGGGTTCCACCACTATTGGGTATTCCTCGGTTTCCATACCGATAGCGATGTCGGGATCGGGTCCCATGTTGAATGCGGTATGCACCTTGATAGGATCGGCTATTCCATTGGATGTGTTGGTTAATACACTATCAACTTCCACAACCGAAACCGACTGAACGCCGCGATTTAGGAACGGCTGCACCGTACCCGATAATACGAGGGTAGCTACGCACGGATCCACGAAAACCGGTGTGAAGTTCGAAGCCCAACCTTGATAATGGATTGTACCGAGATTATTGTCTATTTCATATTCATACAGGTCAAAGGGCGGAATAGGTTCGAGGTTCAGGAATTCCATCATATCGGGATCAAACGACATATAGACGTCAACATCCGTCACCTCAGCAAACTCCCCATCGGGTAGAATGTGGAATCCGGCGACAACCGGGTATGGTTCCTGTACAGCGAAAGTCTCCGGCTCCAGGCCGAAAGCTAAACCAGGGGCAATCTGGAAATTGGTTTCCGCCTCCATCCAGCAATGATGGGTTTCGTCCACACCGCTGTTGGAACTCCAGTAGACATACTCATACTTGTAATAGGTACCCAAAACAGTCGCATTTGCCACGATTTTCATCTTGTGCCCATTGTGGCAGCTGCTGGGATCTTCTATTGAGTATCCGCCAAGCAAATTGCTCGTATCGAAACCTATATAGCTGTTACAATCACAGCAATAGATACTCACCGAGGCGCCGGCTGTCAGTCTCCACTGACCATCTGCAGCTTTGCGGTATACATTTCCGCTGGATTTGTAAGCGAATGCCAGTTGCGTCGATAACGCCACCATCAAACACACTGCCAGCATCGCGATCGGGATTCTACGCACACTTTTTCTCATTTCTCACTCTCCTCTTCTTTTAGTGTTTTAATTGTTACAAGATTTCGTTGCACACTTATGAGTTATTCTGTTTAGGTGTCACCCATCATTCGAATATCCCGAATCCGGAAGAAATCTTACATAAAACCATAAATTTTTTATCTAATGCGCTTGAGGAAATATGAGACTGACTATCATCTTGTTAAGGGTATAGGGGCATACACCGGCAAGCGGGTTTAAATCTTCTGCTAACGATGATGAAATCTATGAATAATTCGGGATATGTTCTCTGAACAGCAAAGGATTAAGCCGAAGGTTTTTGCGTCTTTTCCTCTATGTCCTCAATGGGATCATAACGATGGTCAAATAGCGGGAGAAATTTGTGGTGTCGTTTCCAGATTTTGTGCAGCCAGTTGCTCCCCATGATTATTTTATATATTCTCAACTTTCTTAAAATGTGGTTTAGCTGTTTGAAGTCAATCAACTCCTCGGCTGGTATAACTTTGGATGATTGGGGAGTTTTTAGCTCATCCTGGCTATACTGCCCCCATTCGGCCGTTTTCCCTGCAGTTCCCAGGCAATACCTGCAGGATTCCAATGGCTTCCTATTATCCCTGTAAGCTTTTATTCTCTCATACAAATCGGGAGCATGAAGAGCTACTCCATCAGTTTCCTGAAAATTCTGGGAAACAATTCCTTTCCTCATCAAATATGCTTCCAGATAAATCGGTTTGGAGCATTTGTAATAATAACCTTCGTAAAAGGTATGGCAGTGATGATAGTGAGCAGCAAGACAGGAACGATAGATTTTCCGCACTAATTTTAGGTCTTCGATAGGAAAATCGAGTTGATTTAGCTGGAAATCGGAAATCACTGAAACGGTTAAGCGCGTGTCAAAATCGATACACTTCTTCCTGGCGCCCAATAATTCGGATTCATCCAATGAAAGCGCGGGATACCAACTAATGTCCAGGGCGTCAATCTCGCCGTAGAGTGCATCGGAGATCTTATTAAGTAATAATCCGTTGGTGCATACGATTATTTTCTCGGCAATCCCCGAGTTTCTAACAATCTGAACAAATTCGGGGAGTCTTTTATGCAGAAGCGGTTCTCCCCCGACAAAACGAAATATATATGAATGATACACATTTGAAAGAGCCGCCAAATCCCGTTCAAATGTGTCCAGCTCAGCGTATCTAACCTTGTTGAAAGGAGCAAGCTGAGAGCAATATCTGCATTTTAAATTGCAGTGATCGGTGAGATTAAACTCCAAATACGGAACTTCTATTTTGTTCTTCATAAGAAATTAATATCTTTGTAAGAAGTTTTTTGTCAAGTTATAATATAAATGAGATGAAAACAGCCAATCATCGACATAGAGATATAACCAACCTAATTGTTTACTACCTGAAAAAGCATCCTTTTTTCTTCGGATGCGGATTTTTCTCTATTATCGCATCCAGTATTTTCCTGGTAATAATACCGTTGATGCTTCGTGACTCTATCAATGTATTGGAACAGAGTGGAAGAACCTCGCAATTGCTGAATTACGCTTTAATAATTGTTGGGCTTGCTGGCGCTTCAGGGATTTTCAAGTTTATAACGATGGAGCTTTTCGTAGTTGTATCCCGGAAAATCGAATATGATTTGCGCAATGAATTTTTCTCTCATCTGGAATCGTTGGATCGGCAGTTTTATCAAACCAATCCCGCCGGCGATCTTGTCAGCCGCGCAACAAATGATATAGAGGCGATACGAGAGATATTCGGACCCGGTTTTGTGGGAATTGGCATCGCATTCTGTATGTCTGTTTTCTCGCTGATTTTGATGTACCGGGTGGACGCGGTTTTGACGGGATATTCTCTTCTGCTTTTCCCCCTGCTATCGTTAGCTATCTTTTTACCGGGAAAGCAGGTACAAAAACGTTCGCATGTTGTACAAAGGCAGCTTGGAAATCTCTCGGCATTCGTCAGAGAGAGTCTTTCCGGTATAAGGGTGATTCAGGCGTTTGCAAAGGAGAATGTACAGATCCAAAGATTCGATAAGCTTAATAAGCAGTTTATTGATAACTTCATGAGAATGGCGAGGATGTGGGAGTTGTTGATCCCAACCGTTTTTCTTATCTCCGGTATTGTTCTTATTATTATTTTAATCGAAGGCGGCAGAAGGGTTATTGACGAAGTAATATCATTAGGCGCCTTTGTAGCCATAATCTACTATCTGCGCCTTGTGATCTGGCCCCTCGCCGGATTAGGCTGGGTAATTGGCACGATTCAACGCGGTATCGCTTCGCACAAGCGACTTCGGAAAATTCTAAATTACCAGCCGATAGTTTTATCACCGGAAAAGGCTACAAGGTTATCCGGTATAAGAGGAGAGATAGAATTTAAAAATCTCGATTTCAGTTTTGGGAGTGAGAATAAAGTTTTAAAAGATATCTCTTTTAAAGTAAAACCGGGAAGCAAACTCGCTATTGTCGGACCAACCGGCTGCGGAAAATCCACCCTGCTATCGCTTATCCCTCGAATTCATCCGGTTTCAGCCGGAAAAATATTTATCGATAATGTTGACATTAACTCCCTCGATTTAGCTCAATTACGCGCCAACATCGCATTCATACCCCAAGAAACATATCTGTTTTCGGAGTCGTTATATGAAAATATTGTCTTTAGTATACAATCGGATGCCGCTGCGGGGCGGGTAAGGGAAATAGCCAAGCTTGCGGAGCTTTTTGATCATCCGAAAGCTCTCCCCGACGAAATGAATACCATAATTGGCGAGAAAGGTGTGACTTTGTCGGGAGGCCAGAAGCAGAGAGTTGCCATAGCTCGCGCCGTTCTGAAGGACGCACCGGTTTTAGTTATCGATGATGCTTTCTCGGCTATAGATTCATCCACGGAGGGAAGAATTCTGAAAAATCTTAGTGCATTTTGGAAGGAAAAGAGCGTAATTATGAGTTCAAGTCGGCTATCCGCCATAAAAAACGCTAATCAAATTATCGTTCTTGACGAAGGGAGAATAGTCGAGAGAGGAACTCATGATACTTTAATGAGTAAGGATGGACTTTATGCGAGGATGTATAAAAAGCAATTGCTGGAAAAAGAATTGGAGGAAAGTTAGGAGGGTATAAGTAGCATAAACTTGAAGTGTTCCGACCGATAATTCTGAATATAATATGAACCAATATTACCACGAAGAAGAGAAACTCGATAAGGCTTATGACAGCCGTTTGATGAAACGGCTGTTAAAATATCTTAAGCCATATAAAAAATATGTAATATCCGCCTTTTTGCTGCTGGCGATAGCCTCCCTTTTGAAGCTTGCCGGTCCCTACCTGGTAAAAATAGCCATCGACAGATACATCATGGCGAAAGACTACGACGGCCTGGTTAGGATCTCCGGCATATTTTTCGGGCTGTTACTGCTTCAATTCGTGGTGCGTTATGCCCAAACCTATATGATGCAGCTTACCGGTCAGATGGTCAACTACGATCTTCGCATGCAGATTTTCACTCATTTGCAACGCGAAAACCTGAGTTTCTTCAACAAAAATCCTGTCGGCAGATTGCTGACCAGGGTTACTTCCGATGTTCAGGTGTTAAACGAATTGTTCTCCTCCGGAGTAGTAGCTGTATTCGGAGACTTTGTAACCCTGATCGGTATCGTGATTGTCATGTTTTCGGTCGATTGGAAACTCTCCCTGGTAACTTTCATCTCGGTTCCCTTCTTAGTTCTGGCAACAATACTTTTCCGAAAAAAGGTGAGGAATTCGTACAGAAAAATCAGGTTGCGGATTGCAAGAGTCAATGCATTTTTGCAGGAGCATATTTCGGGGATGAAAATAATACAGCTGTTCGCCCAGGAACGTAAGGTTTTCAATAATTTCGATTCGATTAACGCCTCGCTTAAGGATGCTCATATCAAGTCCGTATTTTACTATGCGGTGTTTTTCCCGGTGGTGGAATTAATCGGCGCTGTGAGTCTGGCGCTGATAATTTTTTACGGCGGAAGCCAACTTCTTAAAGGCGCTGTCACCTTCGGTGTGCTGGTAGCATTTATTCAGTATGCGGAGATGTTTTACTCCCCGATAAGAGACCTTGCGGAAAAATATAACATCCTGCAATCGGCAATGGCTTCCTCGGAGCGGATTTTCAAACTTCTCGACAGGGAACCGGAAATTGTCAGCCCCAAGGACGGCGTGAAACCCGAGAAGCTTAGGGGCGAAATAGAATTCAAAAATGTCTGGTTCGCTTATGAAGATGAGAATTATGTACTGAAGAATCTGAATTTCAAAGTTAATCCCGGCGAAACTATAGCATTGGTCGGGGCGACCGGCGCCGGAAAAACATCGATTATAAATCTACTTTTCAGATTCTATGAATTCCAGAAGGGAAATATCTATATAGACGGTATCGATATTCGCGATTACGATATCCAGGCGCTGCGGCGGCAGATGGGTTTGGTTCTGCAGGATGTTTTCATTTTCAGCGGCGATGTTACCGATAATATCGGACTCGGCGAAGAGATCGATGACGACGAAGTAATATCCGTTGCCAGGTATGTCAATGCTGAAAAATTCATTAAAAAGATGGAGAACGGTTATAAATCACGGCTGCAGGAAAGCGGTTCCAATCTCTCGGAAGGGCAAAGGCAGTTGCTGTCCTTCGCTCGAGCGCTGGCATTCAAACCCAGAATACTGATGCTTGACGAAGCCACATCATCGGTGGACACCGAAACCGAGCAGTTAATACAGGAAGCGATGCATAAAATGTCCGAAGGCAGAAGCTGCTTGATTATCGCTCATCGCCTCTCCACCATCCGCGATGCCGACAGGATAATCGTAATGCATCACGGCGAAATCAGGGAGGAAGGAACTCATACCGAACTGCTAAGGAAACGAGGGATATACTACAGGTTGTATCAATTACAATACAAAGACGAGGAGACTGAAGTTGCCAGAGATCAGATCAATAAATAAGTCCGATATAGAAGAATACGAAAAAGCAGCGGTTGAGATTGCTGTTAAGGCGGGCAATCTGCTGCAGAAAAAGCGAAGTGAAGAGCGGGATATAGAGTACAAAGGCGAAGCGGATTTAGTGACGGACGCCGATACCGCATCCGAAAAGATGATAACCGAATTTCTATCACAACGATTCCCGGATCATGGTATTGTTGCCGAGGAGGGCTCGGAAAAAGACGCCTCTTCGGATTTCTCCTGGATAATCGATCCCCTTGACGGCACCACCAACTACGCTCACGGTTTTCCGGTATATTGCGTCTCAATTGGTTTGTTGTACCAGAACCAGGTTATATTGGGCATTATTTACAATCCGATCCTCAATGAGCTTTTCAGGGCAACCCTTGGCGAGGGCGCTTTTCTCAACGACCGACCTATAAAAGTTTCCAAAGAGAACCGCCTGGGCAACAGCCTGCTGGCAACCGGTTTCCCGTACGATAAAAACGAGAGCGACCGTGATAACATCGGGTACTTTGCAGCATTCACCAAGGGAATCAGGGGCATCAGGCGTCTGGGCTCGGCTGCCCTGGATTTAGCTTACGCAGCTTGCGGGCGGCTGGATGGTTTCTGGGAATTGAAGTTGAAGCCGTGGGATATAGCCGCCGGCGCTTTGATGGTTAAAGAAGCCGGAGGAAGGGTAAGCGGGTTTTCCGGGGAATTGCTGGATATTCAAAAGGGCGATGTCATTGCCTCTAACGGTATAATTCATAACGATATGCTGGAGATTATCAGGAGCGTAGATGACAGGAGCAAGTAATAGGTTGGCGGGAGAGCGCTTAAGAGGTCTCATCATAACCATTGCGGCAAAGCGAAGCAATCCATTTCCCCGGCAGCCGAAGGTTTTGCCTTTAGGATATAAAGGTCTGGAACATCCATAATTGTTAGCTATTTACGCTATTTGTGCCCCCAAAAACCCCCGGGCAAAGCTGGTTCCGGGCTTTCGGGATTTTTAACCATGTATATGTGTTGAATTAAGAATTTTACTTTAATGAGATTGGGTTTCTTAATTCGGGGAAAATCATTGACAAACCAAAGGGTTTGTGTTATAGTATCAACCAGGTTAGTGAATACTTACTAACCTCATATAATGAACAAGAATGAGAAAAACTTCACAAGAGCGGAAAGCTCAGATAATGAAAACAGCTACTACCATGTTCGCACGTTATGGTTATTCAGGAGTCACCACCAAAATGTTAGCTTCAGCTTGCGGCGTTTCGGAATCGGCATTATACAAATATTTCGATTCAAAGGATGCTATTTACAGAGAAGTCCTCAAACATCTTCAGGATAAGATGGTTTTAAACGAGCTCGATACAGCCATTGCCCCGGTAAGCGATATCGAGAGAGTCCTGTTTGCGGTTTCCATGCATTTAATCGGGAATTTCACCGAGAATACCGAGTTATGGCGTCTTTTGTTATATAGTTCGCTTGAAAATCATGAACTTTCCCGCGAGGTTTTTCGGACTATCAGAATGCCGTACATCAAAATGCTATCGGGGAAGTTAAAAAAAATGATGAAAAATGGTGAAATAAGGCAGGTTAATCCCGAGATAACTGCTCGATGTTTTGTGGGAATGGTGATGGACTGCAATCTTGGCTTAAATCTGTGGAATAACATTCAAAAGCAGGATTTCAGTATCGATGAGATAATAAATAATACAATTCCTATATATGCACTGGGTTTGAAGGAGGTAAAATGAGAAAGGAAATGCGTTGGCGTTCAATATGAATGAGCATCTGGAACTGGTCTGGTTCCGGAAAGGAGGGCAGGAGTGAGTAAGCAGCTGATGTCGATAGTCCTCGCGTTTTTGGTGTGCGTGGTTTTTATAACGCATATCAGCGCGAAAATCCCGGACGACGCAACCTATATTGGAAGCGAAACCTGCGGCGCATGCCATGATGACGTCGCCCAGGCTTTCCGTTATAATGTTCACCGGGTGAGTATTTCTGCTTGGGACGGTGAAAATATCGCGTGTGAATCCTGTCATGGAAGAGGCTCGGCACATGCGGATGAAGGCGATCCTTATCTGATTCGCACCTTCTCCGAAGATTACGAATACGGCGAGGACAATCCTTGTCTTGACTGCCACGAAGGCTATCCCTCGGCGTATCTCGGAGATCATCATCCGGCGATCGAAGAGGGATGTTCGGGCTGTCACCAAGTTCATAGCGATAATGAAGATTTGCTGGTTAAGAGCGAAGAAAACTTGTGTTTTGATTGTCATGTCGAGAAAATGGCGGAATTCAGGATGCCGTCACATCATCCGGTCACCGAGGGATTTATGAACTGCACCGATTGTCATGCGCCTCATGGTAAAAAGTCAGTTCAGTTTGTGGGCATGATGAACTCGCGTGAAAGATGTCTTGGTTGCCATGCCGAAAAACAGGGTCCGTACATATTCGAGCACGCTCCTGTTAATGAAGACTGTATGATCTGCCATAAAGCGCATGGTTCGGTGGCGGACAACCTCCTTACACAGTCCGAACCTTTCTTATGTCTTAGCTGTCATCCGGCTCATTTTCATTCAACATTAACCGGCTACACCGGCTCAGTCTATGATAGTCCCAGCCCGGTCGGTCCGGATAGAGGCGGAGAGTCGAATGTTCATAGTTTTAAGAAAGTGATGCTGACCAAATGCACGCAATGTCATACGCAAGTCCATGGTTCCGACCTGCCGGCGCAATCGGTATCGGGTCAGGGAAAAGGCATGACAAGGTAGAGGAGGTGAAAATGCAGCAGCTAATCAAGATTAGTTTACTATTTTTCGTAATGGTATCCCTCGTACATGTCAGCAGTTATGCCGATGACCTGGTCGAATATGATTGGGGAATCTACCTGGGATCCCATTACACCGGTTCGGTTGATTATTACCAGCGAGCCGGAGAGTATTATCGAACAAACTTCTCAACAAGACCGGAGTTTGGATTAAACTATATCGGTACCCGCAATGATAAGATTCTAAAGGTCAACGCATTCTATTATGATGATAAGAGAATGCGGCTGAATGCAGAGGGGGTCGGCGGGGATACCTGGAGCGCGAAGCTGTCTTACCGCTCCTTTTTCCATCGCACTCCCCATGACCTGCTGGGGAATATGAGCGCCAGGGAAGCTGTTGACCCGGAACATAATACTCCGGGCGGGAAGACCACCACTCATCGGGACTACGCTCCCGGTGCGGAGTTCGGATATGCTTCCCACGAGGTCGCTTCGGAGGCGATGCTTAATCTTATCAAAAACGATGATAATGGAGTAAAGCTGTACGCAGCTCATAAGAGCCTGATCGAAAATGGTGATCAGCAACTGCTTTCCACTTCACATTGTTTCTCATGTCATGTGGAATCTCACAGAGCAGAGGTCGAACTGTATTCTCATAACTTTATGGGAGGTATTGAAGGCAGTATGGGACCCGCTTCGATAGCTTATGAATTCGGTTATCGGTTTACTGAATCGAGAGCAGAAGCATCCCAGAGATATTTCGATGAAGCACAGCATCCGGTAGCAGGTGACAAAAAGGATGAATTCGGTTCCCGGTTGATATATGATGACACGACCCTTGCCGCTGCACAGCAGCCGGAAACGGAAAAATATAGCCATACCGCCAGATTGAAGACTGATCTTCCTTTCGGCGCTTTAGCGGGTAGTTTCACCCACGCCAGGGCTACTAATAAGGACTATGGATTAGATACCAAATCCAACGGCGGTGTCGCGAGGTTATTCTCGCGGTTAAGCCGTAAAATCTCCTTTGTAGCGAATTTCTCAGCCAGTCGTATAAAGGATGATCCGTATTTTGTGGATCTACCGCTCTGGAGAGAAGACCGCTCTGCCGGTGGGCAGGATTTTGACTATACCCGCTACTCCGGTTTAACTCGAACATATTTTACCGGTTCGGGAGAAGTTATATATAACCCATCCATTAGATACAGGCTATCGCTGTTGGGCGGTTACAAGAGCAGCAAAAGGGATGATTTTCCGGCTGCCGATGCCGAACACGAAACGAAAACCCTCTTTGGGCAATTGGCTATACGGTATAGACCGTCATCCAAATTCTCCGGAAGTATCAAAGTAAGGCTGGAGCAGACAGATAATCCGTTTATGACTGTAGGAAAACTTCTGGAGCGAAGGATGAACGGCGTGGAGGATCCGATAACCGGCAATGGATTTGTATACTATTTCCAGCGGGAGGATTATAAGTATGGCGACGCTACTCAATTACCGACAATGTCTCAGCAACTGCAATTCCAGCTGCGTTATCGTCCTGCTCAGAAATGGTCTCTCGTTGGCGGTCTGCGGGTGCAGCTTGAAAAAAACGATGACCTCAACACCATCGATTTCGAAAAGACACTCCTCCAGCCCAGCCTGAGTACAACATACGTTGTCAATCCCAACTGGAGCCTGTACGGTAACTTCAGTCATCTTAACGAAAGCCTTAACGCGCCGCTTGCGGTAGCGCTGTTCGATGGGTGAGCGGGTCATATATTTAACGCCTCAGGTGGAGGCGTCATGCACTATGGCTCTTTGATGGGTGAGATAGATTATAAGACCGTTGTAAACTCTTTCTCAGCAGGATTTACTTTTCTCGGCATAAAACGAACCGTGTTCACATTTAGCGGAAATATGGTTATGGGTGAAGCTGAGTTCGAGCCGGTCGATATGCCTGAGGTTCCTGACGAAGCGGAACAGGAATTAGAGGCCGCTAATTTTGATTACAGTGAAGTAAATACATATTCGGACCTGTCATATAATCGATTCGATTTCTCCTTAGGAGCCGATTATCGTATCGATGATGAGACAACATTCAGCGCCGAGTTGATTTATATCAGCTTTATGGATGATAACGCATACGTTTACGGCGATCAAACCGGCGCTCTTTATGTCATAAGAGCGGGAGTTACTTTTGGACTGAGGTAGATGCATCGACTTATATGTTAACAATGGGTGTCAGGTGCGGTCCCGATCTTATCGGGAACACCACAAGCAAACTCCGTAGCCGAGGGCTTGTCCCTCGGGATGCAATTACTTGCGCCAGGTCAGGCGACCCGGCGCCACAGCTAAACCGGTAGCCGAAGGATAGTCCTTCGGCGCCAAAAAAGGTTGGAATCCATGGCGAAACTCCCCGATCTCATCGATGCCGAACCCAACAGCAGGCTGATGTTTTGCTTAAAGCCTGTTGGAATGCAAAAATATGTAGTAATTAATTTCAAAACAGACTATTTTTTTCTTTAGATGAACGTAGATGTAAATGTCGCTATGAAAAAACTCACAATTTTGATGTCGGTAATTCTTCTGCTGCACTCTTGTGAATTACTTCACGCGCAGGAGCCGACTACCGAGAACTGCCTGGAATGTCATGATCAAGCGTTGGGAAAAGTTGAACCGGAACTTCCTTACGATTCATTGATTGCGATGACTATCCATGATGGAATTGAATGTATCGATTGCCACAGCAGCATTACCGAATTACCTCATGCCGAGGAGCTTCCCGAAGTTAAATGCTTCGAAACCTGCCATGAGGAAACCAAGGAAGTTTACCAATGGCATGGCAGGGTGTTATATGGGGAGTGCGAGGACTTCCCCTGCTGCTCCGACTGCCACGGACATCACTATATTCTTCCGCCCTCAAACAGGGAGTCCTGGGTCAATCCGCTTAATCTGCCCGAAACTTGCGGTCGGTGTCACGCTGACCTGGATATAGTCGAGAAACATGATATCCTCTTCGAGAAGGCTGTAGAGGTATATAAAAGCAGTGTTCATGGCAAAGCTACCGCCGGCGGCATCTATATGGCTGCCACCTGTAATGATTGCCACTCTGCGGGCGGAACCGCTCACAGGATTCTGGGACCAAGACATCCCGAATCACCTATTAATCATTTCAATATCCCAAAAACCTGCGGTAAATGCCATCGCGCTATCGAGCAGGACTATTGGGAAGGAATCCATGGTCAGTTAGCCGCAAGGGGTGAAGTGGATTCGCCGGTTTGCACCGACTGCCATGGTGAGCACGGGATAATATCACCGAGCGATTCTCGTTCTCCTGTCAGCGCTACCCGGTTAGCGGAAGCGACCTGCGCTCCGTGTCATGAATCAGCGCGACTCAACGAGAAGTATGGAATACCTACAGGGCGTTTGAGAACGTATGTTGATAGTTATCATGGACTGAAAAGTAAAGCCGGTGATGTTACGGTCGCTAATTGCGCGTCGTGTCACGGAGCTCACAGAATATTGCCGCATACGGAACCATCTTCATCCATTCATCCAAGCAATCTCCAGGAAACCTGCGGCGAATGTCATCCGGGTATCTCCAGAGCAATAGCTAACACTCCGATTCATGGTACGCCCGGCATGTCCCAAACACCGGTAGCCAGAGTTGTGCAGGATATTTATATATGGGCCATCACCATCATTATAGGAGGAATGGTTATTCACTGGCTGATCGACCTCCGCAAGCAGATTAAAAGGGTCTTTCGAATGAAGCGGATTCGCCGCATGACTATTAATGAAGTCTGGCAGCATACATTCCTCATGGTAACTTTTATCGCGCTGGTTATGACCGGATTCTCACTGCGCTTCTCAGACGCCTGGTGGGTAAGGTTCGTATTCGGATGGGAAGGCGGATTCGCATTGCGCGGTATAATTCATCGGGTTGCCGCGGTGCTGTTTATGTTCTCCGTAGTCTGGCATGTGATTTATCTTACAACCAAGCGGGGAAAGAGGTTCTTATTCGATATCTTCCCGGAAAAGAAAGATGTATCGCAGTTGGCGCACACGCTTAAATACAATTTTGACAAAACCTCCAAACCGCCCAAGTTTGGAAGGTTCAGTTACATAGAAAAGGCAGAGTACTGGGCGCTGGTTTGGGGGTCGGTCGTAATGATTATCACCGGATTCTTCCTTTGGTTCGATAATCTGGCGGTTCAATGGTTCCCGAAGGGCTTTTTGGATGTGATGCTGGTGGTTCATTATTACGAAGCCTGGCTTGCTGCTCTTGCGATTTTGATATGGCACATGTATTCCACTGTTTTCAGCCCCAATGTCTATCCGATGAATCCCGCTTGGATCGATGGTAAAATGCCTGAGGATTGGTATCGCCGCGAACATCCTGAAGATCCAATATTTACGAAGGGCAGCGAGAGAGATAACACTGACGAAAGCGAAGAATAAGATGTTTCATGATCGAGTCGGACTACTCGTTCTGCTCTCGTTTGTTTTTACCTTTATTATACTCTCAACAGGATATACCTCCGAAGAATTCCCCGACGAGTACTGCATGGAATGCCACGGCGAAGAGGGGATGGTCTCCGAAGCCGGTGAATCTATTTATGTGGACAACAGGATACTTGCCCGTTCGGTTCACAATGGGTTCGAGTGTACCGATTGCCACAGTCAGGAAATCGCCGATTTCGAAGATATCCCCCATTACGAGGAATACAAGGAGGTAGATTGCTCGTCTTGCCACCCCCGGACAGCTGCCGTATGGATGGAACATTTCTACAAAATGCTGGAAAAGAAAGGACTGGAGGATATCCCTGATTGTGTGGAATGTCATGGGGCGCATGATGCCAGGATGCAGATGGGTATGGAAATTGTCTGTGACCGATGTCACCAAAGCCAGGCAAACCAGTATAGGCAGAGCTATCATTTTCAAAAGTATCCTGAAGATCCTCATACTTACCCGATATGTACCACCTGCCATGACCCGCATTATAAATTTAAAAGGGAAGTCATGTCTGCACAGGAGTATAGACAGGAAATTGTCGATATATGTTCACGATGCCACCGTCGGGATATAGAAAGGTATATACATTCACGTCACTTCCATGAGTTCGAACGGGGGAATCTGGACGCCCCGATCTGCACCAGCTGTCACGAGACACATGCCATCCGGCACCCGACCGATTCGCTCTCGTCGGTACACCCCCTGAACATTTCCCCCATTTGTAATGATTGCCATCCCGGTCATATAGAGAGTCTGCATCGTCAACCGGGCGCAGACAGTAAAGCTTGTTCAGCATGCCACACCGGGCATCAAACCGACATGGCTTCCATCAACCGAGCGATCTTTAAGGAGGGAGGTATCTTCAATCAGTGTAATGTCTGTCACTTGCGAGAGCGGCAATTAAAGAGAGATTTAGCGCACGGGAGGATGATGCTGACCACCGAACTCGGCGCCGAAGCGAACTGCACCAAATGCCATATTTACCATTATGATATGCCCGGTCTCGATGCCGAAGCTGTGAAAAACAGTAAAATACAGTGCGAGAGCTGTCATATAGAGGAGCAAAAGGAATATGCAACGTCTATACATGGAAGAGCAAGGGCTCAGGGTTTCGAGGAAGCTCCTCATTGCGTCGATTGTCACGGCAAGGTTGATGTCAAAAAAGTAGAAAATCAGTTCACCCCTGAGGGAGTGATCGATCTCTGCGCATCCTGCCACAGTAACCGGGAACTCATGCTCAGTTTCCGTATCAATCCCTATGTGGTGGAAGGTTACAAAGATACCTATCACGGTAAGATACTTGAAACCGGCAGCAAGGACGTTAGGTTCGCCATTTGTACTAACTGCCATGGAGCCCACACTATATTACCGCCGGAGGATCCTGAATCCAGGGTGCACCGCGATCATATCGTTGAAACCTGCAAACAATGCCATCCCCGCGCGAACGATAAATTCGTGAGCTACCTGGTGCATCCCAAGAAGGCTGCAGCAGAGGAATTCGAACAGGTGGAAAAAGCAGAACCCGTAGACACTCTGGATGCCATCGCCCGCTCGTCGCCAAGGGCAATCCCACCGGAATCCCGAACCGGCTGGACTAATTTCAATAACATCGTCACCTGGGCGATGACTTTGCTGCTGGTGATAGTGCTTGGTATCTTCGGTTTCCATACCATTCTCTGGTTCCAGAGAGGATTCCGCGGACGGATGAAACCGAAAGTGATATATTACCGTCGTATCGACGGCTTCCATCGCTTCCTGCATATACTTGTAAACGTGAGCTTCCTGACATTAGCATTCACGGGACTACCGCAATCGTATGCACATACCGCTTTGGCTAAATGGATGTTCGAGAATATAATGTCGTTGAAGACCGCTCAGAATTTTCATTACTTAGCTGCGATTATAACGGGATTGTATTTCCTGCTCCATCTTATCTACCTTGCGATCAGGATACGCAAGAACGGACTGAAAAGTATTCTCACTGGTCCCAATACAATGATGTTCCGCAAGAAGGATTTTCAGGATTTCGTACAGCATATAAAATGGTTCTTCGGCAAAGCTCCGGCGCCTCGTTTCGACCGATGGACATACTGGGAGAAATTCGACTACTTCGCCGTGTTCTGGGGGGTGTTTGTAATCGGGCTTTCGGGACTTCTAAGATGGGCTGATGAATTCTTCGGAAGTCTCCTCGGAGGCGGAATTATCACCCTCGCTGACACCATCCACAAAGAGGAAGCGCTTCTGGCAACTGCGTTTATTTTTATCATACATTTTTTCAATACCCACCTCCGCGCCGAGAAATTCCCGATGGACGTTTCCATTTATACTGGCAGGATAAGCGAGGATGAATTCCGCAAAGAACGCCCCCTGGAATACCAACGTCTCAAGCAGGACGGCAAACTTGAAGATTACCAGATGAAACCGATAAGCAGCCTTCGAGCTTTCATCAGCTATCTCTGGGGAACGGTAGCCCTGCTTATCGGATTATTCTTGCTCACTCTTATCATAATTGGCCAGTTTACCGGGAATTAAGGATCACCCCCAACATTGCTTAATCATCTTGGAGTTTATCATTTAACTGCGAAATAGTAGAGTGCGCTGCAGACGTCCCGCCAGAGGCGGGCAAGCCCTCCCACCCGTGCGCGGCAAATGTCCTCGTCTGACGCGTGACAACGCCGGTCGGCGCTCCAGAGCCGACGTATGTAATTGAAACGTGCGCGTCAAACGTCCCCTTCTGCCGCGTATCGGCGGGTACATCCAATGTGCTGTCGGGTCACCGCACCCGTCATTGCGAGCGGAGCGAAGCAATCCATGTCCCCGTTCGTGCGCGGCAGACGAAGACGTCCGCCGCACACGTATCTGTACGCTGTGAGTACATCTTAATTTCCCATTTTATTCCGCTAAACTATTGCGGGAGCGGTGGAGTATGCTTATATTACGAGATTGCTGTTTTTTGGAGAAAATTGGATATGTCATCAAAGAAAATTGTAATAAAAGGCGCCCGAGAACATAATTTAAGAGGAATAGATTTAACCATTCCCCGCGATAAGCTGGTGGTAATCACCGGGTTATCCGGTTCGGGGAAATCGTCGCTGGCGTTTGACACTATCTATGCCGAGGGTCAGCGGAGATACGTGGAATCGCTTTCGGCTTATGCCCGTCAGTTTTTGGGATTGATGGAGAAGCCGGATGTTGATTATATCGACGGGCTTTCCCCCGCTATATCGATCGAACAAAGGTCGGCATCGAAAAATCCCCGCTCCACGGTCGGAACCACGACCGAAATCTACGATTACCTCCGTCTGCTGTTCGCGCGTATCGGCACGCCGCATTGCTGGAAATGCGGAAGAGTGATCAATCCCCAGTCATCGCAGCAGATTATCGAATCGGCATTGAGGCTTCCCGAGGGAAGCCGGGTGATAATTCTCGCTCCCGTCGTGCGGGGGCGGAAAGGTGAATATAAGGATGTCTTTGAGAAGGCGCGCAAGGATGGTTTCGTCCGGGTGCGGGTCAATGGCGATATACTGGCATTGGATAATCCTATCAATCTCGACAAAAATAAGCGGCATAATATCGAGATCGTGGTTGATCGTTTGGTTATCAAGGAGGGAGTAAAAACACGTCTTGCGGACTCAATTGAGACGGCGCTTAAGATGGGAGATGGGACAATCATACTGGACATCCAGGGAGATGATGAGCGGGTTTATTCCGAACATTACGCCTGCCCCGACTGCGGATTGTCGTTCGAGGAGCTGGAACCGCGCATGTTTTCATTCAATTCGCCGTTCGGCGCTTGCCCCGATTGCGGCGGTTTGGGAACCAAGATGGAGATAGATCCGTCACTGGTGATTCCCGATGAAAGCAGGACGCTGGCTGAAGGCGCAATCGCTCCCTGGGGCGAACCGCAGGGGACATGGCATGAGCATTATCTTAAGGCGCTGGCGCAAAAGTATAATTTCGATTTCTTCACGCCGTTCAAGAAGCTGTCGTCGAAGGTGCGGGATGTTATTCTGTACGGTTCCGGCAGGGAAACGATGAATATCCGATGGGAATTCCGCAACGGTAAAGGAGTGGGCAATTACGAAAGCCGATTCGAGGGGGTGATCCCGAATCTCAATCGCCGCTACAGGCAAACCAAGTCGTCCGGTATCCGTGATTGGATTCAGCAGTTTATGTCGGTAAGCCCCTGCATGGAATGCAAGGGCGCGCGGTTGAAAAAGGAAGCGCTGGCTGTGAAGATAAATGGGAGCGGTATCGCTGATATAACCAGAATGACAGTCAAGAAATCGTATGAGTTTTTCAGGGATGTAAAACTAAGCGCCGCCCATAGCCAGATAGCCAAACAGGTGTTGAAGGAAATAACACAGCGGTTGGGATTTTTGCAGGATGTGGGGCTGGATTACCTCGCGCTGGATAGAACCGCGGGGACCTTATCAGGCGGCGAAGCCCAGCGTATCAGGCTGGCTACTCAGATAGGCTCCCGGTTAGTCGGCGTGCTGTATATTCTTGACGAACCGTCAATAGGTTTACATCAGCGTGATAACCGCAGATTGCTGAATACGCTGACATCTCTGCGTGATCTCGGCAACACTGTATTGGTGGTAGAGCATGATCGGGAAACAATCGAATCCGCCGATTACATTATCGATCTCGGACCCGGCGCGGGTAAAATGGGCGGCGACCTGGTGGTTGCGGGTAAACTTTCCAGGGTCAAGAAGAGCGTTAAATCCATCACCGGCAAGTACCTTTCGGGGAAGAAGAGGATACCGGTGCCGACAGGCCGGAAAGACCGGAATTTTAAACATATTTCCATAGTGGGCGCCGCCGGCAACAACCTTAAGAGTATCCGTGTCGATATTCCGGCAGGGCTGTTCACCTGTGTAACGGGGGTGTCCGGTTCCGGGAAATCTACACTGATCAATGAGACACTCTACCGCGCAGCGGCGCAGAAAATTTACGGTTCCACCACCAAGGCGCTCCCGCATGACCGTGTACTCGGTCTGGAGCATATCGATAAGGTGATTAATATCGATCAGTCGCCTATCGGGAGAACGCCTCGCTCCAATCCAGCCACTTATACCGGACTTTTCACGCCGATCCGTGATATATTCGCGCAGCTTCCTGAATCGAAAATCCGCGGATACAAGCCGGGAAGGTTTTCTTTTAATGTCAGAGGCGGACGATGCGAGGATTGCGAGGGAGAGGGTATCAAGAAAATCGAGATGCATTTCCTTCCGGATGTATATATTCCCTGCGAAACCTGCAAAGGAAAGCGGTACAACCTGGAAACGCTCGAAGTTAAATACAAAGGATATTCTATCGCCGATGTACTCGCGCTCACAGTCGATGAAGCCCTGGGATTCTTCGAGAATATCCCGCCGGTCGCCAGGAAACTTCAGACATTAAAAGATGTCGGCTTGGGTTATATTCAACTGGGGCAATCGGCAACCACACTTTCGGGCGGCGAAGCCCAGCGCGTGAAGCTTTCCACGGAGTTATCTAAAATAGCAACCGGGAAAACGCTGTATATACTCGATGAGCCAACCACCGGCTTGCATTTCGATGATATTAAGATGCTTCTCAGGGTGCTTCGTCAGTTAGTCGAGCGGGAAAACAGCGTGGTGGTTATCGAGCATAATCTCGATGTGATTAAAACCGCTGATTGGATAATCGATCTCGGTCCGGAGGGCGGAGAGGAAGGCGGATATGTGGTAGCCGCAGGCACTCCGGAGGAATTAACCAAAGTTAGTGGAAGTTACACCGGTCAGTTTTTACAGAAAGAGTTAAAGGTAAAGCCTTCTGCTGCCAAGAAAAAGAGAGCGGTGAAGGCGGGTTGATATTGGTATCCCGGCCTTTGCTGTATTGAAACCTGCAGCCACTCCCGGATTCTCCTGGCGATGAGCTAAGCAATCCTTTGAATTCAATGACAAAGCACGGAGCAGCTGCCAATCACATAATCCTTGATGATTCGCTGCTCCTATGATCTAAACCATGCATCATTAAATCTCTCCCTAAATTCCTCAATACACTCTTCGAATCTATTGAAACCTTCGTCTTTCATTTTCTTGGCAAATCCAACACTTTTTTCAGTGCCTGTAACCGCCGACCAGAAGTAGCGTACCATTTGCACTGCCTCTCTCTCATTCATTCGCATAATCGTATATCTTACACCTTGTTTCAGTTCATTGGAAGCATTTGGAGAATCTAAAATCGGATCAAAGACATTCTTATGCAAATACTCCATTATTTCTTGTTCTTTGGTCATATCTAACCCCTGGATTTTAATCCAGCTTCTTATTCACATCCTTCAATCCATCCCTGGCATCTTCGTAGTGTGGCCAGAGTTCCAAAGCGCGTTCGTACTCCGCTTTGGCTTCTTCATAACGCTTTTGTTTATGGTATGCTACTCCCAGGCAGTAATGGCTGTCTGTGAAATTGGGATAGACCTCGACATATTCCTCGAATATCCTCTCGGCGTCATCGTATCTTTCCCTGTCTATATAAAACATGCCTAAATATCGCAAAGCGATATCCTCGGTAGGTCCTTCTTCATACCTTTGGAGATAACATTCCTCAGCCTTTTCATATTCCTTTTTCTTCTCATAAGCGCGGCAGTATACGCATTTCGCCTCGAAATGATCGGGATAGTACATCAGGATAGTATCGGCTTGTGCAATAGCCTTGTCGGAATCGCCTCCTGCTATACCGGGCGCTTCTAAGTAGAAAAGCGCCAGGTTAAGATGCGCCATTGCATTTCCGGGATCAAGCTCCACCGCCTTCTTCCAAACTTTCTTCATTTTTCCGGCGAACGACGCTTTTTTGAACAATCCCGATGTCAGCGCTTTCTGCGCATACGCCATCCCCAGCCAGTAACAGAAACCGGGGGATTCCGGGTTTTCATCAGCAGCGCGTTCCAGCAGCACAATAGAGCTATCGAGCACCCCTTTCTCGAATTGAATTCGCCCCAGGTAATGCCAGCTTAAAGTATGGGTGGAATCATGCTCCAGGATATTGTTGAACACGGTTTCAGCCGAATCGTAATGCGCATCCTCGAAATACTGTTTCCCTTTGTTCAGTTCGATTCCGATTATAAAGCGTGCTTGCGCGTAAGGAGCGAAAATAAAATGAATAGCTGTAATGCAAATTACGTATATGCAAAATCTCCTCATGTTCTGTCTCCATGCCTTTCGGATTTATAGTTGGATTTGTCGTTAGCTGTATCACCGTCTATATTTTCGGAAAACGTTCCGGATTCTGCAGACTCGTTCTTGATTTTAACGTCCTTGGGTCCTGCGTAATCGGGATGGCCTACCGGAGGCTTGGCATTGAGGATAGCGCTGCGAATACCGGTGATATCATCGGCATCTATACTCCTGCCGCGGAATTTTCGAAATCTCCATTTTTTGTAAAACCTGAATGTACTGAAATGCTTAATCCCCCTGATATCCTCCCAGCGGATAGAGAAGAAATATTCGCCTCGCGGAGTCCGTTCGGTCACGTAATCATCAAAAACGCCGGCAAACGGATTTCCCGGTGAAGTGTATCTTGCTTTCGCTTGCTCTCGTTTCTCAATCCTGATCTCGGTTATTTTATTCAAAGGTATCTCCGCCAATTCCCTCCGTCGAATTCTTTTCCGAAGAATCAGTTTTTTCGGCTTCAAAACGAGCTTGATTTTTCTATCTCCATCCATATCCGGATGGTCAAACAAATACTTAAATCCCCCAAATCGTCTAAGAACATCCGACCGGTTTCTCCGTTCTTTCAATTTTTCCGGCAATTCCCTGCCCGTTCTTCCGAAAAATCTAAGTACCGGGCTGAATGTCCGGACAAACCAGTTCCCGATCACCTTAAAAGGTTCATCGGAACCGGTGGAATCCCTCACCAGCGCCAGCACAATTATTGCAACGAAAGCGATAGCTATCGATATGTAAAGAGCCATTTCCATGTTGGGAATTGTATAACTATTTGCCATATATGTCAATCGAAGAAACAAAAATCTCCGCAATCGATTAAAATCCTTGACAGAAATTACCGATGTTTTTATAATGATTATCCGCAGATGAATAAATGCGGATATTTGAAAACAGAAGATTTTTTCGGGGCCGTAGTTCAGTTGGGAGAACGTTTGACTGGCAGTCAAAAGGTCAGGGGTTCGACTCCCCTCGGCTCCATCTAAAGCCGCCGCATTAAATTGCGGCGGTTTTTATTTGGTGTAAGTCGGTTTCCGTGTGAGAAGCACGAACTGGAAACCGACAAAATCTCAGAGGCAGTCATTGCGAGGAATTCCGCAGAGTAAGAGATGTAACAACGATCCCAATGTGCTGTGGCAATAATCAATTCCACAAATAGCGTAATGGGTGAGTGTTCACGCCTGGAGAATGATTTACAATTATGTTTCAGAACCTTATGGTTTGGATTAATTCGTACTTCAAGAACTTTTTATCAATCAAGCGAGTATAAACACCAAAGGATTTATTATGATTAAACCGTCCGACAGAATCGAAAAGCTGCTCGAAAAGTACCCGGGAATAAACGCTTTCCTGCTGGAAAAGGGGATAGTCTGTGTGAAATGCGGGGAACCGTTTTGGGGCAGCTTGGAACAATTAATCAAATCCAAGGGGATGGATGTTGATGAGGTTATCAATCACCTAAACCAACGCTTTGGAGATAATAATTAAACGTTTTGCGCGGATTTGTTTCTAAGACGTAAAGATGCGTAAACAACCGTGGAAGAAAACTAAAGGTATTATTATGAAGAAAACAAAATTTATCGGACTCAGCCTGCTGGTAATATTCATTACCATCAGCTTTCTGCAGCTGCCGGCGGAGGCTTCATCATTGAAACGCCGGCCTCGTTATCGCGTGCTGCATTCACCGCCGCATCAATTCGGTTTCCGTACCGCTTATAACAATGATACTGAAAATTGGGCGGCAGGGGCGCAATACAGAATCCCTATTGATAAACGAGGTTTCCTCGAGATCATTCCCAACGGCGATATTTATTTCGGCGAAGGCGTTTCCGACTGGCAGCTTAACATGGATTTCGCCTTCAGGCTCCTGCCGCGCGGAGGGCTATATGCCGGAGCCGGACTGGCGATAGCTGATTATGAATTTATCAAACATCGGCATATTCATAGTGATACCGAGTTTGGAGGCAGCTTTTTCATCGGTATTAATCCGATGTTCAAACGGTCTGCGATTTATCCTTATGTGGAAGCGAGATTTACATCACTGGATAAACGGGATTACTTCCAGTTGGCATTCGGATTAAATTTTGCGATCATACGCTGATTGAAAAAGCAGATAGCAAATTCGAGAGGCGCACCTGCTTGTTTACGGTTCGCCTTTTTGATTTAGTGCGCTATAAACCAAAATCCGAAACAAATTCTATTCAAATATTAAATATTGTTTGACAAAGTGACCTCGGATTGGTTATACTATGGTAGATATTAGAATCGGTCTACTTATGTACTTCATCGTTGTTTTGAACATCATTTATCCAATAGAGAATCGCATTTGGGATGGAACCTGATTTTTTCTGATATCAGTTCGGGTTAGTTCCGGATTTTAGGGAGAGTTCAAGACATACTGTTATTTGAAAATTTTATTTCAGGGTTACTTTGCGGTTATCAATACTCTTGCCATAAAAGTATTGTAAATGCATTAATTTCTGTTAATTCCAACCTATTTTTACAAAGGAGGTGATAAACAGGATAGTATAGTTAACCAAATTCCGAATTACGATTCGGAGCGGAGTGTTCAAAAGATAAATCTATAATCGGAGGATTTACCATGAGGCGCATTTTTGCAATTTCAATCGCTATCTGTCTTCTTTTCTCACTCTCTTCTTTCGGAGCCGAAGTCACTAAGGTCAAAATCAGCGAAGCTCAGAAAATAGAGAGGCTTCCGGAAATGAATCCCGAAGCGTCGGCAGTTCCCGGAATTCCCTTAAGGGATGTTATTCTGGACTCCCCCGGGATTCAGGTAGGAACGACCTACTACGATTATCAATCCAACGGATCATCAGGTACAAGAATTACCAGGCATACCTGCGGAACCCATTTCGCCTGGATGAACGGTATCGGTCAATGGTCAGGCAATCGATGGGTTTATTACAATTACATGGATCCCGATGGCAATCTCAACTGGCCCAGCGGTACTCAGGTTTCATTAGTTCAGGGCGCCGGTTACTGCCAGCTCGATCACAGTTCCATGGGTTACGGAATGGTCGCATTCCACAATTCAGCAAACATGTTGGTTACATTGGCGGTCGATGATGGATGCGGGAACGGAAACTTCACTTTGTTCGATCCCCCGGAATCGGTTACCGGATACAACGATTTCTTCTGGCCCTATGTTGCTTATGATAATGGGGGAAGGGTTCATATTACCTGCACGGAGAACACCGGTATCGCCGGCGAGCCGCAGGCGTTCGGGCATACGTTTACCAACAATCCCAATAACTGGCCCAATCTGGCTCTTTGTAACGACGGCGATGATATAATGACCGTAAGCCCGATCGTGGTCGCATCTCCTGTGGACGATAAGGTTGCCATCGTTTTCCTCCAGACGCGTACGCTTGTAGATCCCGACCAATATAACAATGATGTTTGTTATCACGAATCGCTCGACGGCGAAACCTGGAATTATTCCGACATTGTCAATATCACCAATTACCAGCAATCCGACACCATCAGGGCTTACACCGATGTTGACGCCGTGTACGATTACAACGGCGATCTGCATATCCTCTGGAACACCCCATTCTATGATGAAATCAACGGTACTATTAGCGTTGATGCCTGCCTCCTCTGGCACTGGTCTGAAGCTACCGGTTTAGATACGGTCGCCGACGGATGGTTCCCGTCCTACCCGGGCGCCTGGAACCGTTCAATCAGCAAGATGAGTATCAGTGTAAGCACTGACAACACGCTCTATGCCCTGTGGACTCAGTTTGATGATGAGGATGTCTCTGCTGGCGGTTATTCCAATGGCGAGCTTTATCTGAGTTCGTCAAGCGACGGCGGAGAAACCTGGGCTGAAGCAGTCAACTTAACCAATACTCCGACTCCGGGGTGTCTGCCGGGAGATTGCGATAGCGATCACTGGTCTTCCATGGCGGAAGTGGTCGATGGTCAGGCGCATATTCTCTACATCAACGATAAGGATGCCGGCGGTATTCCTCAGACCGAGGGCGCCGCTACTGAGAATCCCGTGATGTACCTATCATATGATGTTGGCGGCGCTCCTTGCTGTGATGTCGATATGACTCCCGATGATGATCCCGTTATCGTGGAGCCCGGCGGTCGTTTCGGTTTGACCGGATATATCGGCAATCCTACTGCCGATCCCATTGTCACCGATGTTTGGGGCGGCGTTAAATATATAGGAATGTTCTTCCAGCAGTTCGCGTTCAATAACATCCCGTTAAATCCGGGACAGTTCCTGCAAGCGCACACCTGGCAGAATGTACCGGGATACGCGCCCGCAGGCACTTATGATTATGTTGCATACTGCGGTGATCGTCCCAGCGTGAAGTGCGACTCGGCATCGTTCCCGTTCACAGTCACCGGCGCTCGTCTGCCTAACGGAGCGGATGAATGGAACATTGAAGGCGAATTCCTGGGGAATACTATTCCTGCCGAATTCCAGATACTGGGCGCATTCCCGAATCCGTTCAACGCTACCACCACCATCTCCTTTGAGCTGCCTTCTGCTACCGATGTTTCCCTGGAAATCTATAATGTCTTAGGGCAAAAAGTGGAAACACTGGTAAATGGAAATCTGGAAACCGGGCAGCACAATGTAGCTTGGGATGCCGCTAATCAAGCCAGCGGCGTCTATTTCTACAAACTGCGGATGGGTGATCAGGTATTCACAAGAAAGGTTAGTTTGCTTAAATAATCTCACATGACCAGCGGATGGTTTAGGTGATAATTATCCCGCCGGTTGGCGAAGCCAACCGGCGGTTATTTTTCGAAGAACACTAACCTCGCGCGTCAGTCTGACATACTTACCGGCTGGTTCGTTATCGGCGACCGCTTCGTAGAATATCTCCCCTAACCCGGATAATTCCTAAAAATCATTGACCGGCAGCCGAAGGTTGTCCTTCGGGACTTCAAAAGAAGTAGAGCATCTACGGAGTGGAGCCGGGGAGTTCAAAGAAACCCCGGAAGCGCAAGGCTTCCGCTACCGATGATGAAATCGATGAATAAAACAGGTTGTTAATCCAGGTTAGGAATTCAAATGTTTGCTGTTAACGTTACGCACCTGCTGAAAAGATGAACAAGGGGAGATCGCCTGAAGGGATAGAAAGCGCATCTATAATCGCCGTCCGTTCTTCAGAAGTGAAATCCGCCGTGAAATAACCTTGAAGACTGATCGAGGTTGCCTGAAGCAATGCATTCGCCCCGCAGAAACCGGCTTCGAGTAACTGAAAAATCCCGGTGTTAGCCGCACAATATACAAAATAATTGGGGGCTGATTGGGGCAGGCGAGGTATCGCGGCTCTAAGTTGTGATCTCACGTCGCCATTGGTAACTCTTTCAATCCGGTGATCTCTTGTTGACGGCTGGCCTGATGGAAGACGTATATGATACCTCTCAACACCCTCGGAGCGAACAACATAGATACGCCTGGTCAGATAATAGTTGGCAATAGCTGAAGGTGCGGTTAGTGCAGCCTTTCCAATAGCGATGTGGGGGGTGCAGCCGTATGATGACCAGGCAATCTGTGAGATCTGATTGAGATCGAGCTCGGTGTTGTCGAATTGCTCCCCGCAATTGAGATCGGCAAAGGCAACCTCAAGCAAGATCGTCCCGTCGGTTGAAGGATTCGGCAAACTTTGATCAGAGGAAATTGCCACAAGTTCATCGGTAATTCCTCTAACAGTCCCAAGATTGCCAAAACAGTTTACCATATGAATTTGTGAATCAGGATTCCAGTTGTTATTTGCGTAATCAGTGGCTGTTTGCTTGGGGCAGCAACACGGCTGATTGTTAGTGTCTGTCCAAAAAGATACCGAAGCGAGAAGACCGTACTGCAGGGCGGTTCCCGAATCCTCAACTAAATCGCTGGCAACGCCAACTTCGAAGGCGAGATTCGGCTCCGACAGGTGATTGCCCGGTTTATGGATAAAGATCACATTTCTTGCAGGATTAAACCTGTAAACATTATCCGGCAGGGCGATATAGATGCTGCGGGACTGCCCGATAAGAGGCGCCTTAGCTGTAGCCCAGAGGACATTCGACACAATCTGAGGCGATAATGTCCCGCCGTAGCCTGAGTGGTAAGAAAGCCGGCTATTGAGAACTATTTCCGAAGAAAATGGATTCACCAGCAGGGGGAGCAGTTTTGTACCCGAAGCCGATAGATGAGACTGCTGTGCCAATGCGTTATTGAAAACTGCCCCGGCGCTAACAGCGGAAAGCGCTGCAATAAATTTTCTTCTATCCATTATGTATTCCTGATTTTAGGGGTGGGAACTACCGGCGCAGCCTGCGGATCGGGCGGGTTTAATATGGGTATTATATACGATAGTCCATTCCTATTTTCACCGGTCACAATAAGGGAATCAAAAGCAGATGTCAAGCGGAAACTGGCATGGATAGTGCGCCCCCTTGTCAGCTTCAATTCCATCAGCAAGCAGAATGCAGCTTGCAGAAATCTCGCTTAATCCGGATAATTCATAAAGACTATTATTTTGCAGCCGAAGGTTTACCCGCTTTTGGCGTGCTTGGACCTATCTTACAACACCAAAAAGATTGCTTTGTCGCCATCCCGATCAATTGGGGCAATGATAGCAATAGCCCGGACTATTCATAAAACCCATTAATCCTTAGCCGAAGGCTTGTCCTTCGGGAGTTCCATGGAAGTAGATCGTCTACAGATTGGAATTGAGTATCTCAAAGGAACGCCGGAAGCGCAAAGCTTTCTCTACCGGCGCCGAAATTTATGAATAATCCGGGTTAGTTTAAAGCGATTATCGGGGAAAACCCGACCCACTCCTGCCGGGGATACACCACAATAAGAACATAAAACGACGTAAAAACGAAAAATAACTCCGTATTCACTATATTCGAAATTTAGTAGGAATTACAACAAAGAGGATAATGCTAAATGAAAATTCAAAATGCTATTTGTGGGGGAAAAAACTGCTTATTGGCCAGCTCCGCCTAAGACCTTTAAGATCGTCATCCAGGTCAGTTCCAAATCGGTGGATAATTTCGCTTTACGAATATATTCGATATCTCGCTGAATAACCTCTTTGTCGCTAAGTTTGAATTTGTCAGGGGCTACTTGCCATGGTCCCGTTAAGCCTGGCTTAGCTGAGTAGCGTATTTTCAGGAGGTTTTCACAGTCAGGATGACTCTGCCTTATATCATCAATCTGATATTTCAAATTAGGCCGAGGACCGATCAATGACATATCACCTTTAAGCACATTGTATAACTGCGGAAGTTCGTCTATGTAGTATTTCCTGATTAAAGCTCCAAACCTCGTGATTTTTTTACAGTTTGTAACTTTCGACTTTTCAAAAACGCTGGCGAATTCAAGTTGGGTTTCGGGAATCATCTGCTTGCCATTATTGTGATTGTCAATCATGGTTCTGAATTTATAACACTCGAAAGGCTTTTCGTCTTTACCCAATCTTGTCTGCTTATAAATTATGGGATATTTGGGGTGGAGAACTTTATTGATTATGCCAACTAAAATAATGATTGGAGACAATAGAAGTATCAGGAATCCGGCAAATACTGCTTCTAATATTCTTCTGAATTTCGATGTGTTCCAAGGAGATATTGAAAGATCCTTATTCTTGGTATTTAATCCCGTCTTAATATCAGTGTTGTAAATAACACACCTCCTTTGTTGTCAGTGAAAAGAGATTAAACAGTTGTTACCTTAATCCTTGTTAGCTCAAATCTACCACGTTAACATTTTCTTATTTATAGTTTGAACAACAATCGTACCAACCTTAAAGATAAAAATAACTTATTGTTAGTTATCAAGTTATAAAATCACGCTTCTTGACTTAATCAATTTTGGCAATCGCTTGTAGTTTATATGCATCATTCTGCACGCTAACTATATAATATCACCTGCCCAAAGATATTCAGGTTCTCTTGAGGAAAACTTTTTTGTAATATAACACCCTCGTATCCGCACCTTCTAATTGATGCGACCGATTCTCTATAAAGCAAAATAAATAAATAATTTGTAAATTGTCAAGGCATTTGTTGCCAGATAATGTTAGTTTATTAACAAAATGGTATAAACGGCTTGTTAGTTTTAGTTATGAAAACCACTGCCATTTTTCCGGTTGATAGAGAAATCAAAATTACTTCAAGCCGCCACCGGAAAAAAACATAATTTAATCAGGCAATTTTAAAAATGTTACCCATTTCCTCTACTCCTATTCCCAGCAACCAGATTTATATCCATCTTGTTCCCGATTTAATCGTTGATATAAATTATAATGATATAGACAGCTAAATGGCAGCGTCTACATTCATGTTTATGTAATTATATTCTGACTTTAAAGAGTATTCCATCGGTGTATCTGATAGATATTGTTTACAGAAATTTGTATCTTGGAATAAAGAAGGAGTTACGTTGAGTCGTAAACAGCATAACTCAAACTTAAAACTTCCTCTAAAGCTTTAAATTGGATAAGTGATTGATGACGTTATAGTTAGTCAAATCCAGATGCAGCGGAGTTACAGATATTATCCCCCGTCTAATTGCTTTCAAATCGGTTTTATCACCGCCGCGGAGTGCGCCTTCTTCGCCGGCGATCCAGTAATACGGCCTTCCGCGCGGGTCGATTTTCTCCAGAAGTATGTCCTCATAAATCCTGCGCCCCTGGGTGGTGATGGCGTATTTGTCTGCGCTCGCTTTTTTTGAATTGGGGACATTGATATTGAGAAAGGTATCTTCGGGAAGCCCTTTTTTCAGTACATATTTCGCGATCTTAATGGTGAATTCCGCGGCAGCATCCCATTTCGGTTTCTGATGATTTCGCACCACCAGCGACACCGCAATCGATGGTATCCCCAGCAATGTTCCCTCCATGGCGGCGGAAACCGTCCCGCTGTATGTAATATCATCGCAGAGATTAGGTCCCAAATTTATTCCTGATACTAAAAGGTCAGGTTTTCGCTTATTCAATATCCCGTGCACCGCAACCATTACCGAATCGGTAGGGGTGCCGTCAACCGCATAAAAATCTTTCTCAATTTTCTTTATGCGTAACGGTCGGGATAAGGTGAGTGAATGGCCCGTACCCGAACGTTCCCTATCGGGCGCGGATACCACGACCCGTCCCAGCTTTTTTAGATAGGGATGAATAAACCGAAGGCCGTCGCCATCCACACCGTCGTCATTGGATAGAAGTATAAGAGTTTTTCGTTTCGCCATGCCAGCCAATCAATAGAATAAGGAACGTAAAGTCAAGCGGATAAATTTGAGCGTGTCCTTTACATGGTTCATGGCGCTGGGTGAGTTGTTATAGATCACCGGTATTGGCGTAAACCCGATTTTAAATCCGGCTCGCGCCGCCTTAATGATGATTTCAGTCTCAAGTTGATAACCGGGCTCGGTCAACTGAACCCCGGCAATGACATTTCGCGAGATATAGCGGTAACCGGATTGCGAATCTTCGATATAGGTCCTGGTCAACATCGATGTAATCAAAGAAGTAGTATAATTGGAAAACCGTCGAGGGAGCGGGATTTCTTTCAGCGCATGACGGCGCGATCCTATCACCATATCAAAGCTGCCTTCCTGCGCACGTTCCAGCAGGTTGGGGATATATTCCGGGGGATGCTGAAGGTCGGCATCGATTGTAATCACGCCATCATAATTCTTTTGATATGCAAACTGGAAACCGGAAACCAGCGCGGCGCCTTTACCCCGATTTTCATTATGTTTGATGACATTGACATTAAAATTCAACGCCTGGACTTCGGTATCATCACTGGAGCCATCATTAATCACCACAGCATTTTCAAGTGGATGTATTTTGCTTATTCTCTCCAAAAGCCTGGGGAGGAATTCAGCGGCGTTATAGGCGGGGATTATGGTTAGGATTGGCATGCGAATATCCTTCTGCTATTTCATCTGGGGAAAGTGTTTACACTCGGGTGGCATGCTTAGCCCAAAGGCGAAGCCGGAGGGATAAGCATGTATTACAGCTCACCATGCTTATCCTCACTACCCTTTTCTTCACTAACTATCCTAATAGGGATGGCTAATCTCCCCAATTACATCAAATATTCCAGTTATAATTGCGTCATAAGTTAATTCTGTTGTAACGTGCCCCTGAGGGTGATACGCACCTCTTTTTAGATGTACTTTATCAAATTGATATCCTAAATCTCTTCCCATTTCATACAAGAGGTTGGCATGCAACTCATTAGTTTT
>CAZLVS010000036.1:0-39949 GCA_964563085.1 uncultured Ignavibacteria bacterium | reverse complement strand
CAAACTGACCGCAGGCGACAAGGTCTTCACCAAGAAGATGAGCTTGCTGAAGTAAGAATATTTATTTCTTTACTTTAAGGCTGCCCCTTCCGGGCAGCCTTTTTTGTTGTGGAGCTTAACATCTTCAAATCGAACTTAAACCTGATATTTCCCTTTTATATAATCCATCAGACTGCATGAGCATAAATTCCCTTGACAAAATGTCGTTGTAATGTGATGTTAATCACATGGAAAACGAAGTAAGAAGATGTTTACCGTTAAAAGAGGGCGTTATCTACGGACCGGTTCCGTCGCGAAGGTTAGGCGATTCCCTGGGGATCAATCTCTCTCCCACGGGAAGAAAGATATGTTCGTTTAATTGCGTTTACTGCCATTACGGCTGGTCGAACATAGTTACGATGGACGCCAAAAGATATGAAGATGAGTTCCCGTCTATAGAAGAGGTAGCGAGATCGTTGGAGGATTACCTTTGCAATAATCCACAGCCTGGTTTTATCACATTTTCCGGAAACGGAGAACCATCGAATCATCCGCGGTTCAACGAAATAGTACCGGAAGTTCTAAAGATAAGGGACAAGAGGGCGTCCGGTGTTAAGGTTACGATTCTGTCGAATTCGACCACTGCCGGGAAACCTGCAGTAGTGGATGCATTGCGTAAGCTGGATATTCGTTTTATGAAATTGGATTGCGGCGATGAAATGACCTTTAAACGCTTCAATCGCCCGGCTTCCGGCGTTACGCTCGATGGTATAATTGACAATCTGAGTAAAATGGATACACCGATTATATTTCAAACCATGCTTGCCGATGGGAAAAGCGGGAATTTTAACAGAAGCAGTATAAATGGCTTCGTGGCGGCGGTAAGAAAGATAATGCCGGATTCCATCCAATTATACAGCCTGGATAGACCGACACCGGATGGATCATTGCGTGGATTGACTAAAGAGCAGCTTCAGGAGCTTTCGGAGGGGATTGTGCTGGAAACCGGCGTATCAGTGGAGATATTCGGAAGGCGCGAGGACAAGGGGGTGTCGGGATAAGCCTCTCAGTTTATGGCAGGAGTCTTTCATCTCTTGTTAAGCGAACCGTCAGGTAGTTAATTTCTCACGAAAATAAAATCTGTTGATGATTAGATACCAATATATGAATGATGATTTTGCAGCGTTAAAGACCTATCACGATAATGATGCAGACCTAAGCCTGCTCAATGGTAAGAAAATTGCGATAATAGGATTCGGAAGTCAGGGGAAGGCTCAAGCGATGAACTTACGCGATTCCGGGATGGATGTAATTATCGGGCTTTCATCGGAAAACTCCATGAAAGCGGCACGGAATGACGGGTTTACGGTATACGAAGTTGCCGAGGCGTCCGCTAAGGGAGATATTATAGTATTCCTCTTCCCGGATCAGAAACACAAGGAGGTTTACGAAGCTGATATCGCCCGCAATATCTCTCAGGGCAATGTACTGATATTCGCGCATGGTTTATCGGTGCATTTCGGATTGGTGGAACCTCCTGCGGACACTGACGTTATCATGGTTGCCCCGCATGCTCCCGGCTCTATTATGCTGGAGAGATTCAGGCAAGGGAAGGGAGTTGCTTGCTTCATAGGAGTTCATAATGATTTCAGCGGTACGGCTAAGGAAATCGCGCTGGCTTATGCTAAGGGGATCGGATGCACGAGAGCCGGCGTATTCGAAACCACATTTGAACATGAGGCGATCGGCGATATATTCGGGGAACAGGTCGCATTATGCGGCGGCCTTAGCGAGCTTCTTGAAGCGGCGTTCGAAACTTTGGTATTAGGCGGGCTTCCTGCTGCTAACGCTTATCTCGAATGCGTACAGCAGCTCGATTTGGTTGTTGAATTAATCAAGAAGCATGGAATCACAGGGATGTATAATCGCATTAGTAATGTAGCGGAGTATGGTTCCTATTCGATCAAAGGCAGGGTGATAAATGAATTATCCAGAAGAGCGATGAGAGCGATACTTCAGGATATCCAGGAGGGTAAGTTCATAAAGAAGATGATGAAGGACTACGAAAAAGGCACTCAGGACTACATTAAGCTGAAAGAGAAAAATGAGAAGCATCCTATCAACGAAGTGGGAAAAGTAATCCGCGACCGGATGAATGATGAACAAAAGGGAGTTGACCGTTAGTATTTGCTCCCATCTGCTCAGCTGCCGCCAGCGACCCATGCGATGGTTGTAAGTCGATAAAAACCTGTGGCGATAATCGTGTAGAGTCAGTGTGATAGCTTATAATATATGTGATACAGCTTTGATTTTCAGTTCCGATCAATTCGAATTCCGGAGAACGATATGAAATCCATTCCATCCATTCTACTGTTAGCGGTTTTACTATCTCAGGTTTGCAGCGCATCGCAGGGGGCAATCGATGAACCTTTACTGGAGCGCTTGAGATCATCATCAATTCGTACCGACCACGATCGCGCCATGTATAACGCTCTTACTGAAAATGATATCAATAAGTTAGCGCTCAACAGGGATATGGTTAATACGCACAACACTCTTTTCAGCCATAAGATTAAAACCAAGGGGATCACGAATCAAAGAAGCAGCGGTAGATGCTGGTTATTTGCGGGATTGAACATACTTCGCCCAAAGATGATCGAGAAATATAAGCTGAGTGATTTCGAGTTCTCGGAGATATATTTGACCTTTTATGATAAGCTGGAAAAGGCTAACACATTTCTGGAGAGTGTAATCGCTACTGCCGATAAGGATTTGATGGACAGGGAAGTGGAATTTATAATCAGGCATCCGTTCGATGACGGGGGATATTGGGATTACGTGGTGGATCTAATAGAAAAATACGGAGTGGTGCCCAAGGAGGTTATGCCGGAGACGCATAACAGCAGCAACACCGGAATGATGAATCGATTAATAACCAGAAAGCTCCGGCAGAATGCCTCGGTTCTACGCGGTTTGTACAGGGATGGAGCAGCTGCCGAGGTGCTGCGCCAAGAAAAAACGCGAATGTTGGAGGTTATATATAAAATGATGACACTTAATCTCGGTGAACCTCCAACGGAATTTACCTGGCGATACGAAGATCGGGACACGGTGCTGAGCGAGCCGAGGAGATACACGCCGCAGGATTTCTATTTGGAAGCCGTGGATGTCGATCTGAAGGATTACATCTGCTTGGTTGATCATCCGCTGCAGCAGAGAAACAAACTTTATCGAATCAAATGGACGAGAAATATCAGCGATGGAGAGGATATTACCTTCATCAATCTACCCGTTGCGGAGTTGAAAGAGTATACTTTGAGGTCGGTTCTCAATGATGAACCGGTTTGGTTTGCCAATGATGTGGGGAAACAGAATTATCGAGAACACGGAATTCTGGCGGAATCAATATACGATTACTCCCTGATTTACGGTGCCGATTTCAAATTGACTAAAAGAGATCGTTTATTGTTGCGGGACAGTTCGCCCAATCATGCTATGGTGTTGATCGGCGTCGATGTAAAAGATGACAAACCGGTTAAATGGCTGGTCGAGAATAGCTGGGGCGGCGAACGGGGGGACGGCGGCAAGTGGACGATGTATGATTCATGGTTCGATGAATATGTCTATGAGGTGGTTATTCACAAAAAGTATCTTCCCAGGGATATAATTGAGACTTTGGACACCGAACCGGTAACCTTGCCCCCATGGGATCCGATGTGGGAGTTACTTAAGTAATCGACGTATTTCGAATTCGGGGTCGGCGACAGGCTCACGAACTGGATAAAGCTCGCCTTTTAATAGCGCTTAAAATATAGTTGACAATCAAATAGCAAATGTATAACTTGTAAAGTTTTGCGGAGTTAGCGTAAGCGGATAGTTGACAATAAGCCCGTAAGATATTTCAAGATAGTATCCTCAAGGCTTTAGAATCATCGGCAAAACCATAACTCATTGTGTTCTGTTGCGTTATTGTTTGTGGTTGGGGATTCTGAATAACAAATTTCGCATTTTGTGAATCTAAAACAGGCAGGTAATTTGATGAAAGTTGAAGTAAATGTAACCGAAGGACGTGGAACTCGCAGGGTTCTCGATGTCAGGGTTCCGGTAGAGGAAGTTGAAAAGGGCTACAAAAGGGCGTTAATCGAAATCCGGGGAGAGTTGAAGATACCGGGATTCAGACCGGGAAAGGCGCCGGAGAATATAATCATGTCGCGTTATGGGGATGATATCACTCAGGCGGTCATGGAGGATATGGTGCCCAAGGCTTTCGGCGCAGCGTTAAAGGAAGCGGAAATCGAACCTGTCGGTGAACCGGAACTAAAGGACCTCAACTTAGAAAGAGGCAAACCGATGATATTCCGAGCCACCGTGGATGTGGAACCGGAATTTGAGCCCACCGATTATAAGGGAATCAAACTCAAGCGTGTAGATTATGAAGTTACCGATGAGGATGTTGAACAGGGAATCATAGCGCTAAGGGATCGTCTGGCGGCGGTTGAAGAGGTCCAGCGTCCGTCACAGGAGGGCGACATCGTCCTTGCTAAACTTACCAAGATTAGAGGCGGCGATCATATCGGCGAAGACGAGGAAATTGGGGTGTCGGACATTGAACTCGATTCCAAGCGGAGTCTTCCGGAGTTTGTCAAGAATTTAACCGGGCTATCTGTTGGAGACAAAACCGAGTTCACGGTCAAATATCCGGAGGATTATTTCGACGAAGATTTGGCGAATTATACGATAAAATATCGCGCGGAGGTACAACACATTCGTGAGAAGAAACTTCCCGAAACCGACGAGGAATTTATCGCAAACCTGAATCTAAAGGATGAGGATGGCAGTCCGCTCCCACCGGAGAAATTAGCTGATGTAGTAAGAAAGGATATAGCGGAGAGATTCGAAATGAGTAATCGCCGAAGTATGGAATCGCAAGCGGTGGAATCTATTACCAAGGCGAATCAGTTTGATATTCCGATATCGCTTTTGGAGAGATATAGCGAAAGCCTGGTCGAAGAACATAAATCAAGGGACCCGGAAGTCGATGAGGAAAAGTTGAGAGAGGACCTCCGTCCTACCGCGGAAAAGTTCTGCCGATGGTTCTATATCAGGGAAGCGATAGCCGAGAAAGAGGATATCAAGGTTGATCCGCAGGAGTTGACGGATTATCAGAAGAGGGTTGCCAAACAAAGCGGATTGGATGAAGCTGATGTGATTCAATACTACAAAGCAGGTGATCGTTTGGAGAGAGTGAAGGAAGAGCTTCAGGATCAAAAAGTGCTGGATTTTATAATCGAAAATGCCGAAATTGAGGATATAGAAGAAGAGGATAAGAAACCAGCGAAGAAGAAATCGATAATAGTTACTCCGGAGGATAAATAAGGATGCCATTGATTCCAATTGTTGTAGAACAGACGGGAAGGACCGAAAGAGCTTATGATATCTATTCGCGTCTGTTAAAGGACCGTATTGTTTTTATAGGAACGCCGATTGATGATAATATCGCCAATCTCGTTATTGCTCAATTGCTGTTTCTGGAAGCTGAGGACCCTGAAAAGGATATATTCCTGTATATAAATTCACCCGGCGGTTCGGTTTCGTCCGGTTTGGCGATTTATGATACCATGCAATTTGTGAAGCCGCAGGTGGCAACCACTTGCGTTGGAATGGCCGCTTCCATGGGCGCATTACTGTTGTGCGCGGGAGCCGAAGGCAAACGCGCCGCGCTTCCTAATGCCAGGGTAATGATACATCAGCCATGGGGCGGAACCCAAGGTCAGGTTTCCGATATCGAGATACAAACCAAGGAATTCCTGGTATTAAGGGAGAGGCTGAATCATATCATGTCCAAACATACCGGACAACCTCTGGAAAAAATCCAGAAGGATACCGATAGGAATTTCTGGCTTTCAGCAGAGGATTCCAAGGAATACGGGCTGATTGACGAAGTTTATGAGAAGAAACAGGGATAATCCAAAAGATTGTATATTTAGTATTGCATAAATACTAATGAGGTTGTAGATTAAAACCGGATATGATTTTTATCCGGTTTTTTACGGAGTGTTATGAACGACGGTAAGAATAGTAAAAATAAATCTTTCGAGAAATTTTGCTCTTTCTGCGGAAGACCTAAGGATAGCGTAGAAAAGCTTTTTATATCCTCGGACAATTCGATTTGTAACAGGTGCGTGGAACTCTGCAATCTGGAATTGAAGCGTATGCGTCAGGAGGATATAGTCCCCAAGCATTTCGTGCTGCCCAAACCGCATGAACTAAAAGAGCATCTCGACGCTTATGTTATTGGGCAGGATCGCGCCAAGAAATCACTGGCGGTTGCGGTTTATAATCATTACAAGCGAATCCTCTTTCCGCCGCGAAAAGACGATGATGTTGAGCTGGAGAAAGCGAATGTTCTGCTGATAGGTCCGACCGGAACCGGTAAGACGCTGCTGGCGGAGACTATGGCGAAAATTCTCAAAGTACCCTTCACCATTGCAGATGCCACCGTATTAACCGAAGCCGGTTATGTTGGCGAAGATGTTGAGAATGTTTTGGTCCGTTTGCTGCAGGCGGCTGATTACGATGTGGCGCGGGCTGAGCGGGGTATTGTTTATATCGACGAGATAGATAAGGTTTCCCGGAAGGATTCGAATCCGTCTATCACTCGTGATGTTTCCGGCGAGGGTGTTCAGCAGGCATTATTGAAGATACTCGAGGGCACTATATCCTCAGTTCCGCCTCGCGGCGGGCGAAAACATCCGGAGCAGCCGCTTGTTCAGGTCAACACTAAGAATATACTGTTTATCTGCGGAGGAGCATTTATCGGATTGGAGAAGATTATCCAGCGCAGGATAGGTAAAAAGGTGCTCGGTTTTCATGCTCCTACGGTTCGCGCGGATGCGGGTATTGGAGAGCTGCTATCGCAGGTGAGCGCTGAGGATATAATAAACTACGGAATTATTCCTGAGATGGTCGGAAGACTTCCATTGATTGCTTCTCTGACCGAGTTAAGCAACGAGGCTATGAAACAAATTCTTCTGGAGCCGAAAAATGCTATCGTCAAGCAATACAAACGATTCTTCGAGATGGAAGGGATCGAGCTGGAATTTACCGACGAGGCTCTGGATAAAATAGTGGAATTAACTCAAAAGCGGGGAACCGGCGCAAGAGCCCTGCGGGCGGTAATGGAAGAAGCTATGCTGGAGATTATGTTTGAAGCTCCCAACTACAAGGGCGTGTCGCGGTGTATCATCACGCCCGAGGTAATAGTTGATGGTGCGGAGCCCGAATTGATCAAAGATAAAAAGAAAAGAAAAAAAAGCGCTTAAGGATAATCCGGTAACTGCCGTATCAACACCTAACTTTCTGTAACAATTACGACATTTTACCCAAGTTTATAAGATGGCAAAGGACAGTAAAACTAAATCCAAAGATAAGAAAAGCCGCAATATCAGCTCCGCTTCCGGTTTCCCGATATATCGTGATGGTGAGGAAATTAACATCCAGAAGAGACTTCCAATCCTTCCACTGAAGGATATGGTTATTTTCCCCTTCATGGTCTATCCGCTGCTAATAGGGCGGCAGATGTCTGTTAATGCGCTTCAGGAAGCGATGGTGATAGACCGCCAGATCTTCCTTTGCACGCAGAAGGACCCCAATATCGAAGAGCCGCAAACGACTGACTTGAATAGAACAGGCGTCGTGGCGCGTATTTTGCAGTTGATGAAGCTGCCCAACGGCGCCATCAAAATACTGGTGGAGGGTCTGGTTAGAGCCAGAGCGCGAAGAATCACCGAGAAGGATGGATTTTACAGAACCGAAGTTAAGATAATCGACTTCGCTCCTATTCAATCGACGCTGGAAAATGAAGCTCTTCTCAGAAACCTTATCACCCAGTTCCATGAATACGTTCGATTAAACAGACGTTTGCCGGAGGAGATACTATCCACGCTCAGCAATATCGATGATTCTCAGCGTCTTGCTGATACTATCTCCGCCCATATTATTCATCGCCCGGACGTGAAGCAAAAAATATTGGAAGCAACCGATCTCAGATATCAACTTCTGGAGTTATCAACCCTGTTATCCTCTGAGATAGAGATCTTGAAGCTCGAGCAAAAGATCGACGGCTCGGTAAAGGACAATCTCTCTAAGTCCCAGAGGGAATTCTACCTTCAGCAGCAGCTTAAGGTGATAAAAGAAGAGCTCGGGGAATCCGAGGATAGCATCGAAGACATCGAGCTTGAGAAGAAGCTCAAGAAAGCCAAACTCACCAAAGAAGCGCAGAAGAAGGTGGAATCGGAGATCAATAAGCTGAAAAAAATGCATCCGTTTTCGGCTGAAGCGGCTGTGGTGCGAAACTACCTTGACTGGATCGCCAACATCCCCTGGCAGATTCGAACCGAAGACAGGTCGGATATCAAGGACGTAAGAAAGATCCTCGATGGCGATCACTATGGATTGGATAAAGCCAAGCAGAGAATATTCGAACATCTGGCTGTTATAAGGCTCGCAAAGAAAGTCAAGGGACCGATACTCTGTTTCGTGGGACCTCCCGGAGTTGGCAAAACCTCGCTGGGACGTTCTATCGCTTCGGCATTAGACAGAAAATTCGTGAGGATGTCGCTTGGAGGCGTAAGGGACGAGGCTGAGATTCGCGGACATCGAAGAACCTATATCGGCTCCATTCCCGGCAGGATTATACAATCCGTGCGTACTGCGGGCTCGTCTAATCCGGTGTTTTTGCTTGATGAAATAGACAAACTCTCTCGAGATTTTCATGGCGATCCGGCGGCGGCATTGCTGGAGGTTCTGGATCCCGAACAGAATCACACCTTTGTGGATCATTTCGTTGAAGTTGAGTTCGACTTATCCGACATTCTATTTATTACCACCGCCAACACCTTATCTGGTATCCCTCCGGCATTGATTGATCGCATGGAAATTATAAGGCTTCCCGGCTATCTCGAATTCGAGAAAATCAATATCGCTAAAGATTACTTGATTCCGAAGTTGCTTGTCGAGCATGGATTGGATAAGATAAAGATCGAATTTTCCCGTTACGCGCTTCAGCACATAATCAGGAATTACACCAGGGAATCAGGAGTAAGGGAATTGGAACGGAAACTGAAGGCGGTATTCCGCAAAATAGCAGAAGAAGTTGTGTTGAAACCTAAAAGCAAACAATTCAAGGTTGATAAAAAGAAAGTGGAGGAATTTCTGGGAGTACCCGATTACCTGGAACCGGAGCAGTATAATGATCCCCGTGTCGGCGTGGCGATAGGTTTGGCGTGGACGCAGTTCGGCGGCGAGGTTTTGCCGGTTGAGGTGGCTATTATGAAGGGTGAATCAAAACTGCAGCTAACAGGGAAATTGGGAAAAGTGATGCAGGAATCGGCGCAGGCGGCTTTATCCTATGTTCGTGAAAATGCGCAAAAGTTTGACATTGATCCGGAGTTCTTCTCGGACCTGGAAATACATGTCCATATACCCGAAGGGGCGGTTGATAAGGACGGCCCGTCGGCGGGTATCACTGTCGCTACCGCTATCATATCCGCGCTTACTCATAAGCCCGTTAAAACCCAGGTAGCTATGACAGGAGAGATAACGCTGCGCGGCGATGTCCTCCAAATAGGCGGTTTGAATGAAAAAATACTCGCTGCTAAACGCTCCAGGATTACCAATGTAATCATACCGGAGAAAAATCGCAAAGACCTCAAAGAGATGCCGCGCGAACTAAAAAAGAACATGAATTTCATTCCGGTAAAAGATTACTCGGAAGTTTTCGAACACGCTTTCAATAACACCGTCAAATGACGACCGATGCCTCCTACAATAAATAAGATCGAATTTATCGGTTCCTTCCCCGATTATTCAAACGCCAAAATTCCGCATTTCCCGCAAGTAGCTTTCGCCGGTCGTTCCAATGTGGGTAAATCATCGTTGATCAATCGTCTGGTGGGCAGGAAATCGATCGCCAAAGTAAGTTCCACACCCGGTAAAACTCGGCTGCTTAATTTCTTTCTCGTTAATGAAAAATATCTTTTTGCTGACCTCCCTGGCTACGGTTATGCTAAGGCTTCTAAGCGCGAGCGAAATCGGTGGAAACCGATGGTTGAGGGTTTCTTGTCCGGGAGTGACCAACTCAGAGGATTGATTATTCTGGTTGATGGACGACGCGGTATTCAACAGGATGAATTCGAATTGATTACATACGCTGAACATTGTCAGGTAACACCCGCCGTTGTTTTCACAAAAGCAGATAAATTAAACCAATCCCAGCGCGCCAAAATCCGTAACCAATATAGCAACTGTCTATTTTTCTCGAGCGTCACAGGAGAGGGTAAAAAGGAATTGCTAAATTATATATTCGAGCTATTATAATAGGTTACTATCATAAAATCTGGTATCGAACCTATCTGTTTTTAGCCAAAGGAGGAATCCTTTCCATTTATGAGGTAAATTATGCACAGTAGAGTAGTTGTCGGTTGTCAATGGGGAGATGAAGGGAAAGGTAAAATCGTTGATTTGCTTGCCGGCGATGCTGACATGATTGTCCGGTTTCAGGGGGGAGCAAATGCGGGTCATACGGTCATCATCGATGGCGAGAAATTTATCCTTAATCTTCTCCCTTCCGGTATATTCAGAGAGGGGAAAAAATGTGTCATTGCATCCGGAGTGGTGGTCGATCCCCGTAAGCTGCTCGATGAGATAACAGAGTTGAAGCAGCACGGGATATCCGCAACCGGGCGGCTTTTTGTTTCCGGCAAGGCTCATGTAGTTTTTCCCTATCACAAATTCATGGATCAGTATCTGGAGCAGGCGAGAGGCACGGGGAGCCTGGGAACCACCAAAAAAGGAATAGGTCCCGCATACACAGACCGTGTTGCCAGGACTGGTATTCGCATGTATGATATTCTCGATGAACATTACTTCAAAGACCGATTAAACGAGGTTTTGAAAATCAAAAGGATCGGAATTCCGGATGCTGATTCGATCGAAGAGCTTTCTGTCGAAAATAACTTTCAATTCATAAACAATATTGCGGATTCCATCAGGGAATATATTACAGATACCTCCCAACTGATAATAAAATCACTCAGTAATAAAGAATCCGTCCTGTTCGAAGGGGCGCAGGGTTCGCTGCTTGATGTTGATAACGGCACTTACCCGTTCACTACTTCTTCTAATACATTCTTGGGAGGTTTGTTCGTGGGATGCGGGATTGCTCCGTTTATACCCGATGAATCCATCGGGATTGTGAAGGCGTATACTACTCGTGTCGGAGCGGGACCGTTTCCTACCGAATTATTCGAGGGCATTGGCGAAAGGCTCCGCGAAAGCGGCGCCGAGTTTGGCGCTGCGACCGGACGTCCCCGACGTTGCGGCTGGCTGGATCTGCCTATTCTGAAGTATTCAATCGGATTAAATGGCGTAAATTCGCTCGCTATTACTAAGCTTGATGTTTTAAGCGGCATGGATAGAATAAAAGTCTGCACCGGATACCGCTGCAAAAACACAATGCTTGAACGCTTCCCCGATAATTCTCTAATTCTCAAGGACTGTCAGCCAATCTACGAAGAATATCCTGGTTGGAAGGAGTCTCTGGAAAACATCAAAGAATATGAAGAATTACCCGAAAATGCGAGATACTACCTCAATGCAATAGAGGATCAACTCCAGGTCAAAATCAGATACATCTCAATTGGTGCCGACAGGAGCCAAACCATCCGAAGGTTCTAATAATACAGGGAGCACGAACCAGACCTTCGGACTATTCCATATAAGTTAAAATGCAGCTAAGTGTAATCCTGGCATATATATCAATGATATCGACGGTTATCCCGTTGGTGGTTGCCCTCTTTCTCTTCAAAAAGCTCAGCATCGAGATGAAATTATTCGTCGGGTATTTCGCTATTACTCTATCGGTCGATTCAATAAGCCTGTATCTCATCATGACCGATAGATCGGTATTCTGGATGCATCACTACTTCACGCTTTTTGAGTACTTCACATTCGCGTTACTGTTTCTATACTGGCAGAAAAAGAGATTGGGAAAACTGGTCTCCGTTCTGTCAATGCCGATCTTTGCGATATTCTGGATTGTCAGCAAAAAATACTTCGAACAACCTAACGATTTTGACTATTTAACTTCAACTACAGAGAGTATACTTTTAATGGCGATATCGATTTTATACTTCCTTGAGTCGGCGGAATATGCGTATCCGCGTATATCCAAGCGATATTCGTTCTGGGTCACCTCCGGCGTGTTGATTTACTTCTCATCCAATTTCCTAACCTTTATTTTAGCTAATGTTGCTGAGTTCTGGTTTATTCACCATATAGTCAATTTCTTTACTAATCTGCTATTTGTTTATGCTTTCTATCTTTGCGCAATTTCTACGGCAGAGAAGTAAATTCTGTTTGATCTTTGGATCATACCTTTGATTTTATTTTTTCTAACAAAATTATATTGCAACTGACCTTTAGGACGATTAACATCATATAATATAAAAAAATGATGAAATAACGGAGGATGTAATGAGAATTTTACCCCCCTTTTTATGTTTGTTATTAGTAGCCGGTTTCGTGATTTCGACCGGAATTGCCGAGGAGGATGAGAAGAAATCATATAAGGTAGAATCGATAGCTGTAGGTGATACTATACAGCTTCCCCCGCCGCGTACCTCCAGCTCCTTCAGTGTTGAACAGGTCATTGCCGAGCGCCGCTCCGTCAGGGAGTTCACTGATGCTGTAATCAGCTTAGAAAAATTATCTCAGTTGCTCTGGTCGGGTCAGGGGATCACCGACGAAAGGCGCAGTTACCGCGCCGCTCCCTCAGCAGGCGCTAAATATCCTCTTGAAATTTACGTATTTGTCGGCAACGTTCAGGATATCCCCATTGGTCTGTACAGGTATTTCCCGTATGAACATCAGCTAATCGTGGTGGCTAACTATGACAGGCGAAGAGACCTGGCGCGCTCCATTCCCCCTAATCAAATCGACCGAATTCTCGAGACGCCCGTAGTTTTCGTCATCGGAGCGGTGATGGAGCGAACTACGCGAAAATACGGCACCACCCGCGGTCCCCGGTATGTATATATCGAAGCGGGAGCTGCCGCCGAGAATATTATGCTGCAGGCGCAAGCGCTTTATCTGGATACGCTCATGTGGGGCGCTTTCGATGATAATTTTGTCTACAAAGCCTGCCGCATGGACCGAGAAGAACCGATTTTAATAATGCCGATTGGATATAAGAAGAAGCTATAGTTAACCGGGATTCGAGCGAACCGATTTATGAGATTATAAAGAATTCGTATTATGAAGGTATTTTTCCCGTATAATCCTGACTTCCCGTCGTATCTCAAGGAATACGCAAATCAGATACGACAAGCAATCAGATCCAATAAACATCACGATTTTCGTCGTCATTTGTTCCTCAATTTTATGAGAATGGCATTTGGGGTTGATCCGGTGGAGGTTAAGATTGAGGAAAAGGTTAAAGTAGAAGAAGTAAGGGGGCGAATCGATGCGTTGTTTAAGTCCATTATATTCGAGTTTAAAACAAACATCGAAGGGGAACGCCCCGCAGCCAAAGTCGAGATGAAGAAATATTTCGAAGGACAGGAAGTCCCTTCGGATTATCTTGCTGTCCTGACCGATGGGCTTCGCTTCGAAATTTATCAGTATGTACCAGGCCGGGTCGAAAAAATCTCTGAATTTTCAATATCGCCCAGCGATCCCTTCGGCGCTTTTTTCAATATTGATAAAATCCTATTCGCATCCAAACCAGCTCCGCCAAGCGCCGAGGATTTGAGCGTTAGATTCGGACCATTCAGCGCAGTTTATCACAAAAGCAGATTAATCATGGAATCAGCTCTTGATAGGGTCAACGGTGATGCCGCATTAACGGTCAAGTTTAACGAGTGGAATACTCTGCTTTCCCGAGTATACGGCGAAAAGGTTGGGGATAGGAGTCTATTTATTACACATACTTATCTTGCTATTTTGATTCGCGTGTTGGTTGCTATAGCGCTATTTCCAAAAGAATTTAGAAACTCGGAAGCTTATAAAGGCATGATGACTGGTGAGTATTTTGCACGAAGGAATCTCCTGAATCTCGTTGAACCGGATTTCTTTAGCTGGGCTATTGATACTCCCGTCGAAGCTGACTTTTTGGGGCTGATGTCAAAGATCGAGCAATATCTAAATATATATGATTTAAGCAGGATCAATAGCGACATACTAAAAGAAATCTATCAGGATTTAGTCGACCCGAGCAGTAGACATTCTCTGGGTGAATACTACACTCCTGATTGGATTGCTGATATCGCTCTTAGAAGATTGGAATATAAAAAGGGCACAATATTAGATCCTTCTTGCGGCTCAGGCACCTTCCTGGTTGCAGTGGTACGCAGATATATGGACTTGGGCTTGGAAGGTTCCGATTTAGTAAATGCCGTTGTTAAGAATGTTGTCGGGATCGATGTTCATCCCTTGGCGGTAATGATGACCAAAATCAATATCCTTCTTAGTCTTTCAAGCGATTTAATGAAAATTTCTCAACCGATTTACCTTCCGGTATATATGGCGGATACTCTGCTTGTCAGCGAAAGCTCGAAGCGAAAGACGATTAGAATCTCAGTCTCGGAAGATGAGGAGTTTAATATCCCGCTTGATACAATCGGCAGGGGGCTGGATTTAGATCATCTTCTCAATGAATTGCTAAAGATAGCTCAATTATCGGCGAAAAGCGAATCGGAATACGATACTATACTAAAGGGACTGGAAAGCGGTTTATTGAGAGGATTTGATGACGATGAGCTTTTTTTCTGGAAGCAGAATTTCAAGCTTATGACTAAACTTATTAAAGCCAACAGGGATAGTGTTTGGAACTTTATACTAAAAAACTCCTATAAACCGGCATATTTACGGCACAACAAGGTTTCTTATGTGGTCGGTAATCCTCCCTGGTTAGCTTATCGTTATGTCAGGGACTCAAATTACAAAGCTCAAATCAAGCAGCTTACTTTAGAGCACGGATTACTGGATAAAGGAGACATAAAGCTTTTTACTCAGATGGATACAAGCACCCTGTTTTTTCTCTATAGCCAAAAGCATTTTTTGAGGGAAAACGGGAAGATTGCTTTGGTGATGCCCAAAACTACTGTATTGCCATCCAAGCAGCATGTGAATTTTCAGAAAACCGGGTTCACGGAGATACACGATTTCACCGATGTAACGCCGCTTTTCAATGTTCGAGCCGTTCTGGCGATTAAGAAGGGCAAGAAGGTAGCCGCTAAAGATGTTCCTATCAGATATTATACCGGAACCTTACCCGCAAAGAATTTGGATTGGGAAGAAGCTGCATTTCATCTCGAGGTTTCCAAAGGCAAATGGAGCCTCAGGGAGCCTAAAACCCAATCACCATATTATCATTCCCGTTTTGCACAAGGCGCTACTATTGTGCCGCGATGCTTCTGGTTTGTCCAACCCGATCCTGTGGCTAATCCGTATGATGAACATCCGTATTTCATTACATCCGATAGCGCATTCAAAGAGGCGAAAGAACCTTGGAGAACCAAGATAAACATGAGAATCGACAAAGACTTTCTTTTTGAAACCATTCTGGCGAACGCCCTGATTCCTTTCGGAATAATAAGACGTGAACTGATTTTTCTGCCTGTGAGGATTTCAAAAAGGGGTTATGAAATGCAGGATATAAATGCATTAGCCGAAAATGCTAAATACGATGCTTGGGGATGGCTGCAAGCTGCCGAGGAGATTTGGAAAAAACACAGAACCAATGAAGACATAACGCTGCTGCAGTGGCTGAATTACAGAAATAAGGTAACAGCACAAAAGCCAAACGCTGGTTTTATCGTACTTTACAATACATCGGGAACCAATTTAACCGCGGCGGTTTATGCTGCCAAACAGATAAAGCCTATGAAATATAATACTCAGGGATTTGTTGCTGATGCTAAGACATATTACTATTATCCGAAGACTTTAAAAGAAGGTGATTTTCTATGTGCGGTTCTTAATTCAGATGTTGTAAATGATCTGATCAAAGAATATCAGAATCAGGGCTTATTTGGACCGAGAGATATCCACCGGAGACCCTTTGAGGTCTGCCCCATACCGGAGTACGACCGGGAAAATCAGCTTCATGCGGAAATCTCGGAATTAGGCAAAAAATGTCGGTTAAGGGTGGGAAAGTTACTACCGGAATTAGGGGGAAGGATAGGAACTGTTCGCAAAGATGTTAGGAGGAAGATTGAAGATGAGATTAAGTCAATAAACGAAGCTGTTGATGAGCTTCTGAAGGGCGGAAACGGAAATCCAACAGCAGGTTCAACTCAAGGTTCTTCTTCCAGTAATATACAATCGGAGATTATACTATAATATGCCCATGAAATTCAAAATCATACATCTCAGGTACCTGTTTCAGGTTGCCGTAATTGGAATTCTTATCTATCTGGCTTTAGGGTATGGTGAGAGAACTTTCGAAGCTTACTGTCCTTTTGGCGGGGTAGAAGCTCTGTATGGTCTGTTTACCACCCATAATTATACATGCGCTCTGGCCGAAACCAATCTGGCGATGTTTATCGGTTTGGTGGTTTTGGTTGTAATCAGCAAGAAGAGCTTTTGCGGATGGATATGCCCTATTGGCGCTGTCAGCGAAGTTCTCAATAGAATCGGATTCAAGATCAGGAAACGAAGACATTACGTAAAAGGCAGACTTGACTTGTTTTTGCGATTGCTCAGGTATCCCGTGCTGATTCTAATTCTCTATTTTACTTATAAAATCGGCGATCTGATATTCAGGGGATATGATCCGTTTTACCTGGTTTTTTCCGGTTTCGGACACGGTTCGTTGGGAACGCTCAGCATAATCCTGATGTCAGGTATATTGGTCGCCAGCGTTTTTATCGCCATGCCGTTCTGCAGGTATTTTTGCCCCTTGGGCGCTGTGCAGGATTTATTGGCATGGGCTGGGGTTACTAAAATCCACCGGAACGCGGCAAACTGTACTGAATGCGGTCTATGTAACGAAGTCTGCCCTCAGTTAATCGAAGTCTCTGAAAGGAAACGGATTAACCATGTCGATTGCACCAATTGCCTTGAGTGTACAGAAGCATGCCCGGAAGAAAACTGCTTGGAGGTTAAGGTTCTTTAATGATTAAAATTCCGAAAATACTAATTCCGGTTTTACTGGTGGTGATTATCGTGCTTGTGGTTAAATTTTCATCACTATTGGCTCTTCCGTCAGCCGAATATTACAGTACCGCTCCGGCGTCCTCCAGCAGCATTGTAACCGTTGAGATGATAGTTAAGGGGGTCAAGTGCAGAGGGACATCGGAATTCTTTATTGACCGGATAAAGGATACCGGCGGAATTATCTCAATTAAAACCTACGCCGGTCTAAATAAATGCGTAATTACATACAATCCTGATCAGACCAGTCCCGAAAGACTTAAGGAACTTATCGAAGCTCCGTATTTCCACCCGGAAACTAAAGGGTGGATGGAAAACATCTTCACTGTTGTATCAATTGGAAAGGAAGATGCGCAGAAGTAGGTACGAGTCCTTTCGGATCTTAATCTATACCGTCATTGCGAGCGAAGCGAAGCAGTCTGTTTCCATTGTAGTGTAATATATAGGGGCTGCGGCATCGCCCTATTGGCTTCTCGCAATGATTTTTTCAAAACTCCCTCGGTTACACAAGCTAATAGTCTTTATGATTTATCCGGGCTATATGGTGATATCAAGGTCTTTGCCGTAGGCGCCAATATAGAATCCGGTCATCCACCAGCTCATTATGACGATGAAATTGGGGAAGCTTCTAACCAGTTCCCATTTCCGGGGATCATTAGAACCGAGGGTACGCCTGAGAATACCGATTACTTTGTAGATGGTGAAAAATGGGATGAATGCCCAGCTGATCAGCGGTCGATTAATGATGCCATAGTTTTTCATTACACCCTGCTTTCTAAACAGCGCGGAGAATTTACCGAGCATGATGGTATTATAGCGAATTTTACTAATAACCTTCCGGTTCTGATGATAAACCACAACTTTAGGATCGAACAGCGTTTTCAGCCCCAACTTCTCCAACCTCGACGAAAGCACAACATCTTCACCTCCGCGATGTACCGGAAAGCCGCCGGCGTCCATGTAAGGTTTCTTTTTACAGATAAAATTGCATGAACCTGCAAACCAGCTGCTCCCCTCTTGGCGATAGGGGGAATGTTCGCTAAATTCAAAATAATATTCTGCCTGGCTCCATGAGGTGTCATTGTTAGGCGAACTTCCGATTGCTCCCGCTATCAAATCATGTCCTCTATCAATTGTTTTTTTAATTTCTTCAAGCCAGTTTGATGGAATTTCGGTGTCAGAGTCAGTAAACGCAAGATACTCGGCTCCGGCTTGTTCCGCTCCGTAGTTCCGCGCCTGTCCCGGAGTTAATCTTTCCTTTGTCCTAATCAACCGAACCGAAGGAAACTTGCGCACTATATCCGCGGTACTCTCGTCAGGTGAACTATCTACAACGATAATCTCGTATTCGAAAGCTGTATACTGATTACAAGCTCCTTTAAGACAATCCTCAATGGTCTTCTCTGATTTATATGCGGGGATGATAACTGATATAATAGGTTGAGCCATGATTAATTATAAAGTCCCGGCGGTATCGGTTCGCCGTGATGAACCTGTTCGAAGAATCTACTAAACACTTCCACCTTGCGTTCTATGGTGAAATTTTCAAGCAAGTATTCTCTGGAATTTTCGGAAATTTCCTTTCGCAAGTTTTCGTCGCCAAGAAGCCTGCATATACGATCCGCCATCCTTTCAGGATTTCTCGGGGGAACCAGGTAACCATTGTAACCATCCAGAACTATCTCATTTGCCCCGCCAACGGCAGTGGAGATCAACGGATTCCCGCAGGCTGACGCCTCCAGTAGTGTATTCGGGAATGCTTCAGTATCCGAAGCCAATACCGAAATATCGAAAATCGGAAGTATCCGAGGAACATCGGTACGGTAGCCAAGCATTATTACAACCTTCCGTAAATCGTATTTCTCTATCAGGTTCTCCACTTTTCCCCTCTCGGAGCCCTCGCCCACCATGACGAAAACAGCATCCGGAAACTGTTTGTGAACAATGGCGGCGGCTTCGATAAAAAGATCCGGCCCCTTAAAAGGATACAGAGATGCCACCATGCCGACCACCGGCTTGTTACGAGGGATTCCCAGTTCGTGATAGGTCTGCGGTTCCGGTTTTTGAGGCGAGAACCTGGAGCTATCGATTCCATCGTGAATAGCTATAATCTTGTCCGCGGGATAGTTCATTTCATCGATCAAGTACTGGCGCAAAGCCATTGACGAAGTCTTAAAATAAGTGGTTATGGGATGAAGGAATGAATTGAGCAGCTCTATTCTGGCGGTGTTTCTATCCAATCGACCAAAATGGAAGAAAGTGTTAATAATGGATTTAACTCCTGCCAGACGCGCAGCCAACCTTCCGTAGAAAAGTGAATCACCGAAACCTCCGGTGCAAACGATATCGGTTCCGACTTTACGGATGAACGCTCTAACATTCATCAAACCGCTAAGATCAAATTTACTCCGGTTAAGTAATTTCGGAAATACCTCGAATCCGGCGTCCCGGAAAGGCTTCGAAAATGGTCCGGCATCCTTTGTAGTGCCAAGTATGAATTCGAATCCTTTATCCTTCATCCTTGAAAAGGTAAGTAAGTTCTGAGTTTCCTCGCCACCGATATACAAACCTGTGGAGAGGAAGAATATTCTAATAGGCATCGATTATTGAGAATGCAAGGTTAAGTGCAGTAAGCGATTTTCAGACAAGTGTTACAGGCTTGTTAAGACTCGGAAGTGTCCTTTTTCTGACGGTACATTATCGCTATAGGAATGATAACGCAATAACCCAAAACCAATAGGATGGGAGCGATGGTTAACGATCCCATTTTAAGAAACACGAAACCTAAGGCTATTATAAGGATACCTATGATGAAAAATATGTAATTCGCAGAGGTAAAACCTACAGAATCCCCGGATTTACTCCCTGCCGATTTTGCTTTTGCAACCATAATCTACTCTTCCTCGCTTTAATTGTTGCCCAAAACTAACCGGTTGATTTGAAACGGTCAAGTATTTTTTCTAATAAATCGGTCAATTATAAATTACTTGACGAAACTCCAATTATGTGGTGTATTTGGATATCTGACAGTTCCGAACAATGATAACTGATAAGATAATAATTTATAGGTATGCAAATAACAAAGATTATTTTGATCATTTTTCTTTTCTTGGCGCTCCCGTTAGCCTGTTCGGTCGATAAGACGCCGGATCAGTTAGAGATTTTCGAATATCGTCCAGCGAGAAACACCCCTAAAATGGTGCTGATTGATATCGGTCCGATAAATCAAAAGATATTCAATTCTATGTTGGCTGAAAATAGGCTTCCCAGCATTCAGGAGCTGATGCAGCGAGGCACAAAGATATCATTTGAGCAATCTCCTGATCGATATGTTAATAACGCGGCGGCAGCGGCGGAAGTACTCACCGGGATCGATTCGCCATTTAATGGCGTAGCCACTGCATATTGGGGAAGCGAGGGCAGCCGCGATTTCGTAGAATCGACCCTCAGGGAATTACGGGTCCCTACGTTAGAGGATAAACTTTCAGAGAAAAAGATCAATAGTATCTATATTAATTATCCCCTGTTTCATCCGGTTGGTGATACTTCCGGGGTGGTAATATCAGACCATTTTTTAATATGCCCTGAAGAAGGAATCTTGCCGCAACAGCTAAAGGATGCAATGGTAATCCACGGATTAATACCTGAAGGCGGAGGAATCGAGACCCGGATCAGGGAGCTTTTAAAATCGGAGACAGCTATAGAAAAAGCAGATGTTGAGGCGCTAAATAGGTTTATCAGCTATCCGTTAAGCGAGCGCAACCTCTCAGAGCTGGTATCGGACAATGCGAATCCCGGAGCTATGGACCTTGAGAGGTGCCTGCGTCTTTTGGCTTGGGGACTGAGAAAAGACCGAATAATACTGGCAACTATGGAGCTGCTCAGAGAGAACTACTTCTTACCGGAGTTTATAGCGATAAGGCTGGCATCTTTGGAATTGGCTCAGCTTTTCTTTATGCGGTATCATTTCGGGCGCGGATTCAATATCACCCCGACCGAGATGGAGAGGTTCGGATTTACGCTGGAACGATTCTATGAATATCAGGATGAATTGATCGGAAAGATTGCTCAAAAGGTTTCCAGACGATATGATATAATTCTGGTTAGTCCTTACGAACTTGTGCCAGCCACCGAGTGGGCGGGTAGAGATAAATCCAACCTTGAAAAACGTCTGACTTATGAGAACTTGCATCCGATTGCCGCAAGGATCAGCCCTTCGAATTTCGCACATGCTATAAATTCCGGTTTTCAACCGAAGTTCGATGTCATATTTAAACCTCCGGATTATTGGCCTCTCGAAAAACTGCCTGAATCGGAGAATCCATTTGTATTCAATATATTACCCCGGAACCTTGATTCCGCTAAGGTCACAGCGGTAATAACAGCGCTGCAAAATTGTTCCAACGCTCAGGGAAGATATTTATTCTCCAATGTTGATTTAATCGACAGCCTGGTGCAAAAAGTAAGGCTGGACTTAAAGGGAATACCTGAGGCGGGTGATATATATGACGCTGACGGCGCGCTTATTTTCGTGGATGATTTTCTTCGCAAATTCCCCCAAATCTGCGCTTTCCCGGTTAGCGGCGGATTTGCGATAACTAATTTTATCCCCGAAGCAAACGATAAAGATTCTATGTATGCGCTTAAGGACATACACAAGATTATTTGCGATAAGTATGAACTAAGTTCGCCTCAATACGGTATAGACTCATTAGAAAGCGATTTGCCGATTCCAAAGGAAACCGGATGCGAGAAGTATATTAGATATCAATTGAGCGTTTTAGGATACATTGAATAGGATGTATAAAAAAAGGGATAAACAATAATATGAAAAACATCGGGGTATTTACCAGCGGCGGCGATGCGCCCGGGATGAATGCGTGCATTCGCGCCGTGGTGCGTACCGCATTACATCTGGATATAAGACCATTCGGAATCAGATACGGTTATGAGGGGATGATCGAAGGGGATATCTTTGAGATGAACGCACGTTCTGTCTCAAATATTATACAGGCAGGCGGGACGATTCTGGTTTCCGCGCGGAGTCAGGCGTTTAAAACCAAGAAGGGAAGAACCGAGGCTATTGATAACCTTAAGAGGTTCGGAATCGAAGGCTTGGTAGCTATTGGCGGTGATGGAACAATTCGGGGCGCAGAGAAATTATGTAATGAAAGCGATGTAAAAGTAGTTGTCTGCCCGGGAACCATCGATAATGATATCTATGGAACCGACTACACTATCGGATTCAACACCGCGATAAACACCGCTTTGGATGCTATCGACAAGATACGGGACACTGCCGGCGCCATGGATAGGCTGTTTCTGGTTGAGGTAATGGGAAGGCATTCGGGATTTATAGCTCTGGATGTAGCGATCGCCGGGGGCGCCGAAGGCGTGCTGGTTCCGGAGGAGAATAAGGGCGATCTCTCCAATGTCTACGAGGTGCTGGAAGAAGGCATTAAAAGGGGTAAAAAAACCAATATCATCGTGGTCGCCGAGGGAGATGAGATGGGCGGAGCGGAAGAGCTTGCGGCGGATCTGTTAAAGAAATTCGGTATTAAATCATGGGTCACTGTTTTAGGACATATTCAACGCGGCGGATCGCCAACTGCGAGGGACAGAATTCTGGCGTCCAAGCTCGGAAGCGCCGCAGTCAAAGCATTGAACAAGGATAAGTCCGGAATTATGGTTGGTGAGGTCAATGGTGAAATAACCTATACATCCTTCAGGGATGCCTATAAGAAAAGGAAACAATTGAGAAAGGATGAACTGGATTTAATCAACTTATTAGCTAATTAGAGAAAGAACATGAATCAAAGTAAAACGCGGAGGGCATAACATGATACAGACTATCAAAAGCGATTACGGTATAGAAAATCACGGAATAAAGAATCCGGGAAGACTATATTGGAATCTTAATACACCGTCGTTATATGAGCAGATCATAAGACGGCGTGAAGGCTCTATCGCCCATCTCGGTCCGGTGGTTGTGCGTACCGGCCAGCATACCGGACGGGCGGCTAAGGACAAATTTATAGTCGAGGAACCAAGCAGTAAGGAATTGGTTTGGTGGGGAAAGGTTAATAAACCTTTCTCTCAGGAACATTTCGAACGGTTGTTTTATCGATTGATGGCGTACATCCAGGGGAAAGACCTCTATATTCAGGATTGTTTCGCCGGTTACGATCCCAAATACCGCATGCCAATCAGGGTAATCACGGAAAATGCATGGCATAACCTTTTTGCAAGAAATATGTTCATCCAGGCAAAGCGCGAAGAACTTGAAAAACATGCGCCTGAATTCACCGTTTTGCACGTGCCTAATTTCCACGCTTTGCCGGAATTGGATGGAACAAACTCGGAAGCATTTGTCATACTGAATCTTGGCGAAAAGTTGGCAATAATCGGCGGTACCGGATACGGCGGCGAGATAAAGAAGTCGATTTTCACTGTTCTGAATTACCTTCTCCCTCAGGAAAAAGTGCTGTCCATGCACTGCAGCGCTAATGTCGGAAAGGACAATGATGCTGCTTTATTCTTCGGTCTTTCGGGAACCGGAAAAACGACGTTGTCCTCAGTAGCGGACAGAAAGCTGATCGGCGATGATGAGCATGGTTGGAGCGATAACGGAGTCTATAATTTTGAGGGAGGGTGTTACGCTAAGGTTATTCGACTCTCCAAAGAATCGGAACCTGAAATTTACGATACAACCCGCAAGTTCGGAACCATACTGGAGAATGTTACTTTCGACCCGTTGACACGTCGATTGGACCTCGATGATGATACGTTAACCGAAAATACCCGAGCAGCGTATCCTATAACTCACATCCCGAACGCGTTAAGCGAAAGCATGGGAGATCATCCCAGTAATATCATCATGCTGACGGCGGACGCATTCGGAGTGATGCCCCCGATAGCAAAGCTGTCGACCAAGCAGGCGATGTACCATTTTATTTCGGGTTATACTTCGAAGTTAGCGGGTACCGAAGCGGGAATGGGTGATGAGCCGATCGCAACCTTCAGCGCATGTTTCGGCGCGCCTTTTATGGTTCTGCATCCTTTCGCCTATGCGGAATTGCTCAGTCAGAAGATAGAAGAGCACAAGGTAAATTGCTGGCTCCTCAACACAGGATGGTCGGGAGGTCCTTATGGTGCAGGCAGCAGGATGAAGATCGAAATCTCCCGCGCTCTGGTCAATGCAGCGCTGGAAGGAAAATTAAACGGTGTCGAGATGCGCGAGGATCCATACTTCGGATTCCAGGTTCCGAAATCCGCTCCGGGAGTTCCCTCCGAAGTATTTGAGCCGAAGAATACCTGGAAGGATAAGGAGGCGTTTGACGAGAAGGTTGAGGAATTAGTCGGCAAGTTTATCGAGAACTTCAAGCAGTTTGAGGATGAAGATAAACTCAACCTCAAAGAAGCCGGTCCGAAGCTGCAGAAAAGTGTCGCTTAGTCACTCGAATCTTGGTAACAGAGGGTAGGTCAGGAAGTTTATCCCCTGGCATACATTCCGAGGGTAGGTCGGCAGCTTGCTGCCGACATTGATTCGCCCCCTCAGAGAAGCGCCTTCACGCGTTAGGACGAAGACTGAGTGTATCACTATCCACCATCAGTGGCGTCAAACGCCCTCGTTTGACGCCATTTTTTCCGCCATGACTATGTCACCCTCGGTAATAAATGTGCCGTCGAATGGTCTCACCTGACAATAATTGCCCCGATTGCGTTGAGGAAGCGAGGCAATCTGTATCCTGCGTCGGTAAGTCGGATTCCCCGATAAATCGGGGCAGGCTGAGCGAATCAATATAAAACGCCGCTCAGATGAGCGGCGAAAATCATCCGTTGATATATAGAGTCCATTCGATTTCTCAGCAAAATAAAAGCAGATCAGTCGCCGGCATCGGTCAATTGCAATTTGCTGTTATTAAGACCTACGCCGTATGGATTGCCGACTACGGCACCCATACTACGTTTACATGATCCGCGGCTCCCACGAATGTCCGGGCAAGATGGATCCATCCAACATAATTCCAATACAAAGGCGGGAAGAAAAGACCGTTGGTGAAATTAGTGATGGTAATTTTGATATAATTGTCTGTTTCAATCAGCTTGTCGGGATAGCCGATTCGAGCGATCCTGATACTTCCGCCATTGTTGGATTCTAAGACAATCCTCTGATTACCATCACGTTCCAGCCAAAATGGTTTTCTAATGAGTCCGCGGATTTCGCAGTCTTCCGCCTGATAGATTCTAAGCATCTGTACGGGACCACCGATATTACCCTGGGGTCTTTCGAGAGTTATACTGTTATCTTCCGGCGCCGGTGATTTGACAGGATTGCCATCATGGGAGCAGCCGGCAAGCGCAATGGCACAGATAACAACCATCAGGCTAAGAATTGATTTTGGGGATAGCATTGTAACACCTCCTCAAGCATGAAAATAGTACCTCGTCAGGACAGCCAAAGGGCCTGACCTTCATATAAGATTTGAAATTAACAGATGTATCATCCGAACTTCAACTCGCAAGATTCATAAATCTTATGAATATACGATCAGAGAACAAACAGCCTGATATCGATTAATGCGCTGATGGGTTGATAAGAACTAATTTAGCGAGTTATATCAACATATCATTTCCGTTAATTCCGAGGCTCAAAGGGCGCTTGACAATTGCCGATCAAACCTGTACTATTCAGTAGTAATTCTATTGTAGACACTATTATGCAATAATATGGATTGGTGTATGTTTGAACATCGAAATCACTTCTTATATGGACTGGGTTCTTGGCTTGTAACCGGGATACTGTTTGCGCTGTGGATGGTTTTATATACTTCGTATAATCGTTTTTTCCCGGATTACCTTCTATTAATCTTTTATATAACGATAGTATTTCTCATTGCAGGGATATCGACAACACTTTTGCTGTTTCTGCTGAATACCATACTGAAATTTTCAAAAAAAGCAATTGGCGGTGTGTCTTTAACCCCTGGCGTTATCAGCTGCGGCTTTGCATTCGCTGCGTTTATCGCCCTTAGAATACTAAGCCTAACCGACACGATAAACCTGGTATCGATACGGGCTTTCATATACTACCTGATATCTCTACTTGTCGGCTTTGGTATCTCTTATCTGGGGCGTCTGGCTCTTAGCAGGATGAATCAGCCGTTGCCTCGCAAAGCATTCGGTTTTGGATTCATCGTAATAATCCTGTGCTTTGTTATCCCGTTTATGTTTAAGTCCAATACGGAGAATCTCGAGTTAATAGATTCCAACAACATTGATATATCCACGACCGGTTTAAAGGTTGCTGTAATCGGGCTGGATGCCGCATCTTGGGAGGTAATCGATCCGCTTATAGAAAAAAATGAACTGGAATATATGAAGAAGCTAAAAAATGAGGGTACTACGGGCGTTCTCATATCCGAGCCCAGTGATTTCCTGCCGATGTTCGCTACTCGTTGTATGGGAATAATATCCCCGAGTATCTGGGAGTCAGTCGCAACAGGCAAGCCAGAAGTTGAGCATGGGATATTTGATTTTTCTTCCGTCGGTATTCCCGGCGCAGACGAGCCGCTCCCCTTGTACCTGTCATTTCCCGTCAGGCTTAAGAACAGCAGCTTGATGACATCGAAACAACATCGAGTTAAGAGGATATGGAATATTCTGGATGAAAATGGACGTAAATCGGTTGTCGTGAGATGGATGACAACTTGGCCAGTTTCTCCGATGAAAAACGGTATCCTGATATCGGATCGATTTCATTACGGAATAGAACGAAGTATCTGGCCCCCAACTCTGAAAGGGACTTTCAAACCTAATAAATCTCAATATCCCACGGATGTCGGGAATTACTTCGAATGTGTCCCGAACATTGATGCGGTTTCGAATATCGATTCTTTGATTTCCCGAGATTCGGTCCTGACCAGATATCCGCATACAACAAGAAAGACTGTTGAAGCTTGCATGAAAGACAAGTATTATTCCCAGTTGGGTTGCGATTTAATTAGCCGCAGCAACCCGTCATTTTTTGCTTTATATCTTCGAGGTTTGGATGATATCCAACATATCGCCTGGAAATATTTCGAACCGGAAAAGTTCTCGGATGTGGAGGCGTCTGCAGTGGACAGGTTCGGATGCCTTATTCCCGGATATTGTCGATTCGCCGATGATATAATTGAAGAGGTATTGTCTCGCATAGATTCGAACACTATCCTAATACTATTGTCTGATCATGGTCAACAAGCAAGACCCATACCATATATGGATTTTTTGGATGAGCTAAGAGGGAAGAGTATTGATTCCGAAATCACAGGATTTCATCAGAAAGAAGGAATAATCGCAATCTACGGTCCTCATGTTAAGAAAAGTTACAGACTGAAGGACGCGAGTATATTCGATGTAGCGCCAACAATCCTATATATACTCGGTTTTCCTGTTGCCCGGGATATGGCTGGAAAACCGCTGTTAGATGCCTTCGATGAAAGCCTTGTCCAGTCCAATCCCGTTTCGTATATTGAAACCTACGGAGCATCAGATACTGAATCCTCTGAAGAAGTCGTCAGTACTGTCGATGAACAGATTAAAGAGAATTTGAAAGCTTTAGGTTATATTAATTAAGTTCGGATCGCTAACCGCATATATCAGGTTTGAATAAATCCCTCTTTATTAATAAATAGCGAGTTATCATTAACTAAGATCCACCGATTTGCCGTCTTGCCAACTCTCGAAGAGTTTATCCAAACGCTCTGTTACGTTCGGAATCAGCACCTTGGGAACCGAAATCAGCTCCCGCGCTCGCTCTACAAGCTCCAGCTCCTCGCGGGATTTCTCCTGCCAATCCTTCAGATATGTTTCCTGAATCTTCAGGAATGCTGAAACGACCACGTAAGCATCATCCAGATAGCCGAACAATCCCAGTTCTTCTTCGGCGAGGTAATCGTGCGGGTGGTAAATATATGCAATTATGTTACTGCTGAATCTCCTCAATTCACGCGGAGCCTTCTTGTCATTCCAATAGGCGCTTAAATAGCGCAGAACCGGAGGAAGGAGGAAGATAAACTCCTTGGTCGCCTTCACCTGTTCTTCGGTCAAACTCCCTTTGATCCGGCTTTTCAAAACAGCGCGAAATTCCTCTTCTCCCTCGTCCGCCAATTGCCGCAATTGATAGGCTAAAACTTCCAGCATTTTGTAACTCCTTCATTTAAGAGTTAGAATTCATCCAAAATCTATCCCTGATTATCAACTATTACTAATAGATAATGCTATATTCGCAAAGTTCCAAGAAAAAACTAACGTATTAACTGAAATCAGCAATTCCTTCAGCATACTGCTGAATAACCGCCATCGACTACTATCGTCTGCCCGGTTACAAATCTGGCGTCATCGGAACACAAAAACAGCACGACGCCGGCAACATCTTCCGGCGTACCCAGCCTACCCATCGGAGTTTTGCGCATAGTTTCATCATGGAGTACTTTGAACATCGCTGGAAATTTCTTGAGAGCGTCAGTGTCGATCAAGCCTCCGGTTACCACATTGCACGTGATATTCTTTTTGCTGTATTCCACCGCGATATAACGGACTAAAGTTTCCAGCGCCGCCTTGCTGACGCCTATCGACGAATAGCCCGGGAAATAGGATTGCGCACCCAAACTTGACAATGTTACAATACTCCCGCCTTCGGTCATCAATTTGCTGGCTCTCTGGGAACCATAAAGGAATGCTTTGGCATTCACATTCATCGCCAGATCCCAAATTTTATCATTAACCTCGTCGATCTCACCCGGGATACCCAGCGCAGCGTTGGAGATAAAAAAATGCATAATTCCATATTTCTCTTCGATTGTATCGAACATCCTGTGTAACTGCTGATGATTCCCCACGTTAGCACGAAACAGCATGCCGTCGCCGCCACGCTCCCGAACTTCATCCAGAGTTTTCTCGGCATTGGTGCGGTTCTTGAAGAAATTGATTACCACCTTAGCCCCCTGTTCAGCTAACCGCAGTGTAACCGCTTTGCCGATTCCTCGCGTACCTCCGGTAACTAATGCCACCTTACCTTCTAACGGTCTATATTCCATTTCTTCCTTCTCCTTAAAACACGAATTTTATATATATGAGTTATGTTTACCCATATAGTCAAGTATAAAATTGGGAATACTCTCAAAAGTTCCCCGATTAGAGAGCCCAAAAAGCGCTTACGATTGGCGGCTGCATCTGCTCAAGGAGAATCATCTTTTACCGATATTGTTAATAGATGTAATTGGAGAGAATTAAACCGCTGAATTCTTCAGAGACATAATGGAAGTAGCTAACATCAGGAAAAAATTCGAGAAATCACTATTACTGACGAACGAGGAGGTTGTGTTTAATGCCCAGAGGTAGGGTTAAATGGTTCAATGATCGTAAAGGCTTTGGATTCATCGAAGGTAATCGCGAAGGCGATGATATATTTGTGCATTATTCAAAAATCGACGGCGAAGGATTCAAGACCTTGAAACGGGGGGAGGAAGTGGAGTACTCCGCATTTGAAGGACCGAAAGGATTACAAGCTTCTAAAGTAACGAGGCTTGTTTTGCAGTATAGTTTCTAACCAACTATAAAAGCGCCGAGGAATCGGCGCTTTTTCCGAATACGAGTAAATCCCTTATCCTAAAGCATTCATAAATTTCGCCGTTGGTGTCGGGAACGTCGAGCTACTTGCGTGGATCCCAGTCCGTGAGGCTTTTATGATCTATGTATCTCGAGGGACAAGCCTTCGGCTGCGAGTTTATAGTTATCATGGATTTTTAGCGCTAAAATTAATATTGCAGGTATCCCAATGCTTTTAGCTGCTGTATAGTTTCCGTGTCCAGTTCCATGGAGTCAGTCTGGATGGCTGTGGACTGGAAGTACTGCTCAATAGATTGAAGTTTTGAAAGCAGCGTGGAGACCTTATCATCATAGTATTGCTCCTCAGCAATGTTATTCAACTCCAGGGGATCCTTTATCAAATCATAATACTCTACTTTATCGATATTTTGATCCGCATCCCGCGTAACAATTAACTTCTCGGAGAGGTTTTGAATACTCTTGATTGGTATTATTCCCATCTGCTGCAGTTCCGCCACACTGTATCCTGACCTTTCCGCAGAGAGTAAATCCATCCCCTCCCAGCTATCCGGAATCTGAGCGGCAACGAAAGATGCAACAGTCGGAGCGATATCTATGGATTGGGTTAAGGTGGAATCTAACGTACCGGCTCTTTCGCCAAAGGGGAGTTTTATAATAGTAGATGCTCTCAGCAATTCATTATAAAGAACCCTGCCGTGCCCTGCTGCCCCATGATCGTTGAACTCCTCTCCATGGTCAGCGGTGACGATTAACATCGACTCGTCATACATCCCGTTTCTCTTTAGATACCCGAGGAATTCCCCAAGCGAACTATCAGCAAACCTGATTTCCTGCTTATAGTTATCCGTTGCTTTCGGGAGATTATCATTGCTGAATCCCCCGGTGCGGGGAGGCCTGTAGAATTCTCCCTCGTAAGGATGCCCGAAGTATGGCGCATGGGGATCCATGAAATGAAGAAACATAAAAAAGCTCGAATTGCCCTTATTTGATATCCACTTCATAGCAGATTCGGTGCAGTATTCCGCATCCCTGTAAGATGTTTCATAAATCAGGGTCGGGAATAGTCGCCGGTACATTATATCCAATACTTTGTATACGAATAGCCTCGGTGACTGTAAATCGGTTGGATACGGCTTCCGCGGCTGGAAATAATGGTAATCACTGAATCCCTGATTGAAATTGCTGGATTCCTTTAGCAAAGGATTGTTCACCAAACCTACCGTATGATACCCCGCGCTCTTTAAAACCTCCGCTAAAGTGACCAGATCGTAATCCAATGGTCCACCTGTGGTTCCTACAGTGTGCTGGGTGGGGTATAGCGAAGTAAATAAACTTGCAATGGACGGCTTGGTCCAACTGCACTGATTGAAGTAATTAGTGTAAAGGATGCCATCCTCCGCAATTGCCTGAAAATTCGGAGTATCGATATCATAACCTGCAATTGACAGCCAATCGGCTCGCAGAGTATCAATCAGTATCAATATGATATTCGGTAATCCTTCACTTTCTGAGACATTATCTCCTGTCATAAAAGCCAACCCTTTTTCCGGCGGGGAAGTCAGCGTCACAATCGCAATTGAACTCACCGAAATAATGAGCGCCGCTATTAAGAAAGGCGCCGCGCTCAATCTAATTCCGAGTAACTTAATAACCTGCCTGAACAGAAACACCAGGGCAATCGTGATGAAGAATATCGCCAGAACCACCATACTGACATAAACAAGCCTGAACCCGGGAAACGAAGGTAAGTTGGATATGGTAACAAGGCGTTTGGCAAACATAGCGGTAAGCAGGTAGGTTAATGTTGAAATAAAAAGAAGCGTAACGATCGCAGGAATTCTCTTCGAATGAGTAAATATTCCCATCAGCGCCGACATAAGCAGTAGCACGGTTATGCTTATTAAGGCTCCGAATATCGGGTAATAAAACAGCGACGTTATTATAAAATAGAATCCAAAATAATCTACGATAGCGCCTTTGATCAAAACCTCAATTAAGCCGGCAAAAACACCGGCGAAAAAACCGACTGCGGCTGCGGCTGCGAGGTTGGTGATGAATAGTGTCGATATTCTATGTATGGTTGACGGATTGTTTGAGTTCATAGTATAATTTGTATTCCACGAATAATTTCGGTGATCAGATTCTTACGAGCTGGAGCGGAATTTCGGGAATAAAAGCTGGGTAAACTTCGGTAATCCACACTCCAACACGGAATGACTTTAATGCTCTTTAAATCTCGGACGCCAATATATAAAAAAGACGTTTTTAGTCAAATCCTTTTTTAGCTTTAGGACCAGGGGATGTTCCCATGCAAGGCTGTTTGAAGATTATCTCAGGAAGGCGATTTTATTGGAGATTGGCTGGAAATCGGTTACCGTCAATGATATAAAATATATGATTGTGCGCGGTATTCCTCCTCGAATGCCGGGTGTTGTATATTCCCTGCAGCCTTTTAGTGCGGAACCTGCTTATAGCCAAGCGAGACTTAAATCTCCAGCGGCTATTGAAAAGGCTGACCAAATACGCCGCCCTGATCATCGACGACACCGGTTACATGCGGCAGAGCCGGGAGGAGATGGAGGTATTGTTTACTCTGCTGGCTGATCGATACGAGCGAGGCAGCGTGATGATCACCAGTAATCAGCCCTTTACCAACTGGGAGTAGATATTCAAGGACCCCTGACTACCGCCGCGGCGATAGATCGTCTGGTTGATCACAGCATTATCCTGGTGTTGAACCTGCCCGGTTACAGGAAAAGGGGATTTTTAATTGTCGCTGATCACCTATAAAATGTCTTGAAATCCATCAAAGAAATCGGGATAGATTTGGTCTTTGACTAATTCGGATTAGTTATAAATTTAATAGTTAGCAGCCGGAGCTTCGAGGGTTTATAAATAATGATAATTTATAGGTCGTGTCCCGGCTTTTAGTGGAAAACCGGAAGCGCGAGGCTTCCTTTACCAATCCCTAAATTCATGAAAACCGCCATGATTAAAAATCACAACGAAATATGAAAATGACACGGCCCCCCGGCGGTCAGCGCTGGAGCGCTGACCAGCGGGATTAATTTCCTTAGTCACACTCGATATGAATTATTGGGAATGAAAACCGCGCTATTCCGATTTGAGAATAGATTCCACTTCTTTGACAAAAGGCTTGACGGCGCCTTCGTCGATCCACTTCATCATCTCCAAACCGAATTGATCGGACATATCGGAATGATTGGGCATGATCCTCACCGAATACCCGAATAAACCGCTTTCCCTGCAAGGAATAACGCCTTCGTATTTGTAAAGCCCCTCCTGAACCTCGTCGCCGCACTCCATATCAATCGTGAATTTATTTATGATATTTTGGTCGTTGTCCAGCGTTCCGCTGTAAACCTGCACTTTTACGTCATCCTTTTTTAAGACTCCGAGGTAAACCACCGCGGTTATTTTCAAGGAATCATCCACTTCGGATTCCCTGTTATCCACGCTGGCTTTGATAATATGAACCATTCCCCATTGGCTCTTGACAAACTCTTTCCATTTTACCAATTCCTTGGCTTTCACGAAATTGTCGGAGGACAGCTTTTTCCAGTTAGAGTAAGCTTTCATATAAAATTTCTCGGTATATTCCCCGACCATGCGATTGGTATTGAAAACGGAACAGAGCTTTTTCATAGAGCTTTTCATTTTGGCGGTCCAGTGACGCGGTAATCCGTCGGAGCCAATATCATAAAATAGCGGGACAATTTCATTCTCCAAGACATGAAAGAGCATTTTGCTCTCCACTTCGTCCTGATATTCGGGATCGTTATATTCTTCCCCGTTACCGATTGACCATCCGGTGTCCGGTTCGTAACCCTCGCCCCACCAGCCGTCGAGAACGCTGAGATTCAAACCTCCGTTAGGAAGGACTTTCATCCCGCTGGTGCCGCTGGCTTCGAGGAGTCTTCTGGGATTATTGAGCCAAACATCCACTCCCTCCACTATGTATTTGGCTGCGTTTATATCGTAATTCTCCAAAAATACGAAGTGTTTCCGTACGTCTTCCTGGCTGGCGAAATGAACCAGTTTCCTTATTAGCTGTTTTCCCTCATTATCGCGCGGATGGGCTTGGCCGGCGAAAATAAACTGCACCGGACGTTCCTTATTGGAGAGTAGTTTTTTTAATCTTTGTTCGTCTTTAAGTAAAAGCGTGGCTCTCTTATAGGTGGCGAATCTCCGGGCAAAACCGATGGTCAAAGCTTCGGGATTCAAGGTTTCGCTCGCCGCCTCAGTTTCCTTTTTGCTGGCGCCTCTTCTGGCGAGTTGTTGCGCCAGACGGGAGCGGGTAAACGCCACTAACCGCTCGCGGCGACGTTCGTGAATCCTCCATAATTCCACGTCGGGAATCCTGTCGATTCGTTCCGAGATGGTTTGATCCGCCGGCTTATTGAGCCATGCCGGACCCAGGTAACGCATAAATAATTCCGACATTTCGTAAGATATCCAGGATCGGGTATGCACCCCGTTGGTGACATGTCCGATGGGCGTTTCATCGAGAGGGACGTTAGACCAGACGGAATGCCACATATTTCGGGAAACTTCGCCGTGAAGTCTACTGACGCCATTGGCGTAAGCGGTTGTTCTTAAAACCGCCAACGCCATATTAAACGGCTGGCTGTTGTCTTTGGGATTCCTGCGGCCGAACGACAAAAGCTCGTCCTTGGTCATCTCGGCGCTCTTCAGAAACTGCTCGAAATATTTCTCGACCAGGGATGGGTAGAATATATCTATGCCCGCTGGAACGGGGGTATGGGTGGTGAAAATTGTGCCGGCTTTGACCACTTCCAGCGCTTCCTCAGTACTTAAATCATCTTTTTTTTCTGTGCCTTAGACGTTCGAACGCCATGAAGGCGGCGTGTCCCTCGTTCATATGACATACATGCACATGAATATCCAGCATTCTCAAAGCCCGCATGCCTCCGATCTCTCAATATTGAAGCCAAAAGAGCATCATGGGGAGATTCTGATGCTCTATTGGGTATCAGAGAAGGATGCAGAAAGCCTGAAATAATCAGCATACAATACGAACATACCGTCGTACCCCAGCATCGTTTCTTAAAACTTGAGATGTATGGGATTGCCAACTCCAAATCCACTGTCTGCCTGTGGCGCAGAGAAAGGTTATCGATACTAATGGCTCTCTTAGTGGAAAGTACTTTACTCAGCGGTCTGGCGACGGGAATCGAACCCGTACCACACGTATTCCCCACGCATGTGGGGGTGAACCCTTTCTTTCAAATCTCCAAAACGAAAGGGCGCCAATCCCCTTGTCAATGATCCGCTGCTCCCCGTTTTTCCTTCCTATGATTCCTTTGTCATTGTTTTCAAAGACTCTAACGCGAGTCACGACCTCTGCACCTGCCTCCGCATCATTAAATAGACAGGATAGCAATAGCCGGATGATTATTAAGGTGTAGTATCTAACTTGCACATCACAGCTCACTTTGAGTTGCTATCTGCTGAAGACATGAGTGTAGATGAGGCGACAAGGGCATTCCTAAGGCTTTTTGGGGAGGGTCAGAATTTGAAACTGAACTGAGCATAGCTGAAAGCCGTCTGATCTGAATCCGGGGCCTGTGGATTGTTCTTCGTGAATTCTCCGTGGAGGAAGAGGGAGGCTCCCAACTCCAATTCCCAACGACCCGAAAACTGATAGGTGAAACGACTATCGAAGACATGTCCAAGAAATGAGCCAGATTTTCCGAGGGGATCGCGTTGACGTCCGATGATGAAGGAATCCGTTTTTGAGGCGAGAAAAGCCGCCGAGTGGGTCACGCGAAAGGTCGTTTGGTCCGTGGGCACCATTTCAAAACGCAAGCCGGGAGCGCTGAGGTTCGCGGGTGTGAGCGGCCCGTGCAAGCTGGTGTTGTTGAGATCGGTGCGCCGCCCTCCGAACAACCGTTCATACTGATCAAAGTCTCCGTCGTCGGGATTGTCATCGCCGCTGGCCCAGTAGTATTGAGCGGCAAGATTGGGTTTCCACGGGTGGTTGAACATATAGCCGACGCGCAAGAGGAGCATGCTGGCGAAAACATCAAGATCGATTGTGTCCGCCGGATCGCTGGATGCCCGCCGCGTCCCGAAACGCAGCGCACCTTCGATGTCGAAGTTCGCCTGTCCGGGCTTCGCCGAACGATACAAGCGGAAGCCGGGGGTGAGGTAGCGCCGATTCGGGTTCTCATTGCCGAAATCGTCGCGTTCGTGCAGGCCGTAGACGAAGAGCTCGCCCCATACATTTGGCAAGATCTCCGGAAAGGTGTTTGCCTTTCTGAAATGCATGCCCCCAATCAACCGGTTGAACTCCTCCTGGTCTAACTCCACGCGGTTGTCCAGGAGCTCATCCCGGTCACCGGGGAATCGTTCCAGGGGCGAAGCGAGAAAAACGTGCCACTCATCGGCTTGGTCGTTCTTCAGTCTCAGGTAGGCGCCCGTGTAGTTTTTTATGACGTTAGCAAACGTCACCCGTTCGATCTGCCGTTTAGATCCGATGCTGATCGTCTGTCGGCCCAGCTTCAGGTTGCCGTAATAATCGCTTCCAAAGAATCCTGTGATGCGCAATTGCAGGTAAGCCTGAAGAACATCGACCGGATTGATGTAGCTATTGGAAATGGCGCTCCCGGAGTCGGTGAGGTAGGAGCGGCTGTCCTGCAGTTCCACCCCTGCTGCCCAGTTGTCGCCTACAGCTTTAATATGCAAAAGGGACCGGAAAAACAGACCTTGATCGTTTTCACTGCGGTTGGAGCGGAACTGGCCGTCAAGGTTCTCGTAGCGACCCCGCACTTCACCGTCAATCTGCCATTCGAGCGGCTTGTCTTGGGCCGCCAAAACGGATAAAGCTCCACCAAGGAAAATGAGAAGTGAAATTGTAAATACTTGGGAAAAGGGGAAGCAGAAATGTCTTTTCATGAACAATCTCCTTATTTCAAAAGGGTTCTTTCATAACTTATGTGGATAGAGATCGGGGCCGCCGCTGAAGTGGTCGCGGTTCAAAAGGCCCCTCGCGGTGCGCTTGCGCAGTCATGCCGGCACCAGCCGTACTTTGGTGTCATAGAAGCTGACACTGCCGCCGACAGGGTCAACGAGACAGGTGTTGCCGCGCATGGCGGGGTCGGTCCACATGGCGGCGTTGGCGTGGACTCCGGTGGCGCGGCGGGGGTCGCCCTTGATGAGTTCGCCATCAATTTCAACGTCCACCGCGCCGGTCGCCCAGTGGCCGAAGCCAAGTTCGAAGGTGACCACGCCCGGGCGTAAGCTCTCGGTGAGTTTGAGTTTGCCTATCATCGGCTTGGTGCTGCCGTTTTTGAAGTCCCATTCGCCGGCCGGGTTGGTGGCGCTGACGACGCGCACGCGTTGGTCGTTGTGGAAGCCAAGCCTGGCGGCGTCGGCGGGGTTCATGGAGATGGAATTTTCCAGCATCATCGGGTGCAGCCAGTAGTTGGTGATGGTGCGGCTCTTGCACTGGAGAATGGTGCGGTTGGTGATGAGGTGGAGGTCGTGGCCGGCGGCGAGTTTGTCGATCGGCTGGCCGGTGAAGTCGGACTGGGGCCGGTAATGGGCATTGCCCCGGTAGTGTTGGCCGTTGCCGGCGTAGCGCTGTTTTGCAGTCTTTTCCTGGTAGATGCCGAGGAGTTTGCCGTAGGGGTTGGGCAGTTGGTTGCCGGTGGCGATCCTGGAATGGTCCTGGAAGCGGCCGCCGCGGTTCAACACGTACACGACCTTCGGCCAGAGGGCATCGCCGACAAGTTGCTTCCAGTACGCGGCGTCGAAGACAGTTGCGGGCAGATGCCGGCGGGCTTTTTCGAACAGGGCGATTTCTTCGGGACTAGCGTCGGGAACGGCGGAGCCGGATTTGGCGCCAGCGGCGATGTTGGCCACAGCGCGGACGTAGAAGTCTTCGGGTCGTTCGAGGTGCCGGCCGTTGCCGAGGGCGTTCGGGCCGAAGACCGGCAGGCCGAGTTTCTCCGCGAGGCCCATGAGGAGGGATTCAAAACTGATAGGCACGTCCTGACCGAACACCCGGCAAGTCTCGGGCACCGGTTGCATGACCGGCTGGCGGACGGGCTGGACTTTGAGGTTCATGTTGGGGTGTGACCCCTGAAACTCCCAGCGTTCGAGGTAGGTGAGGTCGGGAAAGATGTAGTCGGCGTACATTGTGGTCGTGCCAATGAGAATGTCGCTGGCGAAGAACAGCGGCAGTTTGTCCACATCGGCGAGGACCTCGATGTTGGTGTGGCCGGCGGGCAACGCGTAGACGGGCGAGCCCATGTACATGAACAGCGCCTTGACCGGGTAGGGATAGGCGTCGCCGATGGAGGGGACGATTTCTTCGTATACATCGCTGGCGAGTGGATACCAGTTCCGTTTGGCGGGGTAGCCGCTGAAGATGGTGGTCTTGGCGTAGTCCACGCCGTGGCGGATGCTGGAGATGCCGAAGGTGGTGAGTTTGCCGGGCACATCGGAGAGGTCGAACGGTTCGCCTTTGCTGCCGTCGTAGCCGAAGGTGCTGGCGATACTCATACCGCCCTGCCAGTCGAAGTTACCGAGCATGGCGTTGACGGTGTACCATGCGAGCACGTTGTAGAATCCGTTGGTGTGCTGACTAACGCCGCGATGGATATCTACCGAGGCGTGTTTGCCATAGCTGGTCAACTCGCGGGCGACAGCGGCGACATCGTCGGGTTTGAGGCCGCAGACGGCGCACCAGTCGACGTGGGATTTTTCGAACGCGGCTTCCTTGATGAGTTGCATCGCGGACTTGACCCTCGTGCCGTCCGGCAAGGTCGCGTCCACGAACAGGTCGCCGGTTATGACGGTCTTGGTGTCGTTCGGGTCGAAGGCAACCGGCTGGCCGTTGCGCATGACGAGCAGGAACTTTTCATCGTACTCGACGGTCTTGGTCTTGTCCTTCGGGTCCGGTATGATGCGGTTTTCAGCCTGCGCGAGGCCTGCGTCGGCGGCGCGGACGAACGCGCCAGGTTCGCCGGTGGTAGGATCGATTTTCACCAGCCAGCTGGCGTTGGTGTGGCTTTTCTCGCCGGCCCCAATAGCGGCGGCTTTGTTTGCGATGGCAAGGAACGCCTTGTCGAACCGGTCATGCTCGATCATCCAGCGGATGACCGCCATGCCCAGCGCGCCGTCGGTACCCGGTTGGATGGGCAGCCATTTCCATGCTTTGCTGGCGAGCTTGGAGAATCGCGGGTCAACCACAGCGATCTTGGCGTAGCCGGTGGCGAGGTTTTCGGTGAGCCGGACGGTGCGGTTGGTGGGGCCGTAGTTGGCTTCAAAGAGGTTAGCGCCGACGAAAAGGACGAACCGCGCCCGCTCAAGGCTGGACTGCCAGTAAAACTTCTTGCCGCCCGCGAACGTGCCGGTTTCATACTGCTGGCTCATAGCTTTGCTGGTGAAATACAGCGAGCCCTGGCAGACGGTGGTGTGACCATGGAGGTTGGTCGTGCCGTAGCCGGCGCCGAACCGTTTCATGAAGTCCTTGCGCCCGCCCTTCATGCGCCCCCAGCTCATCACGAACTGGTTGTTCTGGGGGCCGAGGTCGGGATGATCGGGATCAATCAACTCGTCGAGGTTCGTAGCGTGTTTTTCTTTGAACCGCGCGACGGTCATTCTCTTGTCCCAAATCCTCTTCACGTCGTCTGCCATTTCCTTCGCCGCCTTGTTATCCGTCAACGCCCTGATCGCGCGCAGCCCCTCGACGTGCCGGTATTCCTCGCCGGGCACATCGGCAAACAGTTTGCCGCCCTCGACAATCTCGGTGATCGCTTGCTCGAATGAGATCGTGCGCCACTTGTTTTCGCCGCGCTTGCCGGCGCGCTTGAGCACTTTGCGGATCCGGTAGGGGTCGTACGCGGTTTGCAAACCGGACTGCCCCTTCGGACATAACCCGCCGTCCACCTTTGCCACCTCGAACGGTGACGCGGTCATCGGCAGGTGTGGATACATCGTCCACGGGTTATAAGGGTTGCCGTCAATCTTGGTCAGCACACCGTTTTGGATTTTGCATTTGATGCCGCATCCGGTGTTACACTGGAGACAGACCGAGTAGAGGATGTTCTCCGGGTTGTCGAGGTCGTACGGCGCATCAGGCCGTCGGCTGTTG
>CAZLVS010000035.1:0-40198 GCA_964563085.1 uncultured Ignavibacteria bacterium | reverse complement strand
CGCCGCTACCATTATAGTACCTCAGTAGCATCCATGAAAATTTTAAGTTTTAACTTCAGTAATATCTAATCCGCTCAGTTCCGTCTATTTATATAGTTTGCTAACTCTCGCAAATCTTGAGAGCAAAATACCTGCCAAAGAAAGTATTTCGCTAACCCGCTGGTATTGTGTAAGTTAGAAATTGAGTAAACCGGAGGAATTGCATATAAATGTGGCGGTTTAATAGGGGTTTGCACAAATTTTGTGCGGAGGACAGGCGCCAACCAACCATGAGGGAGAAGGATTGCTTCGCGGCGTTCGCAATGACGGATGAAATCGAAGCAATAACCGTCGGGTGGGGAGCCACCCGACGGTACTTTCGCGAGGCAGACGGGGTCGTCTGCCGGGCACAAACATAAATTGGTGTTGGGTTTCTCACCTCCACTGCGTTCCGGTTCGGAACCCGACCTACGGCGCGGCCGGGTGGAGGCACCCGACCGCACGATATATAGAATCCTATTTCAAAAATGTCATCCGTTTGGTTACCGAGTAATCCTTCGTAGTCAATTTATATAGATAGATGCCTGATGGCTTATCAGACGCATCCCAGTTTACCGAGTACTCCCCAGCCGGTTTAGTATCATCAACTAATGTTTCCACAGCCTGACCGGCGAGATTGAATACGTCCAATTTGACATGAGATTCCTGAGCCAATATGTACTTTATTTCCGTGGCGGCGTTAAAGGGATTGGGGTAATTATTCAGCAGCGCCGATTGTTGCGGTATTTCCTCCGAAAAGTTATCAAACCATCCGCACAGATTCCAATTATCGGCAGAACCTTCCGCCGGCAGCACTACTTCGAAATCAAAGGATGCGGAATCCTCGGCGCCATCGGGGAAATCACCGCAATAAGCGATATAGCCGTATTCGCCTGGCGGGGCAAAATGCGGCACATATTGCCTTATGTTAGGAACCGTGATGCTCTCATTCGGCTGGAGGGGAACATTGAGGAACCTTTTCACCGGACCGTATAATCCATAGTCGGGTACATCGACCATCAGCCAGACATCAGTGGTTTGAGGACTGTTTGTGTTATTGGATAGAATGCCGGTGTAAGTGAAAAAATCTCCCGGATGCACAATTACGGGCGGATTATCGGGGATCATATCCACCGAGCAAGCGGCTGTGGGTTCACCACCAGTGGTCGTATGCAATATCGTACCGCCATCACCGACTATGTAACCATTATATGTATCAACCATGCAAACCGAGTTATAGTCTCCCGGTTCTTCCGCATACTGGAATGACCAATTTTGCCCGCCGTCGGTGGTGCGCATGATAACCCCATTTAAACCGACCGCTGTTCCGGTATCGAAGTCAGTAAAGGAAATGTCGGTTAATGTAACGTAGGACCCGCTCTGCAGAACGAACCAGTTATAACCGCCATCGGTGGTCTTCAATATGGTTCCCAAATCGCCAACCGCGTATCCGATCAGGCTGGCATCGGATACCGGAAAGTCTATTCCGTATAGAGCATACGGCGACCAATGTACAGTCTCCCAGGTATGACCGCCATCCCAGGTCCCGACAATTGCGCCTTCGCCGTTCCATACTCCCGCCGCGGCAAATCCTATATCGGCGGTATTGAATATGGCATCGTACAAGGTTCCCTCGTGGTTCTGACCGCCATGCTGCAGGTAAAACGATACATGATCAAAGGTATCCCATCCATCGGTAGTATAAGCAACTAAAGGCTGAAAAATAGTATTGACTCCAACCGCCCAACCGTAACTTGCGCCAAGATTCTGGACAGCGTGATAGCTGATAATCCAGCCATCCTGAAGCGTTTCCCAACTGCCGCCGCCATCGTATGTTCTCAGGATCGCTCCGCTATGTCCGGTGGTTATTCCGAAATCCTCGTAACCGAACGATACGGCAAGCAAATCCGCGGAGATAGGAAGCGTTTGCGCGGTCCAGGTCTCGCCCGCATTCTCAGTGTGCAGAACTGTGGAGCCGCTTCCCACACAGGTTCCCCATTGCGGATCAAGGAAAAGGAAATCAACAGAATGTAGATCCTCCTGCGTTCCGCTTTCCTGCGCTTGCCAGCCGGGGGCAGCGACAGCTAATTGCGCAATTAGAATTGATAACAGCAATGAAGCGGAAATCCTGAAGGTCCTTCCCATAAGATACTCCTTTCGATAATAATTATTTATTAAGCAATACATCTTAAACGGATCCAATTCTCAAAACGGATAGATATCATTTCCAGTGGACTCATTGAATGAAGTATGTAAGTATTATATAATTATTAAATATTTAAATGTCAAGGTTATTCTCTAATCAGGCAATATTTTAATATCAAAAACCGGGTCGGAACGAATAGACGGCTATTGAGTTTACTCACAGGAAACTTGCATCATACTCCCGAATTCATTATAAACAAAAAGAATACTCCTTGAAATCATAAATAGGGAGAGAACATGAAACCAAACTTCACTCGCACCTCGATAATTCTGCTGGTTACTTTCATCGCATTGTCAGCATTTGCTCAAAACAGAAGCAGCAATGAGATATATGATATCGTTCATAAAGTAGATCAATTGTATCGCTCAGAATCCAGCTGCTCCGAGTTGGAGATGGAAATCGTAACCCCCCATTGGGAGCGAACGCTATCCATGAAAGCCTGGACCGAGGGTACGAAAAAAACCTTCATCCGAATCACGGCACCCAAGAAAGAAAAAGGAGTAGCAACGTTGCGAATCGGCAGCCAGATGTGGAATTATCTCCCTAAGACGAACAAGGTAGTCAAAATTCCGCCTTCGATGATGATGAGTTCCTGGATGGGATCTGATTTTACCAATGACGATCTGGTCAAGGAATTTTCGCTGTTTGAGGATTATAGCTATGAGCATACCGATGTTGAAAATCCTGCAGACAGCCTGATTTATATCAACTGCGTGCCGCGCGAAGAACTTCCGGTAGTCTGGGGCAATATTGTAATGGCGGTTACCCGCAGCGATACGTTACCGGTTTGGCAGAAGTACTACGATGAAAAGGGAGAGTTAATGAGGGTATTGGAATATGATGATGTAAGAACCTTCGATGGTCGCAAGTTACCCAGCGTAATGGTAATGATACCGCAGAATGAGGAGGGTCACAAAACAACTCTGAGATATGAAAAGCTTGAATTTAATATCGGGATTGGCCGGGAGATTTTTTCGTTAAGGAACCTGAGGAAGCAAATGTAGGGATGGTTTATGCTTAGCCTGAAAATCGCCTGGCGGAATATCTTTCGGCAAAAAAGAAGAACATTGCTGACGGTACTGACGATGTTAGGCGGTTTTACCCTTTCCGCAGTATCAATCGGGTGGGCTGACGGCACTTACAACCGGATTATCGAAATGTTCACCCGTAACCGGCTGGGGCATGTGCAGGTTCATGCACGGGGATATCTCGATAAGCCGTCGCTTTATAAAAACATCAAGGATTATGAAGATATTGGCAAAAAGATAGCGGAAACCAAGGGGGTAATGTCCTGGGCGCCAAGATTCTTCTCGGCGGGACTGGCATCGATAGAAGATAAAAGCATGGGGGTGCAGATTGTGGGAATCGATCCGGTTCGGGAAAATGAAGCTACCCGCTTCAACAAGAAAATAGTGGAAGGCAGCAAATTTTCGGAGGAAGCTTCTCATCAAGCTATATTAGGCAGAGGATTAGCCCAAACCCTGAAAGCCGACATCGGGGATGAGGTGGTCATCATTTCTCAGGCGGCTGACGGTTCCATAGCGAACGATCTATATACTGTAGCGGCGATTCTGGAAAGCGGTAACACGACCCAGGATCGGAGTACATTATATCTGCATCTCAAGGATGCGCAGGAATTATTCGTTCTTTACCATGCCGTACATGAGATCGCCATTATCGCTGAAGAGCTGGATCAAGTCGATGAGGTAACGGAGAGAGTACGAACCACATTAGATAATCCTGAATTGGAAGTTGCCCCCTGGCAGGAATTTGCGCGCTCATTCTATATCGCAATGAAAGCTGATAAAGAGGGCGCCTGGATAATGCTGTTTGTGGTGATACTGATCGTAGCAATCGGGGTTTTAAATACCGTGCTGATGAATGTACTTGAGCGTACACGGGAGTATGGCGCTCTGCGGGCTATGGGCACGGCGCCTCTTCAGATATCCAGACTGGTAATATATGAAGTAGTTATGATGGCTATTATCGGCGTGATAATAGGGACAGTTATCAGTCTGCCGGCGAATTATCTTTTATCACTGCAGGGCATACCTATGCCTGAGAAATTCACTTATGGCGGTATTGAGTTCACACATTACTACTCGGAAGTTAATTTGCATAGTTTGTACCTCCCGGCGATTACAGTTATTCTATCCGCATTGATAGTCAGCCTTTATCCGGCGATCCGCGCGGCAAGAATAGCTCCGGCAAAAGCTTTGCGATCTCAGTAACCAAGGAGCGAATAATATGTGGCTTCATTTGAAGCTTGCTTTCAGGAATATCTTCAGGAATAGACGCAGAACATTTATAGCGGGAAGCGCTATTGGAATCGGATTGGCGGCTCTGGTTTTCACCGACGCACTGATAATCGGCATGGGGAACAATATGATCGCTTCAGCCACCGAATCGTTCATGGGCGAAGGGCAGATACATCGAGAGGGCTTCCGCACTTCTTTTAATGTTGAGAAGACCATTGTTGATCACGAGCAGGTTATCTCCGACCTCGAAAAAGAGCCCGCGGTTAAGAATTACTCCGAGAGGGTGGAATCGTTTGCTATGATAACCTCGCCGGCAAATCTCAGCTCGGTGATGATGGTTGGGGTATCGCCGGGTAGCGAGAAAAATCTCTCGCAAATCGATGATGCTATCACCGAAGGTTCATATTTTTCCAAAAGCGGAAAACGCCAAATCATAATCGGCAGTAAACTTGCCGAAATTTTGGAAGTCGGTTTGGGAGATCGTGTCGTACTCACCACATCTCAAGCTTATACCGGTAATCTGGCGCAGGAAATGTTCCGTATCTCGGGCATTTATCACTTCAACATAAAGGAGATGGACCGGGGGATGGCTTTCATTCGTTTGAGCAAGGCTCAGGATATGTTGGGAATCGATGATAATATTCACGAAATAGCGCTTCGCTTCAATAACAGTTCCATCGGACGAAATCAAGATCATCCCTTCTGGCAGAAGTATTCCGAAGGAAATAATGTTGCTGCGGGCTGGTCGGAGTTGATGCCGGAACTGGATCTGATGCTGGAGGTTTCGCAATTCGGCACCTACATTTTGGGTATAATACTATTCGGTGTTGTAGCTTTGGGTATCATCAACACTCTTTTCATGTCATTGCACGAGCGATTGTTTGAATTCGGCGTTATGAGAGCGGTAGGTACTTCGGCTTTCCAAATGGGTAGACTCGTTTTTTTCGAGGCGGGAGCGTTGGCGCTTATAAGTATTTTAATCGGATGTATAGTCGGGCTAATTGTAACTTACATTGTCATGCAAACCGGAATCGACTATACCGGAATCGAAGTATCCGGGGTTACTTTTCGGCACCTTCTTTATCCCGTACTCGAAGTCGAGCAGTTCATAATATATCCTTTGGCAGTTTTAACACTAACGCTATTGACGGGCTTGTATCCATCCATATATGCGGCGAAAATGTCTCCGGCGGAGGCAATGCGTCGGAGTTTATAGGAGAATCACTAAGTGGAAAATCAGAATAATGCGCTAATAGTTACACACGGATTGGTCAAGGTCTATCAGGAGAACGGGATTCCTGTTAAGGCGGTCAGGGGGATCGATCTTACAATCAAGTCCGGTGAGTTCACAGCGATCGTGGGACCGTCAGGTTCAGGCAAAACCACATTCCTTAATATCATATCCGGGCTTGACGCACCCACCGAGGGCGAAGTATGGTTAGCCGGAAAAAAGATATCCGAGATGAGCGGTTCGGAACTCTCCAATTTTCGCCGTGATCATATCGGTTTTATCTTTCAGGCATATAACTTGATACCGGTACTGACAGTGGAGGAAAATATCGAATACATCATGCTGCTTCAAGGCGTTGACAGAGAAGAGAGGCATAGACGCGTTGAGAAGATTTTAACGGAGGTCGGATTGGATGGTTACGCTGATAGATTACCGACCAAGCTCTCCGGGGGACAGCAGCAGCGCGTGGCTGCAGCAAGGGCTATTGTCTCGCAGCCGTCGTTAATATTGGCTGATGAACCGACCGCGAACCTGGATTCGCAGACCGGCGCGGAGCTTCTGGATATGATGAGGGGACTTAATCAGAAAAGCGGTATAACTTATGTTTTTTCCACACACGATCAGATGATTATGGAAAGAGCTCGCCGTCTGATTACGCTTAAGGACGGCAAAATAGACAGCGATGAGTCCAGGAAGTGACAGAATTATGTGCTTGTCAGGAATAATAACTAAGAGACTCGGTAGCTTCGTATCATTCGTCTTATTTCTCTTCTCAATTCTTGTAGCAGCAGGCAATTCACATTCGCTCACAATATCCGGTTATTACAAAAACTACTTTACCGCGCTTGATTTTCCTGATATAGACAATGTTCCATTTTATGATAATCAGCCGATCACCGGTTCGGTTAGTAATCGTTTGCGGCTCAACCTTAGCTATCATCCGAATGATTGGAGCCGGCTGGAATTCGCTTATGATTTGGTTCCCAGGGTTCAAGATAAGTTATTATTCTCGGGGCAGTTATTGACTTTCGACACCGGTATATCCGGTTATCGGGCGAGTGATTTCGATGAGCAGCTTTATCCTGATGAAGGAGAACCTGTTTCGAGTTTTGCTGTGTTTCACAATCTCGACCGAGTGCTTGTTACCATACGCGCTCCTATTGCAGACATATATCTCGGCAGGCAGTCCATAGCCTGGGGATCAGCGCGGATTATTAATCCCACCGATATCCTGCGTCCCTTTACATTCAATGAGCTGGATGTGGAGGATCGCAGAGGGATAGATGCGGTTCGGGTGAGAGTTCCAATAGGTTTGATGTCGGAAATCGACGCCGGATATGTTTTCGGCGATGAGTTCAAATTCGAAAACAGCGCCCGGTTCCTTCGAACTCGCTTTTATTATCTTCAGTCCGACATCTCCTTACTCGCAATTAGCTTTCGCGAAAACCTGCTGATTGGATTTGATTTGGCTCGCGCTATCGGCGGCGCTGGATTCTGGCTGGAAAGCGGGTATGTTATCGCCGATGCTCTTAATGACAATAATACGGATTCGGAGAATTACCTGCGCTCAAGCATAGGCGTTGATTACAGCCTTCGCGATGGCACCTATCTTTTCGGTGAGTACCATTATAACCAAGCTGGTGAAACCAGCAGCGAGAGGTATCTATCGTTATATAATGACATAGCCTATACGGAAGGCGCCGTTTATTTACTGGGCATGCATTACTTGGCTGCCGGAGTTTCCCACAATCTCACTCCCCTGATAATCGTGAACGGTGAAGTTTTAACAAATCTAAATGATCCTTCGTCATACCTGATGCCGTCCATCGAATATAATATCGAAGAGAATTTCTACCTTTCGTGCGGTATCTATTTTTGGTTGGGGAAAAAGCCAACATTCAATCCGATATCGCCTGACCTGATAGAGATGCCTTCGGAATTCGGCTTTTATCCAACGATGTATTATACTTCATTTAGAATCTATTTTTAGCAGGCGGCAGCGGAAGCCTTGCAATCTGTCTCACAACCTCATAAAGATTGCTTCGCCGCTTTGCTCCGCGCCGTGTCCCGATGCGATCGGGGCAATGACAGCAATAGAGGTCATTGCGAGCCCGAGGATTGCCGAGGAGGCGGCAATCTCCTATTATTATGCAATACCTTAAATTAGAGTTATGAGACGGTTTCGCCCTCACCCGACTGCTTAGCTTAGAGTTAGCCCTTATTACTCCTCTTCGAAAATCTCGGCGGTGAAATACTCAATCGAAGCATTGGGATTTCCGTAAGCATCGGGCGGCAATCCCGCTTTGCGGCAGGTATGCTCCAAGAAAGTTTGACGATCCCAACCATATTCGCTGGCAACCTGAGGCAGAAGTAAACCCCGATTGGAGCCCAAACTTATCATCAAACCATGTTTACCGACTTCAATATCGTCAAGGTTCTCGACCTTGACCAACGGAGAAAGAACCGAAATTTCCAGATGGATATTGTCCAGTTCCTCCGGCTTAAGGGGCATAAACCTGTAGTCATGCAGCGCCGCAGAGATGGCGCACTCATGGACGGTCTGATATAGCGGTTTGAAGGCTTCGGTGTAACCGATACAGCCGCGGAGCTGACCGGCTTCGGTTATGGTAACGAACGCTCCGCATTTGGTATGCAATACAGGATCATCTACCTCCGGCGGTTCGTTTGCCTTATCACCGGATACCGCTTTTTCAATCGCGTCTCTGGCTATTTTTAGCAGAGTTTCTTTTTGCTCTTGCTTTAATGAGAATTCGCTCTTTTCGTTTGTCATATCTGAACTCCCCTCGGACTGGGATTTATCTTTTCTGGTGATAGCAGCGGCGAGATAGGAGACCACCGATGATTTATCTCCGGTTGTGTAACCGGAATCATAGTAATGCAGAACATCAACGTTGTTTGCGCCCAGGGTCTTTGCAGCTTTTAACACCGCTGCAACTCCGCTCCCGCCGCAGAACCGGGTTTCTCCGGAATCCAACCTGCTTATAAACTCCTCCGAATCCAACCGTTTGATGCAATCGATTCCCTCATTGTCCAACGACTTTGCCCTGTCCCTGCTGACGTAATGAGCTAAATCTGTACTGACGATTATCAGGATATTCCTGTCATTAACGACATCGATGATTGCTTGCGCCAATGCTTCCACGGAGTTTTTGGATCTGTCGCCGGTTACGATCGGCACAATCGGGGCGCGGGGTTGAACAACCTGAAGGAATGGTAATTGCACCTCGAGACTGTGTTCATGCAAATGCGCCAAACTGATGAATTTAATTAAGGGCGATGAGGAGATTAATTCATCCGCGATTTGTTCCTCTATTTCAACCTCCCCCAGAGGTGTAATCCAGTTTCCTTTCTCCCACACCGATACGCCCTTGAATGGGTAGCGATGACTCACCCCGACCAATATGATGGCATCAAATTTTTCATTTTCCAATAGCTTATATGAATATGCCGCCGTCTGACCTGAATAAGCGTAGCCGGCATGCGGAACGATCAAAGCTGCCAGATCCCCTTGAACGTCTTGTTCGTCAGGTACTTGAGCCAGATAATTATTCACCGTTTTGCGAAGCTCATCTTCTTGAATCGGGTAAAACTGACCGGCCACAACAGGGTTCCTATCCTGGGCAATCCCCGAAGAGAAATACAGGGTCAGTAGCGAAATGACGAATAGCGAATAAAGGTATTTCATATTTCCAAAGTAAGAAATATTTCGGGTGAAATCAAATACGAATCTATTTTAAATAGCCTAAAGCTTTCAATTGCTCAATGGTCTGTTTGTCAAGCTCCGTATCCATGGCTTCCGATGCGGATTTAGCAAACTGCGCTTCCCTGTTTAAAAGCGTATCATACAATGCCGATGCCCTCATATCGTATTTCGGCGATTCCGCTAAATTGTTATTTTCGCCCGGATCCTGCTTCAAACGGAAATATAATTTTTCTCTTAATGTTCCGCCGGCGTCGGTCTTGATATATAGCTTTTCTACGGGATTAAGAATCGCTTTACCGGTGACATTGGCGATTCCGCTGATGGCGTATCCCCAATCCGCCGTTTCGCCGGATAGCAAGTCGATTCCCTGCCAATTCTCCGGACAGTCTCCTCCAACATAGCTGACTATTGTCGGAGCGATATCTATTGACTGTGCGAATGTGGAATCGACTGTTCCCGCCTTATCCGAATAAGGAAATTTAAAAATGAGTACTGATTTAATTAATTCATTGTAGAGAGTATGTCCATGATTCCATCCGCCATGTTCGTAGAATTCATCGCCGTGATCGGAAGTAAGGACAATAAAGGTGTTATCGTATTTTCCGGCTTTCTTAAGATAATCTATGATTTTCCCGAACTCCCGATCGAAATATTCGATTTCTCCCTTGTAGGTGTCATAATAAATGTCGATTACCTCTTGCGATAGTTCTGTACTGAGACTCGGCGGCGGAGGCGTATTGTGCTCTCCGGTGAACGGATGTTTGAAATACGGCTTATGCGGATCCATATAATGCAAATACATAAAGAACTTACGATCCGGATATTCTTCAATCGCTCTGATACCTATCCGCGTCATTTCTCGGGCATCCTTATATTCTCTCGCAGTAGGGATATCCAGCGGTCTCAAAAACCCCATGACCTCTTTTAAAAAGCGCTTGTGCGATATCGATAACATGAACTTCGGCAATCTCGGATCTACTGAACCGGAAGTGAAGCTTACAAAATGATTGAAGCCCAGATGAAAATTACTGGAAACGCCGAGATGAGGATTATTCTGGAATCCGATTGTATAATAACCTAATTCCTGAACAGCTTCAACTAACGTCGTTATCTCCGGATTGATTATATTTTTGAAAGTCTTAACATTGTGCTGAAATGGATACAAGCCGGTCACCATGCTTATCACCGATGGTTTCGTCCAGGAGCAGTTGACGAATGAATTTTCATAAAGGACTCCATCGTCCGCTAATTTCGCAATATTGGGAGTATCTATATCGCAGCCGTTAGGGGAGATGCTATCATGGCGGAGAGCGTCAACCATGACAAATAGAATGTTAGGTTTCTCGGCTGCTTTGGCGGCGTCGGCGGAGTCGTAAGTTTGCAGCGCGGTGGTTTCGGATGGCGTAAAGACAGAGCCAAGAAACTTGACGAAAACCAGTGCAATTAAAGCGGTTGCGATCGCCGCCGCTTGCCGTCTGGTTTTGAATATTCCAAATACTTTCTCAATGAGAATGTACAAACCGATTCCAAGAAAGAAGAACAAGACTAAACAGAAACTGGTAATTGCAAATCCGATCAAAGAATCGGGGTCGAGCGCAATGAGTTGACGGGAAAATACCGTCCTGATAATAGGGTAGAGAAGAATGGAAATAACCGCGCTGAACAAGATTGTATCAAGATACTTTATTCTCTTATAGTTACGGAAAACCAAGATGGCAATAAGGACAGGTATGGAAAAAAACAGAGCATTCACAATTCCCCATAAGGGCATTATCCATAAAGCGTTGGTAGCCCATATTATATTCGAAACCAACAGGATATAAATAAATTCCGCAATTGACACTATAGCCCCCGCAAGAAAACCGCCGACACCGGCTTGCCATAGAGTATATAATAATTCCTTTATCCTATTCATTCATGTAGTCCTTCGTTGTCAGAAAGTTACCGGTTAGGTTTACAAAATCCAAACAGTTTTGCTCCGCCGAATATATAATCAATGATTATGCTGAATACAATAATATTAATTTGGGCTTCGTCAGTTTGCCGTCTTATAACATGCATGCAAAAAGACAATGCAGGTCTTGATAAAATCACATTTCAATCTTCGATCTATCAGGCGATCTTCGTAATCATAAAGACAGAGAATGTTGTTTTTAAACGGAGGAATTCAAGCATTTTATGAATTCTCATAGCCATGTTGTGCAGTATCATGGTTGTTGGACTCCCCCCATAGTCTATTGGCGTTTCCGCTGTAATTATGTGAATTCCGATGTAATCGTTGGAGGGTGTTTTCCCCAAGCCGTTATGCCTTAGGCTATTGCGTTGGCTTAATCCCAACTTGAATGCCGGCATCCCCTTTGCGAATATAGAAATTGCGACAACTTAGTTTACATCATTACAAGGAGGGGAAATGCTTAACAAAATATTCCGTCCATTCAGGGAATCTCCATTGGTATTTTTTAAGCCATTGCTGGTCTTCCTGTTGGCGGGGATGATCCTTTTTACTTATGGGTGCTCGATTAAAAAACCTGAAGCGCCGAGATGGGATACTCGGTGGACGATGCCGCTAAGCAGCAAGCAATACACAATTCAGGATATTGTCGAAGAGATGGGCGAAGATAATATCATCTTCGATGAAAATGGCGATCCGGGTTTTGAGATTAGCGAGACTATCGATGCGTTTGAAGTCGGTGATCGATTAAACATCGACGGCGTGGAGGAAACATTCGCACAAACCTTGGGCGAAGTGGAAATCTCCTCGCCTTCCGGTCAGAATATAACGATGTCTCTGGAAGAAATTCTTCCTGTAAATGAAGGTATTGTCCCGCCTGCGGATTTTGAGTATGATCAGGAATTGGATGCCTTCAGCCAGTTTCAATGGGCTGTGGTTTCGCAGGGTATGATGTATGTTGAGGTCGCCAATCAACTTGAGGTTGACCTGGACGAACTCACGGTTGACATTGTCGATGCCAGTAGTTCTGCCTTAATCGGGACAGTTGATTTTCCGGGCGGCATTGCCTATGGCGAAACCAAGCTCGATTCGATCAACCTCGCCGGAAAAACTATCGGGAATGAATTTGAAACTTCCAATTCGGGAAGTACGCCCGGGGGCATTCTGCTGAATCTTGGTCCGCAGGAATTAACAATTGATGCCTACTTCTCGGAAAACTTGACGGTATCTTCGGCTCAAGCCAAGACCCCGGCGATTACCAGGGAGTTCGATAAGAATATTCGGGTAGATGATTCCACAGTAATAACCAACGCTGCAATCAGCTCCGGCAGTTTGGTTATAACGGCTGAGAATCAAACTAACCAGCTAATTAACCTCTCTATCGCTATCCCGAATATCACCTTGGATGACGAGGCGATCGTAATATCCGGACCGCTGCCGGCGAATCAATCCGGGACTATAACCACAGACCTCGCCAGCTACACGATAGTCCCGAACGGAAGCAGCGCTCCCCAGACCATAACCGCTGCCGTTTATGCTGCTATTCCGTCATCGGGGGATAACTTCGTCTTGGTGGAACACAGTGATTCGATTGTGGTTACTGCGGAGTTGACAGATCTTTCGTTCTCCAGTATAACAGGAATTATCAAACCGACCGAGGTGGAGATCGAGCCCAGTTCCAAACAGGCGGATATACCGGAAGGGCTGGAGCAGGCTACTCTGACCAACGCTGCCTTGTATCTTAACTTTTATAACAATGTACAGATCGATTCGGATATCGACATAACTCTGACAGGTTCCAATTCCAAAACGCTACTGGTGGAAGGCACCATTTTAGGGAAAGAAGCCGGAGCGACCGAGCCGAGGAAAACCACGATCACCGTGGAACCGGAGGAACTGTCAGCTTTTCTTGATCCGCCTCCGAATCAAATCGACATGCAGGGAAGCGCTACGCTGAATCCGGATGGAGGAACGGGGACTGTGGCTACGACTGATTATATCTATGGCGATTTCCTGATTAGCTCGCCGCTGGCTTTTTCGATCGCTGACACAGCCGATATTGATCTGGATATCGAATCCAAGGAGATCTCCGATGATGCTCCCGACTTCGATGATCGCGTTCATTATATGGTGATAAATGCCGATATAGCCAGCCATTTACCGGTAGGAGCCGAAGTTTCTATCTATATCTCCACACTGGATGATAGCAGCATGTATAGCGATCCTGGTGCAGTAGTTGTAGGTCCAATGTATTTGACCGCAGCGCCTATCGATGATAACGGTTACGCATCGGGCGAGTCGACGGCGTTTTTCACCGACTCGCTTACATCAGCGGACGTGGAAATATTTGAGAACGATCGAATTTACATTGGCAAAAAAGTGAAAATATACACGCCCGACTCCGGTTCCGGAGTAACCATCCGCAGCAGCGATTATATCAACATTTCAGCGACAGCATTAGCCGAATTGGAAATCGGCGGCGATAATTAAGAGTGGGGAGGATAGATACTATGTTACCAATAAAATCATATATTAAACCATTTACGGCATTACTGGCGATATTGCTTGCGTTAGTCCTCATTCCCGATTTAGCGCATAGTTATGGGGAATCGGATGCCCGAAGCTTGGGGATGGGGGGAGCATATACAGCGGCTGCCAGAGGTTATCAATCGTTGCAGAATAATCCGGCTAATCTGGGACTTCGGGATAATTTCAAGTCATCCTGGGAGCTTTTCTCGGCAGGCGCTCAGCTTAGAAACAACGCATTCTCCTTGAACGATTACAACCAATATACCGGCGCATATTTGACCGATGATGACAAGGAAGAAATTCTGGGGAAGATTCCTTCCGAAGGACTCTCGCTTAATGTACTGTCCGAGGCAGGAGCTACCAGCTTTTCCACCAATCAATTCGCAATTACCGTAACCGCTTACGCTAAATCAGATATTACCCTGCCGAAGGATCCGGCGGAGTTAATTCTCTATGGAAACGCTGAGATTCCCAGAGTGGACTTGGGCGCTGCCGATGGGGAGGCTTGGGGTATGGCTGATCTCGCAGTCGGTTATGGGCATCGTGTAAGTGAATGGGAGGATGGAGAGTTTACTATCGGTATCGGCGCGCATTACATTCGCGGTTTGATATACGAGGAGATTATCAGTGCCGAGGGATATGCGGAAACCGGCGATACATCGATTACCGCCAGCGGCAGTATGCAGGTGAAATCAGCGCTGGGAGGCGCAGGTTATTCATTTGATATCGGAATGGCAGCCCGGTTTGAAACCGATTATGTGTTCAGTTTCTCCATTTTGAATCTGGTAAACAAGGTAAAATGGGATACCGAGACCGAGATAACCGAGTATACATTTTCCACCAAGGCTATCAACGCTAACACGCTGGAGGAAGATAGTATTTCGGTTTCCGACGATACCACCTATTCCATCGAGCCTTTCGGTCAGAAAAAACCGGCAATTGTTAAAATGGGCTTAGCCTGGAGCAAGAATAATTTGCTGCTATCGGTGGACTATGAGCAGGGATTTTCTAACACCGCATCCAGTTCGGTAATGCCGGAGCTTTCCACGGGTATCGAATTCCGCCCCGCGGCATGGATGCCGATACGCAGCGGCTTATCCTTCGGCGGTATAATGGGGGGATATGCCGCCTTCGGATTCGGATTCGATTTCGGAGTCTACAATTTCGATTTGGCTGTTGCCAATCAAGGCTCTTTAACGCCGAACGGCTCCAAAGGTTTACTTTTCTCCATCTCCTCTAAATTCAACTTTTAGGATAATGCCTGAAGGGCGGGAAATCGGGCAGTCGGCTTTTGATTGAGGTCCCCTCCTGATCAAGATAAGCCGACTGCCGTTTCCTGATAAAGAAAGAGCAGCCCTATCGGCTGCTCTTTTTTATATTTTGTATGGTGTTCTTAATCTCTCAATCTAATATGTGCCATCGGGTGAGGGGCACCCGACGCCGCATCCGGGTGCGCTCAGACAGCCGCGCCATTGGTCCGTAAACTTGTCTGATCGAAAGCGACGGACGAGAACGTTTGACACCACATCGGTCTAAAGCATAGATTAGGTTCTAACTTTGCAGCGCAGAGAGCTTCTCTCGGATTAATTTACCCGGGATAGCGCCGCGTAGTCTTTGCATTGCTTTTCCCATCAAAAAACGCTGCCGCTTTTGGGGATCGCTCGGCTGATTCCGAATAACAATTATATCGCTGAGTATTGAATCGATCTCTTCCTCACCGACAGCGGGGACTACTTCATCTATGGCTTTCTGAGGATCGTAATCCTTTTGGCAGATGATTTTTAGAATATCCAGGGTGCTTTCCCGATGAAATGCCCCATCGCCGAAAAGCTGCGCTAAAATAAGCAATCTGCCGTCGGACAGGTTAATTGTACTATAATCCCTGCGATGCAAACAGGTGAAGTATTCTACAATAACCTGAGCAGCCCACTTTGGACTTCCGCTGATCCCTGCCATACGCAGAAAAATCCTGTATCTGGGATTGGTTACAAGATGATCTATTAGGTGCTCAGGCAGATCCATTTCCCTCATTGTAGTGCGTCGATCCCAGGGAAGTTCCGGTACTATCTCCCTCAAGCTTTCGAGACGTTCGATGTCAATCTCTATAGGAGGGTGATCGGTATCAGGATACATTCTATCGGGTCCGGGGAGAAGGCGTTCAAAATCGGTGTACCGCTTGTTAGGCGGCTTGGTTCGCGTTTCGGGGGGCACTCCATGGATAGCTTCCCGACAGCGGATTGCAATCTCTTCCAACGCGGTGTTTACATCCTGCTGTGGACCCCAGGTTATAACGGCGGCATCGCCATCCTCCGCGCCAAGCGAGCGGCGGATATCTTCCCACTCTTTATCCGGTATTCCCAAGGACATTCTATTCATGCAATGAGCGATATTGGGCATTTTGTCCAAACACGCTATAACCCGGACACGTCCAGCGATCTCATCGGCGAAAATTCTCTCGGGGGAAACAGACCTTTCCATCAATCCCCGGAAACCCTTAACTGCAATGGCGCCGACTGCTCCCCCCTGCTCAACTGCCTGATTACCGATGAACCCGGGTGTGCGTGTAAGATTTATTGTTACATCCGTTGTAGAATATGCGAAATTACGATCGCTTATACCCCGCTCCACTATTTCATCGCGCAAATTCAACAATGCCTTTTGCCTGAGAGCTTCATAGTGAGTTAGTGCGGGGATATGTCCGATTTTATCCACGCCCTTGATCTCGACACGTGAACCTCCCGTAATGGAAACATTCACGTCCTGACGCGCCGCACCGATCCCTCGCCTGACTAATCCGGAGATACGATTGGTCTCCGCTAAAAGCCAGGTTACGTCAAAAGCCTCCTGAGGAGAATACAATTCCGCACCTGTAATAATCTCCGCCAAAGGTATAGACAGTCTGTCGGTTCGAAATACAATGTTATGGCCGATATTATCGATCTCGCGGCAGGAATCTTCTTCGATATTCACCTGCGGAATAGTGATTTTGCGGTTCTTATACGGAATCCAGCCATTGGTGCCGATCACCGTGGTGCGCTGAAAACCGGTAGGGATAGAACCATCGAGATACTGCTTGCGGGAGATATGAGCTTCGTCAACAATGCTGCACTGAAAAAGCAGGGCGAGTCTTATCCCGATCTCAACAGCTTGCTGGTTTATCGGGAATGGCGGCGAATCGTCCAACTCGTAAGTGCACACGCGATTGTTCAGGATTTCATATATAATCTCCTTGCGGGTTTTCTTCTCCATCAGGGCGGTGGGATCGTATTCGCCCATCTCCGAGAGGGTGGGACGCATGTGCCGCAGTACCCGCGCATCGGGGGGAGCATCAACCAGACCGACCGGACAACGGCAGAATAACTTTTGTTTGGTGTCAAGCTGCTGATGAATCTCGATACCGCAGCGAAATCCCATCCCAGCATAATCAACCTCGTTGGTTTTCCACAAACTCATAGCATATAATCCGATAAGAAGCCTTTAACTTCCGGCAACCCCCCCTGCAATACCAGGTAACCGTCAGGCCTTTCCCTTTCTGTTATCTCTCCGTTGATAGGAGTTAACATCAGCTTTTTAACCTCTTCTCTGTCTCTGGTCTGTCCCAACGCCCAGGCGAGTTTCATATAAGCGGTTTCCGGCAACATATTAGCTAAAGGTACAATTCCACAGTCCATGAGATACCGACCGTTATCATAAACAAACATCTGAACAAATCCCCAGAGAGTTTGCACCGTCATATAAATATGCACCCCTTTACCGATAGCCCAGCGGATCACTTTATAGAGGGGGCGATTGATATGACCAAGTCCGGTGCCCGCAATCACAATGCCTTCGTAACCGGCTTCAACTATGGAGCGAATGAGGTTTTCCTGCATATTGGGATAGTAATAAAGAATCATCACCTTATCGCTGAACGTAGGGACTGTTTTAAAATCATCGCCTATCGTAGATCGGGAATGATAGTCGCTCCTCAGAGGACTAACTCCTTCCTGAACATCAACAGTTGCTAATGGTATATCGCCGAGCGTACGGAACGTACTGCGATAAGATGAATGCATCTTGCGCACCCGGGTGCCGCGATGCAGGAGCCCGTACCGGTCTGAAGTAGGTCCGAACATGCAAACCATCACCTCCGCAATAGGACCCGCAGCGGCAATAGCGGCGTTGATGAGATTGCGAGCTGCATCGGATGAAGGGCGATCGCTGGAACGCTGCGAACCGGCCAATACAACAGGCACCGGAGGATTCTGAATCATGAAGGTTAATATCGAAGCTGTGTGATGCATCGTGTCCGTACCATGACCGATGATAATGCCATCGGCGCCGTTCTTTACTTCCTTGTAGATGTTTTCGGCGAGTGTTATATACTGCTCCGGACCCATATCCTCGGAGAAAATCCCGAATAGTTTTTTGGTTCTCAGATTACAGATGTCAGCCAGCTCAGGAACAGCGCCGAAAAGCTCCCCCGGGGAGAATGCCGGTATAACCGCTCCGGTGGAATAATCCAATCGCGAAGCTATGGTGCCACCGGTACCGAACAGAAGGATATTCGGTTTGCTCTCGTCGTATGGAAATTCCTGCTCCGGTATTCCATAATGCCCCTCCTTTCGTCCGAGGTACTCTACGGATTTAATACGCGCGGTCTTGATCCCAAAATTATAGCCGCTGTCAAGTTTTATAACGATATGCAGCGAATCGGCCATGCTGTTCCGAGGAAGCAAAACACCTTCATAATTGCCGGATTCCGATTCGACCCTGATTCTATCCCATACGCCGACATCAAACTTCTTTAATAATTCCAAGCTGATGCCGCGATATCCGGTCCTGACTTTTTCGCCTGTAGCCAATTTAACACCTATAATTTATGCCAAATTTAATGAGCGGGGTATATCGGATATACCACCCTTCCAACCAGTATTCGAAAATGATAATAAACTACTCGGTTACATTCTACTGAAGTACGTAAATCTTCCTCTTGGCGCACATATCTCTGAGAATTTTGGGTCATCCGGTGACGCTGCATTCACCGAGATGAGCTTTCCTTAACAGATACATTTAAGTGCGCGATTGTCCGATTCCGCCACCTATCGCAAGCGGAACGTCATTATCAATAATCGCCTTGTGATAAAGAAAATTGAGAAAATCGAGCTGGCCGGTTATCTCAAGCCGATGCTTCTGAGTTTCCGGAGTTACCCCGATTCCCATCGATGCCAACTCATGGCGTCTCCTGATAACAGGATTGAAGACCAGGATGTCGCCGTTAAGTCCGTGCATTAGGCGCCGTTTTTCCTATGGTCTCGGTTACGCAATCATCGTAATCCGCGGCGCGCATCCCGTGCGGGTATCCATCTTCCAATACCCGGTCGATTCCTATAATGAACACTGCCGGATATCTCTGCGGAATTTCGGGTTCCCTCTGCTTACGCGGTAAATCCGCATTCATCTCCAGAATCTCTTCGGCATGCATGAAAGTCAACTCCTCAGGGATATCGGGATCTTCTGTGCGATATCCTCCAGAAAATCCAGGCTGCGATCTTTTTCGAGCATTACCTTTCGCCAACCCCTGTCCCGAACTGTTTGAGCCCCATGCGATTCCATTTGGCGGCTGCTTGCGCTTCTTGCGTTTCCTTTGGATTAAGTAAAGATTCATAGTCATTCGACATTATCTCTTCGATATCTTTATAATTACCTATGCAGGGACCGGCAAGATCAGCCGCTTTATCTGCCATTGCTTTACCTGATTTAATTATTAAGCTTCTTGTTTACACCATATCAATTAATAAGAATTACAATTTCTCAGTCAAAATAGGCAATATTTCCAGAGCGTTACCAACTACCCCCCAGGTAGCGACTTTAAAAATCGGGGCATCCGGATCCTTGTTAATCGCTACGATATATTTAGATGACTGCATTCCCGCCAAATGCTGGATTGCGCCGGAAATGCCGCAAGCGATATACAGCTTCGGATTCACGGTTTTACCGGTTTGCCCGACCTGGCGCTTGTATGGCACCCATTCTGCATCAACGATTGCGCGGGATGCGCCGGCAGCCGCTCCCAGCTTTTTAGCCAATTCCTCAACCAACTTATAGTTGTCGGCTTCCTTCAAACCTCTTCCGCCCGAGACGATTATATCCGCTTCGGTTAAAGGAACTTCCCCGCTTCCTTCTGAGATTCTCTCCACCACTTTCGCTTCGCCTTCGTATTTGGATGAATCAAAGGGGAAATCGGCAACCTCAGCGTCACGAGAAAGACCCTCATCGGGAATGAACGCCTTGGGCCTTAATGTTATAATCTTCACATTTTCCGTATTGAAGCCGAATTTAAGGATGGCATTACCACCGTATCCGGGATGTTCGACTACGATTTTATCACCTTCGAAATCAACACCGGTAGCATCAGGAATCAAAGCGCCATTGCTTATCGCAGCTAACCTGCCGAAAAGCGCTTTACCGTAGAAAGTAGCGCTTCCAACGACATAATTTATGGACTCCTGAGATATTATATCAGCAAGAACCGCGCTGAAAATTTCATCATTAAAATGCTTAAGCACGCTATCCTGACAGACTAACACTCTGTCTGCGCCGCCTCTTCCGCATTCGGAAGCCAGCGCCGAAACAGCATCCCCAAGCAGCGCCGCAATCACCCCGGATCCAAGCTTATCGGCTATTTTACGAGCCTCGGAAAGACATTCGAAACTAAGAGGAGAGAGCTGCCCCTCTTTCACCTCACAAAATACTAATACGTTAGACACAATGTAATCTCCATTCTTTTCAAATTAGAAAGCAAAATAAAACATTAAATTACTATGAAGTCAAACGGTTTTCACCTGATTTTGGTCAAATTGTGAAAAAATTCGCGTGATAAATGGGGGCAAAGCACAAAATCTGCCTGCTCTATTTTCGATACTCACGAAATAAGAACTTGTAAGCAAACAGAATATCGTCTAAGATTAACGAATATACGGATTAAAATTTACTTAATGGAGATATCAATTGGAAATCCTTAATTCTATTTTCGATCTAATCAGACCGCTGGCGCCAAGCAGCGCAGTCATCGTCGGTTTTATACTGCTGTTGATAATAATTCGGTTTATTGGGGAGCAAAAGTATGCAAACAACGAAGGTTACAAAATAAAAAGGCAGATTATCGTACTTCTGCTATCATTTGCAGGATTACTGGGTATAATTATCACGCTGCCGATTGGAGACTCAACCCGCGGACAATTGCTAAGTCTGATAGGTATTCTTCTGAGCGCCGCAATAGCGCTTTCCGCAACCACATTTATCGGTAATGTTATGGCGGGGATAATGTTAAGGGCTGTCAGGGGTTTTAAACCGGGGGATTTTATACGAGTTGGAGAGCATTTTGGCAGGGTTTCGGATCGAGGTTTACTGCACGTGGAAATTCAAACCGAAGAACGAGACCTCACTACAATGCCGAACCTGTACGTCGTTACTAATCCGGTCAAGGTGGTGCGTTCTTCCGGTACTTTTATAACCGCCACGGTTTCTTTAGGTTATGATATCCCTCGAAGAAGGGTACAGGAGTTGCTCGCTAAAGCCGCAGAAACGGCGGAACTTGATGAACCATTTGTAACTATCGTGGATTTGGGCGATTTTTCGGTGACCTACAAGGTAGCAGGACTGCTGGAAGAGGTTAAGCAATATATTACAGCCCGGTCGAAATTAAGGGGAAAAATACTGGACGTGTTTCACGAAAATGGCTTAGAAATCGTCTCGCCCACTTTTATGAACACCCGGAGTTTTACCGAGCAGAGGAAGTTCATTCCGCACGCTGAAAGAACAGCGCCAGAAGAAGATAAAAAGGAAGTCGAAAGCGAGATAGAAAAACTGGTTTTTGACAAAGCGGATGAAGCGGCTTCCATGGAGGAACTTAAATCAAGGCAAAAGGCTGTGATAGATGAAATAGAAAAAGTAAAAGAAGAGATAAAGCAGGAGAAGGATAAACAGCGGCAGGATGAACTCAACTCGATGAAGCAGGAGTTGGAAAAAAAACAAAAATGGCTCGGCGAGTTAATCAAGCATAAGGAAGAAAACAGCAAGGAATCTTAGTTTAAACTGATAGCTATAGACGATTTAGAATACGGAGTATAATCAAATGAAACGTTTTTCCAAACATGGCGCTGAAAAGGTCGGTTTAAAGCCGGGCGAAGTTATCTATGTAGGTAAAGAACGGGATGAAAAGACTGCCATTATAGTAATCGATTACGATGCGGCCAACCTGCAGGAAGAGGAATTGGATTCAATCGAAGACTGTTTTCCTTATAGAGATACCGATAGCGTAAGCTGGATCAATATAAACGGAATCCATGAAGTTGATGTAATTGAAAAACTCGGAACGCATTTCAATATCCATCCATTAATTCTGGAAGACATCGTTAACACCAATCAACGCCCGAAAATGGAAGATTCGGATGGAATCATATTCGTTGTTTTGAAAATGCTGCATTCAGAGAAAATGACTACGAATTTGGTCTCCGAACAAGTAAGTATACTCTTCGGCGATAATTTCGTTATCACTCTGCAGGAACAAGAGGGGGATGTATTCAACCTTATCCGGGATAGAATCAGGAAAACGGTTCCACGCGTACGTTTCTTGGGTTCGGATTATCTGGCGTATGCAATAATCGATGCAATAGTGGATCATTATTTCCCGGTTCTGGAAATCCTCGGCGAACAGATCGAATCGCTGGAGGATGGGTTAGTTAATCAACCGGAAAAATCAGATCTGGATATTATACATGCATTGAAAAGAGAACTGCTGTTTATGAGGAAAAGCGTTTGGCCTCTTCGGGAGCTGGTGGCAGGATTGGAGAGGTCGGAGTCGAACTTGATTCATGACTATACTCGTCCTTATATAAGGGATTTGTATGAGCATGTTATACAGGTTATCGATAGTATCGATACTTTCCGGGATATGGTTTCAGGATTGTTAGACCTCTACTTAACAAGTGTTAGCAATCGAATGAATGAAGTAATGAAAGTTCTAACCATCATCGCCACAATCTTCATTCCGCTTGGATTCTTAGCGGGTGTCTACGGAATGAATTTCAATACATCGATTAGCCCCTGGAATTTACCCGAGCTTGATTTTAGATTCGGTTATCCCTTGTTTTGGAGTATCGTACTGCTGGTGGCAGGGGGATTGCTCTGGCTTTTTAAAAGAAAAAAATGGTTATAAATTTCAATGTTATCCTGTCGTTAAGTCAACTAACCTGAGCTTAAACCGATAATTATATGAGTATTAGCTGTAAACCACGTTTAACCAGATCTCGGGGCAGACCGCCATGAATGATAATCGATTCGAATACTATAATATTCACTCCATCGGAAAATTGATAAGGAATATCGCCCACTCTTACAATAATTTGATAACCGGCATAATCGGATATTCCGATCTTCTCGAGGATAATGACGAAACCGGCATTGCAAAGTCTGTAATTAAAGCGGCAGAGAAAGCTCAGCATCTGACCACTGAACTATCTTGCTTGGGCAGAAAGCTAACGGATTGTCCCCACCGTACCAATCTGAACGAAAGCCTTAAGAAAAGAGAGGAATTTTTCGGAAAAGTATTGGAGGAATCACTAAGTGTAAATTTAGTTTTGGATGAGAATCAAACGATTGACATCGAATGTGATCAGGAACTTTTCTACGACCTCGTATTTCGTTTCCTGGTATCAGTCAAGGAAGTCTGCAAATTGGGGTCCGAGCTTCGTATCAGTACCCATAATGCCCAAACAGAAAAGACCGAAGGGGAACTGTATATTGCGCTCCCCGAATCTGATTATGGCGTAATCTCTTTTGTCGGCGAAAGCGATTTATCCGAAGATGAACTTAAGAAAAAATGCGCCGTAAGATGCGATCTTCTCTCAGACGGCAGTATCAATGATCTCAGCTTCCGCTCAACTCTGGGATTGCTGAAATATCTCAATGCATACTACGATTACACGCTTAGAGGTAAAAACGAGATCCTTTTCGCTCTTTATTTTCCGCTTTTCCTGCCGAAAAAAGAGATTAAACCAGACTCAATTGAGCCGGTAACGTCAACCGGATGAAGGCTTATGTCAGCCTGTATTATTCACAATTCTTATCCTCGGTAGCGGAAGCCTTGCGCTTCCGGCGTTTCTTTGTAATTCTCAATTCCAATCTGCAAATACTCTACTTCTGTTGAACTCCCGAAGGACAAACCTTCGGCTGCCGATTAATGCACTTTGTGAATTATCCCGGCTAAACAACTTCGATGGTTAACCCGCCCAATTCTGCAAAAACTCCGTATGCGGCTATTTAATTAAACATGCACTTGACTTTTAAATTGCTACTATTATATTGGATTGTGGTACAATTCCAATGAATCAGATGTGGTCAGATTACTTTCTTCCCAATTACACATACTGTTAAGAGCATTCCAACAAAAAGCCCGGAGGTTTTATGAAAACAACTTTAATGGCGATTTCGGCAATTCTTGCGATTCTCATTGCCGGAACCGCTTTTGCGGATCCGCCGATTTCTTATGATCTGCGAGATGTGAACGGCGAGAACTATGTTACGTCCGTCAAAAGTCAGCAAGGTGGAACCTGCTGGACGCACGGCGCTATGGCAGCCATAGAAGGAAACCTGCTTATGACCGGAGCCTGGGAGGCTGCCGGTGAAACAGGCGAACCCAATTTGGCGGAATATCATCTCGACTGGTGGAATGGATTCAATGAACACAATAATGATGATATCGATCCTCCTTATGACGGTTTGATTGTTCACGAGGGCGGAGACTACAGAGTCACGTCCGCCTACCTCACGAGAAACGAGGGAGCCGTCCGTGATATCGACGGTCAATCGTATACTACCCCTCCGGATAGATACGATCCGAGTTATCATTATTACTATGTCCGTGATATCGAATGGTATGTCGCGGGCGAAAACCTGGAAAATATCGATCTTATAAAAGAAAAGATTATAAGCGATGGAGTTATCGGTACCTGCATGTGTTATGATAACCAGTTCATGGATTATAGTTACAATCACTATCAACCGCCCGGCAGCGATTTGGATCCCAACCATGCTATAGCGATAATCGGCTGGGATGATAACAGGAACACGCAAGCTCCTTATGACGGCGCCTGGCTGTGTAAGAATAGCTGGGGGACCGGTTGGGGATATGATGGTTATTTCTGGATATCCTACTACGATAAACATTGCTGCCAGCATCCGGAGATGGGTGCGATATCCTTCCAGGATGCCGAACCGATGGCTTATGATAGAGCCTACTATCACGATTATCATGGTTGGCGCGACACCAAAACCGATTGCAGCGAAGCTTTCAATGCCTTTTCAGCCGAAGGCGGCGGAGTGAGTACCGAATATATCGAAGCGGTGAGCTTCTTTACGGCAGTCGATAACGTTACCTACACCGCGAAAATCTATGATCGCTTCGAAGGGAATCAGTTGCTGGACGAACTGGTGACCATCACGGGAACCGAAGCTTATTCCGGTTTCCATACCGTGGATTTGGATACGCCGATTCCTTTAACTCCGGGTGATGAATTCTATGTATATCTGCAGCTCTCCGATGGCGGCCATCCCTATGATCGCACTTCGGACGTACCTGTGCTCTTGGGTGCGGATTATCGTGTTATCGTCGAATCATCCGCCAGCCCGGGCGAAAGTTATTATATGGATGGCGGGAGCTGGGAGGATCTCTATTACTGGGATGATCCCCCCTGGAATAACACCGCCAATTTCTGTATGAAGGTACTAACTAACGATGTCCCGTACCTGAACTTCGATTATCCAAACGGATTGCCGGAATTGGTTAGTCCCGACGGCGGAACCAGCTTCCGAGTGGAAGTAACCGGTAATGCCGTGGAGCCTCAACCGAATACCGGTGTGCTTTATTACAGCGACGGTGGGGCGTATAACGAAATCCCGATGCAGCAGGTCTATGCCAATGTATATGATGCGATATTTCCGGCTATAGACTGCGGAGCTTCGGTTTCGTTCTATATCAGCGCGGAAACCGAAACCGGTGCAGTCGTTACCGACCCGTTTGAAGCCCCTGGGGTAACTTATTCAGCGATTGCCGCTAATGACCTGATAGTAGTTTTCGAGGATAATTTCGAGAATGATCTGGGATGGTCGGTTGTAAATAATTGTTCCGATGGTGAATGGGAACGCGGTGTACCGGTTGGAGGCGGCGAACGCGGCGATCCTCCCACCGATTACGATGAGTCGGGAAGCTGTTATCTCACCGACAATACCTATGGTAATTCCGATGTTGATGACGGATACACATATCTGATATCGCCCACCATGGATTTGAGCGGCGGTGACGCTATGGTTCATTATGCGCTCTGGTACACTAATAACTATGGAGCGGATCCGGATAATGACCTGTTTAAGGTTTATGTTTCCGATAATGACGGCGGCACCTGGATTCATGCGCAGACTTTCGGCCCGGTAACTCAAGCCGGATGGACTGAGGAATCATTCAGGGTTGGAGATTTCGTAACGCCTAACGATCAGGTAAAGGTGCGTTTTGAAGCATCGGATCTAAATGAAGGTTCTATCGTTGAAGCTGGTATCGATGCTTTCGAAGTTGTTATGTTCGACTGTGAACCTCTCGGAGACCTGTCTATCAGCATGGTTCCCGATAATCCGCCTATCGTTGTTCCCAGGGGCGGATCGTTTACATTCACCGGTATCCTGACCAATAATACCGATTCGCCTCAGTCCGCTGATGTTTGGATTATGCTGGATGTGCCTGACTACGGTGAGTACGGTCCGGTATTCAGAATCAACAACGTTCCGCTTTCACCTAACCAGACTCTTACTCAGCCGGGAATAGTACAGCATGTTCCGATGTTCGCTCCCGAAGGTGTGTATAATTATTGTTCGCATTGCGGTGACTTCCCCGATGTAACAGTCGATCAGTTCTGTTTCGATTTCACAGTAGTACACACAACCAGCGGAGTTGCCGACGACTGGGAATTAGAGGGATGGTTTGATAATGACCAGCAGGAAACGCTGCCTCTCAGAACCGAACTGCACGAGAGTTATCCTAATCCGTTCAATGCTGTAACCAGGATCGGCTTTTCATTGTCGGAAAGGGCATCGGTTACACTCGAAGTCTATAACTTGATGGGACAGAGAGTTGAGACCCTTGTTGATGAGAAGAAACAAGCGGGTGTTTACACGATCGATTGGGATGCCTCCAACTATTCCAGCGGCGTATATTTCTATAAGCTGGTCGCCGGTGAGAACGTATTCACGAAGCGGATGACATTGCTGAAATAAACCCTGCGCTGTCGGGTCGCCGCACTCGTCATTGCGAGCGAAGCGAAGCAATCCGGCTCCATGTTTGTGCGCGGCGGACGTCTCCGTCTGCCGCGTATCGGCAGGTACATTCAATGTGCTGTCGGGTCGCCGCACCCGTCATTGCGAGCGAAGCGAAGCAATCCGGCTCCATGTTTGTGCGCGGCGGACGTCTCCGTCTGCCGCGTATCGGCAGGTACATTCAATGCGCTGTCGGGTCGCCGCACCCGTCATTGCGAGCGAAGCGAAGCAATCTGTTTCTGTTGTCATGCAAGGTCGGGTTCCGGAATTCGGCGATAGCCGAATGGAGAAACCCGACCTTGCTTTATCACCCACCGCCGGTCAGCGCTCTCCCGATTGTATCGGGAACGGGATAACTGCGTCAGCCCACAGGGCTGACCGCCGGAGGGTATGACCGATTTCCCTTTTGCTTTACTTTAAGCGAAAATCAATTTCCTTGACAAATTCTCAATAAGATTCCATTATATGGTAATTATGCCCCCGTAGCTCAGGTGGATAGAGCGCCGGCCTCCGGAGCCGGGTGCACAGGTTCGAGTCCTGTCGGGGGTAGTAGTTTTTTTGTTTGGATTACTATTCGGATAAACTAATTATCGGAGTTGGCTTTATCTACTTCGAAGACTACTTCCATCAGAGGTTCGCCATCGCCGGAAGATAGCAGTAATTTGTAAAAGCCATCTTCGAAAATGTTGGGCGATAAAGTGATTTGACCTATCTGGTCAGGGTTGAACGTTGTGAAATTAGAATCGGTGTAAACCGGTTCCTGAAGATAAGGTTTTACTTCAACGATATATTCTTCTCCGGGAGTAAAATCACTATACCTGAATTCTACTACTACATCCTCTCCCGGATCAACATTAAAGACGGTATCAATTTCGCTTCTGCTTCCCCACAAGTTGATGACCTGTTCCTGCTGACCTCCCATAAAGATAAAATAAGCTGGAACTATAAATAGAACAATCATAGCGGCGGCTGCCAGGGGCGCAAATGCAGCTCTTTTTCTTGAATCACCCCAGAATTTGTAGAGTATTCGCATGAATCCTGAGGCAGTTTCGGTTTCAGAAGCTATTGATTTAGCGGTTTCGTAGACGGCTTTGTCCTCTCTTAGAAGCCGGGCGACCGACTCAAATTCCTTTACCCTTTCATAGCAGTAGTCACACTCCAGGTAATGACTTTCGAATCGCCGACGTTCTTCATCGGATAGTATGCCTAATTCATAGGCATGTAACACCTTATCGCAATATTCCCTTTTATTCTCCTGGTTCATTGGTATCCCCTGTTTCAAGGCAATGTTTTAGTAATGATCTGCTTCTTGATAACAGCACGTAGACATTATTCGGCGTTGTATTCAGCTTCTCACATATCTCATCGATTTTATAACCATGGAATTGCATGACAATAATTCTGGCGTACCGATTGTTGCGCTTGCCTATTTTCTTAAGGCAATCCAACAACTTATCTCGTAATTTAAAATCCGGTTGTTCTACCAATCCGGCTTGATTTTGCTCTATACCCTCCATCTCGGCAGTATCCTGTAAGGGGTGTTTTCGTTTGTCGAAATATTTTCTTATCTTAAAATCCAACACTTTGACAGCCCAGGATGCGAAGCCCTCGTCGAATTCTATCACCTTGTATTTCGCCAGAATGGTTTCCAATGCTATCTGGCAGACTTCTTCAGCATCTTGTCTGTTTCTAATTCTATATCCCGCAATCGGCAGGAATCTTTCAAATAATATTGTAAAAAGCTCGTTTTCCGCCTTTTTGTCGCCCTTTTGCGCATTTGTGCAAAGCCGGCTTAAGTTCAAAGTATAAACCTTAGAATTTGAGGTAAGGATAGATTATTCATGGCGTTAGCTCTTCATTTAGGATTTCCGATTAAAATAAAGCCCCCCCAGAATAACGGATGCCTGTTTGCATTGTTCCTTCTTCCATTATTTAGCATTTCCAGGGACGCTTTTCGCAATGCGTTTGCTTTCGTATCCCCGGAAATCCAAAATTGATAAAATTTCTCTATTAAGTTTACGGTCTCATGGTCGGGAATATCCCACATACTCATGATGAGCGAATTAACGCCGGTATGCTGGAAAGCTCTTCTAAAGCCGAATACGCCTTCGCCGCCTACGACTTTGCCAAGCCCGGTTTGACATGCGCTTAAAACAACCAGCTCGGTTCCCATCAAATTTAATCCTGACACTTCCAGCGATGTCAATATCCCATCTTCCGATACCGGTCTTCTCTGACTATTGGAATCAGCAGTCTGCATTATTGAGCGGTTAGCTCCCCTGAAAAGCAATCCGGAATATATCAGCGGATTCTCACGCATCGCTAATTCCTGTTTATTGGCGGCATTAGTGCAAAAGTATGCGTGCGTTGCAATATGCAGCACTGCCGGCGGCTCGGAGAAGTTTCTCAGGATTCCCTCCGATGCTTCGGCTCCTCGGTAAAGCATCGGATTGAAGGCGCCGGACTCTAAGAATATCTCTTCAACAGATTGGCATTCCCTATACGTCGAAAATACTCTACCAAACGGTTTTTGCAGGCAGGTTCCTGCCAACGGCTGATGGTTGTGCTTGTTTAACAGAAGGACGCCTTTATTTTCCATGCTTGATTTATCTCGTTTTTCCGATGCTGCCAGTTCCGCATCAAAATCAGGATCAGCAATTAAAACCGCCTGGTTGCCGGAAACAGCTTTGTCCCGACCGAACTCTAACATATCGCGACCCGAGAGTAGATAATCGATTTCATATTTTTCTATAATATACTTATTATCAGGAGTTGTTAAGATTTGATAAGGAATTAGATTCAAGGCTGCATCAGGACTGATAAATATTCGATTTATGTTATTCAATGTTGATTCAATAGGAGCGAAGAGGAGCTTATAGAGTCTATCCGTTATATCGTTAAGTCGTTGGATTGCTTCCGATTCGGAATGCTTTATTATGGTATGCTGCGTACTCAGGAGTTCTTGCTGATAAGCAGCTATTAAATGCTCTATCCTCCTGGCATCACCAAGATCAAAGATCGCTATCTCCCGCGCGGGCGACAATTGAAAGAGCAGATATCTGGCGGAATCACCTTCATTCCTCTCGGAATAGTCGGAGAAATCGACCGGATGATATTTTACAATTTCCCAGAGAACCGAATTTTCGGGTAGAGCTCTGGCAGCATCGTCAATCCTCGTCCCGCGCAATGCCGTGAAATCAGAAAATTGCGAAACCTCCAAACCTAATTCAGCTTCCTCTCTTTCCTTAAGATGAGTTAGGATTTCAAGGGAGTCTCTGTACCTGTCTGATTGCATTGTTGCCGAGCCGCTCAATATTAAATCAGCTATATTCTCGCCCAATTGCCTGAGATGCTCCAGCTTAATCAATGATGATTTATCAGAAGTGAAGTACGCGGCTTTTCTGGTGGATAGAGACGCTTCCAAAACCAAGCCCTTACCTTCGAAAAGCATCTCCAATGCCAGCGCTTTTACCTGGTATGACCTGTCTATCTGAGCAAATGATAATAAAGCATCATTAATATAAGGGTAGTTCTCTACGTACCTAAGTTTTTGCTCCTCCGATGCATACGTAAACACGTAGTTAATAAAGTTTTCTTTGGATTTCTGCGACATTATGAAATGATCCAGCGCTCTGGGGTATCTTCCGGCTGCAACGAATATTTCCGCCAGTTTATCGTGACAAAGCGCCACATCCGGGTGCTTCTCTCCCAGCAGTTCTTCTCGAATCGATAACGCCTTTTGAAATGAACGTTCCGCATCCTTGTATTTATTCCCGAAATATAACACCTCGCCGAGGTTGCTATATATCAGGGCGATAATCTGCCGCTTGTTTCCCATCTCTTTTTCGCAAATTTCCAGCGCCTTTCGGTAATAGGATTCAGCTCTCTCATAATCGTCGAGCGTCTTTGCAATGCTGCCTAAGTTGTTAATAATCGACACTCTATCCGAACTCTTGGCTTCCGGATCTTCCGATACGATTTCCAGCGCTCTTGTATAAAGGGTTTCTGCCTGACTCAATTCCCCCAAATTCCTGTGAACCGATGCCAGGTTACTCAGGCAGGCTGCTATATACGTTTGCTTTTCAGCAGGCTGCTTTTCGATAATCGATAGTGCGTGATTGTATAATTCCTTTGCCTGCATAAACCTTCCTTGATTTCTATACAAAGCCGCCAAGTTGTTGAGCGGACCGACCAGCCTGGGATCCTCTGAGCCATACAGTTTTAGTCCGGTTTCCAAGTTCAGGTTGAGATAGTGTTCAGCATTTACATTATCACCTTTATAAAGGTAGCTGGCGCCGAGTAAACTATAAGCCTTCAACATTGTACTATTTGGCGATTCCCATTCGGATTTGGATTTTTCAATAGCCTTACTCGATAAATTAATAACGCTGTCGAATTGACCGGCGTAAAAGCAGGCGGTAGCCTGATCGAGAAGATCAGCGATTACTTTCGTATCTTTATCCAAATTGGATACAGCATCCGAGAGTATGATCACAAACGACTGGAATACTAATGCTATTGAGAGGATAAGGATACGTACTAATATTCTTCGATTCATCTCTTATTAACAGAACTGGTCAATGCGGTCGGCTAAAGGGCAAATGTAAAATCCACTTACAAACCGGTATAAAGTAATAAGGATTTTTTGGGAAAAGCAAGCGCTTATAGATTAGCATATTTTACTCGGACATATATCCAGAATTTCTCAATTCTCCCTGCGAAAAAAAATTTCAAATTTCCGTGTAAGAATTCTCCGAATTCAGGGATATCATACCAAGGCAGTCAAGAAAAATTCTTCAACTCAGAGGTCACATGGACAGAGGAAATCAAAAACACGGAACCAAAAGAAAGCTAATCGTACCGGTTAGTTTGCTGCTCTCGAGAAGTCCTCCGCAATCACGATTTCGAGATGGACTTTAAAACAGACAGATATGCCAATTACTGATTACTAAAACCAAAAACCAAAACTCATTTATTTAACGAAAAGGAGAAAGAAATGTTTAACAAATTAACGATCACAATAGCCTTAATGGCGCTGCTTTTTGCCGGTACTGCTTTTGCTTACGACGTAAACAAGGACCTTGTTAACAAAGGACCGGTCGCCGATGATATAGCGGTGATACTGTCCGGCTCGGAAACTGTCGTAAATCATTACGATGGTTACTCGGACGGACGCTTTAATTCCTTTGCGCATGGTCCTGACGGGGCAAACACCAAACTGCACTGGCAGAACTTTAATGACAACGATAACGATCGCATCGACACCGGCCAGCTGATTCATATCGGTTGGTCAACTTCGGATCATTCCAGTTCCGTAAAGGATATGTACTGGACCGACGAAACCGGCCAGCGCATTCCCGGCAGCGTGGTCTATAACACTACCAGCGGTTGGACATACGAGCAGGGTTTTGTGCTCATTCGTTTCGACAACATTTTCGATCCCGAACAGGGACCGGGGCAGTTGCCGATAGATATTTTCGATGTACATTTCGTACCTACTCCGGATCCGTTCCCGCTTGCCGAACTCAATATGCGCAATCAAGAGCTGAACCAGATGATGGTTCCGGTTCCGGGCGGCGAGCATATCACGGTAGGTCCCGGCGAGGAGATCCTATTGGAATTGGGCGAATTCCCTCCCGATATGAGTATTGTACTAAGATACAATGTTATGGCTCCCGAAAGTCAGGCTGACGCAATCGACTTTGTGCAGTTCTCGCTGACTGAGGATGTGCCGTGCTGTGATGTGGATATGGTTCCCGATGACGATCCTGTTATCGTCGAGCCGGGCGGTCGATTCGGCTTCACCGGCATAATCGGTAATCCGACTATGGCTCCGATAGTCACCGATGTATGGGGCGGTGTTATCTACATGGGCAACCTGTATCAGCAGTTCGCCTTTAACAACATATCGCTCGCTCCCGGTCAGTACCTGAGCGCACACTCCTGGCAGAATGTACCGGGATACGCTCAGCCGGGTACGTATGACTACGCAGCATATTGCGGAGATCGTCCCAATGTGATCTGTGATGAAGCGGCATTCCCGTTCACCATAGTGGGCGCGCGCAATACTAACGGCGCGGATGACTGGTGGCTCGAGGGCGAATTCTTCAGCGATGAGGTTCCCACCGACTATGCGTTAATGGAAGCCTATCCGAATCCGTTCAATGCTGCCACGACCATAACTTACGAACTGCCCGAAGCCGGATTTGTGAATCTCGAAGTTTACAATCTGAGTGGTCAGAAAGTGGTTACGCTGGTTAATGAGCATAACGGCGCAGGACGCCATCGCGTAAGCTGGGATGCTTCCGAGCAGGCTTCCGGCGTATACTTCTACAAGTTAACCGCCGGCGAGACTGTCCTCACCAAGCGGATGACCTTGCTGAAGTAGGTTTTGAGAGCGGCATGCTTAGCTCCACGCAGTGGAGACAGGCATATTGCAGAACTACTTATGTTCCTGTCGGGTGTCCTCACCCGACAGTTTAAATAGTACTGTTAGGCATGCCCATCTTGCAGCAAAAACTACGGGCTGACCCAAAAAACCGGGATCAGCCCGTTTTCATTCCCAATCCGATTTCAAAAAATTCCCCTCGACAGACAACTTTCCTTTTCAAATACAATATCTTCAAGGTGGAGACACAATAAAAGATGCCGTTTAAATTCCTTTCATAACATACAGTAACTTCGGAACCACAGTGGATATTCTAATGATATGAAGAAACATGTCTCTATTTGGGAACCTCACCCGGCATTGTCTATTCCGGATCATTCATGGGAGAGGAGAAAAAGATAGCACAAAAGCCTCCAAGTTATTATAGGGATAAAGCGCGTGGTTATGTGAACTATTAACCAATCATCAGTCTCTAATCCTTCCCACACCGCATTTCCCACTTTGATTCTCATAAAAATCTATTATAATATTACTATGCGTAAAAAACTGACTGTTACATTATTTATAATTGGTATTTTTGCCATAATCTTATCTGATCAGGCTCTATCAGAAAAATATCAGCTGTTTCGGATCGATTTCTCCGACAAGGCGGAGGTGAAGCAGATACTCTCCAGCGGCATCGATGTCGAGGCGGTGGATATTAATTACGATGAACGATTTATTGAAGCGGGGCTGTCCAGCTATGATGCTGAGATAATGCGGAAAGCCGGATTTAAGTTCACTATTGTGATACCCGATCTGGAAAAGTATTATGCGGAGCGGTTCGACGGCAAGAGTATGGGGGGATTCCTTACGTTCTCAGAGTATGAAGCGAAAATAGACTCGCTGGAGAACCAGTACCCCGATATCCTCAAGGTCGATTCCCTGGGACTGACCGAACAGGGGAGAACCCTTTATGCGATTAAAATATCGGACAATGTTTATATTGAGGAGGATGAACCTGAAGTTTTTATAAACGGTCTTATTCATGCCCGGGAACCGATCGGCGGAGCGATCTGTATCGATTTCGCGGAATGGCTGTGTTCCGCCAGTGGGTCTGATCCGGTCGCAACCGATATCGTGGAAAACCGCCAGGTGTGGATTATGCCGGTGGTCAATCCCGACGGGTATGTTTATAATGAGACGACACATCCCAACGGCGGAGGCTGGTGGCGAAAAAGTCGCCGGGATAACGGGAACGGTTCTTACGGAGTCGATAACAACCGAAATTTCACATATAACTGGGGATGGGATGATTACGGCTCATCGCCGGATCCCTGGACTGAGATCTACCGCGGACCGTATGCCGGTTCCGAGCCGGAAAACCAGGCTATTATGCAGTTGTGCGAAGAGCATTTTTTCCAGGTCGCTTTGCATTATCATAGCTTCGGTGGGCTTTTTCTCTATGCCTGGGGGTACGAGGATTATTACCCCGATGATTTACAGATTATACGGGCGATCGCTGATTCGGCGGTGACTTTCAATCATTACAAGCCCGGAACCAACTGGCAGAATCTCTATAATACCAATGGCGATGCGGTCGATTATTCCTACGGCGAGCGGGATACAAAAAATATGATATTCGGCTATATCGTTGAGGTTGGGGATGATTTCTGGCCTGAGCCGGACTCGATTCCGATGCTGGTTGAAACCCATCGGCAGGTCAATATTTTCTTCTCACAAATTGCGGATAACCCCTGGCGACTGATTCCGCCTATCGCTCCTCAGATCGATGAGATGACAACCGATGATGACGGGAATTTCACGGTAAATTGGGATGTTATTCAAGGCGATTCAGTCCCTATCAAGTATCAGCTGCAGGAAGTCTATGGAGCGGAGGATATTACCGACGGAGCTGAGGAGGGGGAAACAAACTGGCTGATGGAGGGCTTTTACGTTACCGACTCACGAAGCTTCAACGGGGAGCATAGTTTCTACTCCGGCGATGCCAACTATTATCATTCCACCATGACCAGTATTACGCCGTACCCGGTGACCGAACCGACCGACCTGACATTCTCCACGTTTTACGATATCGAGTACGAATATGACTATGCTTTTGTGGAAATATCGACGGATGGATACAATTTCACCGCCCTGGATACATTGACCGGTTACTCCTGGGGATGGCTCGAGAAATCGTACCCGCTGGATGACTATATCGGGGAGCAGATTTACTTACGTTTCCGTTACGACACCGACGTCTATGCTCATTACGAAGGCTTCTATATTGATGATGTAAGCCCCGTGCGAAGGTACGATACGGTAATAACTGTCAATGGTGAGCTAAGCGGCGAAAGCTACGATATCGTAGGTAAGCTGCCCGGGACTCATAATTACCGGGTAAGAGGTTATAACGAATCTGGATGGGGTATTTTCGGCAATACCGAGGATATCGTTGTAACCGGAGCGCTTCCCGATATGCAGCTTGCGATGGAGCCGGTAGATCCGCCGATCGTGGCGCCCCCCGGCGGTTCGTTTGAATTCAATGCTATAGTAAGCAACAACGAGAATTTCGGACAGTATCTGGACGGCTGGATAGGATTAAGGTTGCCCGATCAATCCTGCTATGGTCCTCTGGTTGTTCGCAGCAACTTCTACTTCGAGCCGCAACAAACCAGAACATTTAGCAATGCTATCCAGAATGTTCCGATTTATGCTCCTGCCGGCGATTATACCTATATCGCCTGCATGGGCGATTATCCCACTGTAATACTGGATTCCGCTTATTTTGAATTCACGGTAACGGATGAGATTGCAGCCTCCGGCGTCAGTGAATGGCTACTGGAGGGGTGGACAGATGCCGCAATAACCGACATAAGCGATATTCCATTACATTCCATTACCCTCAGCAATTATCCTAATCCATTCAATGCACAAACCACTATAAAATTCTCCATACAGAAACCGGTTTATGCAAGCTTAAAAGTTTACAACCTTGCCGGGCAGTTAGTAGAAACACTTTACGAAGGCTGCAAAAACAGCGGCGAACATGCAGTAGATTGGGATGCTTCAAATTATTCCAGCGGAGTCTATTTCTATAAACTTCAGACTAACGGAATGATCGTCACCAATAAGATGAACCTGCTTAAATAGACCAGGTCGTATTTATTGAAGGGCAGAAGCATAGCGCCTCCCCCGTGTGCAACCCTCCTTATAACCGTCGTCTTTCTATCGCAGTTAACCGAATACGTTCAATATCAACGGGAGTCCGAAGTTCAGACCGCCTTTGATAGGACGGAGGTGAGATCAATTCCACTTCCCCCGATTTATCAGTCAGCCTTCCAGATGACTGCTTTTCGACCTTTTTACCGCCTTTTCAATCTCCACCGCAATAAATACGACAGTCGACATGAGAATGGCTACGAAAAGCTCGCTGGCGGTGAGTGGAACGGTCTTGAAGATAGGATTGAGAACCGGGACATAAATCGTCGCCATCTGAAGGGCGAATGTCAGCAAGACGGCTCCCAGGAGGGGTTTGTTCGATAGGGCGCCCTGTTTGAAAAAAGAGTCCCGTTCGGAACGAACGGCTAACACATGTCCCATTTGACTCAGGCATAGAACGGTAAACACCATGGTTTGCCAGTGGGTTTGACTACTGTTTATGAACAACGCCTGGGTGATGATGGGAACCGCGCCCATGAGCAGCCCGACCCAAATGATGTGAGTGCCGAGGCCTTTGGCGAAAATACTTTCCTTCGGGTTCCTTGGAGGGCGGCTCATGATGTCCCGTTCGCCCGGTTCGGCGGTCAGAGCCAGACCGGGCACTCCGTCGGTGACCAGGTTGATCCACAGAATGTGGATCGGCAACAGGGGAATGGGCAGGCCGAGAAAAGGGGCCAGGAAAATCGTGAAAATCTCGCCTGAATTGCTGGTCATGGTGTATTTGATGAATTTGCGGATGTTGTCGAAAATGCGTCGCCCTTCCCGAACGGCTTTGACGATGGTGGCGAAATTATCATCCAGCAAAATCATGTGGGAGGCTTCCTTGGACACATCGGTACCGGTAATGCCCATGGCCACCCCGATATCGGCCCGTTTCAGCGCCGGCGCATCATTGACCCCGTCACCGGTCATGGCGACGAAATGCCCTTTATCCTGCAATGCTTTGACAATCTTCAGCTTCTGCTCCGGTGCGACCCGGGCGTAGACCCCTACCTGCTCCACCCGGTCTTCGAACGCGTCCAGCGGAAGCTGAGCAAGTTCCTTTCCGGTCATGACGGACTTTTCCACGGAGCGGATGATGCCGACCCGTTTCGCGATAATTGAGGCGGTCAATGGATGGTCTCCGGTGATCATCACCGGCCTGATGCCCGCCGATCGGCACATAGCCACCGCCTCTTCCGCTTCGGGACGGGGCGGGTCCATCATGCCGACCATGCCGATGAAAACCATGTCTTTTTCCGCTTGTTCCGAAGTCAGGGGATCGGGAACGGCGTCCCATACACGCATGGCAAAGCCCAGAGTTCTCAGACCATTACCGGCGATCTTTTCAGCCGTTTCGAGGATATTATCGCAGTCGACCTCCTCCTGTCCGCTGTTGCCGAAAGCCGTTTCACAGCGCTCCAGGATTTCTTCAACAGCCCCCTTTGTAAAGGAAACGAGCCGGCCGTTTTCCCAAGGATGAAAAGTTGTCATGAGTTTGCGGTCCGAATCAAAGGTAATTTCCGCCTCCCTGGGATACCGTTCATCCAGCCGCTCCCGGTCGTACCCTTTCGAGTGCGCCAGATCGAAGAGAGCCGTTTCGGTGGGATCGCCGATGAGCGCGCCCGAAGCGTCTCGACGGGTGTCGTTACAAAGGGCCATGGCGCTGAACAACAGGTTCACGGGATTCCCGCCGGACGGAGATCCGACTTCGCCGGCATCCCGAACCGTAGGCGAGAGTTCCTTAGCCTGATGCAGTCGGCCGTGCACATAGACCTCTTCCACGATCATGCGATTCAACGTCAATGTGCCGGTCTTGTCTGAGCAAATATAGGTCACCGACCCGAGGGTTTCCACTGCGGGCAGTTTTCGAACCAATGCCTGCTGTTTGACCAGCTTCTTGGCGCCCAGCGCCAGCGAGATGGTAATGACAGCCGGTAGAGCCTCCGGAATTGCCGCCACCGCCAGTGAGATTGCGGTCAGCAGCATTAGCAGCGGCGGTTCCCCCCTGAGAAGCCCGGCGATAAAAACGATGACGCATATAGCCAACACGGCGTAGGCGAGTTTCTGCCCGAAGGCGGTCAGCCGTTTCTGCAACGGTGTTCGTCCTTCATCCTGCCCCTGGAGAAGACCGGCGATCCGTCCCAGTTCGGTATTCATCCCGGTATCGGTCACCAGGCCTCGCCCCCTGCCGTAAGTCACCAAGGTGCCTTTGTAGCCCATGCTTTTCCGGTCGCCGATGGACAGGTCGGCCGCCGGTATCGCAGCATTGTCCTTTTCCACGGGCACGGATTCGCCGGTCAGGGCCGCTTCCTGGATTCGCAGCTGTACCGCTTCGATCAGTCGAAGATCGGCCGGAACCACGTTGCCCGCCTCCAGCACCACGAGGTCACCCGGAACCAACTGTTCCGCGGGAATCGATGCGGCCTGCCCATCCCTTATGACGACGGCTGAAGAGGCTGCCAGCTTTTTCAATGCTGCCATGGCTTTTTCGGCGCGGTATTCCTGAACAAATCCCAGTACGGCGTTCAGTATTACGATCACGGCAATGGCGATACTATCTGCAGGCTCGCCGATCACGCCCGCCACAATTGCGGCGGCGATCAAGACGAGAATCATAAAGTCTTTGAACTGATCAAGGAACATCATCCACAGTGATTTACCTTGTTTTTCGATCAGTTTGTTGGGACCATACTGCTCATAACGGCGACGCGCTTCAGCAGAAGCAAGGCCCGCTTCGGACGATTGCAGTTTTTCTGAAACCTCGGCCGGATCAAGCTGGTACCAGTTGACCGGTCTGTCTTTTTTTTCACTCATGGTTTCGAACTATAGAAATCGAACAACTCCCCAAGCAGGGATTTGCGTTTCTTCTTTTTGTAGTGTAACCATTTTGTCATGATTCCGTGAACGATCATGGTGGGTTTCCCGCTCCCGTGGCGATGCCGGCTGAGACGCCGACGGCTGCGGCATCCATTGCCAGGCCAACCGCTATTCCAATTACAGCAATGAGCCACATCCGCCTCTCCTGTAGTGCGCACTGGGCGTCTGAAACTCACCAGGCTTCCCAGCGCATCGCCGGCGAGCTGTCCGAGGAGGCAGCCCTGGGCTCGTTCCAACATTTCTGCCTGGCGCAATGGCATAATCATCAGGCCCCCCGTGCGCTGGAAGCCGCGTCTGCCCGGATTTCCGGCGGACTCGTTAGGGTGACCAGTCTGCCTTGTATGATGCAGGAAGAAAACCCATGATTCCGCCTTATCCATTCCAGGGTTGCCGGCTGATACAGGAATACATGTGTGGGATCCTTTATGTAGTACCAGTCACCCAATTCCATTCCAGGACTGTACAGGCAGGTCATGCAGTATAGCC
>CAZLVS010000034.1:0-41845 GCA_964563085.1 uncultured Ignavibacteria bacterium | reverse complement strand
AGTTCTCTTTCTTTCAGGAACTCACGGGCAACCAAAGACGGCTGCTGTTTTTCTTCATCTACTTGGTAGTTCAGCCTCTGCATGGTCTTATCATCCAGGACTCCCGACAAGACCTTTAGAGCCGATTCCAACTCGGGATATGATTCCAGTACTTCGCTGCGGACAACCGGCGCCGCATAATAAGCGGGGAAAAAGCTGCTATCGTCCTCCAAAGGCTGTAAATTGTAAGCGGCGATTCTACCGTCGGTGGCAAAGGCACAAATAACATCTACTTCCCCATTGGAGATCGCCTGGTACATTATGGAAGGATCCAGATCTATAACCCGGGCGAATTCCAAACCGTATTCTTTACGAAGTCCGGGGAATCCATCCGGTCGTTCAACAAACTCGGCGGTAAATCCCGCTTTTAGATTCCCGGCTACTGAAGCTAAATCAGATATTGAAGACAGATCGTATTCTTTGGCGTCGTCTGCGCGAACGGTTATAGTATAGGTGTTATTGAAACCGAAGGGCGGCAGCCAAACGGCTTCGAAACGTTTCTTATAACCCTTTTTTATCAATTCGAATGCTTCCTCGGGATTTGCGAGGACTTCTTTGTTTAATATTGCGGTAAGGGCGGTACCGGTATATTCGGGGTAAAGATCGATTTCGTTACTAATTAGAGCTCCATGACATATCATGGTTCCCCCCAGATTGAATTTCTTATCCACGACGATATTAGTCTTATCCTCGATTATCTGAGCTATCAACTCGCCGAGGATAAATTGCTCCGTGAAATTCTTGGTTGCGATTGTAACTATGCCGGATGCTGCCGAATCGGACTTGAAAACAGAGGATAATGGCATATCTCTCTGGGAATAATATGATGCCAGACCTGCGATAACAATGAATAAAGGCGCCATTATCGCCAATATCCTGATAATACGCTTGAAAACTGTCCCGGATGAATCCCCGATTTTCTTGTACTCAATTCCCCACTGACTGACCGCAATCGCTCCATCCACCAAAAGAGCAAGTATAGCGGCGGGAATCGCTCCCAGCAGGATTAAGTTCGTATTCGATAATGCCAATCCCCGGTTAATAAACTGGCCCAAACCACCGGCGCCGATGAAAGCTGACAAAGTTGCTATGCCGACTCCCACCACTGCGGCGGTCCTTATTCCGGCAACTATCACCGGAAGCGCCAGCGGGATTTCAACCAGTGTAAGTCTTTGCTGCGGAGTCATACCTATTCCCCGCGCCGCCTCGATCACCGATGGCGAAACTCCCTCGATGCCTGCGAGTGTGTTGCGAACGATCGGCAGCAGCGCATACATCACCAGGGCGATAATTGCGGGAAGCGCGCCGATCTTCTGTAATAATGCCAGCAGAATCGCCAGCATCGCCAGACTCGGTATCGTCTGTAATATTCCCACGGCCCCCGTTAATATTCCGCGAAGCCATCTTATTCTAACCGCGAGAATGCCGAGAGGAACACCGAGGATTATCGCGATACCGGTGGATATTCCTGTCAGGATTACATGCTCTCCGGTTCTAAGCAATAGTTCCGGAATGCGACTGCCGACTACGTCGCTCAAGAAGCCGCCGAACATCAGGTTATATCTCCGTATAGCCGAAGCTGCTTGGCGGGCTTTTCGAAAAGCTGGCGGACGAAATCCGTACCCGGTTTTTTCACTATTTCTTCGGCCGTTCCGACTTGCTCCAGATTGCCATCGTGCAAAACCGCAATTCTATCCCCAAGCGTAAGAGCCTCAAAAATATCATGCGTAACGAACACGATCGTTTTACTCAGTTTCTCCTTCAGGGATAGAAGCTCTTGCTGCAATGTGTCCCTGGTCAATGCATCCAGCGCTCCGAAAGGTTCATCCATCAGAAGATATGAGGGATCAGCTGCCAGAGCCCTTCCCACCCCCACTCTTTGCTGCTGTCCGCCGGAAAGGGCCGCGGGGTAACGGTTAGCATAAGTCGATGGATCAAGTCCAATCAGCTCAAGAAGCTGATGCGCCTTTTCCCTTCTCTCTTTTTTGCTCCGTCCGAGAAGACGAAGAACCATAGCTACATTTTCTTCGATTGTAACATGTGGAAAAAGCCCGATCCCTTGAAAAACATATCCGATCTTGCGCCTGAGAAATATGGGGTCCTGCGTGGAAATATCCTCGCCGTCCACTTCGATAGTACCCGAAGAAGGTTCCAGCAGTCGGTTGGTCAGTTTTAAAATGGTGGTTTTACCGCAGCCAGAAGAACCGAGCAGTACCAATGTTTCCCCTTCTCGCACTTCAAAGGAAACATTGTCAACTGCGAAGCTCTCCCCGTTATCAAACGATTTATAGACGTTTTCAAAAACAATCATCTGCTGCGAATCAAAGGGATCACCCCAGGACCGGCTGAGCGATTTTCTTGGGCGGAAACTGTTCCCTGACCAATCGCATCTCTTTAATCAGAAAATCTATTTGTTCGGCTGGCGCCGCAACATATAGATCGGCATAATGAGTGCCTGTTTCTTCGAATTCGGCTGCATCAATGCCCTTGTCCCTCAGGATGTCCAACACCTTAGCTCTCTCAACCTCGTCAACGAAGTCCCTTTGAGGAAGCCTTATGCCTTCCACTCGCTGAAAATCGAAACCGAAACGCTTGAAACAGTCAATAATCGGCTGCGAATCGAATATGCGGAGAATGGTTATAACAGCCAATGGGCCGAAATCGGACGGATGATCCTTACCAAAAAATGGGAGAATCTTGTTAAGCGTTTTTTCGGTTACATAACCGATAGCGCCGGTACTGACCAAAAGATTACAGCTGCGTATCCAGCCTTGTTCTTCCTGGGTCGGTACGACTTCCGATTTCTCAAAATCCCTTGCAATACCGCCATCAAGCAGCCCTGAGCCTAAGGCGAATTTAATCGCCTCCTCGGAATTGTCCAAACCTACGCTGCGAATATTACAAATCGGCGAGGTAACATTCAACCACATTCGAGTCACCTCACAACAGGAGGCGTAATCCTCCGGAGCGCGGGAAGCAAAAAATCCAATGATCTCCTCAAATGAGCAACCATACCTGACGAAAGCAGAGCCGATGCCATAGGAGCAACCGACATCCAGCATTTGTACGGGCCAGATTTCCCCGTTGTTTTTCCTTAGTAACTCCGCCGCCGCAATACAATAAGGGCGCGCTTGTTCGCCAATCTGGTAATTATGTCGTGCCATTTTGGCAATATATGCATGTGGTGTTGGCGCAGTATAAACATCGTTGAAATTGGCTTTTGCTTCATTTTCGTGTGAATAACCCAATTTCCTATCCTTTCCTCTTTTTAGATGTTACGGTTCTACAATTCATGTTAACCGTTTTTAAATCTATTTATAAAACTACTATATTTCTAACTGGTTCCGGGGTTCGCCGCTTATTGCTATGAATCAGTTATGCTCTCCGTGTTTTTGTATAATCTACAGTCATCGACCTCCATCATTTTCACGATATACTCCAGCGACTCAGTAATTGTCGATTTCTCAGTATCCGATAACTTCTGGAGCGCTGCGTTGAGCGCTTGTTGAAAAGGAAGCGGAGCTTTGCTTATGAAACTCCTGCCATGATCAGTCAATGAAATCTGTACAAGCCTTCGGTCCCTTAAACTCCGGTGCCTCACAATCAACTCTTTGGCATCAAGCCTATCCAAAATACCGACCAAAGTACTGGGACTTATGTGTATTTCCCGGGCAACCGCTCCCACGGCTGCAGGTTCCAGTCGTTGTATTGCAAAGAGCGTTGCCAACTGCGGCGATGTAATCTCATATTCATTCTTCAATCGCCGCGAATAAACATCCGCCGCCCGCATAATCCGGCGAATCGCATCTATAATCCTCAGGTAATAATCATCTCCATGATAGGCGGTGGATAAATCCGAATCAGCCATATCCACAGATTGACAACAGGTTGATTGGCAATCCGCCAACGGAGTATTACCTGAGTTTTTTTCATCAGGACGTATGTTGTTATTATGATTCCTCATCATTTAAATGATCCAGATTCTCAGTTTGAAATAATGATTATAACAAGAATGATTAGTATACAAAATATAATAATTTAGGATCGGCTGTGTCAAGCATTAAATTGAAATTCTTATGGAACAGGTATTTTTGTAAAATGCGGCTCCTCCGGTGTCAAAGATTTGCGCAAAAAATCTATACCCTGCCGATAAAGCCGCCTTTCGCACTGCCGATACTATTGTGAAAAAGAACCTCACGTACAAAGATAACTCTATATGAAACTAATATCTATAGAATTCGGAAAGTTTCCCCAGATATCCAACTTACACAGCCGTTTTTCAAAGGATAGCGATTTTTTGAAGTTCACAGTAGACCTGGAAACTACTGACAACTTGAGGATTGATCAGATGGGTCATGTGCTGGAGAGCATTAGAAAGGTTTTTCCGAAATTTGATGAACATAAATGCTGCGCTGACGAATGGAGCGGCTATACCACAACTCATAGCCACGGCGACAATATTGATCTCGGGAATGCGGCGGATGATACGCCCCACCTTTTGGAGCACATGATATTAGAGACAATCGGGACGATCGGTAATCTTAAGAGTATCAGCGGGATAACATGCGGATTTTACGACCCTCCGCATCGTTATGATGTGTTCATTCAATGCTCCCACGAAAAGCTGGGCATTTTTGCGCTAAATTTTTGTTTGAGGTTTATGAAAAAATTAATAGAGGGCAAAAAACCGATTAAGCTCTTCGGAAAATTCACCGATATCCGATTAAGAAACATGGATAGTCTGCAAATAACTAATTCAAGATCATCTTGCGAAAAAATTGTAAAGGAATTCACGGTACCGCCGATACAAATGGTTAAACAACCAGATTAATGAAAAGTTACAGGATCACATTTTGCCTACAATAAAAGACAAACCAAACAACGCGGAAGTAAACAGGATATCGAGAAACCGGATTAAAGAGGATGTTTCTTCGCCGAATATTAAGAATAGTAGGATTCAAGATGATTCTTGTGGTTTGAGTAGATTACTCTATCGCAAAGTTTACAGTTGCACATGGACAAGCAAAGATAACAATTGCGGTGAGGGAACCGCGATATCTTAACCACAAACTCAAAGGAGGATGTATGACACGCTTCAATTGGCATGATTTCAAAACTTTCGAGAAAACGCCAACGTCTCCGCATGCGTTGAGACACAAAGTCTCAGAATTGATTTACAACAGCTGGAATGCTCGCTGCAAGGTTGACACCGTCAATCCCGAAACCGGTGAGTATCGTATCGTGCTCCAGGGCACAGTGGATTGGAATTCCTGGTTCCCGGTCGATCCACCTAAGTAGACAGTCATTTTAACAAACAAGAAGCAAACGAGTAAACTAAAAACAAAAAGGAGGCATTATGCCACGCTTCAATTTCACAGATTTTAAATATTTCGAAAAGACTCCGACCTCTCCGTACAATTTACAGTGCAAAGTGTCCAACCTTATTTTCTGCAGCCGTTCGACCCGCTGCAAGGTGGATACCGTAAATCCTGAGACCGGCGAATACCGTGTGGTATTACAGGGAACCCTTGATTGGGAAGATTATCAGCCGGAAGACTATACCAAGTAAGCTAACAGACAGTCATCAGCAAATCTGCTGAACTAATTGTAATAACCGTATTTCATTAAGGAGTGATCATGCACAGGAATTGGTGGAAAGACATGAGGTGGTTAGAAACTACTCCCACTTCGCCGTACTCGTTACAGAGGAAGATTTCCGATGTGCTTTATAACAGTTACACTTGCCGCGTGAAGGTTGACACCGTCAATCAGGAAACCGGAGAGTACCGCATCATCCTTCAGGGAACATTAGACATTTTCCCGGATGAGCCTACACCGTACTACGGCAAGTAGGATGTAGATACAATCAGGGGGAGGAAACTCCCCCATTTGATTTATAAAGATATTTGTATAGCCGAGGATTGGTCCTTCGGAGAGTCACGTTTAATCGTGACCGTTTCCGCTGTATGGACGACAAAAATCACAAGGGGGGAACAATGGCTAACAAACGCAGCTCCAACAATAAAAAATCAGCATCAAACACTCGTAAATCCACCAAGAAAAACAATACCAGAAGTAAAATCAAACCGAGTGATTCCAATGACTGGTCGTTTTACTGGAATTTCAACGATGACAATTCCAGCGATGACGATATAAAGAAAACGTCGAGCGAAAACATAACCTGGAGTCACGAAGGGAGTTTCTATTTCGGGTAGAATACCGATTCTGAGAAAATATCCAATAATCGGTATAAATGCAATTTGACTCCGGGCTTGCCGCCTGTCGTTTCTCGGCGCCGTCGCTGCCCGAAATACACCAATTCTTTATCTGTCTCGTTCAAGTTATCAATCAACTATCTACCAGGGATTAGAAGTTAATTGCCGTTTCCCGCTTCCGTCGACATTCATTATCCACAGACCGGAGTTTTCTCCCTTCCTGGCATCGCTATAAACTATATATTGTCCGTCCGGCGAAAATGAGGGATTGTAACCGGAAACATAGGTAAGTTGCTTGAGATTGCTTCCGTCCGCATCGATAATCCAGGTATCGCTCACGGAGTCTGAGCGCTGACAGCCGAAAACGATCTTCTGCGTTTCCCAATTCATCTCGCAATTTAACGAATCAGTTATGAAGGTTGTATCCGGTTCGAAGATCACTCTGCCGAACTCGCCGGAGATATTAGAAATACAAATACTCCCCGACGGATGCACGCCGTCACGATTACGATAGATAATCGAATCGGGATGAGGCCAATAGGGATCAAAGCCAAACTCAATCGGCCTGGAGAGGCTGTCGCCATTGGCGGTTATTATCCAGATACCATGATAAATCTCCCACCACCAGCGGTAACTGAAGGCGATATATCTTCCATCCGGCGACCAGCAGGGATACTCAAATTCAAAACCGTCAACAAGCGTATCGACATATTCGCCTGATAGAGGCATCTTTACAATTGATCTTCGGCTGGAGAAAACCAACCACTCCCCATCCGGTGACCAGGCGGGATATGATGCATACGGATCATCATAAAACAGATGCTTATCGCTGCCGTCCCGGCGAATCAGATAGATACCATCCACATCAGGATCATTATTTTCGATTCCCCGGTCGTGCTCATAAGCGATCCAGCCCTTAACCGACCAGGTCGGGTCCAGGTCAAAAAGCGCCCATTCCCCTTCCCAAACAGTATCTTCCGGCTCTTCAGTCCCGCCGTTGCCATCATCGTCATCGGTCGGTTTATCGCAGGAGACAACACTCAGAACGACCATTACACCTATCGCCATAATAATGAACACTAAAAGGGAATTTAATTTGCTTTGTTTCATAGCTCCGTCATATCCTTCCATTAGGTAAACCTCCCAAATATAGAAAGGCAAGCTTGATAAAGAAATATAGTTTATATCCCGCTCTGAAGCAAGTCAAAGCGGGATATTTTAGTGGTTTACTCCTTATTTTAGCAACGATAAACGCCGAGTCGTAATCGTGTTACCAGCGCTGAATTTCATTAAATACATCCCGGAACTGACATTGGAGGCGTCCCAGGTGAAAGAGTATCGTCCCGGCTGTAAATATTGCTCAACAACGGTTTCCACAAGCTGCCCCTGAATGTTATATATCCTCAAAGAGGTCTCGCAGGGTTCAGCAAGATTGAATTTAATAAGCGTTCTGCTGTTAAAGGGATTGGGATTGTTCCCGATTAGCTCAGTCACAGTTGGCAAAGGTTCACTCTCTGTATCAAGCCTGTGCTGATTAGGATCAGGGCTTTGCGGTTTTACAAGGCTAATATTTTCAACCGAAGACGGATCGGATTCATTCTCACGATTATCGATGGCAGTCACTTTGTAAAGGCCATCCGATACCGCGCCGAAATACCCGGGATGAGGGGTACAATAATCGGTATCTATAAAATAATTCACGCCTACTTCGGTTTCTCCTGCAACTACCCAATTCGGTTCAAAACTAACCGCACGCCGATAGATTTTGTAGCCTGCCAAGTCCGGTTCGCTATTATGATCCCAATCAAGTCGCGGGTGATAATCCGGAGCTCCGGTAGAAACAACTGATAACCCGGTGGGTGGAGCAGGTGGTTCTATTTCATAGTCGATAACGGTATAGTAGAAGTCGATATTCTGGAGTGTTTCAGGATACCAAATAATCGGAAGGCAATCCCCAAATAAATATCCAACCGTTAAAGCCCACGTTCTAAGGATGGCGCCGGTTGGTGTCGTGGTGCCTGGTACTACCTCACAATAGCGTACCCCAAATACCAATGTATCGGTACTCTCTACATAAATCCCATCCGTCAACTCATTTACTCCTATTACTAATGGAGCAACTGAAAATGAACCCGGTAAATTGTCCTCCCCAAAAACTACATCGTAACGAATCTCCCTCATCATAGCGCATAATTCAACGCCATTCCATGGATCATCGTAAATCCTGATGGGGGATTCAAGGAGTTCTGAGCCTGCTTCATAAGGACCGGAACCTCCGACTGCATGTACATTATTGTAAACAACATTGGGAGGGCTTATCATCTTAAGCGCGTGATGCGCATTAGAGCGCCCCCAGCCGGTTTGTTCATCATAACCAGGATAACCCATATCAACGGCGCTGGTATTGATAATATCATGAATCACACTCCCGTAAAGTTCATTATTGTGATCATGCAACAGCGATGCAATGCCCGTAACATGCGGAGTCGCCATTGAGGTTCCCGCCATATAATTAAACGAACCGGATTGTCCCCAGGTAGTTGAATAGATGTCTTCCTGATCATAGTACCAGGGGAAAAGATGAGTACCCCCCGGTCCAAGCACGTCCATCCCTAAACCATAACTAGAAAAATAAGATTTTTCATCCCATTGGTTAAACGCACCAACTGATAGAATGTAGGGGCCTAGGCAAGCAGGATAAATCGCGTCATCATTAAATTCGTTACCCCTGGCGAAAACCATGGGTATGCCAAGATTCAAAGCTTCTGCTATGGCTACGCGTAGGAGAACATAGTAATTCAGATCCCTCCGCACCAGCCAGCTATTGTTGATAACAGCGGCCCCTTGATCTATACAGGTGTGAATGGCACTGTAAAGATCGGGGTCCGTAAAATCCAATATTTTTCTTGAATACATGTGGGCGTGCCAATTAACACCAGCCACGCCATATTCATTCGTATTCGTTTTTGCACCCACGATCCCCGCAACATGCGTACCATGAATATCATCAAGACTTGGGTAATCGCCGGTAATCCTATTATACAGATCCGGATGTGATAGATTTACGCCAGTATCGATAATCCCGATCATAGTATTGGCGGAGCCTTGCTCGATATCCCAGGCTTCGGGGCAATCGATATCGGCATCGGGAACTCCCCCGGTTTGACCGGTGTTATGCATGCCCCATTGCCGGTAGAACTCCGCATCGTTCGGTATAATGCAGAACTCCCCGGCGCCATCATTATTATAAGAGAATATAATCCTATCAAATCCTCGTAAAGCTACATTCAAAGCATCGCGATTTTCAGGTTCAGTTAGCGTAATAAAGTATATTCGGTCTAATGGCATTCTTCGTACACTTAGCTCCGGATGTATCGGCGATTGGATTATGGAATCAGCCGGATTGAAATCGGGATATACTTTTATCATTATACTCGCGGAGTATGACAACAATGTATCCTTAATTTCGAGTGGATCAAATGTAACATCAGCCACGATCGTTTCACTTAATCCATCAGGAAAAGTCACGGTGCTGTCCGCGAAGTAAACTATAATCTGGTCGGTAATAGTCTCCATAGCAGGAGCGGGTGTGTTATAAGTAAAAATTATACAGACCAGAACGGATAACGTTAATTTGTACATAGTAACCTCCTTTTTACCAAGGATTAGAAGTTAATTGGTGCTTTTTGGTTCCACCGATATTCATTATCCACAAACCGGAAGTTTGTCCCCTTCTGCCATCGCCATAGACTATGAACTGCCCATCCGGGGAAAAAGATGGCGTCCAGCCCGAAAGGTAGGTCAGCCTTTTAAGGTTACTCCCATCGGCATCGATTATCCAGGTATCCGCCATTATTCCCGGCAACTGGGGACCAAAGACGATCTTTTGAGTTTCCCGATGCATTTCGGGATTTATCGAATCCCGAACAAATAGGGTATCCGGATCGAAGATCACTCTGCCGAATTCGCCGGAGATATCAGAGATACATATACTCCCCGAAGGATGCACTCCGTCATGATTACGATAGATAATCGAATCGGGATAGGGCCAGTGAGGGTCCTGCCCGTACATTATTATCCTGTGAAGGCTGTCGCCATCGGTGGTCATTACCCAGATCCCCCAATTGGGACTCCCGGTCCAACTGCAGGCGATATACTTCCCATCGGGAGACCAGCAGGGATATATCCACTTCCCTCCGGAGATAAGCGTATCAACATATTCACCCGATAGCGGCATCTTAAGGACTGTACCCAGGCTGGTGAAAACCAGCCACTCTCCATCGGGCGACCAGGCGGGACGTGAGGCAAACGCATCCTCATAAAAGAGATGCTTCTCCCCGCCGTCCTCACGAATAAGATAGATACCTCCTACCTCGGGATCATCATTGTACACTCCCTTTGTGTGTTCAAAGGCGATCCAGCCCTTAACCGACCAGGTCGGAGCTTCGTCAAAAAGCGCCCATTCCCCCTCCCAAACGCTATCGATCGGTTCGTCTCCCCAGAAATAACCACTGTCATCCTTGAAATGGCTAATCTCGTCATCGCCGCTTTCGCTATCTGTCGGATTATCGCAGGAGCTTCCGCTCATTGCCGCCAACACGCCGGTTATGATAATGAACATAAAAATGGAATCAGATATTTTTTGTCTCAAGTTTCGTTATCACCTCCTTTAATCGTCGCGGTTTTAGGCTTAAATATCGAACCAATTCGATTATCAGCCCAAATAGAAGATGATTGACCGCCGGACATCCTCCAACCCCGCTCCCCAATTTAAATATACCATAATCTTAGAAATTAGTCAATATATTTATTGAAAATTTAAAGATTGATATGCATGGAACAACAATGTACAATTTAGAGTTTATCTAAATTGCTCAAGTTTGTGATAGATTCATAACACAGGCGTCAGGTATGCTCCCGATCCTATCGGGAACGACACATTAAACTGATGCCGCGTAAGGACTTGCATCAGTATGGAGAAAATATGAAGATAAATATCGTTTTTCATAGCATACACAGCCATGTTTATACCATGGCGGAGGCGGTTGCCGAAGGAGCTCGGCAGGTAAAAGGCGCCGAGGTAGGAATTTACCAGGTTCCGGAGATCCTTTCGGAGGAAATTCTCGCGAAAATGGGAGCCATTGAGACTAAAAGGCTTTTTGCCCATATCCCGATAGCGACGCCGGAAACCTTGAAGGAGGCGGACGCTGTTATTTTTGGGACCCCGACCCGTTTCGGCAATATGAGCGCTTCGATGCGCGCTTATCTGGATAATACGGTCTCGCTATGGCTTAAAGATGAAATGGTAGGCAAGGTAGGCAGCGTTTTCGTCTGTACCGGTTCCCAGCATGGCGGACAGGAAACAACCATAACCAGTTTTTACAGCACCTTAATTCATCTGGGCATGATAATTGTCGGCGTCCCTTATAGCGAAAAGAGGCTTCTTAATATGGATGAGATAATCGGCGGGTCGCCATACGGAGCCGGCACAGTGGCTTCGCCCGACGGCAGCCGACAGCCCAGCGAAAGCGAGCTGGAGATCGCCCGGTTCCAGGGAAGGCATGCTGCGGAGATAGCCGCCAGGCTGGAGGGATGAGGATATGCTTCCATAGCTGATGGTCTATCTGTCTTCAGCGTGCTCGTAAAAGTGTGCGGTCGGGTCGCCGCACTCGACCGGAAGGGAATGTCAAGCCCTGAGCAGCCTTGACCCACGCCGTAATTTCGATATTAACGTTTAAACATATAAAGGAGATATTATGAGAATAAGAAACGTACTCTTCACAGTCCTTGCATTATTTTTTGTAACTAATTTAGCATTCGCTGTTCCCGTTTACAAAGTGGATCCGGTGCACAGCGATGTAGGATTCAAGGTAAGTCACCTGGTAATCAGCAAGGTTAGAGGTAACTTTACCGAATTCGAAGGCGAAATCGGTTATGATAAAGATAACCTGAAAGATTCCTATATCAAAGGTACGATTCAGGTAAAGAGCATCGATACTAACAACGAGGATCGCGACGCTCATTTAAGAAGCAACGACTTTTTCGCCGCCGATGACTATCCGAAGATTACATTCGAGTCAAAATCCATAGAAAGGCGCGGCAGCGACTATGTCGCGAAAGGTGACCTTACCATGCGGGGCGTAACCAGAGAAGTGCAGGTTCGTTTCACGGTATCAGGACCGATTGAACATCCCAACGGAAAGGAAGTAATTGCTTTGAGCGGCGGTCTAAAGGTCGATCGGCAGGATTACGGTATAGCGTTTAATAAGACTCTGGATAGCGGCGGTTTGGTTGTGGGTAATGAAGTGGAAATTGAGCTGGAGATTGAAGCAATCGAGCAATGAGCTTTCGCCGCAAGCCAGCGGGCGCAATGTTTAAATCTGTTTAACGATACCCGAATTCATGCTATCGGTACAAACCGGTAGACGCACACAAATCCGGCGTGCCATTCGCCGGACTTCATCGGAAAACGAAGCAATCCATGTCCTTCGAGAGCAGGTCGGCAGCAAGCTGCCGACTCGGGCGGTTGACAAAAGCAACAGGCCTGAATTTCTATCCGCGCCCCCACGGTTAAAACGTGGAGGTTAAAAACACATCCAACCTACTTGTTTTCCCCCGGAATTCCCGGTTCGGTAAGTTTTTCGGGCGACAGATACAACTCCACCTCGTTTTGCTTGAGGTATCCCTTTTCAACCACTATCTCGCGGATCGACCTGCCGGTTTTTGCCGACTCCTTTGCCGCTTCCGCCGCTTTGAAATAACCGATTACGGTATTAAGAGCGGTAACCATAGCGAATGATTTCTCAGCATACTCTTTGCATCGATCCCGGTTGGCATTAACGGTTTTCAGACATCGCCGGTTGAATGAATTGATCCCGCCTGTCAGGATTTTCAGCGATTCAATCAATGTATCGGCTATAAGCGGCATCATCACATTAAGTTCTAATTGCCCCGCGCCGCCGGCGTTCGAGATAGTCAGGTCATTGCCTGTAACGCGATAGCAGACCATATTGAGCATCTCCGCCATCACAGGATTAACTTTCCCCGGCATAATAGAAGAACCTGGCTGGACAGGCGGAAGATTGATTTCCGATAAACCTGTCTTGGGACCCGAAGAAAGCAGTCGAAAATCGTTGGCGATTCTACCGAGGTCAGCTGCTAATCCGCGTAAGGCGCCGGAGAGATTAACGAAAGGACGCATAGATTGCATCGCTTCAAAGTAATTCTCAGCCATCTTGAGGTCTTCATCGATTAACTCTGAGAGAACCTCCGCCATCCTGGCTCGATATTGGGGATGCACATTCAAACCGGTACCTGCCGCGGAACCGCCGATACCAAGTGATCTTAGCTCTTCCGCCGCAGTCCTGATATTCTCGATATGCTTTTCGATACAAGCAGCGTATCCGGAAAACTCCTGCCCCAGACGGATCGGAACAGCATCCTGAAGATGAGTTCTGCCTGATTTGATGATATCATCGAATTCAACCGCCTTCTGCCACATCAGTGATTTTAGCTCATCTAACACCGGATATAGTTCTTTCAGCATGTCCATGGATGCCAATCGGATAGCGGTGGGGATTACATCATTGGTCGATTGTGCCATGTTCACATGATCATTGGGGTGAACATGTTCATATTCGCCCCGCCTGCCGCCTAAACTCTCATTTGCGAGATTGGCGATGACTTCGTTGCAGTTCATATTATGGGATGTACCGGCGCCCGCTTGAAAAACATCGACTACAAATTGGTCACCATAATTATCATCCAATATCTTATCGGAAGCGGCGATAATTGCGTCGGCTTTGTCCTTCGGGAGTAATCCCAGATCTTTGTGTACAATGGCGGCAGCTTTCTTGACCAATACCGTGCCCTTGATAAACTCTGGATAACCGGCTCTTCCGGAAACCTGAAAATTCTCTACAGCTCGAGCGGTTTGAGCGCCGTAGAGAGCGTCATCCGGCAGCCTAATTTCACCCATCGAATCTTTTTCTGTTCGCATACTTTCGCTCCCGCGTTTTGCAGTGTTAAATTGTATGAAACGAACCGAAATCGCATTCTGTTCCCATTCTCAAGGCGCGAATACTGCCCAAGGATAGGGGAACATACGATTGGAATTGCCGTTTAATTGCATGGATTGAAAATATATTTGCTCTCTGCGAACAATATTTCTAAATTTCCTGTTTATCAGTGTTAACAATAATAATATCAATTAAAAAATAAGCGGAGGTTCGAAATGGCTGAGAACATACAAAATCAAAAAGAAGCACTGGCGGCATCTATTGAGATGGAGAATAAGGGGCGCGATTTTTATCTTAAAACCGCTGAAAAAGCCAAAGATAAATTAACCAAAGATGTCTTTAACTTTCTGGCAAATGAGGAGTTAAAGCATATCGAAGCGATAAAGCAGTTTTATGATGCCGAGATATCCGGTTCCACAACCGATTTCGATAAGGTTGTAGGAAGCGTCGACTCAGAGAAAGCGCGCCAGGCGATTGGAAATTTGTTCAAGGGTCTGGATAAAAAGGCTCCGGCGGACAAAAGCGATTTGGATGCATATCAATTCGCTCGTGAATTCGAGTTAAACGGCGAGAAATTCTATCGGCAGGCTGCTGAAAAATCTACCGATCCTAACGTGAAAAAGCTTTTTGAATTCCTGGTTGAAGAGGAGCAAAGGCATTTCCGGATGATTGATGATAGTATGGCTTTTCTGGAGAATCCCGAAGAATATTTCCACAGGCTCGAAGGCTGGCATGTAGAGGGATAACATCCTGTCTGTTAGCGGATTAGGAATGAAGTTGACATCCGGAGCGGAATCACTTATAGTAAATTAATGAGTATTTCCGATAACTGGTTGTTATATCCCATAACATCTGATGCTGAATTCGATTTATGGTAGAAAGTGAATGATGGCGGATACGGAGAAGAAAAATAGTTGCGGATGCTGGATAACGGATTTACTTGCCGGTAAGGAAGACGTCGATCTTACCACCGGTAAGATATTCGATTACTGCAAAGGCTGCCCGGATCTGGAAAGGCTGAAGGAACGGGGATTGGGCAGACGTACAGCTGATGCCACCATAGCTGTTCTGCTCGACAAGTTGTTTGAACGGATACACGGCTGCCGCATTCAACTGGTAGATACGGCATCAAGTCTTCGGAAGAAACTGGAGGAGTTGTCGCTTCTTAACAAGGTAACAGACCATCTTTTGAAAACCGAGAATCTGGAGAGAGCGTTAGCATTGGTTCTAACCGGCGTAACCGCCGGTGATGCATTCGGTTTTAACCGAGCCGCTATATTCCTCTGTGATCTTCGCTCCAATAGCCTGAGGGGTATTGCGGGGATCGGATGCGCCACAATCGATGAAGCCAGGCGACTCTGGATGAAATTCGATGCCGGGAGACCGACATTCGATGAGGCGTTGGAGAGGATATACAATTCCGACGAGATATTCACCGATAGTTTTCATCATCAGATATGGCAGGTTCAGATACCGTTTGAAGAGGAGGATAATATCCTGATGAAGGTGCTGAAAACCCAGGAGATATTCCTCATTAAACCGGGTGAAAAGTTCGCCGATCTGTGTCCTCAATTGGATAACCTGGCTGATCCTGCCGGGTTTGTCGCTGTTCCGATCGCCACCGATAATCTGGATTTCGGGGTGTTGATCGCCGATAATTTCGTAACGAAAAAGCCGGTTTCGGAAGATGATATTCTGTCATTGGAGACATTCGCCAATACGGCAGCAACCGCTTTTGAGAATGTCGGATTGCATAACCAGCTTCGCGCAAAATTGGAGGAGTTGAAACATGCTCATGACTTACTGCGGGAAAACCAAAGCTACCTTGTACAGCATGAGAGGCTGGCGGATATCGGCAAGTTAGCAACTACCGTTACTCATGAAATAAAAACGCCGTTGATAACTATAGGGGCCTATACCCGCAGGCTGCTAAATACATTTGGTACGGATAAGTTCAGCAAAGAGTATCTGGAAGTTATCCTCCACGAGGTGGACAGGCTGGAAAAGATCTCCAGCGAAATACTGGATTATTCAAAGGAGATAAGATTAGAGATAACATCCTGTGATTTGTGCGGGATAATAAACGAGATATTGAAGATACTTGGTGAAAAGCTTGAGGACTATAAGATCAGGGTGAAAACCAAATTCCATGATCGGCAAGTTCCTATCCGGGCGGATGCGAACAGGATTCGACAGGTAATTTACAATCTGTTGCAAAATGCTATGGATGCCATGAAGTTGGAGGGAGGAAAACTAACGATAACCACTCATACGGAAGCGAATTACACTGTATTTGAAATCGAGGATACCGGCGAGGGTATCCTGAAGGAAGCGCAGGAGAAGCTGTTTACGCCGTTTTATTCCACAAAGGCTAAGGGCTCCGGTTTGGGATTGCCGGTTTCTAAGAAGATAATAGATGATCATGGGGGTTATATAAAGGTGGAAACCGAGCGGGGTAAGGGCAGCAAATTCTCGGTATATTTGCCAGGAATATCGAGCGAAAACCGACCTTCGGAAAAGAAAGCGATGAGGAGCCAAAATGAGTAGAATATTGATTGTCGAAGATGAACCGCATTTGCTGGAGCTTTATATTGATGAGTTAAAGGAAGAGGGGCACGAAGTGGAGGGGTACGCCACTGGAGAAGAGGGCTTAAAACGTCTGGATGAATTCGCCCCGGAAGTTGTGGTTCTGGATATTAAATTGGAGAATTCCGCCGGAGGTTTGGAGATACTCAAGGAGGTAAAAAGCAGAAATAAAAATACGCGCGTAATATTGAATTCGGCGTATTCAACATACAAAAATGATTTTACTACCTGGATTGCCGATGCATACATTGTTAAGTCCTCGGATTTAGTGGAGCTAAAGACGAAAATCAAGGAATTGAGTGACTCATCTCCGTTGGTGTAAGGCGTCGAGTAGTCTGTTGTTTATAGAATATCTGAGGACTGCAGGAGGTTTAAATGAGTGATTTTTATCAAACCGGAGTTGTCCCCACCCTTCACAGGCTGGGCGAGCGGCAAACAGCTATTTTCAGCAAGGAGTTCATAGAAACGCCGGAATCACGTAAGATAGCTCTGGTTTTACCTGCGCTGGCATCGGAATTCCAAGGCGAGGCGATTCATACTATTTTTAAGGAATTGGAGTCGGTAGATTTTCTCCGTGATATAATTGTAACCCTGGGTGGCGCAAATAAGTCCGATTTCCGAAGCGCCAGGGAATATTTCTCCAATCTTCCGTTTCCGGTTAAAGCGATCTGGTCTACCGGTCCCCGGATCGAGAAGATTATTAATCTATTATCGAAGAATGACTTACATGTTGGTCCCGACGGCAAGGGGCGTTCGGTATGGTTAGCTTACGGTTATATTATCGCCAAAGCGGAAGCCGAAGCGATCGCACTTCACGATTGTGATATTGTCACCTACAACAAGGAATTGCTGGCGCGCTTGTGTTTTCCTATCGCTAACGCCAGCATGGGTTATGAATTCTGCAAAGGGTATTACAGCAGGATCACGGACAGGATGCATGGCCGGGTAACGAGGCTTTTTATCACGCCGATTATAAGGGCTTTGATCAAGATAATGGGACACCATCCATTGCTGGAGTATCTCGATAGTTTCCGCTATCCTTTAGCCGGTGAGTTCTCAATGACGATAGACCTTGCCAGGAACAACCGGATTCCCGGGCACTGGGGGCTGGAGATCGGCACCCTTGCTGAGGTTTTTAGAAACTGTGTTCCGGCAAGAATCTGCCAGGTGGATCTGGCTGACAATTATGAACATAAGCATCAAGCATTATCAGCCGATGATCCCTCCAAAGGATTGCTGAAAATGTGTGTCGATATTACCAAGACTATTTTCTATACGCTGTCCACGGAGGGGGTGGTTCTCACGGAAGGTATTCTCAGAACTCTTCCGGCGACTTATTTGCGTACAGCGCAAGATACGGTGAAGCGATATGAAGATGATGCGGAGATAAACGGATTGAATTTCGATCGTCACGAGGAGGTCATCGCGGTGGAGGCATTTACGAAAGGGATACAGATTGCGGCGAAGGAATACAAGGAAAACATTCTCGGCGCTCCCGAGATACCCAGTTGGAACCGGGTGGTATCGGCATTGCCGGATATTTTGGACATGATAGAGGAAGCGGTGGAAGAGGATAATATGGCGTAGGATGCCCTGTCGAAACCTCAGGGGTTGCGACCTGCTACTCCTTGCACGGCAGTATGCGCCGAACACACGTAGGGTAGGTCAACGCATATATCATGGCAACTCCGGAATTCGTTGCCGAGCGGCCTCGCCGGCTCGGAGCTGCGAGAATTTGACCCACCATTTCAATTGATTGAAAGCAGGTGGGTCAAATGGCGTGTGCAGCAGATGCAAAATCAAAGAAATGTGTTGAAATCAACATGGGCAACTCCTTCGCAGTACGGCGACCCACCCTAAGAGCCGGGAGATTTTCCGCGTTCGGGAGCTGGCCTGCGGATTCAATCTATTAACTATAGCGGTCTAATTTTTAGTTGCTTCATATCCGGGGAAAATATAGATTGCGAATTCGACTGCGTTGTTACTTTAATGAGAATTTCGATGAAACGATATATAATATTCACAGACTTAGACGGTACTCTGCTGGATATGCGGGATTATACCGCCGATGCGGCGATTCCGGCATTGAGGGAGATTAAAGAAAGGAATATACCGCTGATCTTCGCCACTTCGAAGACAGCAGCGGAGATCAAAGAGTACCGGATCAAGCTGAGTGTAAATCATCCTTTTATCTGCGAGAACGGAGGCGGAATATACATTCCCGAAGGATATTTCCGGGGGGAAGCTGATCCTGAGCAGTTTGAAGTTATTCCGCTCGGTTTGGAGTATCCTTACCTTCGTGCGGAGTTGAAATCGGCATCGGAGGAGTTGAATTTGGAACTTCAAGGGATGGGGGATATGACCGATGAAGAGATTATCGGGTTTACCGGAATTACGGAAGCCGAGGTTCCGCTGGCGAGAACGCGGGAATTCGATGAGCCGTTTGTTATTAAATCCGAGGTTACGGAGGCAACCACAGGGAAGCTGGAAAACTATTTCCGAAACAAGAAGCTGGAGATGCTAAAGGGAAATAGATTCTATCATTTGATGGGGAACATCAATAAAGGAAAAGCCGTAAAAGCCCTTATGAAAAGGTTTAAGGAAAGCAGTCAGGACGAGTGGACAACTATCGGTTTAGGCGATTCGCCTAATGACATAGCGATGTTCGAAAATGTCGATATACCGATAGCGGTGATGAAACCTCCCCCCCCGGGGCATTATGATTTTGACAGAGAAGACTTTCCATATCTAAATTTTGCCGAGGGTATAGGACCTCAGGGCTGGAACAAAGCAGTGTTAGACATCATAAAGAAACCTAAGCATGGGTAGAAAACAAAGATATGGATCGTATTAAAGATACTTCGCGAAGACGGATTATATTTCAATCATTAGTATTGATCGCAGTCGGTATATCGGTGGGTTTGATCGTTAATATTTTCTCTCCGAACAGCATCGCCTGGGTGGGAACCTGGAAAGTGGCGTTCGATTCTACCGGCATAGTTAAACCGAGTTATTTTGAGGAGGGCGATACACTGATAACCATTGATCAGGCGATTGCGATGTATCAGTCCGACCGAACGGTGTTTATTGATGCTCGTTATCCGGAAGAGTTTTTGGAAGGGCATATCGAAGGCGCATTAATACTTCCTTTTGAAGAATATGACGCTTATATCGACTACATAAGAAGGCTTGTGCCGATGGATGCGGCGATAGTAGCTTATTGCGGGGAGGATGACTGTGACATATCCCTATACTTAGCCCGTGTTTTAAGGCAGGATGAGGGTTACCCCGAGGTGTACACGCTTCATGGAGGTTTTGATGCCTGGCTGGATGCTGGCATGCCGGTTTCATACGATTGGCCATTCGATAATTAGCTAAGGAGATTAACCAGTGAATGACACCTTAAAGATATTAGCATTTATCGTACGAGTAGCCCTGGGCATAATTTTTATCGCTGCCAGTATTGACAAGATTATACATCCCGCCGAATTCGCCAAGATAATACACAACTATCGTTTAATGCCCGGTTTCCTTATCAATCTCTGGGCGATAACGCTTCCCTGGATTGAGCTTATCTGCGGTATCCTCCTCACATTAGGATTATTCAGGGAAGGCGCTTTTTCGGTCATTACAGCCCTTATCATCATCTTTGTAATAGCGGTGGGCATTAACGTTGTAAGAGGCGTTAACTTAGATTGCGGATGCTTCACGGTATCCGAACATGCCCGCGGCAACGCATTATTGGTACTTATCCGCGATTTCGGCTTGTTGGCTATGGCGATTTTCGTCTACCTTTTCGATTCCGTCTCCACTGGACTTGACAGATTCCGAAAAAAATCGTTAGCGACCAAATAATTCCCCAATTTTCCGTAAATATATATCGCACATTGGTCTAAAAATATCAAATTATTTAATATTTCTACTTGATTTTCAAGCAGGTTTATTGTATCTATTCTCAGATTGGATAATTTATAGATATCATGGATCGGTAGCCGAAGGCTTGCCCGCCTCAGAATGACTTACCCGCCTATGGCATGATTGACCTTCGGGCATTATTACGCGAGGGATTATAAACGGACTGGAATTAATAGTTGCGAGTAAACGCCGCAAACGCTAACAATACACACCTTCGGTTGGTTTGCGCTACCGATATCGGAATCTATGAATATAATAAATAGGGATGGACTGTGGCGGCGGAAATTAGATGGAACCGGTTTAAGAGAGCGCAGACATTTCAGGGAGCGAATCGCCGCGCCGGAAAGTTGCGATGTTGGCTCTAAGCTTTGGTGTTTATGGACGAATTGGACAAAGAAGCGATAAGTTTCCTTCTTAAACCTTCAAACGAACCAGTTATTATCCCTGAAGAAATCCTGAGCGGCTGGCAGGATATTGTCAATACGCTTGCGGAAGCCAGCGACTGCCAAGCATGCTTAATTCGGCGATTTGATGAAAACGGATTGAGCTTCGATATTATCGCGGCAAATGAAGGGGCAGGAAAGGGCTATCGATATGGGGACAGCATCTCCTTAAAGTCCGATCCGTATTGTAAAGAGGTGCTTGATCGGCTGACTCCGATTACTTTCAGGAATATCGATAGCAAGTCACCTTACGCTGGCGGTTATGACTACCAATTCAATATGTTATCATACCTTGGCTTGCCGATATTCACTTCCGACAATGAACTGTTCGGCACCCTCTGTCTTATGGATATCAAGGCGAGAGAGTATGCGGACAATACCCGCCGGCTTGTCGAACTGCTGAAGGGGTCGATAGAAAAGGACCTGCGGATACAGATCGACACGAAGAAGCGCCAGGCAGTTCATAAGGCATTGCAGAAAAGTGAGGACCGTTACAGGATTATCTCCGAGATAACCTCAGATTTCGCTTACGGGTACAAGATAGAGCCGGACAATGAACTTCAGTGCGAATGGGTGACCGGCGCTTTCAGCCGGATCACCGGTTATACACCCGAGGAGTTCAAGTCAAAGGGCGGATGGGAATCGCTGCTGCACCCGGAGGATTTGGGAATCGCCAGTATTCATGTGTCACGATTAGTCAAGGGTAAACCTAATTCCGCGGAATATCGCATAATCTGCAAAGGGGGAGCGGTGCGCTGGATACGGGATTCAGGGCGTCCCTTTTTGAATGTCGAGGAGGGGCGAGTTACCCATATCTATGGCGCGGTACAGGATATTACCGAACAGAAAAACACGCTTGATGCCCTGAAGGAATCCGAAGAGCGATTCAGGAGCATATTTGAGAACAACACCATAGGATTATACCGCACCACACCGGATGGCAGAGTGTTGATGGCAAATGATGCGATCTTAAAAATGCTTCGGATATCGAGTAGAGAGGAATTGAACGATAGAAATCTCGTTAAGGAGGGGTATCCTCCGGATTACTCGCGGGAATGGTTTCGGGAATCGCTCGAGAGGAACGGGAAGATAACCGGTCATGAAGCCGAATGGAAGAGAAGCGACGGAACGACCGTGTTCGTTCGAGAGAGCGCGAGGGTGGTAACGGACAACACGGGCGAAGTCCTTTATTATGAAGGAACCGTGGAGGATATCACCGAGCAGAAAAGCGCGCAGGAGACCCTGCGCAAAAGCGAAGAAAGATATAGAAAGCTATACACGATGGTTCGCTTGATGTGCGATAACGTACCGGATATGATCTGGGCAAAGGATATGGAGAAGCGGTATATCTTCGCCAATAAAAGCCTCTGTCAGAATCTTATTAGGGCAGCCGATACATCCGAACCTATCGGCAAAACCGATTTGTATTTCGTTTCCCGACAGCAGGAATCAAATCCGAAGGAAGGTGAATGGCGTTCATTCGGTGAGATGTGCGGCGAATCCGACGCCATAGTAATGGAAACCCGCCAACCCCTCAGGTTCGATGAATCCGGTTATGTGGGAGGTAACTACCTGTGCCTTGATGTTCACAAAACTCCCTTCTTGGATGAAAACGGGGAGATGATAGGAACGGTGGGCTCCGCCAGAGATGTTACGCTGGAAAGACAGATCGAAGAAGAGCGTAGAAAGGCGGAGGAAGCATTGCGGGAAAGCGACCAGCGATTCAGGGACTTCGCAACCGCGGTAACCGATGTAATCTACCGTTACGATCCCGTAAACAACCGATATGATTTCCTCTCGCCTTCTATTGAAACCATGCTGGGGATACCGGTTAGCGAGATTATCGCTAATCCTCGGAAAAGCGCTTCCGATATGGTTCATCCGGATGACGTAGATAGACTATTTTCGGAACTCGAAGCCCATATCGCCAAAGGCGCGGGCGCCGGATCCATAGACCTCGAGTATCGGATGATCGGTAGGGACGGCAGAGTTATCTGGGTAAATGATCGCAAGGTGATTGAATTCACGCCCGAAGGCAAGCCGTACAGGATTAATGGCGTAGTTACCGATATTACCGAGAAAAAAAGAACCGAGGAGTTACTGCGGCGCAGGGACGGTATCCTGAGAAGCTGCGGTTACCTGGCGGAGCTAATTCTTAAAACCGAGGATTTCGAAAGGGGAATCAAAGAAGGTCTGATGAATCTGGGGAAGGCGACCGGCGTTAGCAGAGTTTATATCTTCAAGAATGTAATTGGCGGCGATGGTCTTCTTATGCGTCAGCTATATGAATGGGCTGATGAAGGAATCGAAGCGCAAATCGATAATCCGGAGCTGCAAAACTTCTCTTATGATACGAGCGGAGCGCGTCGATTTAAGCATTTGCTGTCCCAGGGCGAAATAGCTTTCGGAACGCTGGAGGAGTTAAGCGCAGACGAAAGAGCGATACTTCAACAGCAAGATATCCTATCGATCGCCATTGTCCCGATTAATGTAAAACAAAAGTGGTGGGGATTTATGGGCTTTGATGATTGCATGACGGCGCGGATTTGGTCTGCCGCGGAACTGAACGTCCTTAAAGCAGCTGCCGGAACTATTGGCGCCGCCATTGAGAGGAAGCAGAATGAGCTGGCTCTTATGGAGAGTGAAGAACGTTATTCACTGGCGGTGCGAGCCGGCAGGACCGGAGTATGGGATCTCTCGCTCGAAACAGGACAGTTTCATACTTACGGTAATTTGCCCTCTTTTCTGGGATTGCACAGCGCGGAGCTGCCGAACGACCTCGGCGAATTAATGGAATTGATCCATCCCGATGATCGCGAGTTGATTCAACAAGCATTTATTGATCATAGAGAGGAAAAAAGTGAATTACTCAAAGCCGAACATCGTATCATCCGCCGGGACGGCGATAGTCACTGGGTGCTGACGCAAGGGAGAGTTGTCAAAAATGCAGAGGGGGAGCCTGTCAGACTGGTCGGTACCACCACCGATATAAATGAGCAGAAACTCGCTCAAGAAAAATTAAAGGCTTCGCTGGGTGAGAAGGAGGTTCTGCTAAAAGAAATATATCACCGGGTCAAGAATAACCTCCAGGTGATATCCAGTCTCTTCGACCTGCAGTTAGACCATATCGATGATGATAAAGCCAGGGCGGCGATTAAAACCAACCAGAATCGTATCGGGCTGATGGCAATTATCCATGAGCAATTGTACCAATCACCTGACTTGTCGATGATATCATTTCCTGGGTATATCAGGAATCTTATTATGAGCCTTTTCGAATCCTACGGAGTTGACTATGACAGGGTGGCTTTTGAGGTGGGCGGCGATGACGTGTATTTGAGTATAGACGCCGCTATTCCCTGCGGATTAATCATTAATGAATTGGTGACCAATTCATTAAAGCATGCGTTTCCACAGGGGGAAAAGGGCGTAATATCGATTGAGATCAGCGCTATCAATGACAGGTACTTGTTGACTGTAAGCGATAGAGGAATCGGGATTCCCGAGCATATAGATCTCAGAAAGTCCGGGGGTTTAGGCTGGCAGTTGATAAACCTCCTGATCGATCAGCTCAATGGAAGCATCAGAAGGCAGTCAGAAAAGGGAGCCAGTTTTAGAATTGAATTTACGCATATAAAACCGTTATGAAGGAACTTCGATTATGGAAAATGAAAAAATCGTTTTAATCGTCGAGGATGAGATGATAATCGCGAAGAATATGCAGAACAGACTGGAGGGATTAGGCTACCGGGTCCCTTCGATTGCCAACAGCGGGGATGAAGCGATACGGATGGCGGAAAGCGCTCAACCGGATTTGATATTGATGGATATTAAGCTGAAAGGCACAGTCGACGGCATACAAGCTGCCGAAAAAATCCGTAATAGGCTCGATATTCCGGTGGTATTCCTTACTGCCTACTCAGACGGAGCTATGCTGGAAAGGGCGAAAGCTACCGAGCCTTACGGCTATCTTATCAAACCGTTTAACGTACGGGAGTTGAATTCCACCATACAGGTTGCTCTATATAACCACGGTCAGGTCAGAAAATTACGCGACCTTGCAGCTAAATGCAGATTACTTAGCGGTTTCATCCCGATCTGTTCGGGGTGCAAAAAGGTCAGGTCGCAGGAAGACTGGACGGACATCGAAGTCTACATAAAAGAGCGCTCCGAAGCCGATTTTACACATAGTCTATGCCCGGAATGCGTGGAGAAGTATTACAGGGATTTCCTCGATAGCATCTGATACAACCGAATTACAGTCTCCTTCTCTTTAAAACCAGCGCCGCCGCCGCCGCTATAACTCCTATTGCCGAAAGAATTACAATGATCAGCCTTACCCAATGATACTGGTTACTGTGAGCATAAAGCAGGAGTTCTTTCCCCCTGAATTCGTAATTGGTAAAATTCCATATCACATGACCATCGCCGACCGAATCGGCATTTGCAGCTTTTATCTTCCCCGGCAGATTCAACTTGACGGAGAATGTAAACTTGTCGCTGCCGCCAATCAGGTATGCCCCGCCGATCGCATAACCTCTGTTCTCGAATTGCTGTCCGATTTCGTCGATTGCGGCCTGAATGGCATTGTCGATTATCTTGGGTGTGAAATCATCGGTGGCGGGATGAGCGCGCAGAATCGATTGTAAGCTGTCAACCGCTTCGTTTCGGATGGAATCGCCATAGCTTTCTTCGCCCTCCCAATTCTCGGGATCGTAGAGGTAGGGCTTAATATATTTGTTGGTGAACCGGACCAATTCGTCGGAAAGCTTATCTTTTGATCTTCTTAGCGCCGATTGCGCCCTGAAAGAACGAGTGGAATTCTTGAGATAATCGAAGAAAGCTTCCTGCGCATAGGGCATCATCTCCGGTAGATGCGCAATTACGGTATCAGCGACAATTGCATCGTAAAATATTTCCTGATATTGATAATCGGTGTAGAAGAATTTCTCGGAGATTTCGGTTTTTATCCTGTTTCCCGAATAGCCGGCGGAGTCGTGCGCATAACGTCGATAATCCCATACCCAGTTGGAGACATTCTCGGCATCGTATCTCCAGGTTACGCTGCAGGTTGAATCGTCTTGTATTTCATATCCCGTGAAATCAACTTTCGGAGGGGTACCATAATGCTTCTTGATATAAGCAGCCGCCTTTGCCGAATCGATTCCGGTGGGTATTCTGTTATCCAGCGAGTCCAATTCGAATCTCTTCAATTTGATTGCGCCTTCCCGATGGAGTCTCCCATCTTCGTCGACTGCAGCATCGATTGAAGTATGAACATTCCATGATATGCATCCCGAGACGATCAAGATAACAGCGAGCAGGAATCCTAAAAAACTCGCCCATAGTATGATATATTTATTCATAGCAGACCCTTAATATTTAGGTTATCAATTCTCTTCGGCTTCTCCCGTCATCGGAACAAAACGAACCGGAATCACTTTTTCTCGTGTGGTTCCCGATTCGGTCTTGGTGATGGCGACCAGATCCTGGTAGTAATCTCCGACCGGCAAGACCAGAACGCCGCCGACCTTTAGCTGCTCCACCAATGCCGGCGGAACATGATCGGGAGCGGCGGTAACCATTATAGCATCGAACGGTTCCCCTCCGGGCCAGCCTCGATAGCCATCCCCGCAGCGAACCTGAACATTTTCGTAATTCATCTCCTTTAAATTGGAATCAGCCATTTCGCACAATTCCGGTACAATTTCAATGGTGAAAACTTCCGAGGCGATTTCTGCGAGTACTGCCGCCTGATATCCGCATCCGGCGCCTACCTCCAGCACCTTCTCTCCGCCCTTCAGATTCATCAGGTCAGTCATTATAGCTACGATATACGGCTGGGAAATAGTCTGCCCATATCCTATCGGCAGCGGACCGTCATTGTAGGCATATTTCCGCTGGTTCTCAGGAATGAAGCGATGACGCGGCACCTTGCGCATCGCATCCAGTACCAGCTTATCGGTTATCCCCCGCGCCTCTATCTGGTTTTTAACCATGTTGTTACGCTGAGACTCATACTCTTTTTCCAATTCTTCTTTGCCCTTTTTGTCCATATTCCCATCTCCATTACAAATTGCATTCATAAGCAAAATACTGCACAACATAAAGATAATAACAGCAGCGCTCCGCCTTTGTTTAATGTAAGAGTCAAACCTCATACTAAATCCTAACTTTGCCATTCCTCTATTTTTCGGCGATACTCATTTATCAGGGACATAGCCTTATCCCGATCATCCGATTCGGCAATCAAGTGGAAATACGCCGCTTTTCGGTCAGGCCAAACCAGGATAGCGGTATCCTCCTCCAGTATCCGCACGCCGTCGATTAGTTGACGGTCTTTACTTTCGGTGTAATTGATCAGGTTCCTCATCACCTGTCCCTTTTTGCCCCATCCGCATGGGACCGATTCTTTAAGCATCGTATAGCGCTCCCAATCACCGCGGATTCTTCCCAACGGTTCCTTGGCGCGGGCTACCAGCTCCAGAATTTTCACCAGAGCGAACATCGCATCAGCGCCCAACTGGAATCCCGGAAAAATATATCCGCCGCGGGTGCCTCCAACGAAATCCACGCCCTTATTGTGAAACGCTTCCATCATGGAGAGATGGTCATTGCGGGTGCGTATTACCTCTACTCCGTATTCTTCAGCTATTTTCTCCACTCCCATGGAAGCGGCGACCGGCACTGCGATTGTTTTTACCTTGTTCAAACTCAAATACAGCGATGTAATCAGCAATAGCATCTTATCGGGAGGAACATGGCGTCCCCGCTCATCTATCACGTCCAGCTTTTCCGCGGCAGGATTGAACATAAAACCGATATGCGCCCTAAGGGATTTAACGATAGAGGATAATTGATAAAGCCTTTCTTCGACCTCCTGTTCATTCTGGAACTGTTTCGCCGGATCGGGATAAGCATTAAGGGAAACCGCATCGATACCCAGCTCGCCCAAAATCGACGGAAAAATATCGCATGCTCCGCCGAATGAATAGTCGATCACGACTTTGTAATTCATCGATCTGATAGCATCCAGATCGATCGCATTCAAGAACGCCTGCCGGTATATATCTATAGCTCGCTGCGGATAGTCTATCCTGCCGGTTTCACCGATCTGGGCGCGTCGGAAATCCTCCCTGAAAAACAGCCGCTCGATACTCTTCGATTGCGATTCGGGAATATCCATCCCCTGAGCATCGAAAAATATAACGTCAATCACCTTATCATCAACCGGCGATCTCCTAACATGAAAGCCTCCCGATGCTTTTCCGTATTTCAGCTCGTAGCGCAAAACCGGAATAGGCAGCATCTGGAGGTCCTGCACATTGACCCCCGCCGACAGCAAACCGCAATTTATAGCGCGGTTTATCATCCTGGCGGATAAACTGGCATCGCGGCAGCAGAGTACGTTGTGGTGTTTTCCTATGAATGCGCCGTAAGCGGCGCCCAGCTTGGCAGCCAGCTCTGGAGTGAGTTCGGTATTGCCGATACCCGAGATTTTGGAGTCATAAAACAGTTCCCGATTCCAGGTTTCGCCCCAAACCAGCGAGGATGACAGAGTGGCGCCGGATTCAACCTTTTTATCGGGCCAGATCTTCACATTAGCCTTTATAATCGCATCATCGCCGATCACCGAATTCTCGCTTATTATCGCATTCTCATTTAGCTGTGTTCTCTCGCCGATTACGGCATCATTGCAAACAATTACCTCGTTGAGGGAAGCGGATAAACCTATTTTTACATTATCCCACACTACCGACCTGGTTATGGATGCGTCTTTGCCGATATGACACTGCTTCCCGATTACCGAATTGTAAATTTTGCAGCCATCATCGACTACCGCCCCCTCGCCTAATATCACTGACCCTCCGAATTCTATGTTGTCTCCGAGATGAACATTGCGGTCAGCCCAGAGTTTGGCTCCGTTTTTCTCCAGCAGGTTTCCCTCGATTCCAACCTTTACTTTTCCCTCCAGTATATCCTGATGTGCTTTGGCGTACTCATCGAGATTCCCGACATCGCGCCAATAACCTGATGCGACATAGCCGTATAGCGGCTGACCTTCTTCAAGCATCCTCGGGAAAAGGTCCTTGGAGAAATCGTATTCGGTCTTGGGAGGAATCATATCCAGAACCTCCGGTTCCAGGATATAGATACCGGTGTTTACCGTATCACTGAACACCTGTCCCCAGGTCGGTTTTTCCAGAAAGCGGGTTATTTTATCGTTATCATCGGTGATAACCACTCCGTATTGCAGGGGATTTTCCACCCTGGTTAAAACCATGGTCGCTTTTGCTTTTTTCTCGACATGGAAATTGATACATGCCCTGAGGTCAAAATCGGTCAGGACATCGCCGGATATAATAAGGAATCGCTCATCTAAAAAACGCTGGGCATTCTTGACCGATCCCGCGGTGCCGTAGTCGGCAGCCGCCATAACATATTCCATATTGACGCCGAATTTGGATCCGTCTTTAAAGTAATCTCTTATATCATCCGCCTGAAAATAGAGTAATGATACCAGGCTGGTAAAATCGTATTTGGCAAGCAGATGGACGATATGTTCCATCATCGGTTTGCCGGCGGTAAAAACCATCGGTTTCGGTATATTCAGAGAAAGCGGCCTGAGTCGGGTGCCGAACCCGCCAGCCATTATTACAGATTTCATAATCAAAGCCTCCGTTTATAATTCAAGCTGAAATTATAAAATAAGCTAATTCCTTCTATCCGTCAATAAATTTGCCAATTTGGATTATCATTGTGGATTTGTGCAATTTGCTGTTGTCATTCGCTGGCAAAGCAGCTAAATTTGTTTCAATGTTTACTGATGAAGGTTCAAAGAAGTTCCTGGTAGCCCTGGTTTCGCCGGTAATATTGGCGTTGGCGATTAATTGCGCCAAGAATCTTCCTCCTCCCGGAGGTCCCGAGGATAAGACGCCGCCCGAGGTGACCGATACTTATCCCCAGCCGAATTCTATCAATATTCCGGTGGATATTGAGATAGAAGTTACCTTTTCGGAGAGTATCAATCGCAAATCGATTCCCGAAGGGGTCTTCATCTCGCCCATTTTCGAGGAGGAGCCGGAATACAACTGGAGCGGGAAAACATTGAAAATAAAGCCGGAAGGAAATCTACTGGAGGACAGGACGTATGTGGTGGTTGTCGGAACCGATGTATCGGATCTGCGGGGTAACAGGCTGGAATCATCGTTCAGTTTCGCATTCTCCACCGGCGATTCAATCGATATCGGCGTGATAAGCGGCAATGCATACATCGGTGATGATATTTCCCGTGGGCTGGGTGTATGGGCTTATATTCTCAATGACACATTGCCTCCGGATCCGGTTAACGATGTCCCGGATTACATGACGCAGGTGGGGGAGAATGGTGAGTATTCTTTGAGTTTTCTTGCTCCCGCCGAGTACAGATTGTTCGCCGTCAATGATCGTAATAAAGACAAATTATGGGATAGCGATTCCGAGGAATACGGTACGGCTCCGAAGGATTATTCTATAAACAGCGAAATGAATTTCTACGAGAATATTAATTTAACGGCAACTAAAGCGGATACACTACCTCCATTGATTTCATCATGCAATATGCTTGAGGGAAAACTGCTTCGGATCAGGTTTGAATCCGGAGTGGATAGAGGCAGCGCCCTTGATATCTCCAATTATGATTTTCGTTCTGAAACAGGCGGTGAATCGCCGTTTATACCGACCTCCATCTACATGATACCCGCGGATGATCAAAACGTCTTCATTCGGGGGGAATTCGCCCGGGAGAGCGCAGCATGTTCTTTGAGTATCTTCAATCTACGGTCACAGGATGGTGTTGTTATCGACACTACCGACAACAGTTGCGCCTTTATAACGTCAGATAAACCTGATACCACAGGTCCCCAGGTGATCCGGAGTTATCCCGCAAGCCGAACCACGCACTTCCCGCCGGATAGCGTCTTACAAGTCGTCTTTTCGGAACCGGTTCTCGCTGATTCTGTCATTGAAGGATTCTCATTGGAAGACACACTCGGGAATCAAATCTCGGGTGAGTTCGGTTGGCGGGATACTCTGGCATTATTTTACAAACCCGAATCACTGGCGGGAGACTACAGCTACAGGCTGAAGCTCGATCCAGCTAAGGTTATGGATATATTTTATAATGCGATGGAAGATACCGTATGGGAGGTAGATTTCGGGACTATGCCGGCAGATACCGGAGGTACGGTGGAGGGAGTGGTGGAATCGGCTGAGCCATCACGCGTGGGCGTTAATTTCATTTCAATCCCCGGAGGCAAGGAGAGGCGATATTTCTTGTCACAACCTGGGGATTTTGAATTTCCCGATGTACCGGGAGCTAAGTATATCCTGTACGCATTTTTGGATTATGATGAGGATGGCGATTATTATACCGGAGGATATAAGCCGTTCCGTTTCTCCGAACCGAGGGTGTTTTACCCGGATACGATTAGTGTCCGTCCCCGCTGGATTACCGATGGAATCAAAATCGAATTCAAATAATAGATATATCTAAGGAGGCTTTCCATGGAAATATGGTTTACCCTACCATACTGGTTACGCGAACTAATAACAAGCTGCCTGATAATTGTCGTTGGACTGTTCCTGTCAAAAGTTGTTACTAATCTGATAGGGCTCATCAGCAAGAGATTAGCCGCTAGATCTCAAACCAAGCTGGACGATTATCTCCTTAAAAATATTAAAAAGCCGATTTTTTGGCTGGGGGTTGTGGTAACTTTTTCCATTCTGCTTAATCGCTGGCGAATATCCGGTGAGGTGGTTCCGGAATGGGCATTCGTGCCATTGGACGGAGCGGTTTACATTATCGGCGTACTCGCCGTATTATTTTTAATAATGGGTATCTTTGGGGCTTTAAGGGACTGGTATCGGAATTACATTGCGCCGAAAACCGAAACCAGGTTCGATGATGAGTTTATCCCCCTGGTGGATCGGACATTCAAGATAGTTCTATCTATTTTGGCGCTGATTATAGTGCTGGATCACTTCAAAGTGGATATCAAGGGATTGGTTGCGGTACTGGGTGTGTCTTCGCTGGCGGTTGCGCTGGCGGCTCAGGATACGCTGGCTAATATGATCGCCGGCTTTATTATAATGCTGGATCGCCCTTTTCGCATAGGAGATAGAATAAAGGTAGCTGAAAGCGAATTAGGTGATGTATACGAGATAGGTTTGCGCACCACCAAGCTTTTAACTTTCGATAATACCCTTATCATTATTCCAAACGCGGAAATAGTCAAAACCGAAATAAATAACCTCTCTTACCCAGATCCGCTTATCAGAGTGCCGATCCATGTTGGGGTTTCATATTCCACCGACGTGGAGAGAGCTATCGAAGTCTTAATCGAAACCGCAAAAGGGCATCCAAAAGTAATAGAAAGTCCGGAGCCCAATGTACATTTCCTGAACTTCGGTGATAGTTCGCTGGATTTACGATTGGTCTGTTATGTGGAAACCTATTCTGATCAATTTATGACCGGATGTCAACTGAGAGGGGAAATCGTAAAACGATTCCGAGAGGAGAGTATCGAGATCCCGTTCCCGCAGAGAGATCTGAATTTCAGGAATCCTTTGGAGTTTGCAAAAGACCGGATGGTATCCGACTAAAAGGTTTACCCCCCTCGTCGTGCTGTCGGGCGCCCTCTAAATTATCTCAAAGTCCTGATTTAAGGCGCTGCATGGTAATAAGAGATCGCTGCGCCCTCGGCAAGCCTCGGGCTCGCAATGACTTCTAATGCTGTCATTGCCCCGATTGCATCGGGACACGGCGCGGAGTAAAGCGACGAAGCGATCCTTTTGAGGTTTTGAGACAGTTTTGCCCCCACCCGACGGTGCCGCAGGTCGGGTTCCGGAATTCGGCGATAGCCGAAAGGAGAACCCCGGCACTTTTGCTGACGGTGTGTTTATGCAATCACCGAAGTGATCGCCCGTCCGTATTGATCGGCAAATATTGTGTCAGCCCTGGAGGGCTAACCACCGGAATGCAAAGCTATATAGTTTATAGCCATTAATCCGTCATCCATTAAAAAAGCCCCCGCGTTACGGGGGCGAAACAGGTGCATAGAATTATTTCTACATCCCTTTACCGGTTATCATTACAACTACGGTTTTAAACATTATTTTGATATCCCTGAGGATATTCCATCGCTTTATATAGTCTATATCGAAACTGACCTTTCGACGAACATCATCCGTCGTCTGATCGTAACCGTTTTCCACCTGAGCCAATCCGGTAATGCCGGGTTTGACCTCCAACCTGGTTTGGTAGGATTCGATTTCCTTTGACAGTTTCTCGACGAAAAACGGTCGTTCCGGTCTGGGACCGACTAAGCTCATATCCCCTTTCAGTACATTAATTAACTGCGGGATCTCATCGAGACGAGAGATTCTGAGGAATCGTCCCAGTTTAGTGATCCTGGAGTCATTTTTACTCGCCCATACAGGACCCGATTGCTTCTCGGCATCATTGCGCATGGTTCTGAATTTCAAGATTACAAACGGTTTACCGGCTGAATCATCTTTTCTCCTGTCAGCTTTTCGCTCGCTGTTTACCGGCGCTGCATTCATCCTCCTCCGTTCTCCCCTTCTGCGATTAAGACCGACTCGTAACTGCTTGAAAAACACCGGTCCCGGAGAATCCAACTTAATTAAAACAGGTAGAATTAAAAAGACCGGCAAGCAGAGCAGCAAGCCTACCGAAGCGCCGGTTAAGTCTATAAACCGCTTTATAGCTTGTGAAAAAACCGTTTTATTTAGGATTTTACCCGCCAAAAGCCCTGCTTTATGCGGGAGTTCCATTGAAACCGCAATGACCAGAGCGAGGACCAGGTGGGAAAATATATGTTCACTGAATAGCCTATAACTGCTAACCGCCAGCATACGCAACGGATTTAGCGCTCCTGCCGAGGGTTTCTTATTTGATAAGTAAGAATAATCCCCATCAGAGACCGCTATTGATCCTGAGTAATCAACTGAATTGTATCTTTGATTCAGCGCTCTTGTTTTGATTCCCATTTATGATTCCCCCTTGATTATGTTTAGTCCGGGAATTTCGGTTTTACAGTCGATTAATCATTAGCGCAAGGGGATTGCCATTGATGCGAGAAACTTTCGATATAGCAATCTGCGGCTCTGAGAATGCTCAAATGGCGGTTTCAAGCGGTTTCTCGTTGGGGGAAGTGATAATTCTAATAGAAAAAGTTGAAAGGTAGGCGGAATGTGAAGGCTACATCATTATATTGAAATGCAACTCGTTGCACATATAAGCTGCAGTATTGAGTAGTAATTCGGATAGAAATGCGCGGAATTACAAATTTTTTATAACCTTGATAACCGATGTCGCATCGGTCATGATATAGAAATGGAGACATTTCACGCCATTTTCCATGAGTTCTTTGCACTGCTTTACAGCCCAGTTCCTGCCGATTTCTCTGACATGCTTTCTATTATCCATGATTTCATCAACCAATTCTTCGGGGAGATTTACGAAGAATTTCTTGGGGATGCTGGTTAATTGAGAAACCTTATTAATGATTTTAATACCGGGGATTATGGGAACCGTAATTCCGATCTCCTGACATTTCTTCACGAAATCGAAATAAGCGCCGTTATCAAACAGCATCTGGGTTACGATATAATCCGCGCCTTTATCGACTTTTCTTTTTAGATGCATTAAATCCATTTTATAATTGGGGGATTCGAAATGCTTTTCCGGATAACCGCCAACTCCGATGCAAATCGGCATCGGTTCGGCATTGGAGATAGCCTCCAGGTATTTGCCATGTTTGAGATCGTTAAGCTGTTCCACCAAATTGACGGCGTAGACATTAGCCGAACGGTTGAAGTCCCTCGGCGGCTTGTAGTTAATCTCATCTCCTCTTACAGCCAGAACATTATGGATCCCCAGATAATTCAGTTCGATCATTGCATCCTCGGTTTCCTCCTTGGTGAATCCGCGGCAGAGAAGATGAGCGACCGTGTCAATATTATATCGATTTTGTATAATCCCGCAGATACTAACAGTACCGGGGCGTTTTTTTCTAATCCTTCTTCTAACCATTCCATCATCAAGCTCTTCATAATAAGCCTCTGCGGAATGGCTGGTTACATCAATAAATGGCGGTTCGTATGGATAAATCTGCTCGACGATGTCCAAAATATCTTTTACGCTCTTTCCCCTGGCGGGAGGGATAATTTCGTAGCTGAATAACGGATTTCGAGCCTTTTCAAGGTGTTCAATTACATACATAAAGCAGGTCCTCAATATCTTTCTAAGAAGGTCAAAGCATTACCCATCATCTTTCTCATCGGGATCATAAATCAAATTCGGAGCGAGCCATTTTTCAACCTCCTTTACCGACATTCCCTTGCGCTCCGCATAAACAATTATCTGGTCTTTTTCCAGTTTGCCGAGGTTGAAATAATGCGATTGGGGATGCGCGAAATACCATCCGCTAACCGATGCCGGGGGACTCATGGCGTAAGTCTGCGTTAATCTTACATCGATATTCCCCCGGGCGTCAACAAGCGAAAAAAGTATATCTTTTTCGGTATGGTCGGGACAGGTCGGGTAGCCGGGAGCGGGGCGGATTCCGGAATACTTCTCATCGATCAATTCCTTGTTGGTAAAATTCTCATCCGGCGAATAGCCCCAGATATCTTTGCGCACCCGCTCGTGAAGTTTCTCAGCATACGCCTCGGCTAATCTTGTTGCCAATCCCTTAATCATGATGCTGCTGTAATCATCATTATCCTTTTCGAACTGCCGTGATACGGCGCTGACTCCGAATCCGGCGGAAACCACAAAGGCGCCGATATAATCCTCTATTCCGGTCTCCTTCGGAGCGATGAAATCGGCTAAACTTGCGTTCGGTTTACCGGATGACTTCTTCTCCTGCTGCCTTAAGCAGTGTATTGCAGCCGATATTTTCTTGCGGCTATCATCGGAATAAATCTCGATATCCTCGCCAACTGCATTAGCCGGAAACATACCCACAACTCCACGGACGGTCAACAGCTTTTCATCAATAATTCTCTGAAGCATCTTTTTGGCGTCATCTATCAACTCGGTCGCCTGCTTACCGACTTTTTCATCATCGAGAAGATCCGGATATCTCCCTCTGATCCTCCAGATACGGAAAAAGGGCGTCCAGTCTATATAGGCGAGTAAATCCTCAACAGGCATATCCTCGAACACCGTAATTCCCATTACTTCGGGGCGTTTTGGGGTATAGCTGTTCCATTGGATCTGTTCCTTATTCTCGCACGCTTTCTCGAATGGTATCAACTCTGCGGATTCTCTCCGCTTTTTATGGTCATCCCTGAGCTGGCTATAAAGGCTGCTAATTTTCTTCTCTAATTCCGGTCGGTTTTCATCGCTGAGAAGGTTGCCGACCACGTTTACGCTGCGGGATGCGTCGAGCACATGGATAGTCGTTCCGCTGTAACTCGGTTCGATTTTAACAGCGGTATGAATTCGGGAGGTGGTAGCGCCGCCGATAAGCAGCGGCAGTTTGAATTTCTGCCTTTCCATTTCGGATGCGACATGCACCATCTCATCAAGCGATGGCGTTATCAATCCACTCAATCCGATTATATCGACTTTTTCTTCCTGAGCGGTTTCCAGAATTTTGTCCGATGGGACCATCACTCCGAGATCGATGACATCGTAATTATTGCACCGAAGGACCACGCCGACGATATTTTTGCCGATATCGTGTACATCGCCCTTAACTGTCGCAAGAAGTATCTTACCCTTTGCCTGTTTGGGGCTGTCCTGCTTATCCGCCTCCAGATAAGGCTGAAGAAATGCGACCGCCTTCTTCATAACGCGCGCGCTTTTTACAACCTGAGGTAGAAACATTTTGCCGGCTCCAAATAGATCGCCGACTATATTCATGCCGTCCATCAGCGGTCCCTCTATTACGTGCAAAGCCTTTTCATACTTACCCAGAGTCTCCTCAACGTCCTGTACGATGAACTCGTCGATACCGTGAACAAGAGAATGCGAAAGACGTTTTTCGACCGGTTCTTCGCGCCAGGACATATCCACAGCCCTTTTCCTACCCTTACCCTTGACCCGGGATGCGAGATCGAGGAGTTCCTCAGTGGGATTATCGACGCGATTGAGCAGCACATCCTCGACTACTTTCAATTGCTCTTTGGGGATTTCGTCATATACGGTGAGTTGTCCGGCATTGACGATACCCATATCCATACCTGCTTTGATCGCATGATACAGGAAAACCGAATGCATGATCTCTCTGATGGCATCGTTACCTCGGAAGGAGAAGGATAGATTACTAACTCCACCGCTGACCAGAGCATAAGGAAGCGTCTTTTTTATTGTTCGGCAAGCCTCGATAAAATCAACCGCGTAATTGTCGTGCTCTTTTATCCCGGTGGCGATTGCGAAGATATTGGGATCGAAGATTATATCCTGCGGTCTGAATCCTACTTCCTCAGTCAAAAATTCGTACGAACGCTTGCATATCTCGACCTTCCGCTCACAAGAATCAGCCTGCCCGTCTTCATCAAATGCCATAACGATAGTAGCGGCTCCGTAGCGTTTCAGCAGAGAAGCTCTTCGCATGAATTCTTCCATGCCGTCTTTCATACTGATAGAATTAACCGCGCCTTTACCTTGCAGGCATTTCAGTCCCTCTTCAATCACTTCCCATTTGGACGAGTCAACCATAACCGGAACCCGGCTGATCTCCGGATCGGATGCCAGCATATTAAGAAATTCCACCATCGCTTTTTGCGAATCGAGCATTGCTTCATCCATATTCACGTCGATGATCTGAGCGCCATTCTGAACCTGCTGGCGCGCTACCTCGGCGGCTTCTTCGTATTTTTGCGCTTTAATCAACCTGGCGAATTTCCTTGAGCCTGTTACATTGGTTCTCTCGCCGACGTTTACGAATAAGGAATCGGGGCGGATATGCAGGGCTTCCAGTCCGCTAAGGCGAGTATGAGTATCTGCTTCGGGAATCTTCCTCGGTTTTATTCCATGCACCGATTTTACTATTTCGCGGATGTGGTCGGGGGTCGAACCGCAGCATCCGCCTACGATATTAACCAGACCTGCTTCGGCGAATTCCTTTAGAGCTTCAGCCATATACTCCGGAGTATCATCATATTCGCCAAACTCATTCGGGAGTCCGGCATTAGGATATACCGAAACGAAGGTATCGGCCGCCTTGGAGATTTCCTCCAAATGCGGACGCAGTGCTTTGGCGCCCAAAGCGCAATTGAATCCCACGCACAACGGATTGCTGTGGGCAATCGATATCCAGAACGCCTCGGGGGTCTGCCCGGAAAGAGTACGCCCGCTGGCGTCTGTGATCGTGCCCGAAACCCAGATAGGAATATCCGAATCTTTTTCGCTCAAAATCTGCTGGATAGCGAAAAGCGCAGCCTTGCCGTTGAGAGTGTCGAAAATAGTTTCCACCAGCAGAATATCAACGCCGCCATCGAGAAGACCATTGATTGCTTCGGCGTAATTATCGCGCATCTGGTCAAATGTAACCGCCCTGTAACCGGGTTGGTTTACATCAGGTGAAATCGAGCATGTTTTGTTGGTGGGTCCCAGGCTCCCGGCAACGAAGCGCGGTTTATCGGGATTCCGTTCGGTGAACTCGTCCGCCGCTTCCCGCGCGATTTTTGCGGCGGTGAGATTTATATCATATACATGCCTTTCGGTCTGATAATCCGATTGCGATAAGGCGGTGGCGTTGAAAGTATTGGTTTCAATTATATCCGCGCCCGCTTCCAGATTCGCCGAATGAATTTCTCTGATTATATCCGGTTTCGTCAGGCACAAGATATCGTTGTTGCCTTTGAGATCACATGGATGGTCATCAAAACGCTCTCCGCGAAAATCTTCTTCCTCGAGTTTATAGGATTGAATCATGGTTCCCATCGCACCATCGAGCGTCATGATTCTATCCTTCAATATCGAGATAAACTGTTCTCTTTTATTCTGTCGCATTTCTTAATCTAAATCCTATTAATCATTAAATTTTTCATATCCCCGCAACCTAATTGGAAAAAATATGGGCTTAATATAGGGAATGATTTTTTGATATCAAGTGATTTGATAAAAATTATTAATTAGGTCGTAACTGCTTGAGTCCAATGGGCTTTACGAGTTGAATAGAGCGTTTGATAAAAAAGTAAGAGATGGTCATTGCAAGAAGTCCGGCAAATGCCGGACGACCAGGCAACCCCCAACCAAAAAAGCAGGCGGGACATTTTTGTCCCGCAAACAGACCGCAGACAGGAATAAGCCAAAGGCTTACAAGTACCTGCGCTGCCGGCTGTCGTATTTATTGTCCCGACTTCACAGGGTAGGCGGAGTAAAATGCTGCCATTGTATTGCGAGATATTAGGGATTGCCGCGTCGCCCTACGGGCTGCTCGCAATGACTCATTAGCAACCCCTCTCAACTTACTTACAACATATCCTGAGGATCAACATTTATCGCCAGCCGTAAATCCCGCGGGATTATTCCCATAGGCGCATCCGGATAACGTTTCCGCAATAGCTCATTGAATTTCGTCACCGAATCCAGCTTCAGCAGAAGCTGATGACGAAAATACTTGTTCCTTTTATACATCGGCGCGGGAGCCGGACCCAGCATAAGAAACAGCCCTCCTTTATAAGAGTCCTTTAATATCATCAACTTTTCCCTAAGCGACTGAATTCCCTTCGATGCCGAATCCTGTTTAAGGGAACTTACAGTAAAAAGGATAAGCCTGGAATACGGGGGATAATGAAATCTCTTCCTGTTGGCAATCTCCTCGCGATAAAAACCCTCAAAATCCTGCCTGCTGGCATGATAGATCGAATATTCATCCGGTATCGAGGTCTGTATATACACATCGCCCAGTATCTTCCGCCTTCCGGCGCGTCCCGCCGCTTGCGTAAGCAGCCGGAACGTGGTCTCCCTCGCCCGAAAATCCGGAAACGATAATCCCAGGTCGGTCATTATAATACCTGTCAGCTGGATATCCGGAAAGTCGAATCCCTTGCCGATCATCTGGGTGCCGGTAAGTATGTTAATATTCCCCTCGGTAACCTCGCTGATAATCCGCTCCAGTTCGCCCTTGATCATGGTGCTGTCCAAATCCATCCGCGCTATTCTCATCTCTGGGAAAATCTCATTTAATGTCTTCTCCAAGCGTTGAGTGCCGGTTCCGAAAAAACTGAGCTTAACTCCTTCGCAAAACGGGCATTTTGACGGCTCCGGTTCGGTCCTTCCGCAATAATGGCACATCAGCTTATGATTCCATTCATGGTAGGTGAAATTAATCTCACAATCGGGACATCGCCACATATATCCGCATTCCGGACAGCGGGCGTACCGAGCATAACCGCGACGGTTCAGCAGGAGCATCACCTGCTTGCCCGACATCAGTACATCGTTCATCCGCGCCACCAGTGTCGCCGAAAGCGATGATCCGAGAACCCTTTCGGTTTTCATATCCAGCACCGTGACATTCGGCAGTTGGCTTCCGCCCGGACGTTCAGGTAATCTCAGAAGCTCGAATTTACCGTTTTTGGCATTGTGGAAACTCTCTATCGATGGCGTCGCCGAACCCATTATCACCGGCACCTTTTCGATCTTCCCCCTCATCAGCGCCACATCCCGCGCATTATACCTGGGCGATGGCGATTCCTGCTTGTAGGAATGATCCTGCTCTTCATCGACCACGATAAGGCTGAGATTCGGGATCGGAACGAATACCGACGAACGAGGACCCAGGACTATCCTGCCGATTCCGCGTCGCGCCCTCTCCCATCTCCGCAACCGCTGAGCCGGCGTAAGACGGCTGTGCAGCACGATCACGTTGTCGCCGAAGATATCGGTGAAGCGTTTCTGCATCACCGGCGTCAGCGATATCTCCGGCACCAGGATAAGAACCGACATGCCCTCCTGCATAAGCCTTCGCATTATCTCGATATAGACCAATGTCTTGCCGGAGCCAGTGACGCCGAACAGCAGGTAATTCCTGATTGATCTCTTTCCGATATCGTCAAGTATCCCGTCGATAGCCGCTTGTTGGGAATCGTTCGGAACCAGGTTTTGTTCGGCGATCTTCAGGTCAGGCTTCTCGTTATCCTTTAGCAGCCGGATACGCTTGTATGATACCCTATACTTGCCGCTTTGCACGCCCGATTTTATCTGCTGGATATCGGTCTCGAAAGGGAACTGCTCCGGTATCTCCGACGCCGCTATCTTGGTTTTACCATCGAGCTGCAGATGGCATTCCGGGAGCGAGATCAGCTTGGACGGCAGCGCCGCCTGGAAACATTCCGCCAATCCGCAGATATAGTATTCCGACACCCACTTAACCAGCTCGATAAACGATTCCCCGATAATCGGCGCAGGTTCCTTGAATGTTATAATCTCCTTAACCCGCGTGACTTCGGTTTCGGGCTTCATCCGGATGACGAAACCGGTATGTTTGCGGTCCTTGACCGGCACCGTAATCCGCATCCCGACCTCCAGCCACCCCGATAGCTTCTCCGGAATCCTGTAAGTAAACGGACTAACCGGCACCTGCGGTATAACTACATCAGCGAACAT
>CAZLVS010000033.1:0-41897 GCA_964563085.1 uncultured Ignavibacteria bacterium | reverse complement strand
GCAACTACCCTTCGAAATGCGACTCGGTGTGGTTTGATTTCACAGTGGAAGGCGCACCATTGGCAGACGGCAGCCGCGAATGGAGTGTGCAAGAATTATTTACTAATGCGGATGAAGATGTATTGGCGGGGCTGCCCCGGACAATTCAAATTGATAATTCACCCAATCCATTCAACGCCACGACTACCATCACTTATCGACTGCCCGAGGCGGGTAGCGTGAATATTGCGATTTATAATTTATCCGGGCAAAAGATAGCCTTGCTGGTTGATGGCATGAAATCGGCAGGAGAACATTCGGTAACCTGGGATGCATCGGAGTATTCCAGCGGAGTTTATTTCTACAAATTGGAAATTGGCGATAGAGTGATCACGAAACGGATGACGTTGTTGAAGTAGAACTTAAGCATAGCCTGCTAAATTCGAAAAGATCAATAGGCTGTTTAGTAAATGCTTTTACAATACGTGGGATGCGATTTCTCGCAGAACGTCAACGGAACGAACCACACCGGCTACTTTTCCATCTTTTATTACCGGCATCAAGCTTAAGTTATGTTCGACCATGTCGTTTATTACTTTTAGCAGGTGATCCTGATGCTCAACGGAATTGACAATCGGGTGCATAATATCGCTAACCTGGCGTTCGGAATTTTCCTTTAACTCTTCGACGAGCTTACCGGTGGGGACTTTCGAAAAATCCTCTCTTCGTTTACTCTCAAAAAGCCGTCTTTTATACCCGCCGATTTTACTTGTTAACGCCTGGGTTTCCAGTCCCCTGAGAATATCCCTTCTACGAATCAAGCCAAGGAGCTGGTATTTTTCATCGAATACCAGCACGAATCTCGGAAGCGACTTTTTTCCGAGAACGTCGAGCTGGTATTTTTCCATCTCAACCATCGCCTGTCGCAACGTAAACCAGTAAGGTATATGAGGGTATTTATCCAGCGGTATCATCAACTCGCCAGCGGTTTTTAGTTCCATTGTATATCCTCCAGCTTCTTTCAGTCTATACTACAATAAATATTTCGCTAAAACAAATGAATTTTAACGCTTCGCTAAGCGTAGTTAGTGTCTTAATTAAATCAACTATCTGTTATGGGAAAATTTACCAAGTTCCTAATATGGCCGTAAATGCAAGTTTTTCTGATTTCGAGTTATCAAACAACATAAAATAAATACACGGCTCATCAACTCCACATCCCGCGAGATAAACATCCGCCAATTCGCTTGAAATCTGTCTCAATGCTCACAAGAAGCCTCGTAACCCGCTATGGTACAATGAGATTAAAGGATATAAACGGGGATTTTGAAAACCCCTCTTACTGGCATTGCCCGCTGTTTTTCCGAGGAGAAGGCTCGTAATTGTAGAGAAGGGAAATTGAACTTTGGAGGAAAAAAGCTATCAGATCAAAACGCCATATAAACAGCGAAGCTTATTAAAGTTCCACGAAATTAATTCGTTTCAACCAAATAAAAAACGTCCCCAACGGGAGTCGAACCCGTGCTTTCGCCGTGAAAGGGCGATGTCCTAGGCCACTAGACGATGGGGACGATATGGAGTTTTGTTTAGCTGTCGCTTAAATCCAAAAATTATGGGTGGGTGATGGGATTTGAACCCACGGCCTCCAGGGCCACAACCTAGCGCTCTAACCAACTGAGCTACACCCACCATAAAGCGCCTGCTGCACAAGCGCAAGAACCACCTAATTTACTAAAAAATGCCATCAAGTCAACATAAATTTTCAATACCCCCGGCAGGGCTCGAACCTGCGACCCTCTGCTTAGAAGGCAGATGCTCTATCCAGCTGAGCTACGGGGGCATATAATCGGGGTGAGAGGATTTGAACCTCCGACATCTTGCTCCCAAAGCAAGCGCGCTGCCGGACTGCGCCACACCCCGCAATTCCCTTGATTATATATTCGGCAACTTAGGTTGTCAATAAAAATTCAATTCATGTAACCGCGCTATTTAACGACTTGTTGCATGATTATACAAAATGATTCCAGCCTTCGCTATCCGGAGCTATTCGGGAACCGTCATCCTTTATAATAGTCAATCCTGATTCCGGTTCAGTGATTTTTCCGATTTTTGTAATCGAAATTCCCGGGGATTTCGAAATTTCTTTAATTTGGTCTTCACATTTTATTGGCGCAGTAAAAAGCAGTTCATAGTCCTCGCCGCCAAATAAAATTTGCTTCCATTTATCGGTATCGGATTCGGCAATATAATCGTCGATAAGCTTATCAACAGGCACTTCATCTTGATATAGTTCGGCGCCCACTCCACTCTCAACGCATATATGTTTCAAGTCAGCGCCTAACCCATCACTTGTATCAATCATCGATGTTACCAAATCAGTTTCAGCAAGTTTCAATGCCAATTCAATCCTTGGCTCCGGCTCAAAGTGTTTTTTCACTAAACGGTCATATTTAGCCGGATATCGCTTCCCGAATTTCTGCAGTATTTTCAATCCGAATGCAGACGAACCCGCAAAACCGGTGGTGAATATACAGTCGTCAACCTTAGCGCCGCTTCGAGTCAGAATCCTATCCGCATTCGTTTCCCCCAACATAAAAATATCGATTATCAACCCCTGATTTGTCCTCGCTAAATTTCCGCCGATAATCGAGCCGGAAAATTCGGTCATCTGATCCTGCATTCCCTGAATTATTTCATCAAAATTATCCACCGGCATTTTTTTCGGCAATGCCATTGAAACCAGCGCAAAGGTGGGCTTCCCTCCCATTGAACCGATATCGCTCAAGTTGACCGCAATCGCGCGTTTACCCAGTTGATAAGGGTTGATGTAATCCAATTTAAAATGTATATCCTCCACCTGGATGTCGCAGGTGGCGAGAAGGACTTTGTTTTTGCTGATTTTGATAGCGGCGGTATCATCTCCGATTCCGATAATCACATCATCAGCTGCGGATGGTCCACAGATACTTTTAATGCGGTCAATCAATCCGAATTCGCCGATTTGAGCCACAGCTAATCGGTCGGCGGTTTTCCTTTTGCCGGATTTTCTCATACGATTACAATATATGATTAACGTACATTTGACAATTGTATTTTTAACTCTCGATGATTTCATTGACCACGGCAGTCGTATCCCGTATAATTGCACTATGATAAAATTCCGTAAATTATTTATCGCTGTGATAGCGCTGACAATCATTGCCTCATCTTTAAAATGTAATCAGGAGAGACCGATGCCTAATATAAAAACCCCCCGAGGAGCGGAACTAACCACATATCTGGATATACCGGATGGAGACGGCGAATTTCCTGCCGTGGTGGCTGCGCCGGGATTGGGATATAATGCTGCCTTACCACTTTTCGCCAAATTCGCGGATAAATGCGTCGAGAATAGGATTATATGCCTTCGTTTTGAATGGGATTTTTACGCGCAAAACGAACAACCATCTCAAGACCTTGCCCATGAATACGAGGATTTCGCTTCGGCTGTCGATTACTTAAAGACGGTGCCGGAAGTCGATACTTCGAAGGTTTTCCTCTCGGGGAAATCGCTGGGCGCGGTGATAACCGCTTTGTACGCCAATAAAAATCCCGGCTTCAGCGGTATAATCCTATTTACACCTCCGATTAATACTCCGGAGCCGCCGTATGAGTTGCGCGAACGCGCACGGGAGATCGGGGACATAAATGCTCCCATTGTTATGATTTACGGAGAGAATGATCCTATATGTAAGACCGAACGCCTTAAAGAACTGGTAGAATCCTTTGAAAGCCGGCCGGAGACACATCGTTTCGGCGGTGATCATAGCTTCAAAGGAGCGACCGATGCGGAGACCGATCGCAACCTTGAAAATGCATCGGATGCCGCTATAGAGTTCATATTGAAAACGCTTGGCAGGTAGTTGCTCTTTAATCCTATAAAACCGCCCCGAAGCACAGCGCCTCGGGGCATGTAATTTTATTTAATCAATGCCATACGTTTGGTGAATACATTGCCGTCCACCGAAAGTTTATAGAAGTAAACTCCCGATGAAAGATCAGCAGCATCCCATTGAACGGATTTGAATCCTGCCGTTTGGTTCTCATCTGCCAGCGTCGCAACTTTCTGACCCATAAGGTTGTAGATTTCCAGCTTGACATAAGCATTGTTAGCCAGCGCATAATTGATGCTGGTTGCAGCGTTGAAAGGATTGGGATAGTTGTCATACAATCCGGTCTCTATCGGCAATTCTACAACACCGTCGGTCCAGCCCTCAAGACTCCATTCGTCATTGGTTCCGCTGACTCCTCCGGCAACCGTGAACTCGAAGCAGAAAGAATCTTCCTTAACGCTGGGATAATCTCCGCAGTATGAACAATAATTGTAATCGCCGGTGGGAGCAAATCCCGGAATATTCTGTCTTATATTAGGATATGAGAGGGTTTCGTTAGGTGCTAACGATACGTTGTTCGCCCTGAAAACAGGCCCGTACCATCCGTATCCGGGAACATCTATCATAACCCAAACGTCCTTGGTCTGCGGCGAATCGGTATTGTTGGTCAGTACGCCGGTGTAGGTGAAATGACCGCCCGGAGGAACCACTATCGGGGGATCGTCAGGTATCATCTCGATAACCACGTCGGGAACCTGTCCGCCTTCGCAGGAATAGCCCGATACTTTCAGGTCATCGATATTCCAGCCGCAATACTGCCAGGCAACGTCGGTTTCGCCGATCCCGAATCTGACTTTGAAATCGGGATTACCATCAGCCATCTCGGACACATCGTAGGACTGTTCCCCCCACGCGCTTTCATCGATAGTGCCTCCGCCATTTTCGAAGATAGTAATCCAGGATGTACCATTATAAGCCTGCAAAAAAGCACGATCGTAAATATTTCTCTCGACTCCCAGCCAACGCCAGAAGTTCAAAGTGACTCCAATATACTCAGAGCAGTCCATGGCGGGTGATGTTACCCAGTAGGTTTGATTCAGATTAGGCGAGTAATCTCCTCCGCTGCCGGAGGTAAGATCATTACCCAGAACCCTATTGTCGGAAGTTGGCGTATGATCGACTGCCGGATCGGGACCGCCATAGTTATCATTACCCTGTCCGCCGGTGGCGACACCGATAGTCCACTCGCCCTGGCCGCCGAGACCGGTCCAGCCCTGATTGGTGGAGAAATCATCTTCATAAACGGTGGCGATTCCATAGGCGGAAAACGCCGAATAATGATACTCAGGAGCATTGCGAGGGTCGGTTACAACCTCTCCTCCCTGTTGGGTTTCCGCACTCAGATAGAAATCGACGACTACGCCGCATTCAAGAGCAGGGAAAACCGCATCGTAGATATTAGGAGCAACCACCTCCATCGTTACGCTGTTATAATTACCGCCTGTGCTATAATGAAGCATACCCGTACCCGGTTGGGGTTGATTGGTTCCGGCGGTTACTTCAACGCGGAAACTGGTTCCGCCATCGGGATCGATTAGTTCCGGTAAGCCATCAGGATAGGCAAACTCCAAAACCGGAGGGATGGAGGGATTGGCAATTGTAGCCAGCGCGGCGACCGCTCCCTTCACAACCTCGGTCCCGAAATCCAGGTCGAGACGACTGATTACATCCTGCGTGGAATGATACCATGGGTACCAATCGGGCGCGCCCCATAACTGGGCATCGATAGAGAATGGCGCCGGATAACCGTACAGCGAGAAGTAATAATGGTCGCTGCCATAGAACGGACCGTCGGTTTGTACCCGAATGGAATACGCATCGCTGTATTCATCGGTCAGATCGCCCAGCAAATCCCCGAGCGCTGCTTCAGCGGCGAAATATTGGTCGGTGTAGATGTTGGTGTCCCATCCGTAACCGCCTTCGTAGGAGATCATATCGAAATTCAGCACGCCGCCGATATTTTTATTATTATTGGAGCAGTACTCGGCGTAAGCCTCGGAGCCGTACAATCCCTGCTCTTCCCCGGATACGCACACGAATTCGATAGTACAATCGAAATCATAGCCGCTCATAACTCTGGCTGCTTCCAAAACAGCTGCTGTACCGGATGCATTGTCTTCCGCTCCTGGGGCATTATCATAGGGATCGCCGGAAATAGCGTCGATATGGCCGATAATCATATAAATAGAATCAGGATATTCGGTGCCGATCTTCCGCCCGATTGCATTATACCAGGTGCCGCCGCTTCCGCTATAAGGGAATAATTCCGTCTCATAACCAAAACTGTCGAACAGATCTACAGCCCACTGCTCGGCGGCGCGACAGGAATCGGTGTAAGAATATCGAGTAACGAAATCCTGCATTCTCTGGATATATGCGGTGTATTCGGTTTCGCTGACCAAGTCCACTATTTCCTGAATTTCGGGATCTATCACTCTATCGAACGTCGGTATGTTATGTTTTTTCTCAACAATGGCTTTGGGAACAAAGGAGATATGCGTAAGACGCTTTAGATGTCGATAATCTTTATGGTCCAGATTTTTGTCAATAATAGCGACAGCATCTTTACCATTATAATAGAGCAAATTTACGCCTTCCGGAAGGTTATCCATATCCGCCGGGTTTAACTGAAAAAGATAATATGATTCATCTTCATTGCGCAAACCGACAGCTTCGGTTTCAAGAGCAGAGTTACTCAAAGCAGATAGTCCTGCCGATGTTGCGCCCACCAGCAGTTCTCCTTGTAGAATTCCGTAAACATTAACACCTTCGAGTGACACAATTTCGTTGATATCCTTTTCGAGGTTTTTAACGATATATAAATCCTCCCCCATCGATGCTGACGTCGCCAGCAAAAAGGCACAAATTAGAGCAAAGAAAAACTTTGGTGCATTGATCATTATAAATCCTCCGGTTTTAGTTTATTAATTATATTGATAGCTTTAGACTAATCAAATTGTCATGCGCTCCGGCGGTCAGCTCTCCAGGCTGACGCAATTTGTTGACAAAAGCAATGGACATGAATGTGCAGCCGAGCCCCCACGTTTAAACGTGGGGATGATCACTGTTTTTAATAACGACGGGTTTTAATCCGTGCTATATTTGTATACAAACATAAATTGAAAAGCGACTAACTAAATACAATTTAATATCCCGCAATTCCGTATATCCTATCATTGCCCAAACAGGTGAATAGGGATAAAAAGCGTGTGATTTGTAGTTACGTTCAATTATTAGTATGGTAATCCTTATATACCGGTCTTAGAAGAAAATATGCTTTATGCATGATAGTTTAAAGCAAACTAAATTATTGTCGTCCTGAGAATTGTCCTCATAGGGATGAAATCTTTAAATCAACCCTAAAGCTCGGACTGGCGCTGCCGCGACAGTCGCTACTCCGTTGAGTATAGTTTTTCGGTGTTTTGTATTTCGGTACTCATAATTTTGTCAATTGCCTTTGCTGTCAGGTACAGCGACTCGACAGCACAGGATTAATCATGATGTCGGGTTTCTCGCGCATTTCATTCGCTCGGAACCCGACCTGCTATCATGCCCAACTACCTTGCATCAAAATATAGTTAATATCATCTATTTTGTCAAGTTAGTATATCGCAATCTGCCTATCATGGAATCAATATTGAGGTGTCGGATCTGTAATCATAATGGAGAAGGATTCTACATAAGTGACTCGTTTCGGGAACGCTTGACCATCTTAAGAATCCAGGTATTTCAGTTACGCGTTATGCGGGCGCAGTCTTACTCGTCATAGATTTATCCTGCTATCATTTACATAATGCTGTGTGAGTTCCTGCTGCAGGTACTCGAAAGTTTCCTCGACATCATCGAAAATACGGTAGAGCTCCAGATCCTCCTTGGAAATGGTGCCCCAGTTATACATCTCCTCAATATTGATAACCTTATTCCAGTATTCACTGCCGTATAATACCACCGGCATATATTTTTTGGATTTACCGGTTTGGATAATTGTGAGTAATTCGAAGAATTCATCGAGTGTGCCGAAACCACCGGGGAAAACCACCAGCGCTTTCGCCAAATAAAAAAACCAAAATTTGCGTATGAAAAAGTAGTGGAATTCAATTGCAAGGTCTTTGGTCTGGTATATATTCGGGTATTGTTCCCAAGGCAGACTGATATTCAAACCGATTGAATTACCGTCGGCTTTCTTGGCGCCGAGATTAGCCGCTTCCATAATCCCCGGACCGCCGCCGGTGCATACCATGAACCGTTTGTCCTTCTGCTCCAATTCCTTGAACCATATAGTCAGTTTTTGCGATAGTTTCACGGCGTCTTCGTAGTAACGAGACATGGTGACATCCCGCTGGGCGAGCTTTTGGGCGAGTTTTAATTCCTCGGAATTCCCATTGCCGTCCTTCAATTTTTGTTTTATCTCACTTAGCTTCTTAAATGCTTCCTTTTGCGGTAGAATACGCGCCGAACCGAAGAATACAACCGTGTTCCAGGTATTGTATTTTCGCAGGCGGGTGGAAGGCTCAATCATCTCCGCCATCACGCGAATTATGCGCGCCGGCGGGCTGTTTAAAAATTCGTAATTATTATACGCTTTGATAAGATGTATATCATCCTGTTGGTTATTATTATTGTCTGTCATAATGTTCTTTAAGTTACAGGTATTCGGGATGGAATAAATCGTAAAGGGAGCACCTTTACTGTTTGAAATTCATGATAATATTGTCGATAAGGCGGGTGGTTCCCAGGCGCACAGCCAGTGAAATCAATACTTTACCGCCCGGTTTCCTTACCGGTTCCAAAGAATCCCATTGGTTGAAACTAACGTAATCCACCCGTTTGATACCATAGGTGTTAAGCACATCATAAATTCGCCTGCGCACCCTCCCGAAATCAAAAACGCCGGATTTTATCATTTTGCTGCCCTCCTGCAATGCCGCATAGATGCCGCGAGCCTTTTTCAACTGGCTTTCTGATAAGTATTGATGACGTGAAGACAACGCTACACCATGCTCATCCCTCATAGTTGGGCAAACTGCGACTTTAACAGGGTAGTTGAGTTCAGCGACCATTTTCTTAACTACCGCGAGCTGCTGTGCATCCTTTTGACCAAAATAAGCTGTATCGGGCTGAACGATATTAAACAGTTTGGCAACTATGGTAGTCACTCCCTTAAAATGCGATGCTCTTACTTCTCCTTCCAGTATGTCGGTAATTTCCTCGATTTTGACAAAACTGGAGAAACCTCTCGGGTACATTTTTTCCGCAGTCGGAACGAAAACAACGTCGACTCCAAGCTCATCAGCCATCTCGGTATCCTTTTTGATTTCCCTGGGGTAGAGATGATAATCCTCGCTGGGCAAAAATTGTGTGGGATTGACAAAAATAGAGACGACAACGAAATCAGCGGTCTTCACCGCTTTTTTGATTAAACTCAGATGACCTTCGTGAAAAGCGCCCATGGTTGGAACCAGTCCGACTTTTTTGCCGTCCGCTTTAGCGTCAGCCGCCAATTGACGGACTTTTTTGATAGAACCTGTTTTGATCATCAGCTATAACTCTCCTCTTCCGACGGAAAATCACCGCTTCGCACATCCTTCATGTATTGAGTGACCGCTTTCTTCATCCTTTCCGCGAAATTATCATATTTTCTGACGAATCTCGGTTGATAATCCTTGAAGAAACCGATCATATCATAGATTACCAGCACCTGACCGTCGCAATCCGGTCCGGCTCCAATTCCGATAGTCGGGATATCCAGCGATTCGGTGATTTCCTTACCCAAATCCGAAGGAACAGACTCCAGTACAATCGAAAAACAGCCGGCATCTTCCAACGCTTTCGCGGATTCCAGCAGATACTGCCGAACCTCCGGTTTACGACCCCTAACTATATATCCGCCAAAACGATGAACCGATTGCGGCGTTAAGCCAACATGCCCCATCACAGGGATTCCTGCATCAATAATCCTCTTGATTGTGGGAATAACCTCAACTCCTCCCTCGACCTTCACACAATCAGCGCCGCCTTCCTTGAGAAACCTGCCGGCATTCCTAACTGCGTCTTCAGCGCTTGTTTGAAATGACATAAAAGGCATGTCGCCGATCAGCATAGCGCGTTTCAAGCCCCTTTTTACTATGGATGTATGGTATATCATCTGATCCATTGTCGCCGAGAGATTGTTTTCCTGCCCGCAAAAAACGGTATTCAACGTATCTCCAACCAGAACCATTTCAACACCGGCTCTATCCATTATCATCGCAGTGGGATAATCATAAGCAGTAAGAACAGAGAGCTTTACGCCGGCTTTCTTAAACTTCTTAATGCTGCGGATAGTAATTTTACTAATTTTCTCCGGTTTGAATTCCATACTGGTTATCTCTCTGCCTTAAAAAAGCAAATACCGCCTTCCGATGAAAGGTTCCGTTACGTTTTCCACGAGTGTTTCGAAGTGAGTTGAGTTGTTTATGAAATTAAAACTATTCGAATCTACAATTAACAGCGGAGAGGCGTCATAATGCAAAAAAAATCTATTATATTCGTCGTTAAGCTGAGCGATGTAATCCTTATCGATATTCCTTTCAAAATGCCGACCTCTCCTTTTTATCCTCTCAAGCAAAACCTCATTATCAGCCGCCAGATATATAACTAATTCCGGCTTAGGTAAGTTCTCGCCCAGGCTGGGAGCGATTTTCTGGTATAAAGAGTATTCACGATCATCCAGATTCAACCGAGCGAATATGCCGTCTTTTTCGAACATATAATCGCAGACCGTTCCCTGGTGGAAGATATCGATATATGATAGTTTCTGGAGTTGCTGGAATCTACTCGTCAGAAAAAATATCTGCACCTGGAAAGCATAACGACGCGGATCAATATAAAAATCCTCAAGGAATGGATTGGTTTCAACCTCCTCAAGAACTAATTGCATTCGGAATCTTTTAGCAAGCGCAGTAGCTAAAGTCGTCTTACCGGCGCCGATAACTCCTTCAATCGCTATATACGAAGCAGACATCAATCGACTCTCCCTGTAAAAAGCTCTATGCTATGGTTGGCGTGATGAGATTTCATAAGTTCGGAATACTTAAATTCGGTGATGGGGCATTTCAGTTCCGGATTGAGATCGATGAGCGGCTTAAGCACGAAATCCCGTTCTTTTATTCGCGGGTGCGGAATCAAGAGCTCCGGTTGCTTTAGTATGAGCTCATCGTACAGCAAAATATCGATATCTATCTTTCTCGGCCGCAGCTTGCCCTTGTTAGTTCTTCCCATCCCCGCTTCGATCTCCTGACATTTATCGAGCAGCTCTATGGGAGTTAATTGTGTTTCTATCCGCAGCGCGGTATTGAGATACGCCGGATGATCGGTTACTCCGACCGGCCCGGTTTCATATAAGGGAGCGATACTTCGAAGATTGACATCCGGTATCCGCTGGATTTTGCTTATCGCCTGCATAATGTTACTGTATCTATCGCCTAAATTGGAACCCAAACTCAAATATGCCGTTTTAGAAATTCTCTCGTTCACGCGTAATCCTTACTTCCACATAATCCAGAGAAGCGTCGAATGGAGGTCTTTTCCTCAATGAAATCTCCACTTTGTTAATTATGCTGAACCTTTTCAGCGCCGCATCGGCTATCCTGTCAGCGGCAGATTCTATCAGCCTATATGTTTCATTCTGAAAGGTGTCAGCTATACATCTGTAGAGTTCGGTATAATCGATACTGTTATCGATATTATCCGCCATTCCGGAGCCCCCGTTAGAATAGTAAACTGCCGCATCTATCTCATAAAGCGCTCCGGTAGCTCTTTCCGCATCGGTGATTCCGCAATGACCGTATAGCTTGATATTCTTAATTAGAATCCTGTTCACTCTTAAAACCTTTCAGTCGTTTGTCAATCATATCCTTACCGGATTTTATGGGGTGCAGTACTCTTGCTATCCGATTTATCGCTTCGTCCAACTCCTGTTCGGATGCCGTAAGCGATATCCTGATATACCCCTCCCCATTATCCCCGAATTTTAATCCCGGAATGACCGATATCCCCGCTCTGCGCCAAAGCGACCTCGCCAGATTTACGGAGCTTCTTCTGCGGGGATGTTTTACCCAAAGGAAAGGCGCGCCCTTGTTATTATAAACGAACCAACCAAGCCTTTTAAGCCCGGATGATACTATGTCAGCATTAACCTTTATCCTATCCGAAGTTTCTGTAGCGACAGCCTGATAGTGATCTATTGCGGAGCAAAAAAGCTTGAGAATAAAAAACGGAATATCCCGGCACACGACGCCGTTCATTTCTTTGATAATGGCTATCGCGTCCGGCGAACCCACAGCAATTTCCAGTAAGCCCTCCTGAAAACCGTATCCGATGTCGAATCCGGTGAATTCAATCCCCACCTTCTTTGCGCCGCGGGAATGGAAAATCGAAGGATGTGAATATGCTCCGCTATTAATCGCAATACTCCCCCACCTGTGACACAAAAGGTAATTATCCTTAGCCGCCGCTTTGACCTGTGTATCGAAAAACGAAGAATCAGCAGCCGCTCCCGTGGGTGTATGCGGGTAATTCAGGAATTTTATCTTCAGACTCCTCTCCATTCTTCGGTCTGTGAGTGATGATGAAGCCAGATAATCGGTTCTCTCATTGACTGGAATTGAGTAAATGGATGCGCCTGCCACAGTTGCTGCATTACGGAAGACGATGGACGACGGATCGCAAACCGCTATTTTGTCTCCGGGATCTACAAGCCCTAAACTAATCAGCATCTCCGACGGAATCCCCGCGGTTATGATCGCTATCGATGTCCGGTGATTCAGTTTTATCCCGAACTGTTTAACGTAAAATTCGGCTGTGTATTTGTATGTTTCGAGCACTTCGGCTTTAGTGGCTGCACGCCGTAGACCGGGATTGCCGATAATACCGCCGGCTTCGCCAGCGAAATCCGGACTGGAGAACAACTCACTACGGACCGAAGACAAATCGATAACACCGGATTCCCTGTATTTCGAACCTGCCGGAAGCCGAGGCTGTTCAAACGACAGGGGTCCATGTGTTTTGTATAAACGCTCTGCTTTGTCGAGTATTACTTTTCTCAATTGGCTGTTTCTAAAAGAACCGCTTGAGCAACCGCATAAGTGTGGCTGTGTGACATGGAAATTAATACCACGCCGCCATCCAGTTTTTCCTTGGCTTTGCCACCCAATCTCACCGATGGTTGACCGTTGCGGTCATTGAAAATTTCAATTGAAGTCCATTTGATACCGCTCCTGGCATTGCTGCCCAGAGTTTTGAACACCGCTTCTTTTGCCGCGAAACGCGCCGCGAACGAGTATTCCGGGAACACTTTCTCCGAGCAGTAACTAATCTCCCAGGGCGTGAAAACGCGATGAAGGAAGCGGTCTCCCCACCTTTCTATCGCCTGCCTTATCCTGCTGATTTCAATTATGTCTATACCGACTGCTTTAACCATTTTTCCATCACAACAATAGATATCCGTAGTTTATATATAAAACTTAATATTAAATAATGATTTACGTAAAAGCAAACATTTTAAATTGTCCCGGACAATTCATAAAGCCCATTAATCCGTAGCCGAAGACTCGCTCTTCGGGATATAAGGATCATAAAAACTTCCTGACTTTAATCGGTAACCTCGGATGAATACAGGTAACTCAAGGATTCCGTCCCCGACAGCGGAATTTATGAATTATTCAGGTTAGGTTAAATGCAAATATCACGCGAAAACAATTTAGTATTTTAAGGCTGCTGCGTCGATACCGGCAATAGGCAAACGGAATCCTCACCGATTGACATCTTCAATCCTGAACAATTTTGCTTCGCCTGCTTCGAGCGTGGTCGTAAACTTCAGTTCATTATTCTCGTTGTCGACCGTGTACTTTTCATTCATCCTGCCGTCAACATTCACAGCCAGGTAGCGTCTGCTGACAAAATGAGCGAGGTTTAAGGCAATAGTCGCATGAATCGGAGGCGCCTCATCTCCGAATTGATTATTACAGGCACGGTTAACGACCAAGAGACAATTCGCATTTAGCGTTGTATCCCGAAATTCAGTTATCTGAAACCATCCTGCATCCGGATTAGCAAGCGCCGTTGTATCTGACCGCCAGGTTACCGTATCTACTAAAGTCGCTTCCACCGGTATAGCCCTGCCGGGAGAAATGGTGTATGTCGTATCCCAATCCAAAGATAAATAGGTGGAATCAATCGATTTTATCCAGGGTGTTATTTTTTCCTGCATTACCTCTCCGCAAGGGGTTTTTACGCCGGTTGTGTCCAACAATCCTGAAAATGATCCCGGCTGAGCTTCATCATGCCCAATCATGAAAAAAGCTAATCCATCAACTCCCATACACAAAGCCAAGCCAACATTGCACCTCAAATCAGATTTTGTCGGTAAGCGATGGGCTCCATAGCTGCCGGTGCTGTCTATCTCTGCCCAGGGCTCCGGCACTACCCACCATTCCGTATTTGGGTAACTACCCAGCACTTTCCGATGGTACATATGCCTGTTTAACCACCAGTTCATTTTGGTCTGCAAGCCGCATTCTGCATCATCTTCTGTGTAATGGGTTTGCACCCCATCTTTGCACTTCAAATAGTAGAAATCAACACAAATCAAATCGGGATTAACGTAGTGGAAAAAATCAATATCCTCCTTATAGCGCAGAAACTCAGTGAACGAAAACGCGGAGTTACCCGTTGACGATTGCACCGAATCATCAATTATGGAATGAATGTGATATTGATAGTAATAAAGCTCCCCTCTTTGGTAATAACCGATCGCTTCCGGCGGACGCGCCCAGGAACTGTCAATTGATTCCTTAATATCATCCATAGTCCGTTGATCATTTGTGAAAATCTTCTTCCCAACCTCATCATAAATGGCGACTTTGTCCACAGAGAGTTTGCGGTTGGCTGCAGTAACTACATGACAAGCTACATAATATGATTGTTTGCCTTTTACTGAATCCGGTATCTCATCTTGAGCAAAATTATAATTCAGCCGCCAGGTTAGCGAACCGCTTGAATCTATAAAAGCGTTTTCATCGAGATATACAGAATCTAAACGGATGAAATTCGCTCCAGATCCCCATTTATCGAATATCCCCACATCAAGGTAGCAAACATCGTCATCGTTGTTATTGGGATTATCATCTGTGTCAGCTTTTACTGCAAAGTCTATGTAAACAGTGTCATCGTCATCCCTTAAGTGGCGTGGATCCGCTTCAAAATGAGGCGGTTTGGGACCGCATAGAACCAACTGAGGATTCCCCGATGTATCGTCATTGCAAATATAATAAATGCTATCAACACCAGATCCCACATCGCAGTCTTCGCACCACTCCTGAACATCGCCATTATACACATCGTCATCCACCGGTCGTAGCCATTGCAGGTCGCCCCCTGACGATGTTGGATGATGCAGCAATAACCTACGGGAGCTTTTTGAGTAGGTAGACTCCCCCTCCCATAAACCGTAACTGGCGAATGAATATCTATGCCAATCTTCTATTTTTCCGCTCCCATCCTGATGGGCGCCGCTGAATATATACTCCATGCCCAGCGTATAAAACGAATCTATAACCTGCTCGCTCTGCGCCTTGTCAATAATGAAATTGAAATCAAATGAATCAATTATCTCATATGCAGGTTCCACGTTCAGCCAGCCCATATTGTAATAAACTCCATAAGGCAACTCATGCTCATCGATGGAAAATGCGAAGCTACTGAGGAGCAAACCCACAAAGATAATAATCAATGGAACTATCAGTTTTCGTCTCATAGCACACACCACATTATGGTAAATATATATAAAACACAACAAATTTAAAAGCCGCTGTCAAGTTTATATTTAACAGCGGCTTAAGCTTTCAATAGCGCTAGGGGGAATCGAACCCCCGTTTGATGGCTGAGAACCACCCGTCCTGGACCACTAGACGATAGCGCCATTCGGATGCGGTAAATATAAACGCAAAATTCATATTCGCAATAGTTTTTTAATTCCGCGCCTTATTGCTTGCAGAAAAAACTAATCCAACAGTAAAATATTTTGCACTTTCTGTCGATTATATCAAGAAATGGAATTCTCCTATAAATTAAGGCGATATAATGAGTATATTTAGCCCACACCCCTCAGACTTTGTGGGAAAGCTTATTAGCAGGCTTTCTGATAAACGCAAGTATCAATTACAGTTGTGCGCATCTTTTATACCTGTGCGATGGCAGCAGAGCAGGCATTACTGGAAATGGCGGCATTATCTGCGAAGCGTGGAGGCAAACAGCGCAGAGCAGACCAAAGAATGGCAATTTGAGCGGCTTAAGCGAATCGTCCGTTTTGCTTATGAGAATAGCGAGGGATACCGTGAATTATATGACTCGGCAGGTATTAAACCTGAGGACATCCGCAAACTGCAAGATATTAGATTTCTACCCTTTGTACATAAAGAGCTTATTCGAGACAATTTGGAATCATTCAGCGTCAAATCCGGATCTCGGATTCCGATCACGACTCAGGGTTCAACCGGAACGCCGCTTCGGTTTTACGTAGATAGCAGGATGTTAAGCATGGAGCGCGCTTTTGTCCATGATGCCTGGGAGAAAATCGGATGGCGGTTGGGGCTGTCAACCGCCATACTTCGCAGCGCCGATTTCGGTTCCGGTGAGATACCTTATCGGCACAATCCTTACAAAAGAGAACTCAAATTATCCCCAACTTATTTAGCGGAAGATAACCTAAATGTCTATATCGAATTGATTAATCGACATAAGCCGGTTGTGATGCAAGCTTTTCCATCGGCTTTGTCGCATCTGTGTGATTTGCTGACGGTTACAGGTAAGGTTGATGCTGTTTCGTTCCAATATATTCTAATCGGCTCAGAGAATATATTAGAGCGCGATCTTATGAGAATCAGGAAAGTTTTCCCGGAAGCCAGGGTCTACGGATGGTATGGACATTCTGAGATGGTGATATTCGCTCCCTGGTGTGTCAAATCGCGGATTTATCATCCCCATCCATTCTATGGTTACACTGAAATCATCGGAAGCGATAACGATGAAGTAGATGTCGGAGAGCAAGGCGAATTAGTAGGAACGGGATGGTATAATCATAACACCCCGATGATAAGATACCGGACTGCCGATTATGCGGTAAGGGGTCCGAATGTATGCCCTGAGTGCGGTAACATTGGCGCAAATATAAAGGAGGTAATCGGTAGAAGTCACGACGTTATCGTAACCAGCAAATGGTGTCTAATCCCCATGGCGGTGATAAATACGCTTCATGGCGATATCTGGGATGGAGTTCGCCAGTTCCAGTTTTACCAGGAAAAAGCCGGCGAAGTAACGGTCAAGTATACCGCTCCCGAACCGTTACCGGAAGACAGAGCGAAACTGCTCCTGGGTAAACTATGCGAAACTCTGGGAGATGATGTGAAGGTTGAACTCGCCAAAGTGAACAAACTAAAAACGGTGCGGTCGCAGAAACACCGAATAATGGATCAGAAACTTGATTTCGATCGTCGCAAAATGACGAGCCAGCCCGACAGAGAGGCATCTCGAAGCACCAGGATGAATCAGTTAGCTGAAGTGGAAAATATCTAAACATGAGAATTCTGATCATTGGTCCATATCCTCCTCCGCTGGGCGGAATATCCGTATATGTAAAGCGATTCTCGCAAAAATTGAAGCGCGAGGGGCATGATGTTGATGTGTTCGACTACTCCAGAATTCCAAGGCTAAAAAGGTATATAACATTCTTTAAGGCTGTGTCAGCCGGATATGATAGGATATACGTTAATCAACTCTCATTACCGATAATTCTCACCCTTGCTGTTTTTGGTTCCTCGGGGAGGACAATCTTCTTCGGGCATGGGAGCAGTGTTGAGAATTGGAGCGGATTAAGAAGGCTCGCATATGCTGCATTCCTGAACAGATGCAGCGAAGTGGTTCTGGCGGGACCGCACTTGAAGCCGTTGTATGAAAAAAAGGGGGGGGGGAAATCTGTTCCGATAAGGATACAGCATGCATTTTTGCCGCCCGACGAAAGCGAGGAAGAGCGGATTAAGGCTACCTATCCGGAGGAGGTCCATCGCTTTATAAAAGCACATCGGCCGTTGGTCATTGGAAACGGATATCAAATCGCTTTCTATAACGGCAGGGATCTTTATGGGCTGGATATGTGCGTGGAACTGGCTTACAGGCTAAAACCGGATTTTCCGCATATTGGAGTTATTTTCGCATTAGCCGATATCGGAGATAGGGAGTACTTCGACATGATAAGAAGCAGGATCAGGGACTTAGGAATAGTAGATAACTTCCTGTTCTTAACCGAGCAAAAAGAGCTCTGGCCGCTTTTTAAGCATGCCGATCTGTTTGTAAGACCAACCTGCAATGATGGCTACGGGATAAGCATCGATGAAGCCCTGCACTTCGGATGCCCGGCTGTTGCCAGCGATGTCTGTCGGCGCGCCGAGGGAACCGTGCTGTTCAAAAACAGGGATATGAACGATTTTACGGAGAAATGTAACGGGATTTTAAAAAGCAGAAATATGAGAAAAACCTCGAAAGCTACTGGTAGATATGGATAAAAGCACAGTTATCGACAGAGAAAAACTGGAGAAAATGCAAACAGACGCTGTGAAGCCGGGATCTAATCAATTCCAGCTGGAGAAATGCCGGTATTTCAACAATCATCAAACCTCTGCCACACTGATGCTGGATGATCTAGCCCTGACGGCTTTGGATGATGACGGATCGATTAAGCCGTGGTCTGACTGGGGTTTCAGATTGAATAGCGAAGGTTCTATGTTCAGATATCTTGAGGATAATTTGCTTAAGAAGTATCCTGAGGTCAAGGGGACTTTTTTCTACCCCATCAGTAAGCATGGGGCGATGAACCATACCGCCGGATACAGACTTCATTTCTGCGATATAAACGAGAGTTTCAAGTGCTTCGCAAGAGAGATAATGCCTCGGTTCGAGATAGCGTTCCACGGCACTAACCATGGAAGGTATAAAGATGAAAATAATCCTTCCATGAGCAATTGGGATCAGGAATTCGAATATACAACCATGGATCATATTCCGGCATTAGCGCGCCAGATTAAGCGGGTGGAGGAATCCCTTGGGATAAGAATGCACGGGGGAAAATACCCCGGGTATCGCATGAATTGCCAATCACCGGGAATTGTGGAATCACTCGGGTTTAAATGGTGGTGCTCCAGGGATATTATGATGAACAAAAGGCATATCCTTAACGAGCATACTTATTTCGGCGAAAACGAAAAGGTGCTGGAGTTCCCCACTAATCTGAGCGGCTGCGTATTTAACAATCGCCTGAAAATCGGTTCTTCATTCCACTCTCCACTCCCCGGAATTAGACGCGAATTCCGGTTTTTAAGATTCGAGAACTACATCCGCTACCTTTACGAAAAGGGGTTGATTATCTCCATTCAGGAGCATCATTTCTGCCTGAGAACCGACGGTAAACGTCAAACCCCGAATGCTTTTGATGATATCAATTCCCTGGATAGGATATTCGGATTCTTGAGGGGCGCTGATATCTGGTATGCGACCTGCAGCGAAATCGCTCACTACCTGGAAAGCTATGACCATACCAATGTTGAGAAGCAATCTGACGGTAATGTGACCTTAAAATACAACGGCAGATGGGATGAGCCTCTTATTACTATGAAATCCAATTGCCGCCAACTGCAGAATGTGTCCACCGGAGAGGTTTTGCAGGGGGTATACAGGCAGGGCGAATGGTTATACAACGGGATTAAGGAAGGTGAATATAGAGCTATATGACCTCAGAAATAAAAATAATCGAGAGCATCGAGAAGTTAGACGACTTTGAGGGACAATGGAGAGAATTCGAGGAAGCCGTAAGACATCGCAGCCTCACCGCATCTTATGATTGGATAAGAACCTGGTGGGATTGTTTCCGCAACATTGACAGCCATGAATTCGGTCATAACAAGCAGCTGCTGATAATATTGCTGTTTCGTGATAATACTCTGCGGGCTATAGCGCCGTTTACTCGATTAACTCGGAATAATTTCGGCGTTCCTATCAGCTACGTGGAATTTATCGGGCAGCAGTGGGGCGGAACCTACCTGGATATCATATCCGAGAATATCACCGATGAGGAAGTTAATATTATTCTCCGTTGGTTATACAACAACATCAGATTCGACTTTCTTCAATTAAAGTATATCCCGGAGGAATCCATTCTGCATTCGCTCCGAGGAAGTGAAATGGAATATCTGTCCGGGTGTCCGGAATTCCGGCTATCGGAGTTCGGAACGTATGACGATTATAAATCCGACGTGTACTCCAAGAAGCTAAAACAGAATATAAGGACAGCGCATAACCATATCAAAAAGAGCGGTATGGAATATTCGGAAAGCACCGAAGAGATCAATCCCGAAAGCTTAGATAAGATTATCCGCATCTCAGGGGCGAAACTGGGGGACGAAAAGAATTCCGTTTATGAAAATACGATGAAGAAAGACTTCCTGAAACGGATATTTGATCGCATGAAATCGGATGTGATGTTCATAAGGCTCAACGGCTATGAAGCAGCTTATCGTGTTAATGTCTATTTCAATGGAGGAAAATTCTGCCTGGATGCGGCATACGACCGTTTCTACAAGAAGCAGCAGGTCGGTTCGCTATCGGTGGATTATAGTATCCGGCATAGCTTTGAGAACAAAGATTGGATTGATTGGCATTGCGAAGGAACCGGAATGGATTTCTACAAAACAAAGTTTATAAAAACAAGCAGGTGCATCTATACCGACGTTTGCAGGGGGAAAACCATAAAGTCCTATTTGATAAGCAAACTTGATACGAAGAAACTCGGTGTAAGGAATTCACGCAAGGTAGTAAACAGTGAGGCAGTTAGTTAGCCTGCAAAGCAGCAACCAAATTGATATATCCATACTCAGGTGCGTGGATTGCCACGGCTCCGAGCTTTCAGACTGCGGCGCCACAATCAGGTATATGAGCTGCCGGCGAGAATACGACATCATCGATGAGAGCATTATTTCCATACTCCCTTCCCGGATAAGTTCCGTGAAAAAATATGAATTGAAGGCAAGAAACCGTGATAGTGCGAATTATGACCGACATAGGTCGGATGACCTTATTGAATCGGACAAGGTGAGCGAGTCCGGTAAACAGGGATTTTATTTAAACAACATCCATTATTATAATTTCTCCTTACCGGAACTCTACGTTTTACTCCATCAGCAGACTTTTAAAATGCTCGAATACGGCTTATTCTTTTTTGAATTACCCGTATGGGCAAGGATTTTCAGGAAAGCGACACGTTACAATAGAATCAAGCTCGAAAAATTACTTTATAGCTTCCTTAAATCCAGCGCTCACAGAGTTTATCTTTGCACATCGAAATGAAGGACTTCGCGCGAAATTCATCTATTTATTTCGTATCCAATTTTATAAACAAGGGAATCAGTTTTTTTCTTTTTGCCTATATAGCGCGCGCTATCACGGTGGAGCAGATGGGACAGTACAACTTGTATCTGCTTCTGGCTACGATATTCACGCTTTTCCTTTCGCTTGAGATTCAATCCGGTTATACACGCTTTTATTTCGATATGAAACATGCAGGCAAGAAGGATGCTTTTGAGCATTCCCTGATCAATCTCCTGCTGCTGGCGAATATTATCATCGGGATAGTCTTCTGGATATCCCGCGACACCATATTCGGCATCTTTTATAATATACCGGATGCGACCTACCTGTTAATTATCTTCTTTCCATTTTTCACGTCGGCATCATCGATAATCATGGCGAAGTTTAGGCTGGAAGAAAGGGCATTCGAGTTGGCGATTGTGTCCCTTATACAAAACCTGGCTAACTTAGTTTTCGTGATTAGTTTGCTGTCCGCGACAAGCGACAAGGTCTTCATTATTATCAGCGGGATGCTGATAATGCATGGCGTTATTATCCTCTACTATATAGCCAGATACATTAGAAGCTGGTCGTTCAGAATCGATTTTTCGCTTGTGAAAGAGTCTTTGCGTTTCTCCTCTTTTCTCTGCGTTAGCACCATGGGGGCATACTTCCTCTCGATGACCGACAGATACATGCTGGAGAAATTGGAAACAGAAAAGTCGGTTGGGTATTATTCCGCATTCAGCAGGCTGGCATCCACGGTCGAACTGTGCATGCTCCCCTTTTATAATGCTTTTGCACCCAAAGTCTATCGCGAATTTCGGGACGAGGGTTTCCGCAGGGTTTATTATTCTATGCTGCTAATGGTCTCAACTATCCTATTACTTCAGACCAATTTCCTTACGCTGTTTAACAAGGAACTAACCACGCTCATTCTAAGCAGCAAATACATAGATTATTACTATGTGCTTTACATACTGGTTCTCGGCTACGCTTTCAAGGCGATGTCATACTATCTCGCCATGAACATACATCTGTCAAAAAAGACCCAGTACGACATCGTTGTCGAACTCTCCAGCGGTATCATTAATATCCTGCTAAATATAATCTTGATAATTCAGCTCGGTTTGATGGGTGCGGTTATCGCAACCGTTATCTCCTATTTTATAAGACTTACGATGTACGTTTATTATGCCAATCGTTTTTTCAAGCGGTTCTACCTGAGCTATGTCAAGATAGGCTCGTTCTTAGCCGTTTTACTCTCTTTTACCTGGTTACACTACATTTTATTTGAGCAGGATTTGCTGAGTAAAATCCTCTTATATGTACTCGAATTATTTGCGGTACTGTTCATTTTCCTTCGAGTTGTCGATAACAGGTACAGGGAGATATTGTTGACCAAATTCAAAGACATTCTAAATTACTTTTCCCATTATGGAAGAGGTGTGAATGTTAACAACCATAAGGAACAAGATAATGATTCAAGCAGTGATAAAGAAAGGCAGAGTACAAAACGAGATCGTACCCCAACCGGAGGTTTCGGCTAGTTCCATCTTAGTCAAAGTAGAGTATTCTTGTATCTCCGCCGGAACCGAGCTTTCCGGCGTGCAGTCCAGCGGACAATCACTGATAAAACGCGCCCTAAATCAACCGGATAAAGCGAGAAAGGTGGTTCAATCTGCCCTGACTAATGGAATCTCAAATACTGTTTCCAGAATCAAAGATAAGCTGGAAGATGAATTGCCGATAGGTTACAGTCTCTCCGGCGTGGTGGCTGATACGGGAAAGGATGTTACGCGGTTCAGGCTCGGAGACCGGGTTGCCTGCGCCGGAGCCGGAATCGCCAACCATGCCGAATATGTCAATGTACCCGATAACCTCGCCGTCGGTATCCCTGAGAGCGTTTCGTTTCAACATGCTTCCACAGCTGCCCTCGGCGCGATCGCCATGCAAGCGGTGCGCCGAGCCGAAGTATCATTGGGGGATTACGTTGTGGTTTTCGGACTTGGTATTCTGGGGCAGATTACGCTGCAAATGCTGAAAAGCTCAGGAGCTCATGTAATAGGAATCGATATAGATGATCGGAGATTGAGAATCGCTGAGGAATGCGAAGCCGAGCTTACCCTTAATCCGCTTGGCGCGGATGTCGTTAATGAGGTGGTGCAATTCACGGATGGGCAGGGCGCAGACAAAGTTATTTTCGCCGCAGCTGCGAGCGCTTCTGAACCTTTGCGCCAAGCGTTTCAAATGACTCGCAAAAAAGGAAGGGTGGTGATGCTCGGCGTATCCGGCATGCAGATCGATAGAAACGATATTTACTCGAAAGAGATAGACTTTATGATCTCCACATCCTACGGGCCCGGCAGGTATGACGAAAGTTACGAACTCAAGGGTAACGACTATCCGTATGCCTATGTTCGCTGGACGGAGAATCGGAATATGCGTGAGTATATGAATTGCCTCGCTGACGGCAGAGTCAAGATTGATAGGTTGATAGATGATATCTATCCGATCGAGCGTGTATCGGAAGCATTCGAGGAATTGCGGAAACCATACAGACCGATTATCCTGCTTCTGGAATACAACCAGCGCGCAAACGACGAAGGCGGAGATACGGCATCAGAAAAACGGATCCCGGTAGCGGTGTATCCGCAGTTAAACCAGCGGGAGGAGAGGATCATAAACACCGCTGTTGTCGGGGCGGGTAGTTTTGCCAGAATGGTGCATCTTCCCAATTTAACGAGTATGAAGAACAGGTTCCGTATCTGCGCCATTATGGATAAGGATCCTCTAACCGCAAAAAAAGCAGCCGCGCGCTTCAATGCTCATTACGCATCATCGGATTACGGTATTTTGCTGGACGATGAGTATATTGATCTTATAATGATCACGACACGGCACAATCTTCACGGGGAGTATGTACTCAGGGCGCTGCAGGCACAGAAGAGTGTTTTCGTGGAGAAACCGCTTTGCCTGAACAGAGAGGAACTTAATAGGATCAGGGATTTCTATCCCGATTCAGAAACGACGACGAATCATCCTTTGCTCATGGCTGGATTCAACAGGAGGTTTTCCAAATACGCCAGAGAGGCGAAACGACACACGAGCAAGCGAATCAACCCTCTGATGATGCATTATCGGATGAACGCCGGATATATTCCTTTAAACCACTGGGTTCATAGCGAGGAAGGCGGAGGGCGAATAATCGGCGAAGCCTGTCATATTATCGACTTGTTTACTTTTTTCACAGAAAGCAGGATAACGGATATCTCCACAGTTACATTGACACCAAAAACAGAAAGCATCTCGCCCGATGACAATCGGGTTATAACGGTTTCCTATGAGGACGGTTCTGTGGGGGTGCTGGAGTACTTTTCTGTCGGTTCGAGCAAGTTCTCCAAGGAGTACATGGAAATCCACTTCGATCAAAAGTCAATCGTGATCGATGATTACAAATCGCTAAAGGGGTATGGGGTGCGACTAAAGGAACATCACGGTAAAATGCAGCAGAAAGGTCACAAAGAAGAATTGGAAGCCCTCTACGTTTCTTTCTTCGACGATGACGGCAGGTTGCCGGTTGATCTATGGGATATTTTTCAAACCACAGAAGCGACATTTTCCATTTATGACACCGACAGCGTTTTAGATCAGATCTAACGGGGCTTCGGGGTAGTATGCTCAGACGAATTCCAAACCGTGCAAGGAACGCTGCAAAGTATTTCTCCATGCGGTTAAAAGACTATACCCGTGACAGCCGACGAATTCACGACCTTCCTTCTATCTCATATTCAGCCTTAGATATTAAGGACATCGATACCTCCCGGATCGACCGAGAAGTTGCGGAATATCTTGGCGATATGTATCTTAAACATCGATTCGACCTGCTGGGCAGCGGCTGGATTAAGAATAGTTATTATAGTATCGCACCCGGGCTGGAGGGGCGCAGATACAATCATAACCTCAATATCAGCGCTTTTGATAGGGAAGGCTGTTGGCTAAAAGAAGTAATCAGGCGACCTTATATTAATCGGAGTAAAGTTATCCGGAAGCTGGTATCCGAGGACTATAATCCTATCGATTGGCAAAAGGATTTTAAAAGTGGATACCGATGGAGCGCCAAAAGGTGGTATAAGGACCAGCCTATCGGTAAACATCAGGGAGCGGACGCCAAAGTCCCCTGGGAATTAGCTCGAATGCAGCATCTGCCGCGATTGGCGATTTTCGCTTCATTATTCCCACTGCAGAGGGAAAACCTGATCCGGGAATTCAAAAACGAAACGGCGGATTTCTTCGCCTGCAATCCCCCGAACATGGGAATCAACTGGGCATGCACTATGGATGTCGCTATCAGAGCCGCTAATCTGCTTGTGGCGTATGACCTATTCACCCAACTCGACAGCAACGAATACCTTACCGAGGAATTTAAAAAGCTCTTTGCCGATAGCATTTATCAACATGGTAGGTTCATTGTAAACAATCTCGAATGGTCTCCCAACCTGACCGGAAATCATTATCTGGCTGACATCGTTGGTTTGCTGTTCATCTCAACTTATCTGGAGCCGACCGAAAAGACGTCAGCATGGTTGGCTTTTTCGGTTCAGGAACTGATAAATGAGTTTGACAGGCAGTTTTACGATGATGGAGGCAACTACGAAGCATCCGCATTCTACCACTGCCTCAGCGCTGAAATGGTGTTGTATGCCACAGCGCTTATACGGGGATTGGATGACTCAAGAAGGGAAGTGCTTAAACGATATAATCCCGCACTATGGTATCATAAACCGGCTCTGCGGCCTTTCAGGGAACAACAGTACTCCGCTGCTTCTGAAATCGAATTCCCTGAGTGGTATGCTGACAAGCTATTTAGAGCAACCAAGCTAATTTACGCTTTAACCAAACCGAATGGAGACATCCCGCAGATCGGCGATAACGATAGCGGCTGTTTATTTCAATTTTCACCAAATGGAACTTTTCTCAGTCCCGAGAAGGCTCAAAAAAAATACCCGAACCTTGAGCGAACCGAGTACGAGGGCAATTACTATTTCGATGAAAATCAACTCAGTAGAATCCCTTTACTATCGGCATTCAGCGGGTTATGGGGTGACAAATCACTCAATAAATATGAGTCTGCTTTTCCAGTGGAATCCGGTATTATTCAAACCCTAACCAACGGGAATAAAATTTCCGCCAGACGCTCAACAGCGTTTAACGAGATCATTGTTCAGTTCAAATGTTCTTCGGTTAACCTTGAGGAGTACAATTACAGACAAACAACCCACCTTCAGTCTATCAGGAAAGCTGATACTCCGGTTGACAGAAATCTAAAAATATCCGCATACCCGGATTCCGGCATCTACATCTTAAAATCCGATAGAATACACTTAACTATATGCGCCGCTCCTAATGGACAGGAGGGATTCGGGGGACATGCGCATAATGATAAACTCTCTTTTGAACTAAATCTCGATGGTGAGGATGTGGTTGTCGATCCCGGTTCCTATCTCTATACCCCGTCGCAGGAGAGAAGAAATCAATTCCGAAGCGTTAAATCACATTCCACGATTATAGTTGACGGCAAGGAACAAAACCGTTGGATGAAGGGGCGCAGGGGTTTGTTCCGATTAAGCAATGAAACCTCAATAGAACTGTTAGACCTCGCCAAGAACCGTATCTCTCTAAAACTGCAATACAGAGATGTGTCGCATATCAGGATATTCCAAATTACTGACAGTCGCATTCTAATCTGCGATTATTGCAATCAGCCCTTCAAGACAAACTTCAATACATTCGATATTTACTCGTCCGGCTACGGCAGGCTGGTAAATACTGAAGATATGCCGCAAAGGAACCATCTGCTGATTCGAGTTGAAAAGGGTAGAGGTGCCGGGCAATTGGTCTCCTCACAATCCCGCCGCAAAGTTCTTCATAACAGTTAAAAATCCGACCGTTATTCCGATATTTATTATATGGGACTTATGCCGAATATGAGGTTCCTATCTCCTTCGTTGAAAGTGCGGTATTCCTCAACAGACGATGATTTGTGAATTTATGAAGAAGGTTTTAGTTCTTAGTCCGTATTTTCCGCCCTATGGCGGAGGCGGTATCATCAGAATACATAATTTTGTCAAGTATCTCCCCGAAAAGGGATATAATCCAATCGTATTGGCGTTAGAACCGCAGTACTACGAAAACCTGTATGCGATCAGCGACCTCGAGCGTGAGTATGACGATTCAGTTAAGGTCTTTCGCACTCCCAGTCTGGAGCCTGTCGCCAGGGAAATTAAAGAGAAGGCATGCGGTGTTAAAGAAAAATCATATCGGGACAAAATATTACTATCTATCCTTAAACAGGTCGCAAACAATTTTCTGATCCCGGACAGGATGATCCTATGGACGCCTTACGCCATCAAGAAAGGTATGGAGATTATTCGGGCGGAGAATATCGAGCTTATTTTCTCTACATCGCCTCCGTTTGCAACGCATCTTGCGGCTTGCATACTAAGCAAACTCTCCCGGCTTCGTTATCTGGTTGACTATAGGGATGACTGGGTAGGTAATAGCTACTATGGAACGTCATATACGGCGGTCAGGCGCGGTATTGAAAAATGGATGGAGCGTTTAATCCTTAAAGATGCATCGGGAGTCGTCACCGTCACCGAAGAATCCTTAGAGCTCTTCAGGCAAAAGTATCCCGACCTTGATACCGGCAAGATCAGGCTAATCCCAAATGGATTCGATCCCGATTATTTTTATTCGGGCAATAGCGGCACGGCAGCCGGCCGAAATGGCGGTAGAATTAATTTTGTACATACTGGCAGCTTAACCTCAAAGCGGGATCCGGTATATTTCCTGACCGCTCTAAGAGACCTGCTGCGGGAAGAACCGGGGTATGCAAACAGAATAAAAGTGTCCTTTTTGGGCTTCGTACATCATAAACACCAGGAGATGATCAAGCAGTTGGGCTTAAATGGAGCATATTATCAACGGCATAACCTTAAACCGGGGGAGATCGCTTCGTTTATAAAGGACGAAGCTGATATCTGTTTAGTGTTCCAGAGGCGAAGCGAGGGCGGCAGTACCGCTATACCCGGTAAGGTCTATGAGTATTTGGCGAGTCGAAAACCGATCTTGTGTATGGATGACAACGGAGCCACCACAAAACTGCTAAGCAATATCGGTTCCAATCTGAACGTGGCTTATGATGATGTGAAAGGTATTAAGATTCAACTGAAAACGATTATCGAAGATTACGATAGAATCGCGGAGAAGTTTAACTGGGAAACTTGCCTGTTGCAAAAATACGACCGTAGAGATCATACCGGTCAGTTAGCCGAAATATTTAATGAAGTTTTAGGTGTTGAAGAAAATGTCGACGGTAATATCCCGATTAACGTTTAACATAGATAAGCAAACATTAATATTCGTCCTTACAATCACCGCGATAGCGAGTTTCTATGCAGTGACACCGAAGCTTTCCCTGCTGTCCTTCCTATTATGTTTCTCACTAATATTTTTCGTGAAAAAGGAATGGACGGTTTATGCACTGATACTCGTGCTATTTCTCGAAGGGCATGCATTCTCGTTCCATGCAGCGGGCGCGAGAATCAGGATGGCTCAGCTTATAGAGGTCACCGGGCTTTTGATAATATCGCTTCTGATTATCACAAACAGGATGAAACTGATAAAGACGCCTCTGGATATCCCGCTGCTCGCCTATGTTGCAGTTAATTTCGCGGCAGTGACACAATCACCGGTTGTTCAGCGGGGAGTTAAAATCGCCATACTTATTTTTAGTCTGATGCTTTTCTACTATATGGTTGTCAATATCGTAAGAACACGAAAAATTTTCGACGATGTCTTCAAGCTCTTGCTCTATGTGGGGATAATAGAGATTCTATATGGGTTATACCAGGTTTTCGCCGGAATGTGCATCCATTATCTGGGTATGAATTTACCGGTAGGGCATCTGGGGCTGGCTCATATCGAGTATATCGGCTCACCATGGGGACGCCCCTATGGAACACTGGTGGAACCGGACTGGTACGGGGCTGTCTGCCTGTTTTATGCTATCCTCTTTTCCATCCTGTACTTCTCCCGTTTGGAATCTCATAGAAAGCTGTATTTCTGGGGGATGATAATATCCTCAGCCGGATTGCTTTTCAGTTTCGTCAGAGCATCTTGGGTAGGGTTTATAGCAGGTTTGTTTGCCGCATCATTGATAAGCCATAAAGCCAGCCTTTCCAAATTGAAACCTCGGTACTTTTTGGCTGCAATTACGGTCTTACTTGTTATCACATTACTACTATTTGCGATATCGCCGGGATTCAGGGGAATTATGGATAGCAGGATAAGTACAATGTCAGGGCAGTCTGTCCGGGTATTGACAACCCTTCATGCTTTGAACCTGTTTTTGCAGAAGCCGATACTCGGTAACGGTCCCGGATGCTATTCTCATTTGGGTATATGGGGAAATTCCGACGAACTGCATGATCTTAGGCTGGAAGCCGGCGTTCTTCGGGATGATGAAAGATATGATCCCAATATTATCACTACTGTACTCAGCGATACCGGTGTAATCGGTACAATCGCTTTCCTGGTTTTGCTCTGGGTATTTGTTAAATACAACTTCTCTGCATTTAAGAGAATACGGAACGAGTATCAAATAATAAGTTTCGCGTTATTCGGAGCAATCCTGGGATTATTCGTCTCGTATGTTTTTTCAACCGGATTCTGGATACCTTTTACATGGGTGTTTATCGCCCTTAATATCTGCGCAATTAAAATAGGATACAGGATAGATGCGAATAGAAGTCACTCGTTATCAAATTCTGTCCGACCACAGTGAATATTATTGATAAATTACCGAAATTAGTAACAGAAATCGTACAGAATAGTCCGAAGAGATAGGAGATTTCGAGAATGGATGCAAAGTCCGATACTCCTTTAGATCCCGGAAAATACAAAGAACATTGCACTTCCGATGAATATGTACAGGTCGACTTAGTCGGCATAATAAAAAAACTATACAAAAAGAAACTGCTTATTGTCGGAACGGTCCTGGCTGTGATGATTTTAGCATCGATATTTATACTGCTGAAACCGAATAAGTATGAATCACATGCCTCGATATTGCCGTCGGGAAAAACCGATGATATGGCGGCGATGAAAGAATTGGTCGGGCTGGCCGGATTTGCCGCCGGCAATGACAACAATTCCTCCCGCTTGTTCCCGACTATCCTGCGCTCGGATTATATCAAAAATGCGCTTATTGAGAGGGAATTCGTTTACAGACACGATGGTGAGGTATTCCACAGGAAACTGCAGGATTATTTCAACGAGGATAATATTGACTACTTGAAGCTCGCTATAGACGGTATCCTATCTATCGATATGGATAAACCGACCGGCGTAATAAATGTATCGGTGGAGACCAAGTATCCCGGATTATCGCAAGCTATTCTCACGGAGATACTCGTGGAACTGGATCATTTCAACATGTATAAGCGAAGATCATCCGCCAAAGAAAATGTCCGTTATCTGGAGAGGGAATTGAAGGAAAAGGAGGCGGAGCTCAGGGCTGCCGAGGATAGTATGGAGACGTATCAGATGGCGAACCGCAACTGGTATAATTCAACCGATCCGCGCTTGCTAAAAACCATAGCCCGTATGAAGCAGAACATCGAAGTATTGCTCCAGACCTACAAATACCTCAGGACGCAATACGAGAACGCCCGGCTCGAGGCTCAGAAGGATATGCCAATAGTGAGAATACTTGATTCACCTACACTGCCGATACTTAAATCCGGTCCGCATCGCGCCAAAACGGTACTTATCGCAGGTATGCTTGCATTCCTGCTTACTTCCTTGATGGTGATTATGAAAGACTCAGTAAAACAGAGACTTAAAGATGACCATGAGCCTCGCGGGAGAATTACACTGACAAGTACTTCTGATTCGCGTAAGGAGGAGGTTAAAGTATGAGGATCTGCTTTCATTCACGCCCTAATCTATACAGCGTATTGGGGGGAGATAGTATCCAGGTTTTTAAGACTAAAGAGTATCTCGAGAACGCCGGCATTACCGTGGATATCGATCTTAGTCCGACGCCGCAATCCGACAACTACGATATTTTGCATCTGTTTAACCTTATTCGCCCCCAGGGGATGCTGCAGCGCGCCCGCGAAGCTAAAAGGGCAGGAAAAAAGGTAGCATTGTCCACCATCTTTGTGGATTACAGCGAATATGAGAAACAAGCCCGCTCCGGTTTGACGAAGCATATTTTCAGGTTACTTCCCTCCCAGCAGTTAGAGTATATGAAAGCTGTTGCCAGGGCTATTAAAAGCCGCAGCGTGAACCGCTTCGATATGGAATACTTTATGAGTGGTCATCTAAGAAGCCAACGAGAGTTATTGTCGTATGTGGATATACTCCTGCCGAATTCTCGAAGCGAGCATAAGCGCGTATGTGCTATGTTTCCGGAAGCCTGTAAGATACCCTGTGTGGTCGTTCCCAACGCTATGGATGCCCACCTATTCAACGGGCACCCCATCGAGATATCATCGGAATTTCAAAGATATCAGGACTGCATTCTCTGCGCCGCCAGGATCGAGGGTATGAAAAATCAACTCAACCTTGTGAGAGCGGTTAACGAATTGCCTTATAAATTGGTTCTCGTCGGTGAACCGGCTCCCAATCATATCCATTATTTCGAGCAGGTTAAAAAGGAAGCCGGTGATAATGTGCATCTATTGGGAAAGGTTGCCCATGAAGAACTTCCTAAACTCTACAGACTTGCTAAAGTCCATTGCCTGGTAAGCTGGGCTGAAACCACCGGTCTATCGTCCTTAGAAGCTGCCGCCATGGGCTGCAATCTCGTCATAACTGATAAGGGGGATACCAGGGATTACTTCGGCGACCTCGCCTTCTATTGCGAACCGGATTCGGTGGAATCCATCAGGAACGCTGTCAGAGAAGCTTATGAATCCCCGGTCGATCCGGCTTTGAAAAAACGCGTTTTGGGCGAATTCGTCTGGGAAAGGACCGCGGAAAAAACAATTGAAGGCTATAACACCATTTTAAATTGACTTTTACAGATTATGGATAATGCAATTATTAATAGACTTAACCGGTGATGGTTCACTGTTTCCGTGCTGATTCGTGAAATCAATTCAAGGGGGAACGATGGATAATAAATCCGATAGAAAAACGATTAACAAGCAGGGAAACCGGGAGGTTACATCTCTCGGTAGAATCTCAAGCGGAACAACCGACTCGACGAAAATCGGCAGGTTAAAATTAAAATCTTCACGTAGCCATAGAAAGGGTACGGTAGCATTCTGCGGAACCAGCGGATTGCCTTTCAAACATGGCGGTTTCGAAAAAGCAATCGACGAGTTAACTCCTCACTTTCTTGCCGGGGGCTATGACTGCGACGTATTCACCAGAAGATCTACCAGGACAGAATTCCCGGAATATGACGAAGGGCGTCATCTGGTATATGTCAATGGGAGTAAGAGCCGAAAGCTGGACACCTTCAAATCATCAATAGAAACCGGATTGCACCTTCTTAAACACAGAAAAGAATATTCACATGCAATATGGTTTAATAATGCGAATGTTTTCGGAATACTTCTGACTGCCCTGGCGGGTATACCGATGACTATAAACACCGACGGAGTCGAATGGAAACGTCCCAAGTGGTCATTGCCATTTAAAGCGTTTCATATATTATCTGCTATCATAGTCAGCTTGATCGGCAGGCGTTTAGTCTCCGATTCGGTCGGAATCAAAAACATGTATCGTAGGTACTTCCTCAGAAAGAGCAGTTTCATCCCCTATGGTGGTAAGGTTGTCGATTATGATACACCCCTTGCCGAACAGCATGATATACTGTCGGAATACGGCCTTGAAGCCGGCAAATATTTCCTGCAGATAACCAGGTTCGAACCGGATAATCTTCCTCTGGAAATCGCCCGAGCCTTCGTGGAATCAGGCCTGTCTCAATACAATTATAAATATGTCCTGGTAGGCTTTAAAGACCTCAATTCATACACAAGCAAAATAAAAGCTCTTGATGGGCAAAAAGGTGTGATGGTATTGAACGCTCTCTATAATCCTATAAAAATCGCAACATTGAGGCATAATTGCTATTGCTATGTTCATGGCAATTCCGTGGGCGGAACCAACCCCGCCCTTCTGGAAGCTATGTCCGCCTGCCCCAGGATTATGGCGGTTAACACCATCTTCAGTCATGAAGTGCTGGGGGATTCAGGCGTCTATTTCGAGAAAGACAATATCTCAACCTGCTTTTGGGAATCGCTCAACCTGGAAGATCAAGGCGAATATATGCGCGATAGAATCCGGGTCAGCTACGACTGGAAGGAAGCGGCAAAAAGCTACCTCCGGTTGATCGAAGGCAAACAAGCGGATTATAATCCGCTATCCCGATATTCTCGCTACGAAACCGTCTTGACTCCTGCTGCACGAAGGTTGCATGCCGCAACCAGCGAGGAGGAACACAAAGAAGCGATAAAGGTTTGACCCGTCGTAAGAGGGGAGTTTGAAGGATCATGCCTTGTAATGATCAAAGTAGATACATGGTTTAAAAGAGTAAAAAAAAGAGAGCTGTCGTATTAAATTAAGATAAAATAACCTATAACCACATGGTCGCGATGTAGCCACAAACCTAACCTGTATTATTCACAAATTTGGTTATCGGTAGCGGAAGCCTTGCGCTTCCGATGTTTCTTTTAGATACTCAATTCCAATCCATAAATGCTCTACTTCCATTGAACTCCCGAAGGACAAGCCTTCGGCTGCGGATTAATGGGTTTTATGAATTATCCGGGTTAGAGATATTAATAGGACGAAGTGGAGTTTTTCCTAAATTTAAAAGAAATCGATAAAATCAGGACTTTTTTCGTTTGGGCCTGTAATAATGGGCGCTCTGACCGAAGAGGACGTCCGCTGTTTCCATCAATGTTTCCGATAGTGTCGGATGCGGATGGATGGTGAAGCGGAGATCAGAAGCCACGGCAGCCATCTCGATAGCTAAAACTCCTTCGGCTATCAATTCGCCGGCGCCGGGACCGGCGATTCCGACTCCGAGAATGCGCTCGGATATGGTGTCAATAATCAATTTCGTTACGCCGTCCGACCTGCCGAGTGTAGCGGCTCTTCCCGAAGCCGTCCAGGGAAACTTGACAATATCAACTTCACGGTTCTTATTCTTGGCTTCATCCTCTGTCATACCGCACCAGGCGATCTCCGGGTCGGTGAAAACGACCGCAGGTATAGCCCTCGGGCTGAAATCTACATCGCGCCCCGAAATAAATTCCACGGCAGCCCTTCCTTCGTGCGAGGCTTTATGAGCCAGCATAGGTTCGCCGGCGATATCGCCGATGGCGAAGATATTCTCGTCGGTTGTGCGCCTGTGCTCATCCACCTTAACGAAACCGTTATCATCGAGTTCAATCCTGGTATTCTCGAGACCCAGCTTAGCTGAATTCGGTTTTCGTCCCACAGACATCAGTACTTTGTCGAAAATCTTATCCTGCTTTTCATCATCTTTATTCTTCAGCGTAACCTTGATACCGTTTTTCTGCTCCTTCATCTCAGCGACGGTGGTGTTGACCATTACTGATTCGAATAATCCTTTTAGCCGCTTGGAAAGCTGCGCAGCCAAATCACGATCAACTCCCGGAAGGATTCCGGGCATCATTTCCACCACGGTAACTTTGGCTCCGAGCGAAGCGTAAACAGTTCCTAATTCCAATCCGATATAACCTCCGCCAACCACCAGCAGACTTTTAGGAATATCCTCCAACTCCAATGCGGACGTTGAATCAAGAATCTTCGGTGAGTCGGGAGCGAGGTTAGGGATTTTTGCGGGATAAGAACCGGTTGCGATGACAGCGTTTTCGAAGGAGTGAGATTGAGTTATTCCTCCCTCCAAACTGATCTCCAACGACTTTGAATCTTTAAACCGAGCGGTTCCCCGGATATGGTTCACATTTCTACGCTCCGATAGCTGCCCCAGACCACCGGTCAGTTTTTCTACTACGTCATTCTTCCATGACCTGATTTTATCTATGTCTATCTCCGGATCGCTGTATTTCAAACCCCAGTTTTCCGCTTCCTTTGTTTCATTGATCAATTTGGCAAGATGAAGTAATGCTTTCGATGGTATGCAGCCCCTGTACAAACAGACGCCGCCCGGGTTTTCTTCGGGATCTATGAGGGTAACCTCCATCCCCAGATCGGCGCCGAGGAATGCCGCCGCATAACCTCCGGGACCTCCTCCTATAACAGTCACCTGCTTTTTATTTTCAGCCATTTTTCCGTCCTGATTTTAATTCATTTTTGGGATTAATCCTATTCTTCGAACTGCAGTAAAATCGGATGTTCCAGAGCTTCAGCTACCCAGTTCAGGAAACGGGTAGCATCCGCACCGTCATTGATTCGGTGGTCGTAAGAAAGCGAAAGCGGCAGTATCCTACGCGCCTGAAACTCCCCGTCGATATAAACAGGTTTGACCGATGTTCTACTGACGCCCAGAATCGCTGCCTGAGGCCAGTAAACGATCGGAGTGAAATTGGTTCCGCCGATTGCGCCCTGGTTAGATATGGTAAACGTTCCTCCTTCTAATTCCTCCGGTTTCACTTTCTTGTTCCGTGTTCTATTAGCGATATCAGCCAGTTCCACCGCTAATTCCAAAATCCCTTTTTTGTCCACGTCTCTTATCACCGGAACCAGCAATCCCCTTTCGGTATCCACAGCCATACCGATATGGATATAGCTCTTATATATAAGTTCGTTACTGCTCATATCGATGCTGGCGTTAAAGCGCGGGAATTTTCTCAGAGCGGATGCTATAACCTTCATGATGATGGCGGTGATAGTCAATTTACCGCCCTGTTTTTCCACCTTGGATGAATATTTATCGATGAATGCTTCCAGAGCGGTAGTGTCTGCCTCATCGAATTGAGTAACATGCGGAATCGTTGCCCAGGTCGAACCCAGACCCTGAGCGGTTATTCTCCGTACGTTTGTCATTTTCTCTCGCGTTATCTCCCCCCAATTTGAGAAGTCTGGCTGTTCCAAATCGGTCGGAGCGGCGGCGGTTTTCCCGGATTTATCCTTAACGAATTCCTTTACATCATCTTCGGTAATCCGTCCGCCGGCGCCGGTGCCTGTTACCTGATTAATGTCTAGCCCAAGCTCCCTGGCAAATCTCCTCACCGATGGCGACGCCGGAGCGACTTCATCGAGTTCGGGCGCTTCCGTCGGCTCTTCTTCCTCTTTCGCCTCCGTCTTTTCCGCCTCCGGTTCTTCTTTCTCCTTTGTCTCCTTCTTCTTTTTCTTCTCCGCTTCTTCGGCTTCTTCCTTTTCTCCCCCTTCTTCCTCCGCCTCCGGTTCTTCTTCCGCTTTCCTTTCTTTTTCCTTAACCTCCGGCTTTTCGGCTTCCTCTTCTTCAGCACCCTCATTTTCGGTTTCAACCTTGACAATAGTCTGTCCCGGCTTTACCGTATCGCCTGTTTTTACGCTTATTTCTGTTACTTTACCTTTCTCCGTGGATGGGATCTCAACAACAGCTTTGTCGGTTTCCACTTCGATAAGCGCGTCATCAACGTCGACCTGGTCACCTTCGGAGACGAGGACATTAACCACTTCTCCGGATTCAACATTTTCACCTATCTCCGGAATCTTAACTTCCTTTATCATACCTCACGCACTCCAGTCTTATGAATATATGGGATTCGGTTTCTCTGGATTGATTTCCAGCTTCCTAATTGCTTTATCTATTACCCCCTTTTTTATCTTATCTTCTTGAAACATCGCATACAGCGCTGCGAAAGCGATATGCCTTGCGTCTACTTCGAAAAAGTCTCTGAGCCTCTGCCGGCTGTCACTTCTCCCATAGCCATCGGTGCCGAGGGTGACAAACTGCCCGGGAATCCACCTGGCAATCGAGCATGGCAGTGATTTCAGATAATCCGAAGCCGCCACGAAAATCCCTTTTTCACCTGCGAGCGCCTTCCGGATATAAGGTTCATGCGGATTTTGCGGGACGTTTAGCATATTGTGTCTTTCGGTGTTGATAGCATCATAATAAAGCTCCTTGTAACTGGTAACGCTCCAGACATCGGAAGCGATGTCGTAGTCATTTTCCAGAATCTCCTGAGCTTTGAGCGCTTCATTTAAAATAGTGCCGCTTCCGAAAAGATGCGCTTTGTATCCCGTTTTTTTCGTTTCGGAAGCTTGGAACCTATAAATCCCCTTTAATATCCCTTCTTCAACACCATCGGGCATCGGGGGCATCTTATAAAATTCGTTCATCACAGTCAGGTAATAGAAGATATTTTCTCCTTCCTCATACATCTTCCTGATCCCTTCTTTCACGATAACGGCGATTTCATAGGCATAAGCGGGATCGTAAGCCTTAAGGTTGGGCAGTGAATATGCATGCTGATGGCTGTGACCATCCTGATGCTGCAAGCCCTCACCTGCAAGTGTAGTTCTACCCGCAGTGCCTCCCACCAAAAAGCCCTTGGCTTGAATATCGCCCGCCGCCCAGATTAAATCTCCGATTCTCTGGAAACCGAACATGGAATAGAAGATAAAAAATGGAATCATGTTGACGCCATGAGTTGCATAGGAAGTCGCAGCGGCGATAAAGGAAGACATCGATCCTGCTTCGGTAATGCCTTCTTCCAGTATCTGTCCATCCTTGGCTTCTTTGTAGTAAAGAAGACTTTCCTTATCGACCGGCTCGTAAAGCTGACCTACATGCGAATATATGCCTACTCGCCTGAACAGCGTTTCCATACCGAATGTTCGCGCTTCGTCCGGAACAATTGGGACGATATATTTGCCGACATTTTTATCTTTGAGCAATTTCGATAATAAATGAACAAATGCCATAGTTGTGGCAAGTTCCCTATCCCCCGAGCCTTCCTTGAACTCGCTGTATAAATCATCTGCGGGAGGCGCCGTCGGATTGGTGATCACGGTACGCTTTGGCATATAGCCGCCAAGCTCCGCTCGCCTTTCCTGTAAATACTTTATTTCCTCGCTGTCCTCGGCAGGTCTGTAGAATGGAGCTGAGGGGATATCTTTATCCGAAATGGGAATCCCGAATCGGCTTCGGAAATGCCGCAGTTCTTCCTCGTTCAGCTTCTTTTGCTGATGCGTAACATTTCGTCCTTCGCCTGCCTCACCCAGCCCATAACCTTTGATCGTCTGGGCGAGGATAACAGTTGGCTGCCCTTCGTGATGAACGGCGGCGTTGTATGCGGCATAGACTTTCTCAGGGTCATGCCCTCCGCGTCTTAGTTTGGAGAGTTGTTCATCGGAATATTTCTCGACCATTTCCAGGAGCTGAGGGTATTTGCCGAAAAAGTGCTCGCGGATGTAATCCCCCGTGGTAACGGTATATTTCTGAGACTGACCGTCATTAATCTCCTCCATCCTTTTAACCAGCAATCCCTGGTCATCTTTCGCCAGCAGCGGATCCCAGTCGTCGCCCCAGATAACTTTAATCACATTCCAACCGGCTCCCCGAAATGCAGCTTCCAGCTCCTGGATTATCTTGCCGTTGCCGCGAACGGGACCGTCCAACCTCTGCAGGTTACAGTTGATAACGAAAATCAAGTTGTCGAGCTTTTCTCTCGGCGCAAGCGTGATAGCGCCTAACGACTCAGGTTCGTCCAACTCGCCATCACCGAGGAATGCCCAGATTTTTTTGCCGGATGTCTCTTTAATTCCCCTGTCTTCAAGATACCGGTTGAATCGAGCCTGATAGATAGCCATTATCGGAGAAAGTCCCATCGATACGGTGGGGAATTCCCAAAAATCCGGCATCAGCCATGGGTGCGGGTAAGAAGTGACGCTCTTATCGGAACTTAGGTCCCTGCGAAAATATTCCAAATGCTCTTCAGTCAGTCTACCTTCGAGAAAGGCGCGGGCATAGACGCCGGGAGAGGCGTGTCCCTGAAAATATACTATATCTCCTTCGAACTTGTCATTTTTGGCTCTAAAGAAATGATTGAAACCTACTTCGAATAGCGTAGCGCATGAAGCATAAGTAGAAATATGTCCTCCGATACCGCTTTCCTTACGATTGGCTCGCACCACCATCGCCATGGCGTTCCAGCGGATTATGCTCTTGATTCGCCGTTCGATCTCCCTGCTTCCGGGGAATACCGGTTGTTCACCCTTGGGAATAGTGTTTATATATGGCGTGTTAGCAGTAAAGGGAAGATGGACTCCGTATTTCTGAGAACGCACCTGAAGCCCTCTCAATAATTCTATAATTCGATCAGGTCCCTGATTTCTATAGACATAGTCAAGTGATTCCATCCACTCTCGATTTTCAATCTCTATCCGTTCCGAGTCTCTTTCGTTTTCTTTACTCATATTCGCATCCCTTTATGAAGGTTTCTATTTGCATACAAAAGCACACTATAATAATCCCTGCTGTTTCTGTCGTATCTCCGGTTACACTCCGGAGTTAAATGCTCTAACTATACAACCGTACGATTTGCTCCCGTTTTTTACTCCCAACCCGGATAATTCACGAAAAACATTAATCGGCTACTGTTTTTGTGACAAGCAGAACCATCAGGTGGCGCCGCCCGAAGGCACGACCGACAACACACCCCCGCTTCATCCCGCAAAATGCGGAATGAATCTGCCCCTCTCAAGAGGGGAATCTGGATTCCGGCGGAATCCATGTCAGGCGGTAAACCGCCTCGCATGCCAATGTGGAAGAAGGATTAATTTGCTTTTCCGATGCTAACAGGGCAGTGACCGGAAGGCCCGGTCCCTGTGGCCCTGGCTTTACTACTCACGAGGTCATACAAGATTCTAACTAACCACCGGCGTGATTCCCAATTGAGGGTATTTTCTCATTATTCGATCGGCAGCTTCCCTCGACCCGACGAAACGTACAATAATAGAATCGCCTTCCGATGAAGTGTTTGTAATCCTTCCGGTCTTGGAAAGCTCCGCTAAAATCGGATATTGCTCTTGCTCTATTCGAATTATCAGCTCCGATGTGAACTTCCCATGCTCCCTCTTCAACATTCCCGTTATAAATTCCAAACCGCTGGAATTCAGAGCGGAAACGAAGATGGCGCCCGGAAAACGCCTTTTAATATCTTCGGCCTCTTGACCATCGTTCAGCAAATCGATCTTATTGAACACCATTACGGTTCTAACCTTATCCGAACAGATCTCGGATAACTCCTGGTTAACGGTGGCTATCTTTTGATCTAATCGAGAGTCTGCCGCATCTACGACGTGCAGCAAGAGATCGGCATCTTGAACATCTACAAGTGTCGATCGGAACGATGCCGCCAGATGCGCCGGTAATTTGGATATGAATCCGACAGTATCGGTAAGCAAAGCTATCTCACCGTTACCCAACGCAAGGCGGCGGGTGGTGGAATCGAGTGTGGCAAAAAGTTTATTTTCGGCGAGTACATCGGCATCGGTCATGCGATTCAGTATGGTCGATTTCCCGGAATTGGTATAACCGACTAATGTGACCTTAAAAAGATTCTTCCTTCGCTTCCGCTGAGTAGCGCGCTCCCTGTCTATCTGTTCCAATTTCTTTTCAAGCTCGGATATTTCTTTGGTTATCAGTCTTCGGTCGGTTTCAAGCTGAGTCTCACCGGGACCGCGCGTTCCGATAGCGCCTTCCTGTCTTTCCAGATGTGACCATCGCCCAGCCAAACGAGGAAGCAGGTATTTAAGCTGAGCCAATTTTACCTGAACGCGAGACTCAACGGTATGGGCGTGAAGCGCGAAGATATCCAGTATTAATCCGCTTCGGTCCACCACCGGAATCTCCAGACGTTCCTCCAGGTTCCTCACCTGTGCCGGCGTTAAATCATCATCAAATATAAAAAGGTTCGCATCCGTATCGCGCACAAGCTGCCTGATTTCATTAACCTTGCCTTTCCCAAAATAATATGTGGAATTGGGGCTTTCACGTCTCTGGGAAACCTCCCCCACGACTTCAGCGCCCGCGGTGGTCGCCAATGCTTTCAATTCCTTCAATGAGTTTCCATTGACGCCATCAACTTGATGGTCTAAATTCACCGCCCCTAATACGGCTTTTTGATACTCTTTTCTTAGGAATTCGACTGCTGCCATCTAATATTCGTCAATCTCGCGGTTGGAGTTGGTTGATTTCTTCAGTGTTACACCTCCCGGTCAAGGTCCTCACCCAATCTAACGGATATATTAATCTTATGTTTCATATCCATGTAATCGGCTTCGATACTTTTCAGCAGCCTTTCCAGATCATAATCCTTGTTGCCGACGATATGTTTCACCTCTTTTATAAGGTCTCCCATCTCGTTAGCTTTTTCACTCAGTTCCTTTAGCTTTTTTATAGTGTCCAAAATGAATAATTCCCTTCGTCAAAATCGGCTTATTGTAATATACTAATAAATGTGAAAATTGTCAACTTATCCTGAATCAGCAAACCTGAAAGGTAATGTAAATTAAAGTGTGTAAAAGTGGCGTAAAAGAGACAAAAGGTGT
>CAZLVS010000032.1:0-44586 GCA_964563085.1 uncultured Ignavibacteria bacterium | reverse complement strand
CCGGGCACGAACGGGGACATGGATTGCTTCGCTTCGCTCGCAATGACGGGTGCGGTGTCCCGACCGCACATTGGATGTACCCGCCGATACGCGGCAGAAGGGGACGTTTGACGCGCACGTTTCAATTACATACGTCCGCGCTGGAGCGCCGACCGGCGGCGCAGGGTCACGGATTGCTTCGCTTCGCTCGCAATGACAACAACGTAACAGCAAGGATCGAAACTATAAAATATTCCGATCTTCTAAGTAAAGTAGCCGAAGTATAATACTCCGGCTACTCTCATTTTAGTTGCTCGATCGGCATACTTTCATCATCATCGATTGAAGTATATTCCGATTGAATTACTTAATTACTCCCAACTTCTTTCCAACCTTGGCGAAAGCATCTATTGCTTTATCCAGATGTTCTTTCTCGTGACCGGCGGATATCTGAACCCGGATACGGGCTTCGCCCTTCGGCACCACCGGATAGCTGAAACCAATAACATAGATTCCGAGCTCCAGCATATCATGCGCGAAATCATGTGCTAACTTGGCATCACCCAGCATGATCGGAACGATGGGATGATCACCGGGAAGAATATCGAATCCGTTGGCAGTCATCTTCTCACGGAAATATTTAGTATTGTCTTCCAGCTTGTCGCGCAGCTCAGTGGTTTCCGAAAGCATCTTGAAACATTCGATTGCGCCATAGACTATTGCCGGAAGCAGAGTATTACTGAACAGATACGGCCGGCTGCGCTGACGCAGGAGAGCTACTATTTCTTCGCGTCCGGAGGTAAAGCCGCCCGAACCGCCGCCTAAAGCCTTACCTAAGGTCGATGTTATTACGTCAATGCGTCCCATAACGCCGCGATATTCGTGGCTTCCGCGGCCTGTCTTGCCCACGAATCCGGTAGCATGGGAATCATCAACCATGACCATTGCGTTATATTTCTCTGCGAGATCGCATATCTGGTCTAATTTGGCTATATCCCCATCCATCGAGAAAACACCATCAGTAGCAACTAATCTTCTTCTTGCAGTTTGGGTCTCTTTTAAAATCCGCTCGAGGTCGTTCATATCGTTGTGGACAAAACGATGGCGTTGAGCTTTACACAAGCGGATACCGTCGATGATGGATGCGTGGTTGAGAGCATCGGATATCACCGCATCATCAGGCGTTAATAATGTTTCAAACAAACCGCCATTGGCGTCAAAGCAGGATGAGTACAGAATGGTATCTTCGGTACTCAGGAATTTGGCGATGGATTGCTCCAGTTCCTTATGAATATCCTGAGTGCCGCAGATAAAACGGACAGAACTCAATCCGTAGCCGTACTTTTCCAATCCTTCCTTGGCGGCTTTAATCAACCTCTCGTTGTTGGCTAAACCTAAGTAGTTATTGGCGCAGAAGTTAAGAACTTCCTGTCCTGATTTAACTTTAATCTCAGCAGCCTGTTTACTGACAATTATTCTTTCATCTTTAAAAAGCCCGGCTTCTTTAATTTCGGATAGTGTTTCCTGAAGCTGGTCTTTGACAACTCCGTACATTGATCACTCCTCAGTTGTTTTATGTTTTGATTATTTGTTTCTATTTAATATTGGTTCTATTAATCAAATCAATATTCAGGTTGGGCAAATTAGTGAATCCTTTCACTTTTGTCAAGTGATAATGAGGTTCCGATTTCTAACCTGGATTATTCATAAATTTCGTAATCGGCAGCGGAAGCCTTGTACTTCCGTCGCTTTTTGTAATCCTCAATTGCAAACCGTAAATTAATTACTTCTATTATTGAATACCCGGAGGACAAGCCTTCGGCTACGAACTACTAATCTTTATGAATTATCCGGGCTAAGATTCAGACGAAAACGCAGCTATCATAATCAACAGGATTACGAGTGATGAATTCGTATTGAATTGAATAGAAATTTGTCTTGCGTTTATAATGCCAATACATAATATTCCCCCTTTAAATCCATAGATATACCTATTGCAATAAATGTAATATGTTCGTATTATCGCCTGACTAAGTGAAAAGGTTCACAAGTGAAGGTTAAAAGGAAATTTCATTGATTGAATTATGAATAATCTATAGAAAGAAAGACTGATATATAGTATAAAAAAATAAACTATAATACTAAGGAGACATCTAATGTCAGCTTTTGTTGAAGAAGTAATGGCGTGGGTAAAGGCTAAGAACCCAGCCGAATCCGAATTCCACCAAGCGGTTGAAGAAGTTGTGGAATCGCTGGATATCGTTCTGGAGCGTAATCCGGAATATCGCAAAGCGAGAATAGTTGAGCGGATAATTGAGCCGGAGCGTGTAATTATGTTCCGCGTACCGTGGCTTGACGATGACGGCGATGTGCAGGTTAACCGCGGTTTCCGTATTGAGATGAACAGCGCTATCGGTCCGTACAAAGGCGGTTTGCGATTCCATCCCACTGTTAATCTCGGAATTCTAAAATTTTTAGCTTACGAACAGGTATTTAAAAACAGTCTTACAACCCTACCGATGGGCGGCGGAAAAGGCGGTTCCGATTTCGATCCCAAGGGTAAGAGCGATAACGAAGTGATGAAATTCTGCCAGAGTTTCATGAGTGAACTTTTCCGTCATATTGGTCCGAATACTGACGTGCCGGCTGGCGATATAGGCGTTGGCGGTCGTGAGATCGGATTTCTCTTTGGGCAATACAAAAAGCTCCGCAATGAATTTACCGGCGTGCTAACCGGTAAAGGACTGAACTGGGGCGGCTCTCTGATTCGTCCGGAAGCAACCGGCTACGGCGCGGTCTATTTCGCCGCCGAAATGCTCGGTACCCGTGGTGAGACTCTGGAAGGAAAAACCTGTCTGGTCTCAGGAAGCGGAAACGTGGCTCAGTACACCACAGAAAAAATCAACGAGCTTGGCGGCAAGGTCGTAACGCTTTCCGATTCAAGCGGTTACATTTATGATGAAGCCGGAATCGATAATGAGAAGCTGGCTTTCATAATGGATCTCAAAAATGTACGCCGCGGTCGTATCAAGGAATACGCCGATAAATATAACACTCCCTTCACACCCATTGATCCGAACGCTGACTACAATCCTCTTTGGGATCATAAGGCGGATTGCGTATTTCCGAGTGCTACTCAGAACGAAATCAACGCTAAGGACGCTCAGAATCTGCTGAATAATGGCGTATATGTAGTCTCCGAGGGCGCCAATATGCCAACGGTTCCCGAAGGTGTAAATCTTTTCGTAGATAAGGGAATCCTGTACGGTCCCGGCAAAGCTGCCAACGCCGGCGGCGTAGCTACTTCCGGTTTGGAAATGAGCCAGAACAGCCTCAGGTATAGCTGGAGTCGTGACGAAGTCGATCAGAAATTACACGGAATAATGAAAGCTATCCACAAATCATGCGTGGATGCTGCCGAGGAATATGGCTGCCCCGGCAACTATGTTAACGGCTCCAACATCGCCGGCTTCATCAAAGTAGCCGAAGCAATGATGGATCAGGGCACGGTGTAGGGAATTATCAAACAGGAAGGTGAGTTGAGTGGAATTGTACGACACACCAGAAAGACTATAAACAAACGGCGCGGACATTTCTGTCCGCGCTTTTTAATCCCCAAAAGGGCAGATTAATTTTAAAAATTAAGCTAATATAACCGAATCAATTTGACTGAGAATCTACCACAGCTATCGCAGCCATATCCACAATCTGATTTACATCCAGAGTACGATGCAGCACATGAACCGGTTTGGATAATCCCATTAGAATAGGTCCCACCGCTGTCAAACCGCCTATACGCTGCAGTAATTTATAGGCGATATTCCCGGAGTTCAGTTCGGGAAATATAAAGACATTGGCAGGTTCCTTAAGATGGGAGAACGGGAAATACCGCTTGATATATTCCGGCATTAATGCCGTGTCAGCCTGCATTTCACCCTCGACAATCAAATCAGGAGCTTTCTGCATGACTATTTCAGTAGCTCTGGCAACCTTCTCCGACTCAGGATAACGGGCGGAACCGAAGTTAGAGAACGATAGCATAGCAATTCGCGGTTCGATATTAAACGCCTTTGCAACACGGGAAGCGCTGACCGCTATCTCCGCCAGTTCCTCTTCGGTGGGATTAATGTTCACCGTAGTGTCTGCAAACATGTAGACTTTATCTTTATCAATCATTGCGTACAATCCCGACACTCGCGTGATACCAGGATTGAGATCGATAATCTGCAGAGCGGGGCGCATCGTCGCGGGATATTCCGAAGTCACTCCAGACAGGACCGCATCGCAATCGCCCATCTCCAGCGCCATGATACCGAAATAGGTACGATCATACATCATCGCCTTAGCTTTATCAATAGTGATACCTCTGCGACATCGCTTCTCGAAGAATCTCTCTGCGTAAATCTCTCGCTTTGGAGATTCATTTGGATCGATAATCTCCAAATCGGTCAAGTCAATTTCACCTTCATCCGCTAACTCCAGTATTTTATACTTGTTTCCAAGAACAATGGGATGGCCTATACCCTCGCTTGCTACTATATGTGCGGCTCTTAGAATACGCGTGGAATCGCCTTCGGGGAATACAATCTTCTTGGGATTCTTCTTTGCCTTATCCGTAATGACAGACATAATTATACGTCCGCGCCCGATTCTGCGAGAGAGTTGAGCCTTGTATTCCTCGATATCGATTTCCTTTTGAGCCGCACCGGAGTCCATCGCCGCTTTCGCTACCGCTGCCGATTCCCAGGTTAGAACCCGATGATCAAATGGTTTCGGTATGATATATTCCTTACCGAATTTGAAATAATCGACTCCGTAGGCTTTGGCTACTTCGTCCGGAACATCCTCTTTAGCAAGATTCGCCAATGCTTGCACAGCGGCGATTTTCATCTCATCGTTGATAGCGGTTGCATGAACATCCAGCGCCCCTCTGAAAATAAAGGGGAATCCCAAAACATTGTTTACCTGGTTCGGGAAGTCAGAACGGCCGGTTGCCATGATGATATCCTTCCGCGCCGCGACCGCATCGGGATAGGTTATTTCGGGATCGGGATTAGCCATGGCGAAGATAATCGGATCCCGCGCCATCGACTTCACCATTTCCTGAGTAACAGTATTAGCCACAGATACGCCCACAAAAACGTCGGCGTCTTTCAGAGCGTCCGCCAATGTATGCGCGTCGGTTTTGCGAACGAATTCAGCCTTATATCTGTTGAACTGATCGCCGCGTCCTTCATACATCACTCCTTTGGAGTCGGTCATCAGGATATTTTCCGGTTTGACGCCAAGCCTGCAATAAAGCTTAGCGCAGGCGATACCCGCCGCTCCCGCGCCGGAATAAACCACCTTTATCTCGCTTATATCCTTCTTAACCAACTCAAGCGCATTCAGCAATGCTGCTCCGGAGATGATCGCTGTCCCATGCTGGTCATCATGGAAGACCGGTATATTGGTGGTCGCCTTCAGCGTTTCCTCGATATGGAAGCATTCCGGGGCTTTGATGTCCTCGAGATTTATCCCGCCAAAAGTCGGTTCCAAAAGTTGACAGCATTTAATGACCTCCTCAGGATCGATTGTATTCAACTCGATATCGAATACATCGATATCCGCAAAACGTTTGAATAAAACGCCCTTGCCTTCCATCACCGGTTTGCCCGCGGCTGCGCCGATATTGCCAAGTCCCAGAACGGCGGTGCCGTTCGTAACGACCGCTACCAGGTTACCTTTGGCTGTGTATTTATAAACGTCCGCCGGATTCTCCTTTATCTCCAGACAGGGCTGCGCTACCCCCGGCGTATAAGCCAGTGAAAGATCCAATTGGGTCATGCACGGCTTGGTGGGATTTATCTCCACTTTGCCCGGCTTGCCGCGGGAATGATAATCTAAAGCTTGCTGTTTAGTTATCATGTCTATTACTCCTACCTTGTTACTTTGTTACTAATGTTTATCTGAATCCAAATAATAAAGACGGGTGGTTACCCGCCATGCTTCAAGGGAAAATATTCAATTTTTATTAAGATCCGCCTCGACAGGATTGTCGGTGGATATCCCACGTTTTCAACCGTCCTTCCTATCGCTGGTATCCGTAGTTCTATGAGGACTGATGCGTCTGTAACCAAAAACCGTGAATCTCTCCGGCAGTAGGCCGGGTTCCGAGCGAGCAAAGCGAGTGAGAAACCCGACACATTAATCTTACCTTTATAGCGGTCGAAACCCCGAGGATTTCGACCCACTATTCTCAGCGACATGCGGGTTTGAAGCGCCTCAAACCTTCAGTTACGGAATCCGTCCGAAGGGCATGCCTTTGGTTACACTAATCCGAATTTCTTAATGTTATCCTCAGCGATCTGACGGATCTTCTCCAGCTCTCCTTCGGCTTCCGCGCCCTTGGCGAACAGGTGACGGAATCGCCCCTGCGGTTTCAGGTAATCCTCAACAGGGCGCCTGTTCTTGCCGATTTTGCGAACGCGAGTAACTTCGCCATACTCCATTTCATAAATCGGAATCAGTCCGGTCAACACCGCGAGTTTAGCAATCTCGATAGTCTGATCGGTCGGGTGAATCCAGCCCAGCGGACAGGGAACATGCACCTGCATGTACTTCGGACCCTGGATTTTAAGCGCTTTCTTCACCTTATTGATCAGGTCATTGGGATAACCGACCGTAGCGGTCGCTACATAAGGGATTCCGTGTGCGCCGGCAATACCGGGAAGATTCTTCTTGGTGGTTTTATTACCCCAGGAACGTTTTCCGGGAGGGCTGGTTGAAGTACGCGCATCGAACGGAGTCAAACCGCTCCTCTGCACACCGGTATTCATGTAGGCTTCGTTATCAAAGCAAACATACAGAATATTATGACCTCTTTCCAGCATTCCGGAAAGGCATCCGATTCCGATATCGGCGGTACCGCCGTCTCCGCCCATAGCGATAATGTTCACATCCTTATCGCGCCCCTGGGCAATAAGGGCAGCTTCGATTCCCGCGGCTACCGCGGATGAATTCTCAAACAGAGAATGTATCCAGGGCATCTTCCAAGCCGATTCGGGATACGGAGTTGAGAATACTTCCAGACAACCTGTGCAGCAAGTCGCATAGGTGTTGGGTCCCGCCGCATCCATCACCAGCTTAGCGCCAAGCGATTCACCGCAGCCGGAACAGGCGCGGTGTCCGGGAGCCAATAGCGGCTCTTCGATCGGCGGTTTCTCTTTTCTTTTCTTTTTGGTTTTAGTTTCACTCATCTATCTGCTCCATATATCTTCTAACTTGGGTATTCAAGTAATTCAGGTTTTAAATCAACGAATTGATTGTATTGCGGCTTATCTTTAACCTGATTGTACACTCTGACGAGAGATTCTTTCGGTATATCCCTCCCGCCGAGTCCGATGAAGAAATTGGATATCTTCGGGCGGTGCGGAGTATCAAAAAGCGATGCTTTGATCTCATCTGCGACCATACCCGAAGCTCCCAGCGAAACTGCTTTCTCCAAAACGATCACATTGTCAGCGTTCTTGAGAGTTTCAACCACTTCCTCACCGGGCCAGGGACGATAGCAACGTATCTTCAAAAGTCCTACTTTCTCGCCATTGTCACGCAGGTCATCGATCGTATCCTTGATGGTACCAACCAGCGACCCCATCGCAACGAATACCGTGTCGGCATCCTCTGTTCTATAAGTATCGATAAGGCCGCCATACCAGCGTCCGAACTTATCTTTGAACTCCTTCGCGACATTTCTTACCACATCCCGGGATTCATCGATAGCCTCTTGAAGACTATAACGGGTTTCCAGATAGTAATCGGGATCGCCAAGCACGCCCATCGTTATCGGCTTATTAACATCGAGATAATATTCCGGTTTGAATGGGGGCAGGAACTCATCGGCTTCCTTCTGGCTTATAGTCTCAACGGTTTCATAAGCGTGCGTAAGAATGAAACCATCCATGTTGACTAATACCGGCAGCATGATTTCCGGATTCTCGCCGATCTTGTAGGCTTGAATCTGCATATCATGCACTTCCTGGTTATCCTCCGCAAAGAGCATAATCCAGCCGGCATCGCGGAAGACCATCGCATCGGAATGATCATTCCAGATGTTGATAGGAGCGGAAACCGCCCTGTTAGCAACCGTAATACTGATCGGTAATCTCAAACCGGCAATATTGAAGAGCACTTCGCCCATGAGAAGCAATCCCTGTGAAGTGGTTGCGGAATAGGAACGCCCACCGGCTGCTGCCGCCCCCAGCACTACCGAAGCCGCTCCGAATTCACTTTCAACATTTATAAACTGGGAATCAAGCTCCCCATCGGCGACCATCTCGGAGAGATGCTCAACTATATGGGTCTGGGGCGTGATCGGATATGCCGAAACCACGTGCGGGCGACAAACCGCAACGCCTCTTGCAACTGCCATCGAACCTTCAATAAATTCTCTCATTATCGCACCTCCGGAACCATTTCTATATCATCAACCGGACACTCTGCTACGCAGATTCCGCAGCCTTTGCAGAAATCAAAGTCCGCATCGTATATACTATCAGCGCCAAATATAATACCATCGGGGCAAACCAGCACACATATACGGCAATCAGTGCATGTATCATGCAAAAACACCGGCTTTTCGGTGCGCCAACTACCGGTTTTGTTAGCTTTACTGGAGCCCGGTTCCGCTACATATCCTACAGGTCTCGGTCTTGCCATAATTACCGACCTCCTTTCATCAAATCATAAGCCTTCTGGACAGCTTGGGCGTTCTTCTCGCCAATCGGTCCGGGGAATTTCTCGGTTACCGATCGTTTGATAGCATCCACCGAAATCAACCCGGTCGCTCCGGCAAGCGCCCCGACCAATGTCGTATTCTGAATCGGTCTTCCGAGAATTTCACGCGCAATGCTCGTTGCCGGAATCGTAACCACTCTTGCCTTCGTCTCAAGCTTGAAATCCTCCGGCGGATTCTCGGAGTCGATCAGACATAATCCGTCCTCCTTTAAACCATGCAATACATCCACAACGCCAATAAGCGTGTAGTCCTGGATAATTAAGTAGTCGGGATCATAAACTTGGTCCCGGCTCCTGATTTTATTATCGCTGACGCGGCAGAATGACTGCACCGGCGCCCCCATCCTCTCGGAACCGAATGAGGGAAATGCCTGCGCATACAGGCCGTCGTAAAACGCCGCCTCTGCTAACAACACGGCAGCGGTAACAGCGCCCTGACCTCCTCGACCGTGTATCCTAATTTCTTTCAAAATTCCTCCTATTTACTTTAAAGCGCCCTTGCACTTTCGTTCTGTTATCATATCGTAATAAAATCGCTTATTATTAATCTACCTTAGGGTAAGTTATGTCACTCTGTTTCTGATACTTACCTGCTTTGTCAGCGTACGAGATTTCGCAGATATCATCCGCTTTGAAAAATATTACCTGCGCTATCCCCTCCCCCGAATATATCTTAGCAGGAAGCGGGGTCGTATTGGATATCTCAAGAGTTACATAACCTTCCCACTCCGGTTCGAACGGGGTTACGTTTACGATTATCCCGCAACGAGCGTAAGTCGACTTTCCCACGCATAGCGTGATTATATTCCGCGGAATTCTCATGTATTCGACTGTCTTCGCCAGCGCGAATGAATTCGGTGGAATTATGCAATATTCACCTTTGTGGCTGATAAACGATTTTTCGTCAAATCGCTTGGGATCCACAACGGTTGAGTTAATATTGGTAAACACCTTAAACTCATCCGACACTCGAATATCATAACCATAAGATGATAAACCATAAGAGATTGAGCCGGTGCGCACCTGCTCATCCACGAACGGCTCGATCATCTTATGCTCATGCGCCATTTTCCTTATCCAACTGTCAGGCATTACAGACATACTTATCCCATAGTTTTAAGCAAAATAGACTTCAATTTAGTAAATAGGTTTCCGACTGTCAATAGAAAACCGGCAAGTTTGTTATTTTTTTCACAATTAACGTGATTACTATAAAGATAATTTATCTTTGCCGCTAATTTTTTATTAGTTTATAATGGCACAAAGGAGCTAAACTATCGGTATAAATCACTGTGATGTCGTACGAAAATAGTCAGATATTGTTCCAGCAGGAGTTATCCCGTTATGTACCGATCGATCAGATTCATATCGATTCCGCGCATATTTCGGTTTACGGCTCCGATGCATCAATATATAATATCAAACCTACGGCGGTGGTAACCGTTCAAAAACCCGAAGACATTGTTCATTGCGTTAATGTTTGCCGTAAACTCAGTATCCCGATAACCTCCAGAGCGGGAGCGACCGGTTTAGCCGGCGGCGCGGTTGGCGCAGGCGTGATTCTCGATTTCTGCAATTATGATAAAGGGATTGAAATAGATGAAATCAACCGAATTGCGCAAGTTACAGCCGGTATTATCTACGATGATCTAAACCTTAGAGCAGCCAGGCATGGATTGATGTTCCCGCCGGATCCTTCGTCCGGTGATTCATGCAGGATAGGCGGTATGCTGGGCAATAACTCCTCAGGTTCGCGAACCGTTCGATACGGGACCACCCGAGACTACACCATAGGTTCGGATATTGTGACCGCAACCGGTAAGCAATTGTTTATCGAGCCATTAAGAATCGACAGTTCGGAAGCTCACGATTTTTTCATCGAAAATCCTGAGTTTGAGCGAATCCTGAATCTTATCCTGCGAAACCGCGACATCATCCTACCGCGGCGCAGGAACGTCAGAAAGAATTCCACGGGATATGATCTATGGTCTTTCCTGGATAAGTATGATCAAGGCTGGATAGACTTTACGAAAATCTTAGTTGGTTCGGAAGGTACTCTGTGTATCTTCGATAGCGCCCGACTTCGACTTGAACCTCTCCCCCCGCAATTTTTCACTGTACTATTGTATTATGAGAAGTTCAAAGACATTGCGCCGGTGATATCAAAATTGCTGGATTTGAAACCATACTCGCTGGAAGTTGCTGACAAAAATTCTATGGATTTAATCGGTAGGGAAAAGTACGGCATTCCGCAAAATGCCGATGTTATGCTGCTGATGCAATTCGAACTCGGCACAGAGCAGGAAACCAGGGATAAGATAGACAATATTATCGATCCGTCCCAATTATCCGAACCGCCGGTAATTGAAAGTGACGCAGTAAAACAAAAGCGGCTTTGGGCAGCCAGAAAGGCTCTTCTGCCGACATTTTACAAGCACCATCCGGTAAAGAAGCCGCTCTCATTTGTCGAAGACGCCTGCCTGCCTCCTGAGAAGCTGCCGGAGATGTTTGAGTTCGTGGGAGAGGTTTTCGATAAATATGGTATAGAATACGGCGGCTTCGGCCACATAGGCGATGGTAACATCCATTTAAAGCCATTAGTTGATGCATCTGATGCCGATGATAGGCGGAAGATGCAGTTGGTCTCTTACGAAATCTACAATGAAGTCCTCAGACTCGGGGGTGTAATATCAGGCGAACATGCCGATGGAAGAGTGCGGTCGCCATTTCTGAGATTGGTCTACGGTGAGGAAGTGTATTCCATTTTCCGGCAAATCAAGCAGATTCTTGATCCCGATAACATCCTCAATCCCGGCGTAAAATTAACTTCCGAAACCGACATCACCCAGGATATTGACAGCGCGCGACTTAACTGGGACTGCTCTCAATGCGGAAAATGCGTACCATCCTGTCCTTCATTCGAAGCGCACAGAAGCGAGTTATATAGTCCCCGCGGCAGAATTAAGATGAGAAATTTCCCCGGACTGATAACAGCCGACAGGAAGGAATCGCTGGAAACCTGCATAAACTGTAAGAACTGCAAAATAGTCTGCCCCGCTGATTGCGACGCATCCGCCGACGCTAATGATTTTAAGGGCGAAAACCGTCGCATGTTACTCGAACCCATGTTTTACGCGATGACTAATCCAAAGATAATGAGAGCCGGGAACGCTCTGGGAGCGGTGGGCTTGCGATTCGCACAAAATAGATTCACCAGAGAGCTTTTGGAAAAGATTAGCGAACCAGCGATGAAAATCAGTAAAGATGCTATCCTTCCGGCTCCTTCGGTCACCCCTTTTGCTTCCAAAATGACTAACGGGAATAGTTGGGAATCAAAAGCAGCATACTTCTTCGGATGCGCCGACGGCTATCTGGAAAATCCCACATCACGGAAGATAGTGGAGGTGTTTAATCAGCAGAACATACCACTGGCTATACCGAATCAAGTCTGTTGCGGCGTCCCGGCGGAAAGCTGCGGATTCAAGGAATATGCCGTAAAATCAGCGATGATCAATATCGAATCGCTTAATCGCTTCGATTATATAATCGCCAGTTGCGGAACCTGCGTGAATATGCTGAAAGAGTATCCACATTTATTCCGCACTAACAATCCTCTTTATACCGAAGCCAAAAAATTGGCATCCAAAGTTTACGAAGTAACCGAATTCCTGCTCAGGCACGGAAAAAACCTCCAAACAGATTCACAACTGAGAGTTACGTATCACGAATCCTGTCATCTACGATGCTCAGGCGTTACCGCCGAACCGAGGCGGTTCCTGCGCGAAATAGGGGCTGATTTCGTTGAAATGGACTACGCTGATAGATGCTGTGGTTTTGCCGGAACGCACTATTTCAGCAATCCGACTGAATCGGGTAAGGTTTTCAACTTAAAAGGAAATGCATTGGAAAAATCCGGTGCGAAAGTTGTGGCATCCTGTTGTCCCACATGTATATTACAGTTTAAATACCAGCAGAAGAATGCTGAGAGCGTCCATCCCATTTTATTGGTTAAAGGATAATTTAATTTAGGTAGGTGCAAAAATGGCTGAGGAATCTAAAGAAACGGGATTGGTAATTGTCTATACGGGTAATGGCAAAGGGAAAACGACCGCTGCATTGGGGCTATGCGTGCGAGCTGTCGGGTATGGTCACAAAGTTTGTGTCATTCAATTTATCAAAGGTTCTTGGAAATACGGCGAGATTGACGGCATTAAGCGGTTGGCTCCGGAAGTAGAGTTTCATACCATGGGTAAAGGATTTGTCGGGATAGTTGACGATGAACTTCGTTTCGAGGAACATCAGAAGGCGGCCAAAGAGACTCTCGATTTCGCAAAACGTAAACTCATCTCCGGCGAGTATAACACCATAATACTCGATGAAGTCAATGTCGCCATGCAGCTTGGCTTACTCGAAGTTGAAGATGTTCTGGAGCTCTTTGATGAGAAACCGGATAAAGTACACCTGGTCTTAACCGGTAGGGGCGCTTCCGAGGAAATTATTGACAAAGCCGACCTTGTGACTGAAATGACTGAAATTAAACATCCTTATATGCAAGGGATTCTGGCTCAGAAGGGTATAGATTTCTAAAATGGATGTAAGGTAAATAATCCGCCGGTCAGCGCTCCTGCGCTGACGTATGTTTGAGACCATAGCTGAAGCGATTTCCACCCGTTTCCGATCGGCGAACCTTGTGTTAGCCCTGGAGGGCTGATCACCGGCATGTGAAATTATAAAATTTGCAGCCAATATAGACATATACGAGATTCAAAATAGGGAGAGAAGTATGTTCTATTTCAGGATCAATCAGGTTAAGATAAAGAATAACCGCGAGGGGCGCAGTTTCCTGCTGGTAGGTCCCTCCAATGCCGAAGTTAAATTCTTCAGCTTCGTTACCACCGAAGAAACGACGCTTCCCGATATGGAGGAATTCCTGCATTGTGACAATGAAGTTCAACGACGTCAGATCATCCAGTCCGCCACTGAAAAGTATGTCGGATTCAGGAAAACGGTGCCGATTGAAAACGTGAAAGATAACCATATCCTAAGCTTCGGCGACACCGGATATGTGCTGTATCGCTCCAAAAATATCCCGCAGGATTTCAACTGGGTTTTTATGGCGATTGAATCCGATCGAGATGTCAGAAAACTCGGAACCGAGATGAGAAACGTAGTACACGACAAGGACTTCAGCGCATTCGCCAACAATCTGGTGATGCTGCTTGCCGGAGCAGCGAATCCCCATTTTCTCGCCGGGGCGGCAATCGGGAAATTCGTAACTGAAACTTTAGCCAATAATCTAAGGCAAAATGACGATGACCTGATCGGTGTACTGTATATGTCACTGAATCGCTGGGAACATTATCCCCACGGTGAAAGAAAGAGGGATGATATACCTGATCTCACCAACAACATGATGATCGATTATTCGATGTTCGGAATCGAAGAATAGCAAGTATGTTGGAACCGCGGGGATTCCGACAGAGGTCCCGATTAACCATCCTGAACCGGGCAGGGATGTCCGGCCTACCTGCTGCTGAATTATGCCGGGTCGAAACCGCAAGGGTTTCGACCTACGACTTCAGGCTATTTCAAAAGCGTCATCCGTTTAGTGGTGGTATGATTACCTGTTGCAAACTTGATGAAATAGACTCCGCTGGGATATTCCGAAGCATCCCAGTTGATGCTGTATGCACCTGCGTCCAGGCTACCCTCTACCAACCGCGCGATCTCCTGCCCCAGAATATTGTAGATCCTTAACTTAACTTCCGATCTATTCGGCAAGTTGAATGATATGGTCGTGTTGGCATTAAACGGATTCGGGTAATTCTGATGAAGCTTCAAAACCGGCAGTACCCCGGAATGCTCTTCATCATCTACGCCGGTCTGTTCGCCGAAATACTCCATCGCCCTTACGAAGAACTCGCGAGCGCCTGCTTCACCCATCGGGTATAATGGAAATGAGGTATAGATCGCTTTGTACTCATCCTTTTCAACGCCGATTCCCACCGGTTTATCCTGAAATTCAGGATCGCCGGATTCCGAATTAAAGGTATAGATAATGGCGGGGGCATCCTGCAATTCATGAATATCCACCCAACCGAGGTAGTTATTGAACCATGAGCGGAGAGTGTCAACATTCAGGTCATTCCAGCCACCCATGCCGTTTCCTCCCCTAAAGTCCCTTGCATCGGTATTGTCTGCCCAGTTTATCCCAAGGTATTCATAAGGGAACTCGCCTTCCTCGAATGTAATCGGGCGGGAATTATGGTAGCTATACATGGAACACCATCCCACGAACAGCAGATTCCCTCCGAAATCGAGATACTTAGACAGAGCGGTGTCGGCCGATGCCAGCAAATTATGCGAAGGATCTTCATCGAACCAAACCACAGTCGAGAAGGCGCCGAGGTCATTAATCCTTAACAGACCGCTCTCAGCCACCTCGTGTAGTATCATTTCGTAACCTTCCGATATGCCGATGTAAAACTCGAATTGCTCGAAATCACTCGGAATTCCGGTCATCTCCCTGGTTTCGTCTACAAGCAATATCCCGGAATCCAGGCTGATTATCTTGGCGTAATCCGAATTGGATGGGTCACTTTCCAATCCGGTGGAATCGACCGCAGTCACGTAGTAAAAATATTTAAGGTTTGACTCAAGTCCTGAATCGACGAACTCAGCTTCTCCCCTCACCTCACGATAGAATTCGAAACCGCCGCATTCACCCTCTTTGCGGTATAGGTTATAATGATCCAAATCAAGATCAGGCGATTGGGTCCATTGAATCCTCAACTGCCATGGTTCCGGAGTCACTATCAACGTATCAGGAGTTACCGGATGTATGCGGGGTACGCAGGAGACTATTTCGTCAATCAAGCTCTTAGTTCCATCCGCGGTAAAAGCGGAAACCGCAAAATAGTATGTAGAATCGGGCTGTAGAGAGGAAACGGTATCGGCGGCAGTATATGCGGTATCGGCAATGTCGATGTTGGATTCTGAAGTACCCGCATATACTTCGTACCCGATTACATCATCGTCTGCGCTTGGTTCCCATTCCAGGTATATTGATTGACCGTCACCCATGTTCAATGCCTGCAAACCGGTGACCGGCGACGGCAGACTCATCGCAATCACCAGAGTTCCCAGATTTGCACGAACGATTTCCGTCATGTACTCAATATTGATATTCGGGATACTATCATGCACCGAATGCCAATGCGGAGAGAATTCATATTCCTGAGACCAAATGGTGCGAAATCCCGCCTGACCGAACGGCCAGCTATCCGAACTACTGAAATCGCCGATTTGGATTATAGGAATCAATGGGGTGTTTTCCGCACTGATCTGCTCCATTATCTCACCGTATAGCGAACCGCCGGAATTGCACTTAATATAAAACTCCCAATCCCCTTGATGTTCATTACCAATCATATCAGCATTGAACATCAGTTCAATTTGCTCATCACGCAATAACGCCTGCCACACGTAATATTCGCTCCCCCATAATCCCAGCTCCTCGGCTGAGAACAGTACGAACCTAACAGTTTTCTCGGTAGGATAGTCCCGCAGTACCCGTGCTACTTCCAGTGACATAACCGTACCGGTTGCGTTATCGTCCACGCCAGGCGCTATAATCCAGGGATCACCATCCTGAACGATCGAATCATAATGTCCACCCATAACAATAACCTTATCCGGCTGCTCAACTCCGAATTTTGTCGCAACGACGTTACGGGCATCACATTGATATGGACCCACCGGAAAAACCTCGAATGACACGCTGTCATATCCCCATTCATTGAATTTGTCGTGAATCCACTGACCGGCTTCCCAGAGGGAATCGGTACAGGTAAAACGCGTATAATAAGCCTGCAACCTGGTAAGATATGTGGTTATCGAATCTACTGAAACCAGCGCCATCAAAGAGTCAATCTCGGATAAGATTGATGGATTCAAAGGAATCTCAACCGGAATATCGAAAGGTTTATCCGGTGGAAGATCAAGAGGCAGACATTTTATCAGTTCATGACCTGCATCAATCAAACTCATCGCTTGCATATCAGTTATCCTGATCAACCGGAAATTCTCCGTTTCTAACAAAATCTCTTCAAAACCCAATGGTTCATACTTAGCAGCGTCGACCCATAAATCACTGATATCGGCGGATGTTTCCAGCAAGTTCACAGATACTTTAAGCTCATTTGCATCAGACAAGTCCGACGATTCAATTAAACCTATAGCAGCATCATCCAGCTTGGCAATTACGTTTACATCATATTTCGCCTTCATCTTAGAAATCGCTGCACGATCAAAAGCGATTAAATCCCTGTCGGGCGTTGCGGCGTTAGAGATGCCGTTTAAAAGAAGCAGGAGAGTAAAAATTGATATAAGAGCGATATGTTTCATTAAACACCTCGATTGTGGGACCTTAATTCATCCGAAGAGACAACAGGAGTCGATATAATGATTCATCTCTTCAATAAATAAATATAGCAATTTAATCAGATTTCACAATAATGAAAAGCCTGCGACTCTTCGAATATACAGATCGGAGATAATCATGGTTTCATTTTAAATGACAGGCAGAAGGATTCTCACCTATTTAAGCAAAACCATCCTCTGGTATTCGATGTAATCGCCGCTGGTTAATCGGTAGAAATATAAGCCGGATGAATACCGGCTCGCATCCCAGTTCACTATGTGCCTGCCGGCATTCAGGTGGTTATCAACGAGCGTCTTAATTTTTCTGCCCAACAGATTAAATACTTCGAGCTTGGTGTGAGAAGCTTCAGCCAATCCGAATTCGATTGATGTAACGCTATTAAATGGATTTGGAGAGTTGCTCAAATAGTAGTCATGCTCGGGCGCCATTTGATCATCGATCAACGACCATACATTAGTAAACCAATTGTCAGCTCTCTGATAGAGAGATACCGATGGTGCGACCGTGAATTCAAAATAGGTGGAATCATAAATAGCATCCGGCAACTGCCCGATATATCCGAGATATAGATAATCGCCAAGGGGCGCCTCAGCCGGAATTTGCTGAGTTGCATACAGGTGGATAGTCGTATCGTCAGGCGGATAATACTTATCATAAAAGGCGCTAATGGGCCCATAGATATTGCCGTTAGGCAGCTTCAGATTAATCCTGCCGTCCACTTCAACGCCCAGATCGCCATTTACCATAGTTACATGATACTGAAACTCGCCTCCTTGCGGCACCGAAATCGGAGGATTAACCGGTTGGAATGTAAGATCGATTTCAGGCCAGCGTACCGGTACGGTTTGCTCATAACGTCTGTAATTGTCGCGAGTTACGGTTACAATCATGGTATCGCCATAGGACTGCGGAATAATTGGGATCGATACACTACCCCCGGTCCCCTCCTCTAATCCAATAATCCTATCATCAACTGTAAGTGCAATTAAGGCTTTTTCGTTTGCCGATACATCAAAATGCTCTGCGCCAGGAAATAGTACGGGGGCATGAGAAACGCTTAAATTCTGCGGAACCTCTGAATACAAACGTGTAAAGGCATCTCCGTGATGGTGATACAGATGATAAGTTATATTCTTATGCTCAGGATTGAAGGGCCAACCGGAAGCTTTGAGGTAATATTTTGCGGAAGCGTTTGCGAATGCCGTTAGATGATTAATTCCTCCGCCCGGACCGTAACCCGGGTCAAAAGAGCGCCAGAGATAATCATAAAATCCCCACACAAAAGTGTCATTAACAAATGATATCGAGGTGCCGGTGGCGGCTATAACGCCCAATGCGCCATGTTCCATCCTGTGCATAGCCTCGGTAAAACAGGTTTCAACAGCATTGAATTTACCGGATGAGCAATTGATAGATAGAACAAACGGCAGACTTTCATTCTCAAGTCCCACCAGATTCTCGATTCTATAAAGAGGGTAATTCCATCCGTAAATACTGCCATGGTCGAAATGTTGCGCGATAAAAGCCCCATCATTTATATCATTAGTGATTCTATAAGCGCTCCCGCCCCAATCGTCAAGATATTCCGCCGTGTATGGGATATATCCCAAACCATCCGGCCCGAAATAGTCCACTATCATATAGGTATTGGGATTGGCTGACCAAGCTGAATCGGGTACACCGGAATGAATGGCATATTCTCTTACGGGATTTTTGCCCAGTTCATTATGAAGGAATCCATAAACCACCTCCCCGCAGAGTACAAACCACCGATCGTCCTGCCAGGCAGCGGCAATCATGGGGTGCTGATAAAAGCCAGCATTCATTGAAGGAAACCGCTCATAATTGAGGATTTTGTTTACGGTTATGGCTAAATCAGTACTATCGCGAGCTGTGATTCTGGATATCACTAAATCCGGCAAATCATTTCCACTCATATCAGAATAAATGTTATCCGACACCATCAGGTCATGCCATAATGGTGAAAATATACCAACTTCATCGCGCTGGTCGGCATAGTCCCCTAACAACAATACGGCTGCTGGCGGCGTCTCCCATTTGAAATAGGCGTTATTAATGTAGTTCTTTATGGAGGTAGAGTCGTTTCCTCCGATTTGTGAAAGCGTTACCGCTCCGGTAGATATCCCCTGCTTGATCCTCCACTTCCTCAGCGTATCCGCCCACGCAATAAAATTGGAATCGTCCGGAACGATAATAACATACTCCCAATTCCTACTATGAGTATGCGTCAGTTCCGAATTTGGAAACCTGAATTCCGGTAAAAAGGAGTAATTTAGAAATTGACTGCTAAACAGATCTTCCCAATACTTGCTGCGCAGTCTATCCTCCCCATATTGTTCGCTACCGGAATTAAAGCTGACCTTGATCCGCAAGTCATTGTAGATTAATAACCTACGAGCGACAGGGTTATATTGAAAGGGAGTGACGCCAAGAATAACATAATCCATTCCTCTCACCTTAGACGGCTGGGAAATTGTAACCGGATTTTCAGGATAAAATGCATCCGCACCATAAATCTGGGGCTCCTTGATAAACTCCAGTCCGGAATCATCATCAACCATCTTCATTTCCGGCGCCGGAGCAATATCTATATCGTCAATGACAATTGTACGGCAGTTAAGGACTTCCACGCTGGGATTCGAATATCGAGGAATGGCAATGAACCGGCCGGTGCCGGGAAGATTCGGCGCTGATGCATTGTTAGGCAAGAAAAAACCGGGTACGACAATTGCCTTTTCGACTCCATATCCAGTATTAACATCTTGAATTTCAACAGAATGTATGGAGTGTATAATCTCTACACCCGACGAATTCTGGTCTAAAACATTGAAGCCAGCCTCACCCCAAGGATCATCAAATCCAATTTTCTCAGCATAGCCCAATTTGCATGTCCATAGAAAGAGAAAAAAAGATATAAAAGTAAGCTTGCTAACAATGGATTTGACCATAATTCGACAACTTGGCTCTATTTGGCTCACAAGACCCCATCCCTGAAATCGCAGTTTTTGTTATATGAATGAAAAAGAACCTACCCGCGAGAACCCGATTGGCAGTTTTATACTGGGTAACTCATAATAAATTAATAGGAGAGGTCGAATTTAGCAAGCGAAATCTGAAGATGAATCGCATTATTCTTATTTTTGCTGACTTTTCTTCACAATTTCTACCATTTCGGTGAGTAATTGCAAAGCTTCGATTGGGGTAATCGCCATTGGGTCGATATTTTTTAGCCTTTTAATCAATTCCTCATGGTCAGTTTCAAACAAACTCATCTGCGCTCGGTTGTATTTCTTCATCCATTTGGGAGGTTTATCCAGCATGCGCTTGGCGCTGAAAAGATCTCCTTTTTCCAGATGCTGTAATATCTGTCTGGCTCTGCCGATAACATCGGATGGAATTCCTGCCAGCTTGGCAACTTGAATCCCGTAGGAATCATCACATCCTCCGGGAATTATCCGATGCAGGAATACAATTTGATCCTCCCATTCCCGTACAGCGACCTGGAAATTTTTGATACCCGGAAACCTGGACGCCAAATCCGTCAATTCGTGATAATGGGTAGCGAAGAGTGTTCGGCATTTGAGGTTCTCTTTTTCATGTAAATATTCCGAAACAGCCCAGGCGATAGAAAGACCGTCGTAAGTGGAGGTTCCTCTTCCGACTTCATCCAGCAGTACCAGTGATCGATTGGTGGCGTTGTTTAATATGTTTGAAACTTCGTTCATTTCGACCAAAAACGTCGATTTACCCTCCGAAAGTAAATCCGACGCACCTACCCGGGTAAAAACGCGATCGACAATCCCAATGCGAGCTTCGGCAGCGGGGACATAACATCCTGTTTGAGCGAGAATTACAATATGACCGATTTGTCGGAGATAGGTAGATTTACCCGCCATATTGGGCCCGGTGATTATATGAATGAATCCATTGTCTCCGCCAATATCAAGATCGTTGGGAACGAATCGGTTTCCGGCAACAGAAAGCTCGATAACCGGATGACGGCCATCCTTGATCAGGATACGGTCGGTGTCGTTGATTTCAGGTTTTACGTAATTATATTTCAATGAGAGACTTGCAAAAGACTGATATACATCGAGTTGGGCAATAACGGCTGAGTTGTTTTTCAGTATCGGTATATACTGTTGGATTCTCGCAACCAGTTCATTGAACAGTTCTTTTTCCAGTTCGTTAATTTTCTCCTCGGCATTCAATACTTCGGATTCCCGCTTTTTAAGCTCCTCGGTGATATATCTCTCGGCATTTACCAGAGTCTGTTTGCGAATGTAATCATCGGGCACTTTGTTAATATGGGAACTACTGACTTCGATATAATATCCGAAGACTTTGTTATAGCCGACCTTTAGATTCTGTATTCCGGTTCGCGAACGCTCCAGATTCTGCAGACCTGCGATCCATTTTTTAGATTCGCTGATGGAAGCTTTAAGCTCATCCAATCTATTATCGAAACCATCTCTAATAATCCCTCCATTGTTCTCAACATTTGGAAGATCATCTAAAAGAGCGGACTTCAACTGTCCGGTTAACTCGCCGAGGTCGGGTAGTTCCCTGAACATATCGTCGAGCTGACGGGATTCACTGGATAATCTTCTGAATTCGGAGCAAATCTCAGCCGCCGATAAAAGGGAACCCAGTTCACGAGGAGTAATCCGGCTTGAACCGAGTTTTGCAATCAGGCGCTCAATATCCGGAAGCGCTTTAAGATATTCGGATGTTCTGTCCCGCAACTTTGCATCACTCAGAAAACCATCGGCTATCTGCTGCCGATGGATAATCGTATCAATGTCATTAAGCGGAGCGGTTAGCCAGTTCATCAGTAACCTTTTGCCCATTGCAGTTAAAGTGAAATCCACAACCGATAAGAGACTTCTTCCTCGATTAGGAATCGAAGGCTGCGCCAGTTCCAGATTCCTGATAGTAGCGAGGTCCAAAAACATCTGCCCCCCCTTAATAGAACGCGTAGGGGGATTGAGATGCTTGATTTTATTTTGTTTGGTCTCCTGAAGATAAGAGAGAGCGACACCGGCGGCTACTATTGCCGAATTCAATCCTGTAATTCCGAAACCGTCGAAATCATGCACATCGAAATAGTCAGTCAGAGTTCTCCGTGCGTAACTTAGATTAAAACGATGCTCCTCAACTTCAGTTAAACAGCCTACTTCCGAACTGAGTTCTTCGATTAGCTTGCTATCGGAAGATTCGCTGCTGATTAGAAGTTCATTCGGTTTCAATATCCTCATCTGCTCCCCAAGACTATCCGAGGATATCTCATCAACCGAAAATTCGCCCGAAGTGAAATCCACCACAGCTAAACCGATTTTCTTTTCCGCAATATTTATGGCAAGTAAACAGCCTCCGTCGGCAGAGTCTTCGGCGGCGATAGCAGTGCCCGGCGTAGCGATCTCCACAACTTCCCTTTTCACCAAACCTCTGGCATAGCGGGAATCCTCCACCTGTTCGCATACCACCACCTTATGACCGGCTTGAAGAAGAATGTTTATATATTTATCCGCTGAATGGTAAGGTACTCCGGCTAATGGAATTCTTTCGGCGCCTTTACCGTGAGCGCGGGAAGTGAGGGCGATATTTAGCACCTTGGAACCTATCTTGGCATCTTCGCCAAACATCTCATAGAAATCACCCAATCTGAAAAACAATATTTTGTCGGGATATTGGCTCTTGATTCGATGGTATTGTTCCATCACCGGAGTTAATTTCTTCGACAGAGGAACCTCCGAGGATTATTATCTGAGGATAATTATGAAATCATCTCCTTCCGATGATTCCATCTTCTTCTCGTATTTCCGAGCTTCGCCTCTTGTTGTGTATGGACCGACTAAAATCCGATAGAAGAGCTTCTTGTTTTCATAAAAGCCTTCCATGGTTGAGTTGTATCCTTTAGCCTCCAACCGGCTCATCATTCTTCGAGCATTCTGCTTGGATGAAAACGAACCGACCTGGACGAAATATAGCGCTTTCACCAATTCTTCGGCATTTGTATCGCTTTGCTGCAGGGGCAAATCAAATTCTGTCCTCGGCTCAGCCACCAAGTCCATATCAGGGATAAAGGCGCTCGGGTATTTCCGATTGTAAAAATCGAGATAATGTTCGGAGCGCCGACTGTTTCCCATCTGCTTGTAGCAGGACGATAATGCCGGCAGGCTCTGTGGAAATGCCGGGTGCGTTTCGGTATCTTTTACGCGCTCGAAACTCTTGATAGCGCTTCTTATGTCCCCTTTATTGTAGTAACAAAAACCGATCCCCAGAAATCCCCAGAGGCTCATATCGGATGATGGATACGAATCGATAAGTTTAGAGAAGTCCGATTCCGCTTCTTCGTATTTGCCGGAGTTCATATTGGCAAATCCCCGCAGCCATAAAACTTCGTCCATATATCTCGAGTCCGAGTCGCTCCGCTCAAAGTCATTAAGGTAATTCGCACAGGTCACGTAAAAACCAATGGAGTAATAGTACTGCGCCAATCGCAAAATCGACAGGTCTTTTTCGGTAAACTCCTTGCTGCCGCGCAGCGATTCTTTCAGGAAATCCGCAGAGAGTTTTCCGTTAAACTCCATCACCCCCCTATAGTACTCCCTTGTTTCTTTACTAAGATTCTCTTCATCACTACTTGATAAGAGTTGATCAGCCTCGTCCAGTTTCCCTGCCATTAGCAAATCTGTAAGTGGCTCATAGGCTTGGACAATCCCATTCGAGATCAAAAATGAGGATACAACCAATATAAGAACTGAAGCCCTTAACACAATAAATTTACTCTTATATTTTGACAGTTCCAACATTATGGCATGAGGGACAGATTATCTTCGGTTGTTCAAAGATGTCGTGACAAACCGAACATTCGAATTTGTCCGCATGAGAATTAGAACTTAAGCAGTATTTCTCGGCAAGCCTGACTATCTCTTCTGCTTGGTCAGCCTGTTTATACAGATCGATAAGCTCTGAGATTATCGCAGGATTGTTTTTGTCAATTGATAAAGCCTGCTGTGAATTCTTTATCGCTTCGTTTATCTTGCCCATCTTTACCTGGATTTTAGCCAGCGCTCTCATGGCGCGTGTATTCTTGGGATCGCGTTCCAGTATGTCGAGATAAATCTCGGCTACGATATTAAATTTACCTAACTCAAACAGGAGGCTTTCGAGTCTCTCGAAAGCTAAATAACCCTTTGATGGTACTTTCTCACAAAGTTTACGCCACCAATCAACGGCATCCTCCGGCCGATTATCCGCAAGATAAGCATCACCCATGTAAAGGTATGCAAAAGCACACTCCGGGTCATAATGAAGTGCATTCTTATATGCAAGGCGAGCCTTATGATGATTTCCATCCCTTGATTTAGTCTGTCCCTCGAGTATTCTGAACAGGGCAAGCGTACGGTCATCATAACTGCCTTTATCCAACTTCGCCAATTTTTCTGTTGTAGGCAGGGAATTAACCCAATCCTCGGTTCGTATGTACACCTCTAAGAGTTTCTTCAAAAACCTGACATTCCTGCTATCTTTTTTCAGCAACTCGCGAAGCATCTTGCCGGCTTCAGCATATTTACCGCTTGCGAACAGGTCATCCACCATGGCGAGATTAACATCCATTCGCTCCGAATCGGTCAGATTCCTTCGTAGCGATAGTTCCCAATGGATATGATAAGCGCGTTCAACCGCTCCCCTTTTCCGAAGCAGTTCACCCAATCGCAGATACGCATCGACATTTTCGGTATCGCCCGATACTGCATTTTTAAAAAAGCGATAGGCGTCATCATTCTGCCCCTGAAGCAGCGCTTTAAGACCCAAAATGTAATTCTCCTGCGGCGTCTCAAGCGGTTTCTTTTTGCTCCGTGAAAAAAAATAGAAAATTAAGGCGATAAAAACCGCCAGAATCAATATCGATATTATTAACTGGTTTGCTTCCACAATCTCTAATTAACCTGAATTTATGATATCACACCTGCTTACAGCCAAATCTAAACATTATATTTAAACCATCCCCGAAAGTCAAGATATTTGCCCGGTCAGGTCAATTCATGACATCGCATCCCTTTGATCATTATATCCCGAATCTTCCGGTTTTTCATCATTTTCCTGCAGCGGCATGTTCCTTATCGTTGTGATCTCTTCAAGTAGTTTATCATTTTCCCGTTTCTGCTTACTAAGCGCCCGATGGACCTTGAGAAAATGAGCGATTGAAATAACGAACCAGAAGAATATACCGACAGCGAAGGCTTCGAACAAAACCAGAATCAGCGGAACATCAATATAACGTTTATTAAGAAGATTTATATCAACTCGTTGGTAGGAATTCTGGATAGCGAAACCTACAATTACTAATAGGATAACAGTTATAATGAAATACCTAAAAACCCACATTGGGAATCCTCCTTTTCAAATTTATGCTGCCTGAATAGTAAACCAACTATCTTGACTAAGTCAATGGTTTTGATGATGAAATAGCGAGCTTTGATGGTGTGAGGTAACCGATAATTGGATGTAAGCAGCAGATTATTCAATCAACCGCAAAACTTTTCCGTTGGTGTGCGGTTTTTGTGATGAAAGCTCTATTGCCTGTGTAAGTGTTTCCTTAGCCTTATCTATATCTGTCTTGTGTCGAGCGAAAACCTCGGCAATCGGTTCATCTTTCGAAACACTGTCGCCAATTTTCTTCCGAAAAACGAATCCCACACCATAATCAACGCTATCCTCAATCCGTTGACGTCCGGCGCCAAGCGCGTTAGCCGCCAAACCGACATCCCGGGTCTCTATTCCGGATATATAACCGTCGCCGGGAGATAGAAAATCATCTTTGGTCTCAGCAAGATCAAGCAATGATTTATCGTCGATTATTCTCGGATCCCCATGGTGCAACTCGACCATTCGCCTAAAAACGTCCAGCGCTTTACCCGAGGATAGAGAATCCTCAATCATCTGCCTTGCTTTGTCTTCAGATAATTCAACCTCTCCGATAATGAGCATTTGTGCAGCCAAACTGATAGTAACCTCATGTAAGTCCGAGGGCGCCTTTCCCTTTAAATAATCAACTGTTTCCATCACTTCCAGTGAATTACCAACGGCATTTCCTAAGGGTTCATCCATACAGGTAATCAATGCCCTGCATTCTTTATCGAATCTTTTGGCAGTATCCACCAGCGATTTCGCCAAGGAGGCGGCATCGTCAATTGTCTTCATGAACGCTCCGCTCCCACACTTAATGTCGAAAATGATACCATCGATTCCCGAAGCTAATTTTTTGGATAAGATGGAGGCGGTTATCAAGGGAATAGACTCAACTGTTGCGGTAACGTCTCTCAAAGCATAGAATTTTTTATCGGCGGGGGCAACATCAGCAGTCTGCCCGATAATCGACGCTCCGCATTTGGATAGAACCGATTGGAACTCAGAGATGTCAAGATCGGTCCTGTAGCCGGGGATAGACTCTAATTTATCAAGGGTTCCGCCCGTATGTCCGAGTCCCCTCCCTGAAACCATCGGTACAACCAAACCGCATGATGCCGCTATAGGAGCCAACGCCAGAGAGACTTTATCACCGACTCCGCCGGTGGAGTGCTTGTCGATTTTAGCTCCATCCAATGCGGGTAAATCAAGTATTTCGCCCGATTTCAACATGGCATCGGTCAAATAGTATGTCTCTTCGACGTCCATACCTTTAAGACAGATCGCCATTAACATGGAGGAAACCTGATAATCGGGAATACTCCCATCGGTATAACCGTCCACAAGCTCGTCTATTTCGCGCCTGGAAAGCTGATAGCCGTCGCGTTTACGGGCGATAATTTCCTGAAAAGCCATAATGATATCCTATGTTAAATCGGATGGTTTGAAGCTGAATGGTAACAGTTCATATAATGTGAAGACCCGAACCTCATTAGGTGAAGCACAGATAATTCGGCAATCATCATCCGCAAACTCCCTTATCACCTGGCGACATGCCCCGCATGGCGTGATAATAGAATCGGACTCGGAAACCACAGCGACGGACTCAATTTTCGTTTCGCCGGAGGAGATCATTTTAAAAACCGCGTTACGCTCCGCGCATATCGTCAATCCGTAAGAGGCATTTTCGACATTGCAGCCATTGTAGATATTACCGTTAGTGGTCATTAAAGCCGCCCCTACTCGGAATTTGGAATATGGAGAATATGCCCGTTTTAGCGCATCAAATGCACTATCAACAAGCTTGCTATCACCCTGGCTCATTTGCGAATATCCGCGTAAAAACTTTTCCCCCAAATCGGGCTCTTAGTTCCGAAAATTTCGGAGACAGTGGCGCCCACATCCGAGAAAGTTTTCCTCACACCAAGATTGATGCCGGATTCGATACGATTACCATATACCAGGAGAGGTACATATTCCCGGGAATGGTCGGTTGAACTGGTTGTGGGATCGCATCCGTGGTCAGCGGTTATGATGAGCAAATCATCCGATTTCAGTTTTCCGAGAAACCTTTTAAGAAAGTGATCGAATTCCTCCAATCCTTCGGCAAAAGCTTCATAATTATTGCGATGACCCCACAGCATATCGAAATCTACAAGATTGGCGAAAATCAAACCTTCGGAGTAATTATCCAAAGAGCGTTCAAGAGTACTCATCACATCTCTATTGTTATTGGTATGAAGGAATGTTCGAATGCCTTCCCCGGCAAACAAATCATTTATTTTGCCAACCGCAATGACCGGCACCCCGCGTTCGTTGAGAAAATCAAGCACAGTACGCCGAGGAGGTTTGAGCGAAAAATCGTGCCGTCCCTCGGTTCTAATGAATGATCCTGGCTTGCCGACAAACGGTCTGGCTATCACCCTTCCAACGCCATGTTCCCCCTTTAACATCTCCCTTGCCGAAGCGCAAATCCGGTACAGGACGTCGATAGGAACAATATCCTCATGCGCCGCCACCTGAAAAACCGAATCAGCGGAGGTGTACACAATCAGCTTGCGCGTCTTCATGTGCTCCTCGCCCAACTCCTGGATGATCTCGGTACCCGAGGCGGGTTTGTTCCCGATAACTTCGTATCCAGTGACTTCCGTGAATCGCTTTATAACCTCATCCGGGAAACCATCGGGATAAACCGGAAAAGGTTTTTCAAGAACTAATCCCATCAACTCCCAATGACCTGTGGTTGAGTCTTTGCCGGGGGAAAGTTCAGCCATTTTTCCATAACAGCCTGTGGCTTGGATATCGGAAGGCACTCCCTTTATCTCATTTATCTTTCCCAAACCGAGTGACGCCAATGTCGGAAGGTTCAAGCCTCCAACAATCAGAGCGGTATTACCCAATGTATCGGAACCGGCATCCCCATACAAATCAGCATCAGGAAGTTCGCCCACGCCGCAGGCATCGAGTATAATTAGAATAATTCTTTTTATCATAAGGGAGTCGTATTAATTCGTCAGAAAAACAACAATTCATCGGAAATAGAATCGGTGGAGTCGTTACTAACTCACACGAAAATTACTTCTTTTTCTCTTCGGTTTTTTTATCCTTCTCGTCGCTTTCCGCAACCTTGGGTTCGTAGCTAACCAGTTCAACCATAGAGAGAGCTGCGTTATCGCCCTTGCGAAAACCGGCCCGTATGATCCTGGTGTAACCTCCGTTCCTATCTGCGAATTCCGGGGCAATCTGGTAGAAAAGTCTCTTGAGCGTCTCCCGGTTTTGAATAGTCCTACCAGCAACTCTTCGTGAAAACACAGTATCGTTCTTACCTAATGTTATCATCTTATCTGCAAGCGACTTAAGAACCTTCGCTTTCGCATGAGTCGTGATAATTCTTCCATGGTCGAGAAGCGATACAACCATGTTTCTCATCATTGCCTGACGATGGTTCTTTTTGACACCGAGTTTCTTCACTGTTTTTTTATGTCTCATCACATAACCTCTAAATATAAACTAACTCGCTAAGCTTCCGCCGGCTGCTCTTCCAGGTATTTGCTCACATCCATCCCAAATGAAAGCCCCATTTCGCTTAGGATAGCGTTCAACTCGGTCAGGGATTTCCTACCGAAATTCCTGTACTTCAACATATCTGATTCCGTTTTTTGGACAAGGTCGGCGATCGTCACTATATTAGCGGCTCTCAAGCAGTTGGAGGAACGAACCGATAGTTCCAGTTCATCCACGCGCATTTTCAGCAGGTTTCTGATCCTCATCGTTTCCTCATCCACGACTTCCTCTTGCGCGATAGGAAGTTCTTCATCCATCTGGATAAATAAGCCAAGATGATCCTTGAGGAGCTTTGCCGAAAACGTCAACGCTTCCTCAGGTTTGATAGTACCGTCGGTCCAGATATCCAGGATCAAATGATCGAAGTCTGTGCGCTGTCCGACTCGAGTATTCTCTACCTTGTAATTAACCTTTACAACCGGCGAGAAGAATGAATCGATATATATGGTGCCTATCGGAGCATCGATCTCCTCGTGTACTTCCGACGGGACAAATCCCCTACCGCTTCCAACTTCCATTTCCATCCTGAAACTTACATCTTCGGTTAACTTAACGATATGTAAATCAGGATTGAGGAGTTCTATTTCGGTATCCAGTTCGATGTCACCGGCTGTGTAATCTCCTGCTCCGGAGACATTTAGCGTCATCTTCTTAGGAGGATCACCGTGCAGTATAATTCTAATCTGCTTTACATTAAGGACTATTTGTGTAACTTCCTCCAGAACTCCCGGGATGGTCGAAAACTCGTGTTTAATTCCATCGATTCTGATGGCGGTTACAGCAGCTCCCTGAATGGATGAAAGCAGTACTCGACGTAAAGCGTTGCCTAAAGTCATACCGTAGCCGCGTTCGAGCGGCTGAATGTGAAATTTCGTATAAAAATCGGTCGCAGTATCCAGATCGTAATCGATCTCCTGCGGCATCTGTAGGCTTTTCCACTTCATTGTACGAAAGCCCTCCGAAGTAATAAAGGTTCAGAACTACTTGGAATATAGCTCAATGATTAATTGCTCTTGTACTGTAACAGGGATATCATCCCGGCGCGGAACCTCAAGCAACTCGCCTTCGAGCTTCGCTTTGTCCACTCTCAACCAAGTTAGATCGGTTCCTCTGCCGGAGGCTTTTAAAGCATCATGAATTATCTCTAAGTTCGCGCTCTTATCCCTGACTTTAACTATATCTTTCGGTTTCATTTGATACGATGGAATACTGACAGTTCTTCCATTTACCATAAAATGTCTATGCAAAACGAGCTGACGAGCCGCTTTCCTCGATGGAGCGAATCCGAGACGGTAGACTACGTTATCGAGACGACACTCCAACATCGCCAGCAGATTCTCGCCGGTTATACCCTTTAATTTCGCCGCTTTGAAGAAATAGTTCCTGAACTGTTTTTCAAGGACGCCGTAGATTCTACGGGCCTTTTGCTTCTCTCTAAGCTGCAGCCCATACTCAGAAACTTTTCTCCTGATATTCTTACCGTGTTGTCCCGGAGGATACGCTCGTCTATCGAAAGCGCATTTTTCGGAAAAACAGCGAGAACCCTTCAGGAACAGCTTCTCACCTTCTCTGCGACAAAGTTTACAATTTGCATCTCTATATCTTGCCATTCACAAACTCCAGTAATAGTCCGAATTAATTTATATCAAACTCTTCGACGTTTAGGCGGGCGGCAGCCGTTATGCGGGATAGGGGTGACATCTCTGATGGCGATAATTTCCAATCCTGCCGCTTGAAGAGATCTAATAGCCGCTTCCCTACCGGAACCGGGACCCTTAACTCTCACTTCAACCCTTTTCAATCCCATTTCAATAGCTTCTTTTGCCGATGTTTCCGCCGCCAACTGAGCCGCAAAGGGGGTCGATTTCTTGGAACCTTTAAAACCCGATTTCCCAGCCGAAGCCCAAGAGATTACATTACCCTTGGTATCAGTCAGGGTTACTATTGTGTTGTTAAAGGTAGATTTAATAAACGCTATGCCCAGCGCTTCTACCTTCTTACCCTTCTTCCTAACTTTTCTTCTTTTAGGGTCAGCCAATTTATCTCCTCTTATTAACTAAATTATTTCTTCTTACCGCGTCCAATCGCTTTCCCGGGTCCTTTCCGAGTACGAGCGTTATTCTTGGTGTTCTGTCCCCTTACCGGTAGTCCCCTTCGGTGACGCAACCCTCGGTAAGAGCCAATATCGATTAACCGCTTGATATTCATGGCGATTTCGGTGCGAAGCTCACCCTCCACCTTAAAGTCATTATCGATAGCAGCCCTAATCTTCGCCACATCTTCGTCGGTTAATTCATGGACTCTTTTACTCGGACTTATACCCGTCTCTTTCACAATATTCTTAGCCTGCGCTTGACCGATACCGTATATATAGGTCAGACCGACATCGATTCTCTTATTTTTGGGTAGGTCGACACCCGCAATTCGTGCCAATTAAAACCTCCTATCCTGATAAACCAATTAGCCTTGTCTCTGCTTATGTTTGGGATTCTGACAGATTACCCTTATCACGCCTTTTCGCCGGATAATCTTGCACTTATCACAGCGCTTTTTTACAGAAGAACGTACTTTCATATTATCCTCAATTTCATTAAGCTCTATTTATACCTGTAAACGATGCGTCCTCGATTGAGATCATACGGCGATAACTCCAGAGTAACCCTGTCCCCGGGAAGTATCTTGATAAAATTCATCCTCATCTTTCCGGAAATATGAGCCAGAACTTGATGTCCGTTTTCGAGCTCAACCTTAAACATTGCGTTCGGTAACGGTTCAAGAACTTTTCCGTCAACTGTTATCGCTTCTTCCTTCGACATACTACCTATCAATAGTTAAAATTATCGGTCCGTCTTTCGTAATAACAATAGTGTTCTCAAAATGTGCCGAGAGATTCCGATCCTTTGTTACTACTGTCCATTTGTCATCGAGAGTTTCAACTCTCCAGGTTCCTATATTCACCATCGGTTCTATTGCCAGGGTCATTCCTTCCTTGAGTATCGGACCGTTTCCCGGTTTACCGAAATTAGGTATCTGAGGTTCTTCATGCATCTTTCTCCCGATACCATGTCCCACTAAATCCCGAACTACCGAATAGCCATAGGATTCCGCAAAACTCTGAATCGCAAAAGAGATATCCGACAGGTGATTATCCAACTGCGCCGCGCTTATTCCTTCCTGGAGGGTCTTTTCGGTAATATCTACTAATTTTTTTTTCTCCACATCCTCCGGCGGCATCAGGTACGACCTGGCTGCATCTCCGTGATAATCGTCTTTTAATACTCCGATATCGATAGAAACCAAATCCGATTCCCCGATCTCTCTTTCTCCGGGAATTCCATGAACCACCTGTTCATTTATCGATACGCAAATACTTGCAGGGTAACCGTTATAGCCCTTAAAAGCGGCTACCGCTCCGTGATCTCCAATAAAATCACTGACTAACCTATCAAGTTCCTTGGTTTTTATCCCGGGCTTGATAATCTTCTCGATTTCTCCAAAACATTGCGCTACGAGGCGACCGGAGTTCGCCATCAACTCAATTTCTTGCGGAGTTTTTATCGGAATCATTTCAGAGTCATGAAATTACATTCAAAATATCCGAAGTAATCTCATCGAACTGCCTGTCTCCCTGAACGGTTTTCAGCTTTCCTTTTGCCGAGTAAAAATTTTCTATCGGCGCAGTCATCTCATGATAAACCTTGAGACGATTCTTGATTACCTCTTCTTTATCATCATCTCGCTGGACCAAGCTTCCTCCGCAAATATCGCATACTCCCTCGACTCTGGGAGGCTTGGTTTTCGTGTTGAAATCAGCTTTGCAATTCGCACAGAAATATCTTGAGGTTAACCGATCGACAATTGCTTGATCGGGAACATCAAGCTTAATTGCCCAGTCAAGATCAAGATTCAATTTGCCGAATATCTCATCCAACCCCTTAGCCTGAGGAATGGTCCTCGGAAACCCATCGAGTATGAACGACTCCGATGTTTTGGCGTCCGATAGCACTTCTTCCACCAAGCCAAGCAACACCTCGTCGGGCACCAATTCGCCGGCATCCATATACCTTTTAGCCTTAACGCCGAGATCGGTTCCCGCAGCGGCGGCTTCCCGTAAAATGTCTCCGGTTGAAATATGCTTGGCACCGGTCTTACCTGCAACTATCTTCGCCTGCGTACCCTTTCCCGAACCGGGAGGTCCCAAAAATATCAATCTCATCAGTTCCTCTCCACTCTATGCATATCTCCCTCTCATACGACCTTTTTTAATGAATCCATCATAATGCCGCATGATGAGATGAGATTCGATCTGTTGTAGTGTATCCAGGGCGACGCCGACTATGATAATCAAGCCGGTTCCACCGAAATAAAAAGTAACGTTCATCGTCATCGACATAATGTTCGGTAAAATCGCAATAACGGCGAAAAATATCGCCCCGGGCAGTGTTATCCTTGTTAACACCCTGTCTATATAATCCGATGTTCGTTTACCGGGACGTATGCCGGGAATAAAGCCACCGTTCTTTTTCATATTGTCCGCCAAATCCACCGGATTAAATACAATCGCCGTATAGAAATATGCGAAGAAGATGATCATCAACGCAAAAAATATGTTGTACACGATGCTCGACGGCGCAAAGTATCCGGCGAGATTCTGCATGAAATCCGAGTCGGGGAAAAAGGAGGTTAGCGTTGACGGCGCGAACATTATCGATTGTGCGAAAATAATCGGGATGATACCGGCGGAATTAACCGAGAGCGGTATATGTGTACTTTGTCCGCCGTAAACCCTTCTGCCCACGACTCGTTTAGCATACTGCACCGGTATTTTCCTCATCGAACGGGTCGCCATAACGATAGCCGCCACAACCACCACCATAAAAGCAATTATGAACAACAGCTCCACCAAATTCCTCTGACCGCTAAACAGCAGTCTCGCTTCATCCATCACCGCCTGAGGTAATCGGGCGATGATCCCGATGAAGATTATTAACGATATACCGTTACCTATTCCTTTCTCGGTAATCTGCTCGCCCAGCCACATAATGAAAATCGTGCCGGAAGTAAATGTCAACATCGTCAGGAGCTTAAATCCCATACCCGGTATCGGTACTACTTTCAAGCCGGAGGATGTAGTGATCGATTCCAAAAATACACTGGTGCCGAGCGCTTGCATGGCAGCGATAAAAACAGTTCCGTACCTGGTGTACTGCGTAATCTTGCGGCGCCCTTCTTCTCCCTCCTTCTGCAATTTCTGGAAGTACGGGATAACCGAACCGAGCAACTGAATAATAATCGAAGCCGATATATAGGGCATTATTCCCAATGAAAATATGGTGGCTTTACTGAAAGCGCCCCCGACGAACATATCATAAAGCCCGAACAGCGAGCCCTGCGCTTGCGAAAAGAATTCGCCCAACGCTGCCGGATCGATTCCCGGTGTAGGCACATGTCCGCCTATCCTGTATACGATTAAAATCCCCAGCGTAAAAAGGATCCGCTCTCTGAGTTCCTGAATTTTGAATATAGAGCGAAGGCTTGTTATCACTTTACTACCTCCACTTTGCCCCCAACAGCTTCTATCTTCTGTATAGCGGACTTGCTGAATGCATGCGCCGAAACGTTGATCGCTTTGGTGATCTCACCACATCCCAGAATCTTAACCGGTTGGCTTCTATTACGAGCTAATGAAGCGTCGTAAATGTCGCCAAGTTTCACCTCTTCTTTTCCCAATCTCTCCAGGGATTCGAGATTAACCGGCTGATATTCAACTCTGAAAGGATTTGTAAAACCCTTTTTGGGCAGACGCCGCTGCAGAGGCATCTGACCGCCTTCGGAATAAGCTTTCGTTTTATAACCGCTGCGGGACTTTTGCCCTTTATGACCCTTGCCGGATGTTTTGCCCTTTCCGGATCCGGCGCCCCTGCCCAGGCGCTTGGGTTTTTTTACCGATCCGGGTGTGGCTCTCAGATTTCCTAATTTCATCTTAACCTCTGGTTAAAATCGCTAATCCTGTTTTTCAACTGTTACCAGATGCTTAACTTTGTCCACCATTCCCATTATGGTGGGTGAATCCTCGTGAACGACTGTCTGGTGCATCTTATGAATACCCAACGCAGTCAAAACCTTTTTCTGATGCTTTTTTCGCCCGATGGCGCTTTTTATTTGAGTAATCTTAATCTTCATCGCTCTTTTCAACACTCTCTGCCGCATCCGCCGCCGCCGCCGATTTGCGTTGCTCCCGTTCTCGTTCGCGTTCAGCCTGCCGCTTTCTAACATCTATAGCATTAGTTACTTTGTTCAATTCCAAAAGCCCGTTCATCGTGGCTTTTACTATATTATGGGGATTGGGCGAACCTATCGACTTTGTCAAAATATCCGTGGCGCCGGCAGCTTCCAACACAGCCCTGACTCCCCCTCCCGCGATTACGCCGGTACCGGGAGCCGCCGGTTTGAGTAGAACCTGCGCCGCTCCGAAACGACCGTTGATCTGAAAAGGAATGGTGCCTTCATGGATCGGAACCTCCACCATCGCCTTGTGGGCAGCTTCGGTCCCCTTACGTATCGCTTCAGCAACCTCATTCGCCTTCCCCAGGCCGACCCCGACCTTTCCTCTGCGGTCACCCGCAACCACCAGCGCGGTGAAACTGAAACGACGTCCGCCCTTAACCACCTTGGCGACACGGTTGATATGTACTACCTTTTCCTGAAACTCTAATAGTTCTTCATCTTGTTTATACAAATTCGGTATCCTTCAATCTAAAACTATACCTGAATGAATTTCCTAAAATCGCAATCCGCTCTTACGAGCTCCCTCCGCTAAGGCCTTGATTCGACCGTGGTATCGAAAACCGCCGCGGTCAAATACTATTTCCTCAATTCCTTTCTGTTTGGCGACCTCGGCGATCATATTACCGACCTTACTTGCAACCTCAGTCTTCTTTTCCTTCTCTTCAACCTGGCTTCTTACATCAGGGGTAAGATCGGAAACAGTGGCTAAGGTTCTACCGCCAACATCGTCTATTAATTGAACATAAATATGCTTCAGAGATTTACTGACGAACATTCGGGGTTTTTCGGCGGTGCCTACCATTCCGCGTTTCGATCTAAGTTTTCTTTTCTTAAGCTTCTTTGCTTTTTCAATCGTTTTTACAGCCATAATCTACCCAATTAAACAAATCAACAACTACGCTCCGGCAGCCTTGCCCGCTTTCCTCCTGACATGTTCGCCTGCATACCGGACTCCTTTGCCCTTATACGGTTCGGGCGGTCTTAACGAACGAATGAAAGCAGCGGTTTCGCCAACAAGCTGCTTATCGTGTCCGGTCACCTTAATCTTGGTATTACCCTCGAGTTCCAACTTAATTCCCGGAGCCGGCTGCAGCAATATCTCATGTGAGAAACCGAGCATCAGCTTTAACAAATTACCGGACATCTCAGCGCGGAATCCCACGCCCAGTATCTCAAGTTCTTTAGTAAAACCGGAGGTCACTCCGGTAATCATATTAGCGATAAGCGCCCGGGTTAAACCGTGAAGCGAACGATGCGGTTTTGAATCGGATGCTCTGGTTACGACAACCTGATTATCCTCTATCTTAACATCGATTCCGGGATTCAAGGTATATTCGAGCTCACCGTTGGGCCCGGATACATGAACCTTCCTTCCCTTTAACTCCACTTCAGCGCCTTTTGCTATTTCTATAGGTGCTTTTCCGATACGAGACACTTTTATATTCCTCTTAAATCTAAAGCGTTACCAAATTCTGCAGACAGCTTCGCCGCCGATACCCTTCTTGATAGCTTCATCCTCGGTTATTACGCCCTGCGAGGTTGAAATGACAAGTGTGCCTAACAACCGTCTCTTAGAGCGAATTTGGCCGTACGAGAGATAAACCCTGCGCCCCGGTCTACTCACTCTTGATAAACCGGAAAAGACTTCCTCATGATCGGGCGTATATCTCAGTTTGACTCTCAGCATTCCCTGCTTATTGTCGGGAATGACGGCATATTTTGAGATAAAATCATTGTCGCGAAGCACGCGAGCTATCTGTTCTTTTATCTTTGAACTTGGAATATCAACGAATTTTTTTCTCGCTTTAGATCCATTCCGAATTCTTGTTAACATATCCGCAACGGGATCTGTCATTGACATTTAATAAGTCCTCCGTAATCCTCGCAACTTAATCTTACCAACTCGCTTTAACCACGCCGGGGATATCCCCTTTGAGCGCTAACATTCTAAAGCAAATCCTGCATATACCGAATTTCCTGATATACCCTCGAGGTCGCCCGCACAAATGACATCGATTATGCTGACGAACTTTGAATTTCGGTTTACGCTTCCATTTCTCAATTTTACATTTCTTAGCCATATATCTTTCTCCGGATAGGGGATCAGGCTACTGCCGCTTCCGATTCCGCGACGCTCCTGCGAAACGGCATACCGAAATTTTTCAGCAGTTCATGAGCCTCTTCATCGGTCTCAGCCGAAGTTACGAACGTAATTCCCAAGCCCCTCACCTTCTCGACTTTGTCATAATCTATTTCGGGAAAAACAATCTGCTCTGAAATACCGACATTGTAGTTGCCTCTCCCGTCGAAACCATTCGGATTCAATCCGCGGAAATCTCGGATTCGAGGCACGGCGACGCTGATGAACCGATCCAGAAACTCATACATACGCTCTCTTCGCAAAGTCACACATGCCCCGACAGGCATGCCGGCGCGCAGCTTGAAGTTCGATATCGACTTGCGGGCGCGCCTGATAATAGGCTTTTGCCCGGTAATCGATGTCAACTCCGCAACCGCAGCTTCCAATAACTTCGCATTGACAATTGCCTCGCCCACGCCAACATTGACAACTATTCTCTGTATATACGGCGCTTCCATTATGTTCTTATACCCGAACCTTTTCATTAAAGCGGGGCGTATCTCATTTAGATATCGTTCCTTTAATCTTGCCATAACCTCTGCCTTACTTCTAAATAACCTCGCCGGATTTCTTGTTGATCCGAACTCGCTTGCCGTCCGCCAATTTCCTCGTACCTATTTTACATACGTGATTGTTCACGGTGTCGTAATACATCACGTTAGAAGCGTTAATCGGCGCTTCCTTCTGTATGATCCCGCCTTTTCTATTCCTGGTTGTGGGACGCGTATGACGCTTGATCAGGTTTACGCCTTCCACGATTACTCTATTCCGTTCAGGATATACGACAAGGACCTTACCGATTTTACCCTTGTCATTTCCTGCTGTTACTTTAACGTTATCGCCTTTTTTGATCCTCATAAACAACCTCGCTCTCGAGCTACAAAACCTCCGGCGCTAAGGAAACGATCTTCATAAACTGCTTCTCACGAAGTTCCCTGGCAACCGGGCCGAATATACGGGTTCCCCGAGGTTCTTTCTGTTCATTGATGATAACCGCAGCGTTATCAGAGAACCTTATATAAGAACCGTCCCTTCTACGAATCCCGCGTTTCGTTCGCACCACAACCGCTTTGCAAACATCCTTCTTCTTCACGGCTCCGCCCGGTATGGCGTCTTTCACCGAAACCACGATTATATCGCCAACTCGAGCATATCTTCGCCTGGAACCGCCCAGGACGCGAAAACACATCACTTCTCTGGCGCCCGAATTATCGGCAACTGTCAATCTCGAATATTCCTGAATCATCTCTTCCTCAAACCAATTCTACAATCCACCGCATAATCCAAATTTTTATTTAGCTCTCTCCAAAACCCCGACCAGACGCCATCGTTTAAGCTTCGAAATAGGACGGGTCTCCATAACCCTCACCGTATCTCCAATATTACAGTCGTTTTTCTCATCATGTACATACAACTTCGATGTAGCTTTTACCGTCTTACCATAAACCGGATGCTGCTTTCTCCGCTCGAAGGTGACTATCGCAGTTTTGTTCATTTTATTGGAAACTACTCTGCCAATCCTTACTTTTCTGGAACTTCTCTCAGACATTTATATCCTCAAATACTATTTCGATTCTTCCCCGACAGACCCGTCAGCCGTATCATCCTTAACGGTATGAAGCTCTCTAACGCCGGACTCATGCTCGTGAAGTATGGTCTTGATCCGCGCGATATCCCGCCTTAGAGTCCTTATTCTAAGAGGATTCTCCAATTGCTGGAATGAACGACGAAATCTCAGATTGAAATACTCATCTTCCATATCGCTCAGCTGATGCTTAATTTCGTCTATCGTCATGTCTCTTAACTGACTCGCTGTAAACATCTCCATCCTCACTATTTCTAATTACGGCCGACAAACTTCGTTTTGATCGGTAATTTGGATGCCGCCAATTGCATTGCCTCCCGTGCCAATTCCTCGGGAACTCCTTGTACTTCAAACATAACACGCCCCGGCTTCACTACCGCAACCCATCCCTCGGGAACGCCCTTTCCTTTACCCATCCGAGTTTCTGCCGGTTTTTTGGTGATAGATTTATCGGGGAAAATACGGATCCAAACTTTTCCACCTCTCTTAATATGCCTGGTCAATGCCACACGGGCAGCTTCGATTTGTCTGCTGGTGATCCACGCAGACTGCATCGCTTTCAATCCGAAATCCCCGAAATTCACCCGTGAACCTCTATAAGCTTTACCGGTCATTCTACCACGGTGCAATCGGCGGTACTTGACCCTCTTAGGCATTAACATCGCCGTCCTCCTTCTTTACATCTTTGCCGCCGGCTGGTTTGGAATTCTTAGATTCCTTGCTGGGATCACTCTTGGAAGCGCCTTTACTCGCCTCCGCCTTCGAATGTTCTGATGGTTGTTTACCCTCGCCTCGTTCGGCGCCTTTAGGCCTTCTGCGACGCCTGCGGCGCTTTGGCGCCTCACCTGGCTTCCCCCTGCCCCTCTTGCCTTCGGCAGGTTTCCTCTCCGGTGCGCCTATCTCTTCTGCCTGCTCCTCCATTGTACCGTACACTTCGCCTTTACAGATCCAAACCTTAACTCCGATTGCGCCATAAGTTGTTCTCGCCGTAGCCGTAGCGTAGTCGATATCGGCGCGTAACGTATGCAGAGGAACCCGACCCTGGTGATATTTCTCAGTCCGCGCGATCTCTGCGCCAGCCAGCCTACCGCCACACATCACTTTTATACCTTCCGCTCCCATTTTCATGGCTGCCGTTACAGCCTTCTTCATGGCGCGACGGAACGATATTCGCCCCTCAAGCTGTTTGGCGATTCCATGAGCGACCAAGCTCGCATCCAGCTCCGGCTTCTTAACTTCTATAATATTAAGCAATATCTCTTTGCTGGTCAGAAGCTGAAGCTCCTCCCTCAGTTTGTCTACCTCGGCACCCTTTCGCCCGATCACAACGCCCGGTTTTGCGGTATGAATATCAACAGTCACCCTCTTAGGCGCACGGAGTATCTCAATCCTGGATAACCCGGCATGCTCCAAACGCTTCTCCGTATACCTTCTTATAAGAAGATCCTCTTCGAGAAGGCTTGCGAAATTTTTCTCGGCAAACCACTTCGAGTTCCAAGATCTTATTACTCCTAATCTAAAACCAACTGGGTGTGTCTTCTGTCCCAATTATTCCTCCAAAAACCTTACTTTCGCCGCATACATTATGAACAACCTGTCTCCAGTAATTACAATTAACCCTTCGAGGACTTAGCCTTTGCCTTAGCTTTCTCCTTCTGAATCGCTTTCACCCTTTTTGGATCGACTCCCAATCTCACGCTCAGGTGGGAGGTGCGCTTACGAATTCGATAGGCCCTGCCCATTGGCGCCGGACGGATACGTTTCCAGATGGGACCGCCGTCAATACGAATCTCTTTTATGAATAAATCCTCGGTTCTCATCTTGCCTGAGTCTTCGGCATTAAGCGCATTGGACGTCGCCGACTTTATCGTCTGCATCAAAGGACGGGCTGCCGCTTTAGGTATGAAATAAAGTGTCTCCATAGCCTCTTCCACAGGCATCCCCTTGACCAACTCAGCTACCCTTCGTATCTTTCTCGGACCCATTCTTACATATTTCAGCTTCGCTCTAAATTCCACGGTACTCAGTCCTTACTTTAAAGATAATTTCCGCTCGGTCAATTTTCCGCCATGTCCTCTGAAAATCCTGGTCGGCGCGAATTCGCCCAACTTATGACCAACCATATTCTCGGTAATAAATACAGGAATAAATTTGTTCCCGTTATGCACAGCTATGGTATGGCCCACAAATTCCGGCGGAATAGTCGACCGTCTCGCCCAGGTTCTTACGACCTTCTTGGCATTTGTTCTGTTTAATTCTTCCAGCTTCTTCATCAAGTTCGGTTCAATATATGGACCTTTTTTCAAAGACCTTGCCATCTATAACAACTCCTCTACCAATTCTCTACTTCCGGCGTTTAACAATATATCTATCCGATTGTTTCCTGCCGCGGGTTTTCATACCCTTGGACAGTTTACCCCAAGGAGAACAAGGATGCCTGCCTCCCGAACTACGCCCTTCGCCACCGCCCATCGGGTGATCGACAGGATTCATCGCAACCCCTCGAACCGTAGGGCGGATACCCAACCAGCGACTCCTACCGGCTTTTCCGGAATTCACGTTTTCGTGATCGATGTTACCTATCTGACCTATGGTTGCATAATTCATCTGATGCACGAGTCTAACCTCTCCCGATGGCAATTTCAGATGAGCAAACTTCCCCTCTTTTGCCACCAACTCCGCAAAAGAGCCGGCGCTCCGAGCTAACTGACCTCCTTTGCCTTTCTTCAACTCGATATTGTGAACGCTTAAACCGAGCGGAATTCTCGCCAGCGGCATCGCATTGCCGACCTTGAATTCAACATTCTCACCCGACTTCACCGTATCGCCTACTCGCAATCCAAGCGGAGCCAGGATGTATCTCTTCTCGCCATCTTCATACTGCAACAATGCCAGGTTTGCCGAACGGTTAGGATCATACTCGATACCGATAACATGAGCGGCTACATCGGTTTTTTCCCTTCTGAAATCGACCATCCTCAGGCGTCTTTTGTGCCCGCCGCCGCGATGTCTTGTGGTAATCCGACCATGATTATTCCGGCCACCATGTTTCTTCAGCGCTCGTACGAGAGATTTCTCCGGCTTGGATTTGGTTATCTCCTCGAAATCCGATGTCTGCTTCCAGCGAAGGCCTGGTGTATATGGTTTATATTTCCTAAGTCCCATCATTTATCTCCGCTAAATTATATCGCCTCAACCAAGTCAATCTTCTGTCCTTCCTGAAGCGTAACGACTGCCTTTTTCCAATTCGGTCGCTTGCCGGAAAACCTGCCCAAAGTCTTTATCTTACCACGCATATTCATGGTGCGAACCGACTTTACCTTTACGTCAAAGAGCTTTTCCACCGCTCTTTTTATTTCTATCTTATTAGCCTCGGGTGCAACCTTAAAAAAGTACTGATTGGCCGTCTCCTGAAGATTAGAACCTTTCTCGGTAATCATTGCTAATTTTAGGATGTCGCGGTGTTGTTTCATTTTCCAAACATCTCCTCTAAGGTCGAAATACTATCCGGCGTAACAAGAAGGTAATCAGCCCAAAGTACACTGTAAGCATTAACCTGTGTAGCCCTCATACACTGTACATTCTTCAAATTCCGGCATGACAGTATAAAGTTATCATTTCTTTCAGTCAAGAGAAATAAGACTTTATTTTTCGACACTCCCATTCTTTCCAAAAGCGAAGCGACGGATTTGGTGCGAGGAGTCTCAAAAGTCGGCACTTCGAGGACAACCACCTTACCTTCCTGCGCCTTATCCGAGAGAGACGAAATCAGCGCTGCGCGTCTGAGTTTCTTGGGCATCTTACGGCGGTGATCACGCGGATGCGGGCCGAAAGCCCGTCCTCCACCAATCCAGAGGGGCGATGTGTTCGTTCCAGCCCGTGATCTACCGGTTCCCTTCTGCCTCCATGGTTTAGCTCCTCCGCCCCGAACAGCATTTCTCTGTAACGTATCAACGCTGCCCTGCCTTTGGTTTCTCAGAAAACCTTTGACATACGAATGTACCGGTGCCTCCTTTACTTCCTTTCCGAATACACTCTCGGGTAGAGATACTTTTTCCTTCTCTACACCATCGCTTGAATAACTTTGAACTTCTAACATCTTCTAATTCCTTAAGCCTGAGCTTGAGTTCGATTAGAGACCGCTACTTTCACGAAACTGTTTCGCTTTCCCGGAACGGCGCCCTTTACGACCAGGCAGTTGTTTTCCTCGTCAATGGCAACAACTTTCAGGTTCTTAGCGGTAATGGTATCATTACCCATCCTGCCTGGCATGCGGATCCCCTTAAAAACTCTGGAGGGATCCGAAGACTGCCCGATTGAGCCCGGGGCTCGCAGCCTGTCCGACTGGCCGTGGGTCTTTGGACCTCCGGCAAAACCGTGTCTTCTCACCGTGCCTTGAAATCCCAAACCCTTGCTTGTGCCCGTAATGTTTACCAGATCGCCAGTGGAAAAAATATCAACTTTAACCTCCTGCCCAAGCTCAATTCCAGTGGTATCATTAACTCGCACTTCCCTTAAGTTCTTTGCAGATCCGATACCAGCTTTCTTAAGATGCCCGAACAGCGGTTTATTTACGTGCTTTTTCCTTTTCGAACCGAACGCTATTTGAACGGAGTTATAACCGTCTTTATCAGTATCCTTTATCTGAGTTACATAACAGGGACCGGCTTCGATATAGGTTACCGGTATTACGTAACCGTCCACGTCGTAAACACTGCCCATTCCCAGCTTCCTGCCGAGGATAAATTTAACCGGAAAAACCGGTTTTTTCTTCGGTTCATCCTCGGCCTCCTCTTCCCCGGTTTCAACCGGCGCTTCTTGGACAGCCGATTCCTCCGGCATTTCATCTTGAAGCTCAGCCGAAGCCTGCTCCTCAGTCTGCTCCTCTTCCAAAGTTTCTTTCTGTTCTTTCTGATCTACAGCCGATTCTTCGGGTTTTTGTTGTTCTTTTTCGTCTGCCATAACTGCTCCAATCGCGGTCTATCAAACCTTGATTTCAACATCAACTCCAGCGGGTAAATCCAGCTTCATCAAAGCATCTACAGTCTGCTGGTTTGATTCGTATATGTCAATTAATCTCTTATGAATCCGGGTTTCGAATTGCTCCCGCGACTTTTTGTCAACATTCGGAGAACGTAAGACAGTATATACAGTTCTTTTGGTCGGTAGAGGAACCGGACCCTTTAGTTTCGCGCCGGTTCTCTGAACCGTTCGGGCGATTTCCTTGGTGGAGCGATCCAGCGCATTATGATCGTACGCCCTCAATCGTATTCTAATCTTCTGACCTTCTATGTTCGTCATCGTTCTCTCTTACTATTTGAAATAAATTCTCTATTCGATTATCTTGCTGATAACGCCCGAACCGATAGTTCTTCC
>CAZLVS010000031.1:0-45339 GCA_964563085.1 uncultured Ignavibacteria bacterium | reverse complement strand
TCGCCTCTTGTGACGGTATGTGAATCGGTCAGCTTGAGTAAATCCCCACGGCAGCATCATTGTTAAACCGTTTCTGATATTCATGCTGCATATAGGCACAACTTAATTTGACGAATGGGGATTGTGACCGGTTTTAAGGAAAATTTTTGAACAAGAAATATTACTTGACAAACGGGGGGTAATCTTTGTATAGTAACATTGGCATTTTCTTTAATTATTGGTTCTACGATTGATAAAACAATTGCCAACAAGATTATTAAACCCACAGGGATGAGTTGTAGACATATTCAGGATGTTCATTTTACGCCCTTAACTTAAACGGCAGCTGCAATCTGCAAATATGTCAGTTCTATTAAAACCTGAAGCCAACCCAATTTATTAAGAAGGAGGTGAGATTATATATATATTTGTTTCTGTTGCTAACCAATTAGATTTAAACATGATACAGAAGGAGAGTGTGTAATGAAGAGAATTTTAATTCTGCTTTTAGCACTTACGTTCGCTTGTGGTACAGCCATGGCAGCCAATTTACACAATCATACCTGGGGAATGACACCGGTACCGTTCGACAGCAGTTCCAGTCCTGACGAGTACGGATATTCCTGGTACGATAACGATGGCGGCGGCACCGTTCCCTACGAATGGTTTGAGATTTCGGGAATTGGCGTAGAGATAACTGACGGATTAGGCGATGATAATAACGTTGGTCCCATACCGATAGGATTTGACTTCCCCTACTACTGGTATGAAGTAAACCGTATGTGGATCGGATCCAACGGTTATATCTCATTCTCGTCTAATGCCAACTATGCGCATCCATTCAGCGACCTCCCATATCCGGGACAGCCTAATGACCTGGTTTGTCCGTTAACAGGCGACCTTGATCCCAGCCGCGGCGATCCCCATTGCTACTATTGGACTAACAACGTTGACAGCTTTGTTGTGCAGTGGGAGGACTTCGGAGAGTTCAATTTTATCGACAGTACTCATACATTCCAGTTGGTTCTGGACGCCACCGATAGTTCGTTGACTGTTTATTATGGCGAGCAAAATGGCAATTTCCTGGATTCCAATGGCGAAAATAAAAACATCATCGGAATCGAGGATATCACAGGTGGAATCGGTCATTCATACTTAAGGGATAATGCTCCGGTTTCCCACTTGTACCATGATGGGCTGGCGCTGCGCTTCCATCCCGAACCGGATCCGAACTTTGTTCTGCACGACGTGGGTCCAAGGAGCCTGTTCAACGATGATAACCAGGCGAATATTGTACCGATTAACCAGATGACGCCGATTGAGGTTCAAGTATCCAATTACGGTACTGAAGTTGAAAATAACTTCGACGTTGTTCTGACAGTTAAGGATGCCGGCAACTCTACGGTATATCAGGATACTGTCACCATAACTGATCCTATCCCGGCTTCCTCCTCCATATGGGTGGAATTCCCCGGGTTTACGCCTACTCAGGAAAACCAGTACCGCTGCGATGCACGTACTTATCTGGGCGGTGACGAAGTACCGTTGAATAACTCCAAGAGAGCTGAGCTGCGCGTAATTTCTATCCAGCAGGATGTGCCGGTTGATCTGTTGTATGATGACAATACGGCGGAAAACGGTTTGGCTTGGAATGGTGATTTCTCAGGTTTCGGTAACGAGTTCGACTTCCCGGCTCTGCCGGTAAATGTGAACACCGCAAGCGTGAACATCAACTCCGTGGCGCTTGCCGGCAACCTGCATGTCTGGCTGATGGATGATGACGGAACCGGTAATCCCGGCGATATTCTGGCGGCAGATACCGTACGTATCGCTGTTGACGACACTGGTTTCGTGGAGATCGACTTCAGCGGAGACAACATTTACATAGAAGACGGTAAAATCTTCGCTGTCGGAATTGCCGAGACCCAGGGCACCTTCTACTTCGGATTGGACGAATCGGCAACCTTACCGTTCTCCTATCGCGGATGGGAATATACCGGTGGGTTGGCTCCTGATCGCCATCGCGAAACCTCTGACATCATGATTCGCGTAAACGTGACGCCGACCGATGTCGTTATTCCATGCTGCGATGTCGATATGATCCCGGACGATGATCCGGTTATTGTCGAGCCGGGCGGTCGTTTCGGATTAACGGGAATTATCGCGAATCCGTCGCCGGATCCGATCACCACCGATGTTTGGGGCGGCGTGAAATATCAGGGTTACTATTTCAATCAGTTTGGATTCAACAATATCCCGTTGAACCCCGGGCAATTCCTCTCGGCGCACACCTGGCAGAATGTACCGGGATTCGCTCCGCAGGGAACCTATGATTACGTAGCCTACTGCGGTGATCGTCCCAGCGAGAAATGCGATTCCGCTTCATTCCCGTTCACAGTTGTCGGCGCGCGCTTAGCTGATGGCGCCAGCGAATGGTCTATCGAAGGCGCATTCTTCGGTGATGAAGTCATTCCGGAGCAGGTTTCCTTGATCGGCTGCCATCCGAATCCGTTCAACGCTTCGGCAACCATTACCTTCCAACTTCCCGTTGCAGGTAACGTGAACCTGGAGGTCTACAACCTTATGGGTCAGAGAGTTGCCACCTTAGTAAACGGCAAACAGAAAGCAGGCGTTCATAATGTAGTTTGGGATGCCGCCAACTTCTCCAGCGGAGTTTATTTCTATAAACTGAGCGCCGGAGGCGAGGTATTCACCAAGCGGATGACTCTGTTGAAGTAAAACTTATTCTAATTGCTGCTTAAGATTACTGCAGCCCGAGAATATTGCGGAAGGAGGTCGAAAGACCTCCTTTTGCTTTTCTACTACGGGAATAACAGACTCCGGATGTACCTCACATTTCAGGTCCATATTTATGTGATACCATCTCAAAACACAACCATCCCTCAAATAACTTGACTTTGCAAATGGAATTTTATATCGAATTTGATGAGTTAATCATAAGCGAGTATAGATGAAAGACATTGTTCTAAATAAAATTCTACCTCTGGTTCGAAAGCCGGGGCGTTATGTCGGCGGCGAGTTAGGGGCGATAAAAAAGGAACATACCGGCCGCATAAAGTTCTGTTTGTGCTTCCCTGATTTATACGAAATCGGTATGTCCAACCTGGGGATGCAGATAATCTATCATCGATTAAACCGGCATGAAGATGTCTTATGCGAACGCGCCTTCTCCGCTGATATCGATTTTGAGCAGAAGCTCAATGAGTTTAATTTACCCCTCTATAGCCTTGAGTCTTTCACTCCCATATCGGATTTCGATTTCGTCGGGTTTTCCGTGGAATATGAATTAGCATACACCGGTATTCTCGATATGCTGAAATTGGGACGCATTCCGCTTTTGTCGTCGGAGCGCGCCGATGAGCACCCGATAATAATCGCCGGAGGTCCGGCAATCCTCAATCCCGAACCGCTGGCGGATTTTATCGATCTTTTCTGTCTGGGCGATGGGGAAAACTTAGTTGATGATATAATCGATATTGCACGTCGGGAAGAATATAAGTCAGCTTCACGAAGGGAAAAATTAAGATTACTTTCAACCCTTCCCGGAATATACATTCCATCATCCTACCGATTAGATATTGGGGACGGCGGTTTATTTCCGGAACAACCGGATACGCCGGTAAGAGCGAAAATCCGCTCCGCCCTGCCATTGAAAAATGAGTATTATCCCGAATTACCCATAGTCCCCAATATCAGCACGGTACATGATCGCCTCACCGTGGAGATAATGCGGGGCTGTCCGCGGGGATGCCGTTTCTGTCAGGCGGGTTATCAATATCGTCCTCGACGGGAGCGGGAAGCTGATGAAATTATCAAGCAGGTGAAGCAGAGTTTGAGAAGAACCGGATATGACGAGGTTTCGCTACAATCGCTTTCAACAACTGATTATTCTCAGCTTGTGACTTTACTCACGCAGCTGAATAATATTTTAAAACAGGAGAAGACCTCGATCTCAATCCCCTCCTTCCGCCCCGGAACCATGACTATCGAGATGCTGGATTCGCTGGAAACAGGCAGGAAAACAGGTTTGACATTCGCGCCCGAAGCCGGAACGCAGCGGTTAAGGGATGTGATTAATAAAGACATTACCGAAGATGAAATTATCGAAACCTCGACGCTGGCTTTCAGGAAGGGCTGGCAGCATATCAAATTGTACTTCATGATAGGACTCCCGACTGAAACCGACGATGATATCCAGGGAATAGTGGATTTGATCCGGAGGATCGAATCGATCTCCCGCGGCTTTAAGGGAAAACGCACTATTGGAGTTACAATTTCCCCCTTTGTACCCAAACCCCTAACGCCTTTCCAATGGGAGAGGCAGATTTCGTTGGAAGAGATACTGAAAAAGTATAGTTTCCTGCAGAAAGCCCTGCGCTCCAGAATAATCGACTTGAGATTCCACGACGCCGAAAACAGCGTTATCGAGGGAGTTCTATGCCGCGCCGATAGAAGGGCCGGCAAAGTCCTTCTCGGAATTCACAACAGCGGTTTACGATTGCAGACGTGGTCTGAGCATTTCGACTATGAGAAATGGATTGAGATTTTCGAATCCTGCAAATTCGATTATCAAAGCGTATTGGATGGATTTACCGAAGGAGACCCTTTGCCCTGGCAGCATATCGACAAGGGGATACCGTATAGATTTTTCAGAATGGAGTGTGAGAAGGCTTATAACGAGCAGCCTCTTAAGAAAAGGACTGATAGGAAACGACAGACATCGAAGGCAAAAAATCGCGCCATGGCAGATGATGGTGTGACCTACGGAAGAGCGAAAAGAACAGTCAAGAGAACTAACTCGGTGCAGCTTCCCTCCGCTACCGTCAGATTGCGCTGGTCGAAGGGCGATAATCTGAGATTCGTATCCCATCGGGATCTGATAAATATCTTCCATCGCGCTATAAGACGATCGAGAATTCCGGTAGAATATTCCCAGGGATTCCACCCGCATCAGAAATTATCCTTCGGACCGCCGCTTCCGGTGGGATACACATCGGAGGACGAATACTTGGATATACGATTGACCGAACCCTTTAATGAGCGCTTTGTCAGCATACTTGCCGACGTACTTCCCCCCGGAATTTCAATTGAAGGCGCCATCTCGAAATTCGGTTTCATGGAATCGATCTCGAAAATTATTAACCTCCAGGAATACCTGATTACCGCGCCGGATGGTGTCGCTTTGGGGCAAATTAGCGAACTTCCTTCATCAATAATTATAGAAAGAGAAAAGGATGGTGATAAAAAGGAGGTTGATATCCGTCCGGGTTTGTACGATATCGAAGTTATCTCCGATAAGCAGGTTAAACTCCGGCATCGCGTAAATCACGAAGGAGTGGGAAGATGCGATGAATATATGGAAATTCTAACCGAATTTGATCGCAGCGAGGTGTTAACCTGGAAGTATCATCGGCTCAGGCAGTACAGCTTGAAGGATGACCGTAAGCTGCCTGTGTTCGAGGTTTCCAACTAACCGGTATGAAACAATCAAGAAAAAAAGATAAAGTAAGGGAGGCTGCGGTTAAATGCTTTCTTTCAGTGGAATCCGAGAATTTATTTATACAGGATGCTCTGTCCCGGGTTAACAAAACATGTCACCTGAAGGAGCATGACAGACGAAGGGTGAAGGAACTGGTTACAGGCGCGGTGAAGATGAAAGGCGTGCTGAATTTCATCCTCGACCATTTCAGCAAGCATAAACTGACTCGATGGACGAAGGCTTGTTTGATTCTGGGATTATATCAGCTTGTTTATAATGAAAAAACCCCTGACTATGCGGCAGTGAACGAATTCGTTCAATTGGCGGCAAGATACGATAACCCGGGTGCGGCTTCTTTAGTCAACGCCGTTTTGAGAAGATATTTACGCGAATCCGATTCCATACAATACCCTGATGTAAACCGGGATCCGTCCGGTCATATTCAGCATTATTACTCTCTCCCCCGGTGGATTGCTGATTACTGGATAACAGCTTTCGGAATTGAAAATGCGATAAAATTGGCGGAATGGGCGAATTCTCACCAATATCCATCCCTGCGATTCAACTCACTTGGGAAGAGAATTCCGGATGATAATAAGCTAACTAATCAGGGCTTCTTGAGAAATCCCAATTTCCCCGATTATTACCAGTATAAAGGCGGCGGCGATCCCAGGGATACCGATATATTTCTGAATTATACGGTCTATTTCCAGGATCCATCGGCAGGTTTCGCAGCGAAAATGGCGGGGATCGAGTCAGGGAATACTCTGTTTGATATCGGATCCGCTCCGGGAGGGAAGACAATCAACTGCTATGAACAGATGGGAGGCAAAGGAGCCCTTTTCGCAATCGAGATAAACCGCGGGAAACTTAAAGGATTGAAAAAAAACCTTTACAGAGTGGGTATAAATACCGTAAATATAATCGGCGCAGATGTTAAGCGGTTTTATCCTAAAACGTTAGCTGATATTGCTCTCGTGGATGTCCCCTGTTCCGGTATGGGGACACTGGCGAGAAATGCGGATCTTCGCTGGAGGCTCAAACCGGAGGATATTAGAAAGCATCAGAGCCGGCAAGAAGAAATACTGGAATCCGCTTCGACATTAATTGGAGAACACGGCAAATTGGTTTATAGCGCATGTACATTTACCAAAGAAGAAACCCAGGATGTCATCAGCGGTTTCCTGCGTGATCATCAGGAATTTGAAAGAATCAAATTGCATAATGGTAAGTATAATCTTAAACCGGAATCTTTTACACCCGATGGTGACTTAATGATATTGCCCTATCATTACAATACGGATGGAGCTTATGTGTCCGCGTTACGGAGGAGATAATAGTGTCGTTCAAGGATAAAATAACTTCGGAATCTATTCAGCGAGGGATAATTGTCGCCTCTTTTTGCCTGATTCTCCTCTTCCTGTTCGGTTTTGCGGTTGATAAAGTAATCATGCCTTTGTTTGTGGGATTGGGGGACGAAAAAGTAGTCCCGGATGTTTCCGGTGTCGATATTGAAATTGCCAGGGAAACATTGAAGGATCAAGGATTCGGTTGGAGAATATCATCCGAAGAATTTTCTCCGATACACCCCCCATTAACAGTAATAAAACAGCAACCTTTAGCCGGTTTGGTAGTAAAAAGTGGAGGGATTGTAGAACTGGTTGTAAGTAAAGGAAGCGAATTTACTATTGTTGAGGATTTGCGAGGTTTTACACTAAGGCAGGCGAAGTTAAGGTTGATGGAAGATGGTTTTGAGATCGGTTTAATCACCTACGATTTTGATGAATCTTTACCTCCCGAAGTGGTTATCCGCACCTATCCGGCGGCTATGGCTGAGGTTGAACGAGGGACGCCGGTCGATTTGGTCGTAAATATTCGCCAGGGCGCCGAACTGGTATTGGTTCCCGATTTCATAGGATTGGATTTCAACTCGGTTAAAGAGGAACTTTCGGAACACGGCTTGGTTCTCGGCGATGTTGATTATGTAGAAGACCAAACCGTCTTGCCGGAAACCATTCTGTCCCAGTCGTTAGTACCCGGAATGGAGGTGCTTCAGGATACTGAAATCAGTTTTACTGTAAGCAAGATGCCCGAGGATATGTAATCTCCGGGAACCGGGAGATTGATTAACCTGGATAATTTGTAAAGACTATTGATTCGTAGCCGAAGGCTTGTCCTTCGGGATTAACCGTGTCATAGAAACTTAAAGGACTGTAATATTTGGCTATCCCTCATGGCATCTGGTTCAACTAACGCTCCGATTGGAAATCCGGTAAAATTTAGGACTTAATATGCTTAATACAGCTTTTTTGAATGTAATCTCCGTTTCAACTCTTTATTTCGATATAACGCCGGGGAAATCGGCATGGCAGCTTATTCAGGAATCGGGATTATTCGCCAAATTCATTCTATTTATCCTGATTATGTTTTCGGTGGTTTCGTGGGCGATAATGTTGTGGAAATGGCGCCAATTTTCAGCTATCGAGTCCGCTAACAAACAATTTATCAACAGCTTCCGCTCAGCCCGCAGCATAAAGAATGCTTATAGCAGCCTCTCGAAATTTACTAAGTCGCCATTGAGCGGTATGTTGAAAGAATCTTACGCTCAGTGGGATTACTGCCGCGCCCTCCGGAGCGATGCTTCGGTGAATCCTTCATATTTACTGAATGATGAACATTTCAAGATTATCAATGACGCTGCCGAACGGGCTGGTGAAGAGGAATTATCCGCACTGAGTAATTATATCACATTTCTGGCTACAACGGCTAACTCGAGTCCGTTCTTAGGATTATTGGGAACGGTCTGGGGCATAATGGGTTCTTTCTCCGCAATCGGCGTACGTGGTTCAGCCTCACTGGCGGTTGTCGCTCCGGGGATTGCCGAAGCATTAATCGCTACTGTAGCCGGCTTGGCGGCGGCGATACCGGCGGTAATCGGGTACAATCATTTTAACAATCGTCTGAGAAAATTCGGCGTGGAAGTTGACAATTTTAAGTTGGAATTAATTAGCGCCTTTCGTAAAGAGAATCTGGAATCGCAGGGAGAAAGTTAATGGCGCGTCGTCAATTGCACGCCTTATCCGATATTAATATTGCCAATCTGGTCGATGTTATTCTGGTTTTGTTGATAGTTTTTATGATTACTGCGCCGATGCTCCAGAGCGGCGTTGATGTTAAACTCCCGAAAGCGGAACTAACCCCCAGCCAGGAAAGGGAAGGCATCGTGGTCACCGTGGACAGCCGGGGAAGTATCTTCATCGATAAATACGAAGTGAAACTAAAGGATTTGGCGTCGCGCTTGAAAGCGGTGACACGTCACAAAAATACCGAGGTTGTATATCTAAAAGGGGATGAGAAGGTTCCCTACGGGAATATTATTGAGGTGGTGGCAGAGGTGAAAAAGGCGGGGCTGACAGATGTGGGTTTGGTTATCGAACCGATAAGTGAACGAAATAGATGAGAAAATACCTGTTAACATCCATCATATTACATGCGATTCTTCTCGGCGGCTTGATGTTTTCATCGCAAGCCAGCAGCAGGGATAACCTTTATCCGGAAGTTTACCGTGTGAATCTGGTGGGAGGCAAAGCAGCCCCTCCGCCATCGAAGCCCAAAACGGTTTCTCCGCAGGTAATAGAAAAGACGCCAAGGCAGGTTGTGAAAAGAGAACCGGAGCCCGAGGGGCTGTCTATGCAGGAAAAAACCGATCAGCGTAAGGCGAAGCCGCAGCCCAAAGGGTCTAATGTCCGCCAGAACGGCCAGCAGCGAGAAGAAAATGACAACTACCCCGAATTCCTGGATGATATCGATTTCGGTTCCGAATTCGGCGGCATTCAGATAGACGGAGCCAATTTCCAGTCTTCGTACTACATAAATCTGATTTTCTCCAAAATACGGAGCCGCTGGAGGAATCCCGTGCGCAGCGGAGGGGTTCTGGAAACGACGATATATTTCAATGTAGATGGGAGGGGCAGAATATCTAACGCGGATATAGAATCACCATCGGGAGTAGGTAGTTTCGATCAATCGGCATTGCGAGCTATTTTAGCCTCGGATCCCCTGCCTCCGCTCCCCCAGGAATTCAGCGGAGACAACATTGGGGTTCACTTAAAATTCGAATATGCGCAATAAGGTTAAACATGAATACCAGTCGACTTAAGACATTCATCCCTGTTGTAATTACGCTATTTTTGTATGTGCTGTTTGCCGGTAAAGATATTCCGGCGCAAACTGACTTCTACGGCGTAATCCGGGATTCCGGCGGGACGGTTCCCCAGCTCAATGTTGCCGTAGCCAAATTTGATGTTACGGGGGATTTCTTTAGCGGTGATGAACCGGAAAAAGCGGTTGAGTTAAAGGAGAGAATTGAAAATGGGCTGGCTTTTGCTCTATACTTTAATGTGGTCACCGCGGATTCTTCGCTGATGGCGCTAATTGGGGAGCGGGAAATGAATTATGAAGACTGGATATATCTGGGCGCAGAGCATCTAATTGGCGGTTCATTTTATTCCGATGGCATCCTCTTTCACTATAATCTTGAGATCACCGATATCTTGCGGGGGAAAACCATATATACCACCGAATTTAAGGCTCCCATCGACTCAGTTAACCAGCTATCCTACAGGGCGGTCGATAGGATTATAAATATTCTGACCGGTGAGAAGGGGATTTCTTTCAGCCGGTTAGTCTTTTCGGCGGCTTCCGCCAAAGCAAAGGAACTCGCTATCTGCAATTGGGACGGTTCTGATTTGATTTACCTGACCGATAACAATTCCCTCAATCTGTTCCCAACCGCTGATCCTTCCGGCGAGGAAATCTATTTCACATCCTATTTTAGGGGTAATCCCGATCTTTATAGATTGAATTTACTCTCAAGTGAATTAGCGCCGATATCAGCTCGAAAAGGGATTGATTCCTCTCCGGCTATAAGTCCCGACGGTGAATATATCGCTTTGATCCTGACCGTGGATGACAACGCTGAGCTTTACCTGTTGACAAACCGGGGGCGTATTGTCAGGCGACTCACGCGAACCTGGGGAATAGAGAGTTCACCTGCTTTCTCTCCTAATGGGCGAGAAATAGTATTTTCCTCCGATAAAAGCGGTCCGGTACATTTGTATGTAACTGATATTGAGGGGCTTAATCAGCGCAGGTTGACATTTCACGGGAATTATAATGATACTCCGTCTTGGTCGCCCAAAGGGGATTTGATCACCTATGCATCGCGGGAATCCGGCAGGTTCCAGATTTATACCATGTCCATAACGGGAGAGAATATAAGACGGCTGACTTCCGTGGGGAATAACCAAGATCCCTGTTTTTCGCCCGATGGGCTTCATATCTGTTTTGTGTCGGATAGAACCGGCGCCAAAGAGGTTTACACCATGAATTTCGACGGCAGCAACCAGAAACGGGTGACTTCCGTAGAAAGTGCATTTAATCCGTATTGGGCGCCGGGAATTAAGGGAGATTGATAAAATTAACTTGCAAACAACTGTAATAGCTAATATGTTACTAGCTAATTGATAAAACAGAATTTTTGACTATTTCGGAGGAACGATGAGATCATTCAAATTACTGATAATCTTTGTTATAATCGGCGTACTTAGCTTCGGCGCGATATGCGGAGGAAAGAAAGAACCGACTTTAACCCCGCCGAAACCGGTGGAAGAACCGGAAGAGGAAGTGGAAATTGAAACTCCGCCGGTTGAGGAGATAGCTGAGTTTGAGGTTGAAGAAGAGCCGGAACCGCTGGAATTCCCGAATATAAATTTTGAGTTCAATAAGTATAATCTAAAACCGGAAGCTCGCGCCGTACTAAGAGAGATGGCGGACAGCCTGCGGTCGCGACAAGACACAATGCTGCGTATCGAAGGACATTGCGATGAACGAGGGACAGAGCAATACAATCTCGCTCTCGGTGAAAAGCGCGCCCTGGAAGCCAAGAAATTCCTGGTGAGCGCCGGAATCGACAGTGATCGTATCGATATTATCAGCTATGGTGAGGAACGGCCTGTCGATCCGCGGCATAACGAAGAAGCATGGGCGAAAAACCGCCGGGATGAATTTATCTTTATTGAGTAATCTTGTCGGGTGTATTGCATGAAGTCAGCCATTAGGCTTAAATTCGGTTTAACGATAACGGCAGCGGTGGTATTACCGCTGCTGTTGATAAGCGGCTGCGCCACCCGCGGTGATGTCAATGAAATAATAACCGATCTGGACGAGCTGCGCGATGATTATGATCAGATCGCCGAAAGCAGCGTCACACAGGATTCTTTATCCCGGGAGCAATTAAAAGTACTGAGGGACATATTCACCGACGTAAACTATACGCTGGATCAGCTTCTGGAGAGGATGAGTATTATTGAGGGAAAACTTGACGACTTGACCGTGAGAACATCCTCCGGCGCATACCATCCGAATATAGCCCGGACACCGACTGAGGATGATTCGGCTGCCGATACGACTATGACGCAAGTAGAGATATCCGCGAAACAACTCTATGATACCGCTTACATGGATTTTATCAAGGGGGATTATAAGCTGGCTTTATCCGGATTTCGAGAATTCCGAACCGCCAACCAGAAGCATCCCCTGGCTGACAATGCACTTTTCCTGATGGGCGAATGTCATCTCAATTTGCAGAACTATAACAATGCCGCCACATCCTATACTTATCTGCTGGAGCACTATCCCCGCTCGGAAAAGGTGCCGGATGCGCTGCTTCGATTGGTGGAGATATCGCTGAAGAGAAAAGATCGCGCCACCGCCAATCGATATTTCGATAAATTAGAAGAGAGTTTTCCCAATTCCCCTCAGACCGAACGCGCCAGGGAGCTTTTTGGCAATCGCTCCTCTCGGATGTAGATTCAAGCTTAAAGTACGGAACATCAGAGTAACAGCAATTACCACGACCGCATCTTTCGCGGGTAGATCAGGGGGGTTATCCCCCTGACATAGATTCCGTAGGAATCCAACAGATTGATGACAAAGTAGGATAAGGTTTTCGAGACCCCGGACCTTCAGTCCTCGTAACATTTTAAACGGCAGCATGATGCAGAACGACAAGGGCGGCATGCTTAGCTCGTAGCCGAAGGCGAACAGATAAGCATGTTTTGTATCCATCGGTATGCTTATCCCCGCCTTAGGCGGGGATAAACATGCCAGCCTCACAACAGCACGATGAATTAATGACTAACCACTAACAGCTCTATTTTAGCAAATTCATCTTCCTGCAGATTACTTTACCGTCAGCTTCCAACCTGTAGAAATAAACGCCGCTGGAGAGTTCCCCGGCATTCCATCTCACAGTGTACGTACCCGGCTTGCGAATATCATCAATTAGGGTTTCCACCAACTGACCCGCCAGGTTATAAACGCTAAGGTTGACATTGGATTTAGTGTCTACGCCAAAGGTTATGTTGGTGGATGCGTTAAACGGATTGGGGAAATTCTGCTCCAGAGCGAATCCGGCGGGCAATCCACCGCCCAGTTCCTCAAAACCCGACTGATTCCAAGAACTATCGAATACAACCGACCTGAGCATGTAATCATTTCCATAATCCAAATTCCAGCTTTCGTATCTCCAATAAGAAACTGAATCCGGACTTGAGTCATCACCGCCAACGCCGGGATCGACGGGGGTTGTTTCCAGCCAATGGAAAACTACGCAGAAATCACCGCTGGCTATCTCGATCTGATCGCCCGGGGGAATTTCAAAATTGGTCCAACCTGGGGCTGAACTCGGAGCAGCCGACCAGGGTCCCGCCAGCACATCGCCCGGATAGCCGCTGCTGAGACTGTTTACTGTGAACTCGAACGGGTCAATGCTGTTAACGTAAGCTCTAAGCATAGTAACGGTTACGGGATATATCGAAGGGGTGCAGCGGACTGCAAAAGCGTTGTCTTCCCAGGTGTCTGAGCAAATCCACCATCCATCCACATCGCCGTCATCATAAGATATACCGGATCCATCCACAATTGAATATACGATCGGATTACCTTCACCTTCGGCGGGAAAATAACCGGTATTTGCACTATCGGAGTTATCAGTCGCTTCGATATAGTAGGATATCTGGGTTCCCGGATCAGCGCTCGGGATAGAAGCCTCCCATAGATCTCCGGATACATTGTCCATCTGCACGCTTACATATCCGTCGCCAGGATTATAGTAGACATAAGCCTCCAACACTCCCGCATCGTCTGTGATTGTCGCCGAAGCGAGCTCTTCGGGCGGATCGATTTGAGTAAATCCCATGGTGATAGGAATATGACTGATAGTAGGGGCAACTACATCCTCCCCGTAGTATTGAACGACCGCCCTGATATTGGCATCATGTTCCAGCGTAGTCCAGCTCTCGGAGGGAAGCTTATAGCTGCTGCGATTTTCTGTGACCCCGTCGCCGTCGGAAGTGAAGTACGGAGGCGGAACCTGCATATACTCAATGCCGGCATGAAAATCCGCATCACCGACATCGATCGGATCGGTGAAGTTAATTGTCTGGTAGTTCATACTTCCGGACAATGATTTCTGGAATGGAGTCACCAGGTCATCTCCCGGTTTTCCGTTACCATCATCTTCCCAGATGTGGATTAGCGCCGGACCGGCTCCACCGTACGAAACGATCTTCAGAGATTTTAAAGAGCAAGCCTGTTCTGGCGTGAATCTAACGGCGACCATTGTTTCGGCTTGATTGTAAGTTGGGTAATAGAAAGTAGGCGCAGTGTCATAAGCGAGTATATTATCCTGAACATCACACGGAGTTACAGGCTGCTCAATTGGATTCAAGACCGACCGAACCACAGGTTTTCCGGCATCATCCTCGGCTTTAGCAGAGATACTGATCGCCAATGCACCGATAACAAAAGCGATTAGTGCAATCTTACGCATTTTAACTCCTCATTCGTGTAAAGATTAAATATATTATATTCTTCAACTTATAGTTCATTCCTAACGGAATCGGAATCTAAAGTGTTAACTGCAGTTTATGAACCACGTGGTCAATTCGACGGCAATCGCCAAATCAACACCCGATCAACTCAGATAAACTTCTCACTATAGTTTTTTGACCAAATACAAGTCTGTCGTAGAACGTGTAACGCGGCTCTTAAAGAGGCGCCACTACTACCCATTGCAATGTAAATATGCAATAAAAGACGCCTTATGGCAAGGAAATAATTAATATAAATGCGAAAAATTTATATCAAGCAGCGCTGATATATAGTGGGAAGACGACCTACTGTATCGTTGTTTGCGGTAAATATGGCTTTTTGCTGGATTGATCGTCGCGTACAAGCCTGTTATCCGGCTTCATGTTGATCGGCGATATCTTGCCGATATATTTCTCAACCACCTGTATATCCAGATCGTAAGTATACGTTTTTCGCTCCTGCGGGACATTAACGAGAAGTTCCATACCGCTGTTGCCCTCAGCGAGATAATTGGTGGTTATTACATCATATTCTTTCTCAGGATCCAATGGCTCGCCGTTGATAATGAATTCGGTTATTCTATTCCATTTCGGAAGCTGCTTATTGTATGTGATTTTACCCCCGGAGATTAATATCCCTCTATCGGAACGGTCCGACAACAATTTGGTTTCCACGATCCGCTTAATGGTTTTACCCTTTAGTTTGAATTTGACCAGTTGATTACCGAACGGCATTACTTTAAAAAGCTGCCGGGGAGTGATATCCCCTTGCGGTAATTCTGCGCGCACCCCCCCCAAATTCGAAAAAGCGAAATCGGCACCGTAATAATCGCGGAAAGCGTCGACAATCAGCATTCCCATGGTGTTCTCAGCCGCAAATCCTCGGGTGAGCCTGACATTGGTGTATCCGATCGGATCATCCATCCCCTCCTCGGCGATTGCCTGCTCTTTGGCGATATACTCACCCACTTCATTGTCAGGAGGAAATTCATCCGCAAACAAAGTGACCATGCTGCCTCTCTCCTCCGGAAGTTCATATCCGGCTATTGTCTTTGATTCCCGGTCGATCTTTAACAATATTTCACCCGCGCTGGTACCGTTTCCATAAGTTTGCAGTATCAAGGTATGATGCACCGGATCTTCCCACGGTTCATAGTAACCCCTGTGAACATGACCTGTAAACATGAGGTCGATATCCGAGAAGATATTGGCGGCGTGCATCGCCAAGCCTTCAACGCTGGAATCCCCCTCACCCTGCCGTTTTTTAACTTCCTGCCATCCTTCTACAGGATCATAAGGTAAAAACATGTGCGTCAAAACTATCAGGATGTCGCATTTCGGACGAACTTCGGGAATGAGTTCTTCTAAGACTTCCTCTTCGGGCAGGAATTCAACATTACCCATGTTCTCGGGCAGCGCCATAGTCGGAGTTGCGGTAAGCCCCACGCCGATAATCCCGACCTTTAATCCGTCATATTCTTTGATTATATATTCCTCGATATTCGGAGGGACCTTGCCGGTCTCTTTGTCAACAATATTGGCTCCCAAAACCGGGAATTCGGCAGTTTCAATCATTTTCTCCAATGCGGGGTAACCGAGATCGAATTCGTGGTTACCGATCACCATGGCGTCGTATCCAAGCATATTCATAAAGTTGATGACTGCCAGTCCCCCCGATTTCGTCCCGATAGGGGTGCCGGAGAAAAAGTCTCCAGCGTCCAGTATCAATGTATAGCCGTCCTTTTCATCCATTGCTTTCCGCCGCTGTTCCACATAATTGGCAAATGAACCACCGCCGCCCAATGGCGGAGGAAATTCGGGATTCATAAATGCAGCGCCCGTTGGCATGATCCCGCCATGAATATCATTAGTATAAATGATGTCGAGGTAATAATATTCCTGCTCTTCACCCAACGTATTGTCGGCAGCGGCAAACACTGCAAGCGATAATATAAGAATTATAAAAAGATTGGTTTTCATAGCTTAGACGCTCTCAATTTAAATTAACATGAATATCGTTCATCTCAATAATTTATATAACATGATTCAGTCGGTTGTTCGCATTCTCCCGATTTTAAAGCTGAAACCTGTACAATGCGGAAACTGTTCCTTGCAGATGGGATTCCTTGAGCTTATTTATCTCGGCATCCCACCGATTACCGGTATCGAACCAACTGCTCTGGCGCGAAGAGCGGTTAGTCAATGCTCCGGCAAGGTCTATCTGCAGGTCTCCAAGCGCGAAGCCGGTGCCGACTGAGACCACCGTGGTTAGGACCCTTCGATTATCCGGGAGCGGTGAGATGCGAAAACCGAAGCGGGCAGGGATTCCGCTGAAAAACCGATGTTCCACGCCAACCCGGACTTCCCAAATATTCTCCAGATTATCGTAGTAAGTAGTATCTATCGCCGCAGCCGTAGTATCCGCACCGTAGACGGTTTGAGTTCCTTCATCATAAAGCCTGTAATGCGACCAATGAATGTAATGGAATTCCACTTCTAAATAAGACATAGTAGCCGATGGGGGCCTGTATGAAAGAGCTGTCCCGATCTTAAATGGAATCACTTCCTCATAAATTCCGGACTGTGACACTGACAGGGGAGAGTCATATTCGGAATATCCATACTCCACCATATATTCAGGCCTGAGGGTGAAACTCGTCTGGAATCTATCCGATGGGCGAAAACTCAAGCCGATGAGAAAATAACCGGTTTCTTTGGGCGAAACGATTTTCTGCTCGACCGTATTGGTCACAGTCGTATCAGGATAAATCTTCTGTTTTTCAAACTCCCGGTCCGAGTTCTCGGCGGCGGGAGCGTAATTGTAAGAGATTCCCACATGAAATGGATTAAAGTCCCATCCCGCGCCGAATCCGAGATAATAGGCTCGTCCTTCATTGCGAACACTATTGATTGAAATCAAAGAATCCCTTTCGTTCGGTTGGGCAAAGCCGGAGGATTCCCGCACTTCTTCCTCGTATGTATACCTGTAATCCTTTAAGGGATGATAGCTGATACCTATACCCGGCGAAAACCGCTTTTTGTTCGACTTGTAGCCGATCGAAAAACCGAAATCGGGATATACTACCGCGGATTGAGAATAAATATTATCGACCAGGTATCCGTCGAAGTTATCATGCGCCGGGAATGACCAATCTTCACGGGCATAGGTTAGACGATAATCCAGTCCCAATGTTAAATCATCCATGCGAGACAACTGGGCGGGATTTAAAAATACCGCGGTGCCGTTAACCTCGGAATTCATCCCAACGCCTCCCATGGCTAACGATCGAGCGGTCAAGCCGGTATTATCGTTGCCCCAGGTGACATCAAAATAATCGTATCCTGCTGAACTGCCCGTCAATATCATTATTATCATCGCGGCAAATAAAGTAACTTTTTTCAACATATCATATCTCCAAATTCGTAATTTACCAGCTAATATCGGCCTGCAAACGGAATGAGTGATTAACATCATGCACATTATAGGCGTCGGGTTCTATGGGATCGGCATCCCGATCATCCTCGTTATAATACCTCGCATCCACGTAAGTACGCGGTCGGGCATCATCTATTGTATACTTGAAATTAATTGATATTCTATCGGTAATACGGTCCCTTATCGCTACGTAGTAACGATTAGCCTGACCATCGGTTACGAAGAATTCGTTTTCCTCAAAGCCCCAGAAAAATCCATCGTAAATCAAAAACCCAGCGCTTGCGGTGAAATAATCGGAAAAATTGTGTTCGATATAAGCCCCGAACGCATCGCTCGGGGATGCGGAATTGCCCAGAATGGGCTGACCTTCTCCGTACTCCGATCTGTTAATCAATCGGGGACGCGGAGGCCAGGTAGTTTTTCCAATGAAGTATAGCAGCGATAAATCATCATACCTCGACAACCTGAACGAGAAATGGAACCTCGTTGTCACGTTATCGAAGCGCGTTACATTATAGATATTATCCTCATCCCTGGATTGCCATTTCTGCCTCAACCTCAGGTAGACCGGATAGATTGGTCTGTAATATAATTTTAATACAATGCGCTTATAATGCGCCTGGTCCGCCAGCCTGTTGAAAATATCGAATTCGATCTGAGAAGTGAACTGCCTCATCATCTGGTAGCGCCACTCCAGATAGACTCCTTCCTCGGCTTGAGGCATTACCGAATTGTCAAAAACGAATCCGTAGAGAGGATCTTTGAGATAAAACTCATCCTCGAATATAGTACCCTTATACCTTTCGTAATTGGAGAAACCGCGGTTGTAAGGATTATCGTAGTCGACATCATAACGACGATAGAGCATCAGCAGGTGGGTTCGATTATACTGAAGGAAAGCTGAAAGCACGGCAGCCCTGGGATCATCGCCCATCTTGAAGTAGCCGCCGTTTTTCTCCAATTCCGCATACTCGCCCTGAAGCGCCAGATTCTTGATTATCGCCTGGAAATTCCATCCGTAAACTCTCCGATATTTGCCGTTGACATCATATCCCGACAGGATTTCGTTGTCCTGCGTGACTTGCTTATCGAAACGGTCGGTAATTGTTGACAATTTCGGATCGAATTTGCGATTGTAGAGGCTTTCGTAGAACGACGCTCCTATATGAGTTCCGGGCTTGAAGCTGTAGCTCAGGTTCCCTCCGTAGGTTTTCTCATGGAGAACATCCAGCATATCATTAAGGCCATATTCCCTTAAAACCGAGTTAGGCACCCTTGGAGACATTGTAATGTAGTTGTTGACGGTTCCATCGTCATTTAAGATTGCATCTTTCCAATCGTTCGAGTAAAAGAAAATCAGATCGAAATCGTAAGCGCTGGCTTCGCCGGCAAATCCGTTCAAAGTAAACTCGTGTGATTCGGATATATCACCGATGACGCCCTTGATTCTCTTATCCCAGGAGTATCCCGATTTGCGCGGCTTGAAATAATCCAGATTCTCCATCACCACTCCATGACCGAAACTCACAAGATAATTCCCAACGTAGAAATTGCGGAGATATATCGGTCCGAGTTGCTTTTTTAGTACGCCCGCATAAAATTTGTTATTCCATAGCGAACCGTCGAACTCGCCTAAATTCCGATGCAGGATCCATCCGCCTACGTAATCATTGCCGTACCGCAAGCGGAGCTTGGATGCGGCAGCCGGCGCGGGGCTCTCAAGATTCAACCGATAAAACCAGCTGTCATAATCGACCGTATCGCCGCTGTTATCGCCGGTATTCAGGTTTTCATAAAATATATCCGAGTGGTCAGCTTCGAATCGTCTGTTGTAAACTCGCAGTTGGTAATCGCCATGGAGTTCGCGTTTCGCCGAGGGTTTCTCGTAGGTTACGAAATTGCGCATGTTATAATAGCCCCATCCGCTTAATCCCGGCACCGATCTCAACTGTCCTCGGGAATTAATCCCGCCCCGCTTTTGAATTGCATCATACACGGCGTAAGCATCCTGCGGACTCACGTTTTGAAGGTTGATAAGATCATTATAATCAGCTTCGTTAATGTAGATAGGATTTCTGGCTAAATCGATCCAGAGGTTAACCAGGTTCTCGTTGGTTCCCTCGCTTGACGCCCAGTCGGAGATTCGGTAGTAAATCCGGTTCCATCTCTCCACTTCGGGATTGTAGCCGATAAAGGGGGCGATCATTATCATCGGTTTGATTCGATCGAACGTTTCCTGATCGAATCCCGGCAGCTCTCGAATCTGATAGATGCTGGTGAGGTAGTCCCCGAAACGAACGCGTTCATAAAGAACCTGCGCTTGTTCTTCGGTGATTGGCAGCTTCTTTATTTCCTCATAAGTCGCTCTGTTTATGTCCAGTTGATTATCCACGCTGTATGTCGTCGCGAGGCTATAGGAACATAAAATAAATAGTCCTGCTAAAATCGAGATTGCTATCCTCTTCATGACTACTCCGCCGCCTTCTTCAGTGCCGTTTCAAATGAGTAACTGAAAGCGAATTGGTGAGTGTTGCCCAGCACCGGATGGTATGCCAGAGCGTAATCAAAAGCGCCTCCTTTGAAATTAAGCCCCAGTCCGGCGGTGAGGTTGCTGGGATTGCTTTGCAATCCTAATCTGAATGCTAAAAACTCGAAAATATCAGCTTCTATTCCAGCCAAGCCGCGGGTATCGAAACCGATCTTCTTTTCCAGCGCGCCCACAGTTCGGAGTCCATTGTAAGGTTCATAACTCAAACCGAAAGACAGTCGCTTTTGCAGGTCCTTCTGGACTTCATCTCCGAACCGAGGCGAACTGATATTTTTCACGGAGAATCCGACCTTGGTTCGTCCCCTGATGACTGCAAAGAAACCTACATCCAATCCCAATGCTCCCTGATCAGAGGGAGGCTGGCCGCCTACCGATTCAGCGAATTTTAACTGAAAGTAATTAACATTGTAACCAAATGATAGTGAGGAATGAACATCTTTCATCAAGCTGATACCATGTCCGATACTCATGGTCAACTCCGTTTCCAACTCCACTCCTTTATAGTCCACACCGAACTGCTGCCCGGATAAAGCAAAAGTCCCGAATCTATCGGTTGGGAATGCGACAGCTAATCCGTAATAATTAAGGAAATCCAGTCCGAACGGCTTCTGAGAGGTCGCGTAAAGCTGAACCAGCTCCAGTTGCGATAATCCGGCAGGATTATAAAAGACAGCGGTTACATCATCCGCCAATCCGACAAAAGCATTGCCCATCCCGCGTGCTCTCGCTGAGGGCCGCATGTCATCGAATGCCGCCCAGCCCTGAACAGTAAGGGCTAATGACAGTATTACAGCAATAATAATCAATTTTCTCATAATCTATCCCGAGTTTGGTCCTTCTCCAGTAATTCTATGTGAATGGAAATCCTACTTTAGCGGTACCGCTACGACTATCGGCGCTTTAGCGCTTGTTACCAGTCCCGAGGGTCTTTCGGTAGCCTCGACATAACATATATAAACTCCAATAGGAACGATCTCGTTGAGCCGGTCTCTGCCATCCCAGACGACTTCGGACACCGTGGGATCATAAGCTTCATCCAAAAGCGTGGCGATTAAATTCCCTTCGATATCGTAGATCTGCACCAGCATATCCGAATTGGTAGGCGCCGCGAAAGTGATTGTTATTTCCTCTCCGTAATCCGGTATAATCACCTTGGGCGGTATATCAACGAAGGCTTCCTTAGCTCCTTCTACCGTAACCTGCGGAGAATTAGCTATCTCCTCCAGCGTATTTCCCTGATAGGAGGTCAGCACCTGGAAAGTATAAGCGCCAGGAGTGACGGGGGACTTCAAATTCTTAATTCTAATAACGCCGCTCGCAGTTTCAGTGATAGCTGTTCCGTTTATGCGAATGGAATTACTCTCTATTGTGACAGCGACGGCTGTTGTATCCATACCGTCTCCGTAAAGCTCTACTCCATCCTCATTAGCGCTCTCCCATACCCAACCGCTGGGAAGCACCACCTTCACGATATCCAGCGTGACCGAGGAATCGGAGAGGATGGTGATTGTCTCCGTCAATCCCGTCTCATCAGCCCGAACGTTGACGGGCGAAATGTCCGCAATACCGATGCCCTCCGGAACGTAAATCCCCGGATATATATCCTCGGGATAGCCGGGTACGATCTGCTTGGTGTTGTTATACTCTCCGCCGATCCCGATAACCGTATAGGTGTCACCGACAACCAGGTTATCCACTTCAATATCGGTTGTATTCCAGACTCGGACAGTCACCTCGCCGGAACCATCGTCGACCATAATATTGCGTCCCCCGCCGGATTCATTGCCTATGGACATTATGGCGCCGCTGACAACTACCAGAGATGCGCTCCAATCCTGTTCCGCTGCCTGTGCAGTGGTTAATTTCTGGGGAGATGGCAATGGCTGCAGCGAATCTATGAAAGTAATATCAGGATCCTTCAATTCCATCAGGGTGCTCTGGTAGTAATCGAGCTCACCGTACGCCCTGATTAAGAATCCTCTTTTTATGTACTGCGTGTATTCCGGAGTAACGTTAAATGAGAATAGATTTAACCCGCGTCCGGAGTTATCCTGAAAATATGCGTTCAAGCGGTCGGTTTGGAGTATATCGATTCCTATTGTCACCACCCCCTGGCAGGTGACCATTTCGCCGCTCCATGCCGAAGGATCGGACTGAATCTCCGCCATGCTGACTACTTCGATTATTTGCAGGGAATCGAGGGGAGAATTCGCTGTGGAATTGGAATCATCGGTAGCCGATACTCTATAAAAAATCCATCCCGATGTATCGGCAGCCGGAATTATCCCGGAATAAGTATTGCCTTCGTGGCTCATAGCAACGGCATTCGGCGCAGAATTATCATTGATTCCATAGCGAACCGACGCCGACTCGACACCGGAATCGTCAGTAATCGCGGCTGTGACCGTAACATCATCCAAACTGGTTGGCGATGATGGCGTGGCGGTAACATTTGAGATGTCGGGAGGACGATTACCGCCTTCAAACTCTATATCACCAGCATCGCGGGGATATATGATATAGTAAATCTCGCTATTCGCTTTGAAGCTGGAAACCACGCCGGTCAGCGATACGATTGTCTCACCTACCGCAGGCGTAGTCGTATGATACTCATTGCCGATGTAAACCGCTCCGCTTCCATCATCAACCGTCCAGCGATTATTCCCATCCACTTCGGTGATAATCTCCACGTTAGATAATCGCACCAGCATTCCCTCATAAGCCTCCGATGACTCATTACATGATTGCGCCAAATCCCCCGATTCGATTTCCAGAGCATCGAACACCGAAACCGAGCTTTCCAGAATTGTTAAAGAGGTAACATGATCCAAGTATGTGTATCCGGAGAAATCCCCGTCATTATCGTAAACCTCCGCGCTGAAACTAACCGAGTCTCCTCTTGATATATTATCATTATTAAACCAAACATGAATACCGCTCCATAAGGAATCCGCATCCTGAATATAAAAGCTGGAATCGGATTCAATAAATGCGGTGACCACGCCGGTTATGCTGACATCATCTCCATTCAAAGGCGAGGGATAACAATCAAATCCCTGAAAACCGCTGTTTTCAGTATACTGAATATCATATATGGCGGTGGCATTCGCTTTCACTAATACCACGCACATAATCAAAAAGAGAATAATAACTACCTTTGTTTTCATATATTAATTCTTTCCTGACTTTAGGTGAGAAATTGAAATATTCTTTATTCTTTCCCGGTGATTTTGTCGAAAATGATTTGTGCCGCTTCTTTTGCGCTGTACTTATCGGAGCGCACACTGAGGAATGGATTCTCTTCCTGGGCATAAGGATAACCGAATCCGGCAATCCGTATCTGCCCCATTTTGGCGCGTTCATATAGATTCTCGATCTGTGCCCTGTCGGTGCGCACTCTCTCGCGCTCGATACAGATTTCCAGAGGGCAGTCTATAGAGATGACCTCGAAATTCTTGATCAGTTCTCCGGCAACTTTGCGCCCCTCGCCTTTTCCGTCCACGGAATCCAAAATAACATTAATATTATGCTTATTCAAAAGATTCGCAATGTATGCACAACTAAAATAGACTATTTCTTTTTCTCGGTCTGAAAATGTCGGATCGGGCGTGATAACCTGGCGGACATCATCAAGGCGGAGGATCTCAAAAGCTATGTCGGATTCTTCCAGCAGCTTTCTTAGTTCCTTGCAGATGGTAGTTTTGCCAGCTCCGGACAAGCCGGTAATCCAGATGGTCCAAGGGGACTGAAGCATGTATTCCTCTTTTTTGTCTATTATAGAAATAGTTAAAATAGGAATGCGTTTTCGGCGTGTCAACAGGTTTAATATTAAAATTCGATTTTTCAACGTAATTAGTTGGTAACCACGAGGTTGGCGTGCTCTTATGCGCGGATTTCGAGTAATGGACGACAGTGGTTATTTGAGCAATGTCATCCTGCGAGTTTCCTGAAAAGAATCGGTCTGCATCCGATAGAAATATATCCCCGAAGAAACCTCACGCCCCGCGCTGTCTTTACCGTCCCATATAATCTCATAGCTTCCCGTCGGCTGATCCGAATTAACCAGAGTTTTAATTCTCTGACCGTAGATATTGTATATTGAGATTTCGACGTGAGAACTTTGCGGAAGGCTGTAGGAAATCTCAGTTACGGGATTAAAAGGATTGGGATAGTTCTGCATCAGCTCAAATGATGTCGGCGCTTCATCGGGTAATTCTTCCTCGATGTCGGTTGGCGCCTCCTCAAGCTGCACTCTCATCAGCCACTTGTATAACATTCTATCCCATCCATTGGTCTCTACATCATACCACCAACTGCGATAATTCCAAGGCGGCTCGGCATCGGCTCCCACCTTAGCGCCGATGATACGGTAAAATCCGTCAGGCCAATGCACTATCATCCAGAAATCTCCCGGCTCGGTAATCACAGGATCATCGAAATCGACCTCCAGCCAACTTCCCGGCGGTACGCTTTCGGGATCGTCATACCTGGTGATTACATCTATCGGATTCGGTTTTCCGTTCCCATCGCCCCAAATCGCTATATAATCCCAGAAATAATCATAAGGATCCCAGCCGGCATAAACCCATCCTTTATCTATAATATACGGCGGGTCGAGATTTGGCGTAAATCGAACCGAAAACATATCATTATCTCGCTCCCCAGCCCAGTACTGATACTCGGCCGAGCCATCCTCATAAAACAACTGCCGCACCGCCCTGAACTCCATCGACATCTGGTTATCCTCCGGGTTGTAATCACCCTCGATATCAGCCGAGAAGTAAATAGTGTAGCTACCGGTATCGTCCGGCACCCAGGCAGGGAATTCCACATCCATTTCGGAATAGGGATTCAAATCCGATATGGTAATGGTTTCATTGTAAACATCGAATCCCAAAAAGTTTTCCACCCTGCATGTCGCCTGAAAATCATCGAAATAAGATCCCATATTCTTAAAGGTTGCGAACGGAATGGTCTCCGAACCGAACGATATGCTGTCGGTGGGAAATATTATATCCGTTACCAGGATATCCCGCCAGCTTCTCGCAACAATATTCATCTCGTCGTTTCCCTCATCCATATCCCCCTCGAGTTCCGAGATGAAGCGAATATCATATCGCCCGTCGCCCATCGGCGGTGTCCAATAGGGTTCGAAGGTTACGGTTTGATACTGGAGTGAGGGCAAGTCGGTTACAGTCGCTGTTTGATTGTAGAGAACTTCATCAGTAAACAGATCAGTGATCACGCAGCGCACATCGAAGGTTTCGGTATGCTTCCCTATATTGATAAATCGAGACTGGAGGAGTACGGGTTGACCCGGCGTAATGAATTCCCAGGGTGAGGTGATCGAGAGTACCGCCACATCATGAGGGTGTTGCTCGGCGACCTTGATACCATAAACCATCCCGCCGAATCCCAGAACTCTGGCATGAACCGCTTTTCCTCCCGCAGTGACATAACGACCGTCAGCGGAGATATCTACGCTCATAATCGAACCCTGCTCATCTATATCATCCAGCAGGCGAAAGATCGGATTGGAGCTTTCTCGATTGAAAATCGTGAGGACGTCACCATAGGTGCCTTCCAATTTTCCCCAACAGCAAACCACGCCGATACTCCCATCCGCGGACAAAGCGCAATCGTTAACAACATCGCCGAACTGGTCATATCGCCAATAAATGCTATTCGATGTGAGATCAAACATTAAAGCCATTCCGCTGTACGGGGTAAAATCGAATGTCCCGCACATCGCTGTGGTTCCATCGTCGGAAATTGCCAATCCCACCACCCAATCGAATCCGGTATCGTATCCATAGGTATTGATATACTCGGAGCCGTCCCATTCATAAACCCGGAACCAGCCGATAAAATCGCCCATAACCAGCTTGGAGCCATCGGCGGATAATTCGGCTGTATTTTGCGAGAAATTCTCCACAGAATCTCTTATTACGCCCAACTCTACATCATAAATGTATATCTTGTAGTAGCATGAAACCGCAGCTGCCGAACCATCGCCGGAAAGATCCACACCGTAAACGCCGCCGTCCGGTACAAAACGCTCGGCGAAAACCGTGTCTTCGGCGACAGTATCGAAAACCCAGAAGGAACCTACAACCTGCAGCGAATCCTCGACACAGGCCAAAAGAGTTCCGTCATTAGAATAAGAAACATCCCTGGAACCCCAGTTAACACCGATTGGGAATTCCCTCAGCGGCAGAGGCGAACCCACATCCCAGTAGCGAAAAGGTTGGTCACGCCCGTTGGATATCGCTGTATGGGCGCCGGAATTATCGATACGGATCGCTCTATTCTCATCCATGTAATAGCGCCAAACCGGACTTGCGCCTCCGATAGTTCGATATTCGGCGGTTCGGGAATTATTCAGCCACCATCCCGCGGATATATCCCCCCCGTCTGGTGAAATGGCGGCGTTGTCAGCGATTGCATACTCATGATTTCTATCCACCCAGATTATATCCGCCAACAGCCGGGTATTGATTTTTACCGGCTGCTGCGGCTGAGATGCCGTCGGCAGATCACCGCGCTCTCCCGGGGTGAGATAACGAATCTTGCGTATCGATTCCGATGAGTCTATATATGAAGATATACCCTCGAAATCTCCGGCGATAACCGGAACATTAACTACTGATATTGCCAGAGCAATTGCAGCAATAAACCGTAACTTATTTTGTTGCGCCATAATACCTCCTGTTATTATGCGCCGAGATTCATTATTTGGCTAACGTCATCTTTATAACTTCGGATTGCCCGCCGAAGTTCAGCTTCGCAAAGTATATGCCGCTGGATAACTGGCTTCCGTTTTCTGATAGTCCGTTCCAGATTATCCGGTTATTGCCAGCTTCGAGTGCACCGGCATTAAGAGAACGAACTCTCCGCCCCGCTACATTGAATATATCCACTATAGCTTCGCCCGGATTCGGTAAAGTGAATTCGATAATGGTTTTGGCATTAAACGGATTGGGATAATTGCCGCGCAGAGCGAAGACTCCCGGGACCGACGGCGGATTTTCATCCTCTTCAACATCGGTGGCTTCCCAATAAACAGCGATATCATCCACATAATAGCCATCATATTGACCGTAGCTGTTTATTGTAGATAATCTAAACCTTAATAAAAATTCATCGCTGCCCGCGAAATCAGCCAGAGAATATGCAGCCATCTCAAAACTGTATAACTCGCCATTCACCCCATCACCGATAGTCGTCCAGTTGTTCCCCCCATCGGTTGATCCCTCGATAAAAACGGAATCACTACCGGTTCGAAGTCTATATCGATGTCGTAATACCAACTGCGGATTATTAGCATCACTAAAATCCAAAGGCTCTCTAAGCTTGATACCAACCTCGGCATCCTTTCGATAACTGCCTTGAGGGCTATCATGCAGACTCATATTGCCCGATACGGAGTAGGTTGCCGATACTCCCCAGTCCGGATAATCTCCGTCAGTTTCCCAATAATAATCTCCATTTTCGAAATCATCGGCAAATTTAGGGGAGGAGACCTCGGCTTCAAATCGGTTGTTAGGTGTACCCGTCGGGTAGGTTTCACTCAACCCATTATCTTTCTCCGCATAGAGATAATAGTATATCGCAGCGCCCATCTCTTGCGCCGGAATGGTGGCGGTAAATGTGTCCCCGCTGTTATCCATCGGGACACTCTCAAATATCGCGGAGCCGGTATTGTTCCAGTAGAGTATAACGCTGGATTCGTTTAATCCTTCCGAACAGGTTATATCAGCCGATAACTCGATATCCTGATTTGGTGGAGCGTAGTAAAGCGGCGTGAAATCGAAAGCGATATCTCCTTCGGGATCGTACTGAATCGCTTTCATGGTATTAGCAATACCCCAGCCGTAGTAGTTATCGGGATTATCGAAATTGTCAGCGGTCATCATCAGGGCTTCGCGCACCTGCATCGGGGTCCAGTTCGGATGCGCCGAGAGGATAACTGCCGCCGCGCCGCCCACCAATGGCGTTGCCAGAGAAGTGCCGCCTACTTGAGTATAAGCGTGCAGATCCCAGGGAGCAGCGCAGTGAGTATCAAGACCTCGCGCTACAACCTCTGGCTTTGTCCGCCCGTCATAGGTCGGTCCCAGTGACGAGAACGAAGCCAGATCTCCATAGATATCAACAGCGCCGCAGGCGATTACGCTGTCGCCGTCCGCGGGGGCTATTAGAGAACCCTGTCCATCGTAACCTTCATTCCCCTGGGCGGTGCATACTGCGATACCGTTATAAGCCGCTAAATCCGCGGCGATGGTAACAATAGTAGTGTTACCGTCGAGATCGGAGTATTCGTAATCCCCCTCTCCCTCATCAAACCAGCGGTAACCCAAAGAAGCGGAGATCACTTCAGCGCCGATGGAATCCGCCCACAACGCCGCCGCCGCCCAGTTATCCTCTTCGATGTGACGCTCCATGGTTATATCTTCGGTTTTACCAAGAATGAAACTGGCGTTAAATGCGGGACCATACAGATGTCCGTCAGCCTCGCCACCCAGCGCAGACCAGCAATATGTACCATGATTTGCATGATCGGGATCATCGCCCGGTTCCAAATCAGTTTCACCATCGCCGTTAACAAAGTCCCATTCGGCTATCAACCTGCCATCGGAAATGATATGAGCGAAGGCGTCATGCCCCTTCTTATAACCGACATCCAGCATACAGACCAGGACGTCGCTGCCATCAAAACCTAAAACATGTGCGGGCGGTACGTTGACCTGAACTAACTGATCGAAAGATGGACCGTAATCGTAAATAAAACCGTTTGCTCCCGCCGGTCTTTCCAAAGATTGACCTGGTTCGAAACGATTATCATTCTTAGCAAACGATTTTACTTTCTCTATTCGACGTACGAACGGAAGGGGTGCGATATCGTCAATATCAGCGGCAAAAACATAAGCTGAAATGCTATTAAGCCATTTGATTTTATGCTTAAGTTCGGCTCCCATGGCGGTAACCTGCCGGACATAGTCAGGGTTTATCGGAATATCTCTAAAATCGACTATATTCTCGCCCCTAACTTTCGATCTGCGTTTTATGGCGCGCTCTGTCAAAGCAGATTTAGCTTGGTCCAGCGCACTATTGTATTCGGATTGCGAATAAATCCCTTTGTCCGTAAAATAAATCCAAACCTTAACTTTTTCGGAATCATTTAAATTCAGCAAGGATGCTTCGATAACATTCGCTGCTTTCGGAGTATGCAGAGTTTCCATGATGCTTTGAGCATCGTACTGTTGAAATGCCTGAGCGTTAGATGAAATAGCGATGATGATTATGAACGCTCCCGCAATACAAAAGATGTTTCTTAAGTTAGACATTAATCCTCCTCGGAATTCAAAAGGGATTTACTACCAAAATTTGAAGGCGTGTTTTACAGTGATTGGTTTAAATTTAACTAATTAATCTCCAAAGTCAAGTTGAATCATATCTATATAACACAGTCTGGGATAGCATAATGTTTCACTTGACATCGCCTTTTAAAGCGGATAACTTCCGGCAAAGTCATCTTTTTGCTTCTAAATGAATATGCTCTATATAACAGGCAAATTAAGCATGGATGCCCAATGCCAGCTCGGATTGGGCTTTTCGTTTTCAATAGTTCAAAACCAATTTTATAATATTAAGGTAGGGCTTTAATATGGTTTACAAAATCATCCTTCAATTCGTACTGTTTTTCGTTCTACTTACTTTGCCCGCACTTGCACAACCGGTTCCGTTAGCGTCATTCGATTTTAACTCAAAACCTCATGATCTGGCGATTACGCCAGATCAAAGCAAGGCTGTTGTTCATGGCAGATTCAATTATGATCCCCATACTATTGTCTTTGATCTCAACGAAGCAGCTATGACAGGTTCTTTCTCCTCAACCGGCATAAGAAGCGTCGATGCCGTTAATTCGGTGGCGGTCTCGAATGATAGGGCGATCGTGCTGGGAGGATTGGGGGATGCAGCGGTGGGAATATTCGATATCGCATCGTCACCGCCGGTGCGATTGGCTTCATTCTTCCGCGACAGATACCCTCACGATGTTGCTATAACTCCGAATGGGGAGTTAGCTGCGGTACGGAGCCGCAATAATAACGATATGCAAACGACATTTTACCACCTGCCTACCGCTGCCGAAGTCGTCGTTTTTAACTCGGAAACCGCTAATGACATGAATGCAGTTAATTCCATTGAGGTAACCGATACCCGTGCTATCAATGTGGGAGGCGCCGGTAATAATGCGGTCGAAATTTACGATTTAACTTTTTTCCCGCCGCAACTGATGGCATCATTTTCATCAAATGCCAAACCGCATGATTTATCGATATCCCCGAACGGCGATATCGCGGTAGTTAGGAGTATTCTGAATAACGACTACTATACGCTGATTTTCGACCTGCAGGAGGCTGCCTTAATCGGCTCCTTCATGTCTACCTCCACCTTTCAGTTCGATCCGGTGGAATCAGTGGAAGCCTCCGATAATCGGGCGGTGGTATTGGGAGCGGCGGGATCAAATACGGTGGAGATATTCGGCTTCAATCAATGCGAAGGCGAAATCGATATGATCCCGGATGAATCTCCTATCGTAGTACCTCCCGGAGGTTCCTTCGGATTGACCGGCGTAATTACTAATAATACCGATGAACCTATCACTACCGATATTTGGGTGGGAGTAATATATCAGGAGAATTTCTACAGGCTCATGTATTTTAGCAATGTGCCCTTAAACCCGAACCAAACCATAAAGGGGCATTTTAGCCAAACCGTACCGAATTATGCGCCTACCGGGACCTATCAATATACAGCTTATTGCGGCGAATACCCGGAGGCTTGCGATTCGGTTTCCTTTGACTTCGAAGTTACCGGCGTATCTATTGGGTCAGGCAGCAATGAGTGGTGCTTGGAAGGCGAGTGGAATTCGAATAACCGGGAAGTAAGTTCCTCCGGTTTAACGCTTGAGATACATCCAAATCCCTCCAATGTTTCGACCACGATCAAATTCGAGATACCGAAAAACGGGGATGTTAATCTGAAAATGTACAATCTTCTGGGGCAGGAAATAGCGGAACTGGTAAACGAAAAACTGACCGCCGGTGAATACAGCGTTGATTTCAATGGGGATAACCTGTCATCGGGAGTATATTTCTATAATCTGAAATTCGGCGATAATAAAACCATCTCACGGAAGATGCTGCTGCTGAAGTAGATGCAGGTCAAGACCCCAGCGGTCTTGACAACATTAAACTATTGAGAGGGCGGATGCGGCGAAAGAATTGCGTCAGGTCAGGCGGGAACTGTCTCAAAATCCTGATTTAAGGCGCTGCATAGTAATAAGAGATTGCCGCGCCTTCGGCAAGCCTCGGGCTGGCAATGACTTCTAATGCTGTCATTGCCCCGATCGCATCGGGACACGGCGCGGAGCATGGCGACGAAGCAATCCTTTTGAGGTTTGGAGACACCCTCCAGGCGACCTGACGCTGCATTTTAGGAAATATCAAAACTCCAAGCGGGCTTGAACCGCCTCGCAGGTCGAAATCCTGGCGAAGCTCCTCGATGAAATCGCTATGATCTTGACAGTATCCTTAAATAGATAACACCGCTTTTATAAGCTCCTCCGCCTGGCTCAGCGGCAGCTGGCAATCGGCATCGCAGAGAGCCTGCGATGGTTCGGGATGGGTTTCGAAAAACAGCCCATCAATCCCGCAGGCAACCGCCGCTTTCGCCAGCGGGATAATAAATTCGGGGTTTCCTCCGGAAGCATTCCCTAATCCCCCGGGAATCTGCACGCTGTGAGTGGCGTCATATATTACCGGATAGCCGAGCTTCCGCATTATCACGAAGGAACGAAAATCGACAACAAGGTTATGATACCCGAAACTTGTGCCGCGCTCGGTAAGCATTATCTTCTTATTACCGGTGGATTCAATCTTCCGGGCGATATTCGCCATATCCTCCGGCGCCATAAACTGCCCCTTTTTAATATTCACTGCCTTGCCAGAATTTCCTACGGCAACCGCGAGGTCGGTTTGCCGGCAGAGAAACGCCGGAATCTGCAAAAAGTCAGCTACCTCCGACGCCGGATTGACATCGGCAGCGGAATGCACATCTGTCAAAACCGGCAGTCCGAACTTATCCTTTACTGCCTGCAGGATTTCCAGTCCCTTATCTAAACCGGGTCCGGTGAATGAATCGATGGAAGTACGATTAGCTTTCAGATAGGAGGATTTAAAAATAAGCTGTAAACTGTATTTCTCTTTTAGTTTTTCTAATCGCTCCGCAACTTCGAATGTGATCTCTTCGGATTCAATAACGCAGGGTCCGGCGATGAAGAGCAGGTTTCCGTCCCCCACGTAAATGTCGCCTGTCTTAAATTCACCCGTCATAGATAACTTTTCTATTTATCGATGGTATCAACATTTTGTGCGGATTCAATTGACGACTCGGAATCAACTGACTGATGCTCCAAACAGGCTTTCACGAAATCGCGGAATAGCGGATGAGCATTATCCGGGCGGGATTTCAACTCCGGATGGAATTGTACTCCTACAAACCAGGGATGGTCGTTGAGTTCGATTATCTCAACCAGGTGACCGTCGGGGGAAAGTCCCGCCAGGACCAAACCTTTGTTCTGTAAAACCTCTCTGTAATCGTTGTTGAATTCGTACCTGTGCCGATGACGTTCGGATAATTCCAAAACCCCGTAAGCTTCAGCGGACTTGGTCGATTTCTCAAGTAGACAGGGATATGCGCCCAGTCTCATAGTCCCCCCTTTGTCCGATATCTTCTTCTGCATTTCCATCAAATGGATAACCGGATGATCTGTTTCCGGTTCAAATTCAGTGCTGTTAGCGCTCTCCAGTCCGGATACATTCCGCGCAAACTCTATGGCAGCGCATTGCATGCCCAGGCAAATTCCCAGAAACGGTATCTTCTGCTCCCGCACGAACTGAATAGCTTCGATTTTGCCCTCTATACCACGTTCACCGAATCCCCCGGGAATCAGCAATCCATCTACATCCTTCAAGTGATATTCGGCGCCTTTTTTCTTTATATCTTCAGAAGACACCCAGGTCAATTCCACTCTTGCATCATTTTCCGCTCCCGCGTGTACAAAACTTTCCATAATACTTTTATAGGCATCTTTAAGCTGAATATACTTACCGCAGATAGCGATTTTAACCTCTTTGGTCGGGCGCTTAATCTTATCGACAATCGTTTCCCATTTAGCCAGATCCAGGTCCTTACACCACAGATTCATGTGATGAACGACCAGATTATCAAGCATTTCGTTGTGAAAGAGTAACGGCACCTCGTAGATGCTTTCGCAATTCAAATCCTGTATTACCGCTTCGGAGGGAACATTACAAAAGAGCGCTATTTTGTCTTTAATTTCCTTAGATAAAGGCCTTGGGGAACGACAGAGCAAAATATCCGGCTGTATTCCGATTTCCCTTAATGCCTTAACCGAATGCTGGGTTGGTTTGGTTTTCAATTCGCCGGTACCTTCCAAATAGGGAACCAGCGTCAGATGGATGAATAACACATTCCCGCGCCCCTCCTCTATTCCCAATTGCCGAATAGCCTCTAAAAACGGCTGCGATTCGATATCTCCAACGGTGCCGCCGATCTCGGTAATAACTACGTCCACATCCTTTTCTGCATCAGCAACCGCCCTAATCCTCGTTTTTATTTCATTAGTGATGTGAGGAATAACCTGAACCGTAGCCCCCAGGTAGTCGCCCCGACGTTCTCTGGTGATTACGGCATGATATACCTGCCCGGAGGTTACATTGTGAACCGCTTCCAAATCGGTGCCGATAAATCGTTCGTAATGGCCGAGATCGAGGTCGGTTTCGGAGCCGTCATCAAGCACATATACCTCGCCATGCTGATAGGGATTCATTGTGCCGGGATCCACGTTGATATAAGGATCCAGTTTCTGCATCATAACCTTTAGACCGCGGCATTTGAGCAGCAGTCCCAGCGATGCCGCCGCAATCCCTTTGCCCAGAGATGAGGTGACACCCCCGGTTACGAATATATATTTTGCTCTGGGTGTTTCTACCTTAATCATACTACGCCGTTAATGTTACAACCCGCAAGCGCCAAAGTCAAATGAAATGTTCATAATGCGGCGTCAAAGGTCCCCACCAGAGGCGGGCAAGCCCGTTCGACGCCTTCGGTCAGATGAGAACGCCTGATCACGGAGCTGCTTTTAGCAGCCGGATATCATCGATCCAAACCGCACCGCTGCCCTCGATAACCAAATTCAGCTTCACATTGTCCGGATTTTCGCCTTTTTTCAGATAAAATGGCGTTTCCTCAGACACCCAGTCGGTGGCGCCGTTTGTCGGCGACTGCAAATCCCTTGAGAAAAATTCTCCTTTACCCGGAAAATGACAAAGCATTTCAAGATAAGCCTGACCCTGTAAGTCCGCTGTTTTCAGTTTAGCCTTATAAATCAATGTGGCTTGTTCTACGTCAATATCACCGGTTTCTATTAAACGGATGGTGGTGGGTTCAGTGGTTTTGATTAGCAGTGCTCCGTTGCCGTCGCTGGATGTTTCCCTGTCAAGTTCAATATTTGATTTGGTTACAACTCCGGCTAATCCGTCTAACGGGTAGCTGCGCAATTCCACTACTTGAATGTCTTCATTGGAGCACCCCGCAAAGAGCATCAGTGCAGAATAGAAGACTATGCCAAGGTAAATAATCTTATTCATATTTCTCCCTCTGATAATGTGCCTTTTATTAGTAGTTTCGGTTTGTTTTGTTTGCTTTTTAAATCAAACCCATTAATCCGCAGCTAAAGGCTTGTCCTTCGGGAGTTCAATAGAAGCTGGTAATTTACGGATTGGAATCGAAGATTTCAATGGAACGCCGGAAGCGCAAGGCTTCCGGTACCGATAACTAAATTTGTGAATAATACAGGATAGAAAAAAAAATCCTCCGAGCATTGTCGCCCGGAGGATTTTATTACATTGATTAAGAATGCTACTTCAACAATGTCATCCGCTTGGTGAAGATATCGCCATCCACCGTTAGCTTATAGAAGTAAATTCCTGACGTATAATCCGCAGCATCCCAGGTAACGCTATGCCGTCCGGCTTCTTGCGCTCCTTCGGCTAAAACTGCGACCTTCTGCCCCATCAGGTTGTATACTTCCAGTTTTACCGCTCCTGATGATGACAAGTGGTAACTTATGCTGGTGCTGGCATTAAACGGATTGGGATAATTTTCCATCAATGCGGTTGCAGCAGGCACGGTTTCTCCGTATTCGTCAAACCACCCGGTCAAAGTCCAGTCGCCAACATCGCCGGATCTGGCTCCGCTGACCGTGAATTCGAAATAAGCCGAATCGACGGGGCTTCCCGGATAATCTCCAACGTAAGCGATATTATAATACAAACCGGTAGGCGCGTAATTCGGCACTTGCTGAGTAATGCCGCTGTAAGAGATAGTCTGATTCGCATTTAGCGACACGTTGTTTGCCTGCTGCACCGGTCCGTACATACCATATCCGGGGATATCAAGCATCACCCAGATATCGGTTACAACCGGTGAATCGCCTTCATTGCTGACGATTCCGGTATAAGTAAACGAGCCGCCCGGGGGAACCGTAATCGGGGGATCGTCGGGAACCATCGATACCGTGAGATCCTGCGAGGGACCTCCGCCTTCCAGCGCGGCGTAAGCGTTAATCCTTCCCGCACCCAACAGTCCTGCGTAATTGGGGTTAATATCGTCTATATCATCGCAGGTATCCATTATTCTAATGCCAACTTCCTCGCCAGTCATCTGGGGATTTTGCGAGAACACAAGTCCGGCTAAACCAGCCGCCAGGGGAGATGCCATCGAGGTGCCGTCGAATCTGGTATAACCGTCGTTGAATACCGTGCTGAGAATACTAACGCCTGGTGCGCTTACGTCGATCCAGGCGCCGTAGTTGGAGAACGATGCTTTGTGATCGTTCTGATCTGTGGCGGCAACCGCCAACACATCTGCACGAGAACAAAGATAACTTTGCTGCTGATTGTTATCATTGCCTGCGGCGGAGAATATCAGCACATTATTAGCGACCGCATAATCGACTGCCGCCCCTAAACCGCCGGTGTTTGCAGAACCCCAGCTGCAGGATACCACCCTGGCGCCCTTATCAGTTGCGTAAACGATCGACGATGCCGCCCAGTCCATTTCCACTACGCCCAGGATGAAGAGATACTGATAACCGATTCTCAAGGGCATCACAGTGCCGTTCCAATCCAACCCGGCAACCCCCACTCCATTGTTGGTAACCGCCGAAGCTATTCCCGAGCAGTGAGTGCCATGCCCCACGTAATCCATGGGATCGTTGTCAGCATTCCGGCAGTCCGCGTCGGTGCAAAACCATGAGTTAGTATGAACCCAGTCCCAGCCTGTAACATCATCCACATAACCATTATTGTCATTGTCAACTCCGTCAAGATCGCCGCCTTCGTTAACCGGGAAATTATCGAAAACGCCGTTTCCGTTATAGTCCTCGGCTTCATTTATCCACATATGCTCCTGCAGATCAGGGTGGTCCCAATCGACACCGGTATCCGGTATAGCGATTATCACATCCTCGTCGCCCTTCTCAATATCCCAGGCGGCAGGCGCTTCCACTTTCGGCAGGTGCCACTGGTCATCGTAGCGCGGATCGTTAGGAATGGCGAATAACTTCTCGATACTCACCGGCTCAACATGTTCCACCGAACTCAAAGCGTCGTATCTGGTTAGCAACCAGTCCAGCTCCGGAGCGTCATCAAACCTAATCACATAATAGTATCTCAGCTTTTCGTCGTTATTGGTCGGGAATAACCGATACATATCGAATGCGAGATAATCGCGATTCAGCTTGTCAACTTCCTCGATTCCGCACTGCGGAATTCCGCTTGATTTATCGATTTGCAGGTTACCAACAGAAGGCATAAGATTGACTACGATCTTGTTATCTACGTAGTCCTTCCCTTCCACCAGGTACTCGCCATGCGCAACGCCTGTGATCATGAAAATGACCATGATTAATGAGAGCAATCCTCTTCTCATAATTCCTCCTAATTTATGGTTTGAATTAAACGGTTAGATGAAATATATCCTTTCACACAAGTTGACCATTGTATAAAAAAAGATGACATTTGGTTTTAGTATTTCTGCTTTGAAAAGAACAGCGAAGAATTCGATATCGCACAAAGTATATTATAATCTATCGTTAGCAATCTGTCAATAGGCTGACACTATCATGGCTGCAAATTCCTAAACTTGCCGTGCAGATAGAATACGAATATCTCAGAAAAATTCATACAAGAAACTTGACATTTTTCAAAGGAATACCTATTTTACAAAAGGCGCGTAATTCCGCAGCCTCATGTGTGCCAGTTCAAATCTACAAAGGATGCTCTTTGATGCCGGAACCTGCAGCTTAACCACCGGTCTCCATAAGGATGCATGGCTGTCAGAAAATTGATTCTTCAATGAAAAATTTTTAAAAACACATGTATGTAAACTTGTATTCCGTACGAAAGGATGCATTTGGTGGACTAACTTATCCCGGAGGAAAGAATGATTAAAAGGATTATTGCAACTACCGTTATCGTGGTCATGTGTATTACGGTCAATAGTATTGCCGTACAAAGGAAAGTTGTAGGAGAGCTTTTTACGAATACATCCTGCATGTATTGTGCGGCTGCAGAAGCCGCCATGAATCAGATTATTGAAAACCATGCCGATGATTTTATGGCGATAAGATACCATGTATGGTGGCCCTCTGAGAATGATCCGTTTTATCTATGGAATCCCGCGCCTGTGCAAGCCAGGAATAATTACTATGGTAACAATTACACTCCGCACTTATTTGTCGATGGCGTAGATCGGGGCTCGAGTCATGGCGCCTGGGACTATTATATCACCATGAGGGCAGAGGAAGAATCTCCGTTGGATATTTTCCTTAACGGTTCCTACAATCCGGATACTCGTGAAGTCGAACTCGCTATTCGGATTAATGCTCTGGATTCCATTCCCTTCTCCGACCTCCGTCTGTTTTACGGAATTACCGAGAGTAATATCTATTATGACGCCCCTAACGGTATTGATTGGCATCATCAAACATTCCGAGAATTTCTCTCGCCCGATACCGGACAGGCGGTTTCCTACCATCAGGGGAATACTTACGTTTACGAAATCCCGATATTTATTCTCAATCAGGAGTATGCCTCGGAAAATGCCCATATATGGGCTTTCGTGCAGGATTATTCAATGCGGGAAATCCTGCAGGGAGAGATTGAGAATATCGAAGAATTGGGATTACCTGAATTAGATGTCTCGGTAGAGATGCTCCCGAATCATCCCCCGATCGAGGTTCCGCAGGGAGGATCCTTCAGATACCATGGCAGCTTGATAAACAACACCTTGCGTTCTCAGGTAATTGATGTATGGATTATGCTGAATGTTCCCGGTTATGGAATGTACGGGCCTATCGAGCGATTCGACGACGTTTTGCTTTATCCGGGTCAGTTCATACAGGTTAACAATATCAGGCAGGATATTCCCAACTTTGCCCCGTTGGGTGTCTACGATTATATTTCATACTGCGGCGACTATCCTTCCATATACTGCGATTCCACATCATTCCAGTTCACAGTTGTGCAGGGACGGCATAGTCCAAACCGTTTTGCTGATAGCTGGAATCTCTCAGGATGGTTTGATAATCGCAATAATTCGGATCCGCCGCAGACTTCATCACAGCCGCTGCATGTCGAGAATAATCCAAATCCATTCAATGCCGCAACGACTGTCACCTATCGGTTAAATGATGCGGGCAATGTGAATCTCTCCATTTACAACCTTTCCGGGCGGAAAGTTGCGTCGCTGGAAAACGGTTATAAGGGAGTTGGCGTGCATTCGGTTTATTGGGACGCATCTAATCATTCCAGCGGCATCTATTTCTACAGGCTGGAAGTAGGGGAGAGTGTTATCACTAAACGGATGACATTATTGAAGTAAGCCCCCAACGGTAGAGCGGACACTTTAGAGCAGTTGGCTTGTTCTTGTCCGCAATAAGCGAAAATGATTCATTAGTATGTCAAAATCATCCCGATTTCATAGAGGATTTTCAATAAAGGTTTTGATCGACTAATCTGGCAAGGGATTGCTTCGTCGCTGCGCGGCTCAATACGTAAGATAAAAACTCCAAAGGATTAAACTGTGATTCGGTGAACAAAAAAATTGCCCGTCTGGCGACGGGCAAATCCTTGGGAGTGGCGGAGGGGGGATGCCCCGATCAAAAATTCGGGGAGGCTGGTTGGTGGTCCAGCAGACACCACTCCCGTATTTTAACAACTCACAAACCTCGTCGGAAGGCTTTGTATTAATGAGAGGAAGCAAAAAGCATGCCGATGGGCGGAATTAAGCCGATTGCGCCACAAAGAGTTATGATAATTGGTTTCAATACCTCTGTAATTACCTAAAATATCGGCTGATTATGCGACTCGCAGTATTTAGCAATTTAGTAAGCTGCCGACCCACAGTATCTGCAAAATGCAGCACATAGTGCATGGCGATGCATACGATATGCATTATGATGCACTCATTCTGCTTTTAGCGAGGGTTGGCGGCGTTAATGTAGTTTTTGTTCGGGAATACGGTTCCAAAAATTTAATCGCTTCGGACGCATACGATTTGGATAATGCCAACCAGAAATCGCCTCGATATCCGGAAGCTGTATTTTCCGGTCTTCCGGCGGCTTCAATAGCCTTTATGCGGGATATTATCGCCAGCGCCATGTAAGTTTCCGCTGTTATTAATGCTTGGTCTGATGAGCCTTGATAAGCAGGATCGATTACAGCAAGTACTTTAGCGTTCGCCTCGTCGATTGCATTGGAGATTGCTTCGTCGACAATATTGCCATAAAGCGACACGTAATCCACCAAAAGCATCTGGTTCGGCTCGATTTCTCCGGTTTCCAAACGGGCAATCTCGCCGTTAGTGTAGTTGATTTTATAGTCTACCCCCTTCGAGTAGATTTTATAGTAAAGGTACCAAACGGTTACTTCGGCAAGCTGCGGAATCTGCCCCGATGGAATTCTGGTGATGATTCCGTTATTGTAATCAACCGAATAATCCAGATTCTCGGTGTATAACACGCTCATGGATGAGTTATTGGCAATTACCACCGTATCGAATATCAACTCGGGGTGCGACAGGGCTATCTGATCATTCTGGTTAAACGCAGGCTCCTCCATTAATGGCGAACTAAGCTCTTTGGCTTTAACCTTTTCGCTATCCTCCTGGATGCTGCCAAACTGAAGATTGACCGGGTCCGATGTCGGGATGATTATGGATTCGTCCTCGATATTTTTGGTTCCCAGGCGGTAATCGACCAGGTGTTTTTTAACAATCTGTATGGTTGTAAAAGGCATATTTACTCCATTTCGACAATAAGTAAATCCACTAATCCGGTTTTCGATGGTTCATTTTTGGCGATATTGAATCCGACCGGAGTTTCGGCTCCAACCAAAAAGCAGTGTACATCGTTTTTCGGAAGGATGATAACCTTGGGCGAATTCAATTGAGCCGGAAGTTGATTCTCTCTATGGTCATAGAGGTTAGCGAAAATCACCTGCTGGTGATTTTGCGCAATGTAAGTATGAGCGAATATTATCCTTCTGCCGGTTGGAAGGTTTTCAGCATAAAGCAGCGCTCCTTCGGCGCTGGAGTAATCGCCGTGAACCACGAAATCCTTGATGAGGAACTTTCGGTTGCCTCTCAGGTAATCGAGAGTGGTGTTCATATATCTCCTTTTTTGGTTGAATGATTATTCTGTATGCATTTAAATGCGGCGGCCTCGGAAGTAAAGTACGAGGCAAACGGGGACGTCCGCCAACCACAGATTATGACGGCGGGCAGCATGCTTAGCCCGTCGGAGCCGGGATAAGCATGTTGTGGTCGCAGGGCACCAGGTTGGATGGGGGTAGCCGACAGCACCTTGAATATGGATTGCTTCGTCGCTACGCTCCTCGCAATGACGGGCGATGTCAGGGGAATGACTTCTGTTTCTGTCGTTTTTATGTATTGGCTATGGTGTTGATGTACACGCTTTCGGGGATTGCGGTGATCTGGGAACCGACCGGCGGGGTGGAAAATGTCGAAGTCACTTTTATCCTCACCCAGAATTTACCGACTTCATTAACCGTGCATTTCTGCCAGTTAATAGGCACCGAATTCAGGTCAGGACCTAACAAAACATTCGCAGGCGACGAGTTCAAGTGATAAGCCCCGGAATAAGGTACGAATGTTTCCCAGTTGGCTCCGTTCCAGTAGGCGTAATTGACCGTTCCCCCGCTCCCTATGGTGGAAAGGATAAAGTGTATGTAAAAGAAGGGAGAATCCATACCCACATAAAGCATATCTCCGGTGGACTGCACCAATGCCGAGGAGTTAGGATGATATATATCCGCGGCGGCGGTATTTTCAGCTTCGGAAGTCCTATCGTAAAATTTGCTGCCGGCGGAGTCATCATAGACAAAAACGGCATCAAAAGGTTTCATGCCCTCAAAAAGGTAATCGGCGTCGGTCAGCGCTCCCTCGTTTAGATAGCAGTATTTAATTGCATACTGGTTATCCCCAATATTCCGCGTGTAGAAAATGTATGGCGTGTTTTCAAAGTAGTGTAATGCCGGGTAGCAGTTGTCCTGGTATTCGGCGACATATAGTCCCGACCAATTCTGTCCGTCGAATTCCTTAAAACAGGTTCCGGGAACGGTCGGGGCTATGAACGCAACTCCGATCTTATTGTCGCGGGAGGCTGCCGCCGAGAACATGTCATCTATCCGGCTGGAATTATAAATCAAATATTCGTCAGACCATGACTCTTCGGATAACGGCGATTGTTTGTGATTTATACTATTTCTATTAGCGCAATAGATAGCATGAATTTGACTGCCGACGATAGATAGCGCCACATATCCTGCGCTATCGGAAGCCGGCGACAACGCTGTTCCGATATCGGAGGGTCCGCTTCCCCAGGTTGCTCCATTATCGACCGATTTTTTAACTCGAATGCTGTACTCCGACGAATCGGAATTATAATAGCACCATGCCGCCCAAAGGTCGCCATCCTCCTCGCGCACAATCGATGGATTGTAGTTATCTCCGGCGGAGCATACGGTGCGTATGGCGCCGACAGTCCAATCTCCCGCATTGAATGTAAGCCGCAGGTATTTAAGGTCATGCGATGACGTTGCGGTAAATAGAAGATGAATGCTGCCGTCTTCGTCCATGCAGGCTGTACAGGGCTGATTAGCTGAAGTATCGGTTATGGTAGTAGGCGACGACCATTCGTTATACGGGGGATCGGCATAGCAATAGACGATCGTATTAGCGGAATCGGAATAGACCGCTGCTATTCTATTCGAGTACATACCGGATTTGACCTTAAACAGTTTTTCCCCCGGCGAAATTCCAGTTGTGTAAAATGCTGATGAGGTATCAATGAACTTATGCATATAACTCCTTTCTTTTTCTATGGCAGCGCTGACATTCTTGTTTGCGACAAGAAGCATGATTAACCCCGCCAGGAGCGGGGATAAACATGTTGTGATAACATAACACACCCCGCTTCAACTTCCATGAAGCGACCCCTATCGAGAGGGGAATTTGGGTTATTGCAGAATCCATGTCAGGAGGGTAAACCCACTGACTTGACCGCTTTTCGCGGCAGACGGGGACATCTGCCGCGCGCGCGGATTACGGAATTTGCAAGACAGGAATAAGCCGAAGGCTTACAAGTGTCCCGCCTACTACTGGAGTGAGGGATTGCTTCGCTTCGCTGGCAATGACTGCAAGGTGTGGATGCGCGACGGTATTTGTAAGGGGAATAACCCAATTATGAGGCATTAAAAATTTTAGCTCTAAAACCTGCTAATACATTAAAAACGCCGTTTGGGAAACCGATATTAATAGTGGTTCTTAGATATCAGGCAGCCTAAAAAGGAAAGAACATTATGCCGCTGATTACATGGAAATCGGAGTACGATACCGGTGTAGAATCGATAGATAAGCAGCATCGACGTATAGTGCATATGATTAATGCTCTGGATAAGTCCCGTAAAGAGAACAACAGTGATCGCGTAATACGCAACGTGATGATAGCTATCGTGAATTATACTAAATTGCATTTCGCTGACGAAGAGAATTTGATGCGGAGGCTCGAATTCGATGAGCTCGAATATCATCAGGGACTACATACCAACTTACGTAATCAAGTCGTTCAAATTCTGACCAGAATCGGAACCGATCAGGATTACAGCGTTAATAATCTAATTCAATTTCTTTCCAACTGGCTACTGAATCATATCGTGAAAGAAGATCAGAAAATCGGCGACAAAGCTAAATCGATATCAGCGTCGAAAAATCCCCCAAAAGAGTATGTCCTATTAAATGATGACGACATAAACGGTATGTTAGGTTGAGCCGGGTTTACATACTGCCAGGCGCATTCGCCCGGCAGCAGGTGTTATACGGCTATCTATTTAACTTCTCCCCATTCAGTATCGAGTATACGCGCGGCTTCGTGTACGATTTTGGTGAATGCCACCGATTCCGAGATGACCGCTTCCTCAATCCTTTGCTCGATAATCTTATCATACTCAACCGAAAGAGGTTGACCGATAACTTCTTCCATGGCGAAACGATTGTCCATTCCGATTATCATATCAGGAGGAATCTCATCACATCTCACCAGCTTGGAGCCCAGCGGCGAAACGATCTCGCCGGTTCTCTGGAAGGTGAATCCGGCTAAGGGGTCCTTGAAAACTTCCATCGTCAACAATCTGGCGAGCATATCTTTGTGGACCAAAAACAGTTTCATCTCGAATGGATAGAACTCGCTGTAGAAATTGACGAGGTCGGTATAATCAAGAGCGCCGGAAACGGCTGTATTATGCACAATTGCGGGATTGGAATTACCGTCTCCATTGATGACCGTGTTAATCAGCAGGCCGTTTTTATCCGCTTGCAAACGGTAGCCCAAAAACCACAGGAGGACTTTGAACTGAGTCGTGGAACGTTGGCGCAGGGCTTTGTATGTTACTTTCAGGTTAACGCCGTAGTCCGGCACGGTGACAGTGTGTTTCTGTTCATTGACCACCACTTCGGGAATGTCTGCGCCATCACCGATAGGTCTAAGCGACCATCGGTTATCCCCGGTTGAAGTTTCGATGAAGAACGGAGTATACCGGTTTGAGTTGATCATGGTTGAAGACGCGACCAGCTTCTGCAAATCCGGGTGAAGCGACATACCTTTGCGGATCTCGCGCAAGATAAACTCAGGCATCAGATGAGGCGTGCTTCTGTAGAACATCTCGACGGAGGCTGCGCCGCTGCCGTTGATCTTTATGCCGGCTGACGCAAGCTGCCGTTCGAAGGCGTCCAATTGCGCGCCCGGAGGGGAAGGATCATATTCCTGAGTTTCCAGCAGTTCGGAAAGAGTTAATCCCTTTTCCTGCGCCTCCAGATAAGTGTCTCGCGTAACCTTTATATGTTTGGCGCGGTTTAAGTCAACCGAACCTGAAGATAATCCTTGCTTGTGGTTTTCTTCCTCCAGAATCAGACGACCATAGGTTTCGGAGAATTTATTAAGTTCCATATATGCTCCTTGTATAAGGTTGGTGATTATTAAAAATAGCTGAGATCAATCAGTCTTTCATTGTAATTTCCAATTTATCGATGGAATTCGACCTGCTTTGGCAGCCGTCGGGCGAGGGCGCCAGAGGCGTATAAGCCTTCGGTTATGGTGGTCTGGGATTGCTTCGCTTCGCTCGCAATGACTGTTAGTATCGGGCGAGGGCGCCAGAGGCGTTCAAGCCTTCGGTTATGGTGGTCTGGGATTGCTTCGCTTCGCTCGCAATGACTGTTA
>CAZLVS010000030.1:0-45724 GCA_964563085.1 uncultured Ignavibacteria bacterium | reverse complement strand
AGATTTTGTCTTATTTTTAACCATTAAAAGTCCAATTCACGCTGACCCAGGACAAGGAAAGCAATCCGTCGCCGAATTTATCGTGAAGATATTTTCTTCAATTCTATTTGGGCATTCCTCCAATCGCCTTCAATTACCATGATATAACCATCGACTAATATAATTTTCACGAAATTCCGGTTGACATTTAAGCTTCGAAAAGGTATAATTTATATGGAAGATGTATCTTTGAAAATAGAATATTTGTCAATTATTCGCGGTTTAACATATAGCAAGTTACAGGTCGATAAACCGGAGACATTTTCTTCTTTCCGGTAACCAAAAAGCAACCTAAATATTAATTGGAAGTAAACCTCGCTGCATGGATCAATCGGAATCGGCCGCGAATCCCAATTCTCCTTATAGAACGCTTCTGTTATGAATGTAATTCATCCAACTTCAATCGAGTCAAATTGCTTACAATCCCCAAATAACATCCAAAAACCTAAACGAAAGGATATGTTTATGAAGAAGCAGGTATTATTGGTTGCGGTAGTTACCGTATGCTGGTTTGTCGGCGCTCTTGCCGCCCCCGCTCCCTCACAAGACTATGATCGTTCCCAAGCGATCCCGATGCCAATGCCGGAATATCAACCTCCATCCGGTCCAATCATCTCCGACAGCCGCCTGGTGATCTACGATCTCAATACAGGCCAGGAAATCGAGATGGATAGATCCGCTAACAATCCGGAGGAATCGATATTTACCGAAGGATCTGTGGGCGATGCTCCATTTAACATGACCGAAGGATTCGAAGCCGGAGGGCTGATTAACAACTTCACGGATAATGTGCTGGTTAACGATCCCAGCCCTTATCCGTATCGCGTCACCGGTAAGCTGTATATGTGGTTCCCCAACGGCGCTGCCTATGTCGGCTCCGCATCCTTGATCGACAATAATCATGCTCTAACCGCTGGTCATTGCGTGTACTCCCACGGCGATGGCGGCTGGGCAAGTTATGTTGAGTTCGTTCCGGCATACGATGGCGGGTATGAGCCTTATGGCTCGGCGACCGGCGATTATTTCCTTAGCTGGACCGGATGGACTCAATACGAACAGTTCGAACACGACATGGGAGTCATCCGTCTGGATTCCAATATCGGCAACACTGTGGGCTGGTATGGTTTTGGTTACAATAATAACAACAGTCCATTCTACAGCTTCACCTTCCATAATCCAAGTTATCCGGCGGAATATCCTTACAGCGGAGAGTACATGTACTATCGCTACGGGAGTTTCGACGATGTCGGCACATACATCCTGTATTTCTATAGCTACTCCTACGGCGGTCAAAGCGGAAGCCCCCATGTTGTACGCTACTCAGGCAACTTATATGATGTCGCTGTAGTGTCACATAGAACCTGGTGGGGAAATTCCGGCAACACCCGTATCACTCAGAACAAGTTCGGGCATATCGTGGACTTTATAGGCGGCATTTTACAGTATGAGCCCGAGGTTTCGCCGATGGCGAAAGCCGAAGAAGGGCAAATCCCCGAACAGACCGGTCTGGTATCCAACTATCCCAATCCGTTCAATGCGACAACCTCAATTGCTTTTAATCTTAACAAGGGAAGCAATATTAAGCTGAACGTATATAACCTTGCCGGTGAAAGAGTTGCTGTGCTGGCCGATGGATATTACGATGCCGGTTCGCATACCATTAACTTCAACGCATCAGATATGTCCAGCGGCGTATATTTCTATCGCCTGAATGTCGGTGAAGAGGTCTATACCAAGCAGATGACATTGCTGAAATAGTATTTGCCGCGATTCTCTCTCCTCCGATGTGAGGAATATTCCAAAATCCTATTCCGGGGCGAGTAAATACTCGCCCCCGGATTTATGACCAGGTGGTTAGGTCGGAAACTCCAGCGTTTCCGACCATTTATCTTCATTTTGTCACGAACTTAAACGGATTCTAAACCGTCCTGTCACTTAGAACATCAATATATGAAACAAAATTCATATTGGGACTTCATTTCTAACGCCGTCAAATAACCGGACAACTAAGGCACAGAGCAGCAATGACTTAAAAGTATAATTATTCTACCCCCGCGGCACCATGGTTGCGTCATACTTTCGCAAAGGGGGAAATAGTATGAAAAAAACAGCGATCATCACTTTAATCTTTTTATCTACATTATTATTAATCTCAAGCCTGCGGGACACCGCTGATGCTGAAATCAGCAGGATATTGACTGAAAAAATCTCATCGGCGGATGACACCAGCTTTGTTAAGATACTTATCGATTTCGAAAATAGGAATGCTGATGCAACAACTCTAAGAAAGTCGTTTTCAAAGAGTAAGTCGCCTATTGAGTTGTATAAATATATAAATTACTATCTACGAACTGAAGCGATCAGAAATTCATCGAGTATTGAGAGCGCCATTGACAGCCTTTCAACTAACGGAATTATAAGGAATTACAAATCGTTCTGGATTGCCGGAATGGCATTTGCCGAAGCTAAAAGAGATGGAGTTATTGTTCTGGAAAAACTTCCCGGCGTGGAATTCGTGGGTTTCGACCTGCCGGTAACCACGGTTAAACCGGTTATGATACAAGGAGCATCCGATTTTTCTGCAGGTGTGGAAAGCGGTTTGGAGGCTATCGGCGTCAGAGAAGCCTGGAATCTGGGGTATGACGGCAGCGGAAGTATCGTGTGCAATATCGACACCGGAGTCGACGGAAACCATCCGGCATTAACCGGTAGTTACAGGGGAAATCACGGCTATCCGGCGGAACAATGCTGGTTTGATCCTTATACCAATACCGCTTATCCCATTGACAACAGAGGGCATGGAACCCATACCATGGGAATCATGATCGGCTGCGCAGGCGGCGATACCATCGGAGTCGCTCCGGGTGCACAATGGATAGCGGCGGGCGCCGTTGATCGCGGAGGCGATTTTGACCGGACAATCTCGGATATTATCGCATCTTTTCAATGGGCGGCTGATCCCGATAACAATCCGGAAACCACCGATGATATTCCCGATGTTATTAATAACTCATGGGGTGTTCCCAGGGGCGTTTATCCCGAATGCGATGATACTTTTTGGGAGGTAATCGATAACTGTGAAGCGCTTGGTATTATTTGCGTTTTCGCTGCAGGCAATGAAGGTCCCGATCCGCAGACGCTGCGAAGCCCCGCCGATCGTGCCAGTTCGCCTACCAGCAGTTTTGCGGTGGGAGCTGTTGATGGAAATACCCCGGGTTTCCCGATAACGATTTTCTCCAGCCGCGGTCCATCCGGCTGCGATGGCTTATCGCTGAAACCACAAATTGTTGCGCCCGGTTTGTCGGTACGTTCATCACACCTCAATAATAGTTATGTCTATTTGAGCGGTACTTCCATGGCGGCGCCCCACGTTTCCGGAGCGGTTGCGATTTTAAGGCAGGCGAAACCTGATGCCGCGGTTGAAGAAATAAAACTGGCTTTGATGAACTCCGCCGCGGATTTGGGCGAAAGCGGCGCCGACTATGATTATGGTTACGGGATCATAAATATCCCGGCGGCAATCAATTATCTTCTGGGATACACCGGTGTCTCGGATAATATAGCAGGTAATGGCGAAATTCCCGGAGATTTAATACTCCACGGCAACCACCCTAATCCGTTTAACGCCGGCACTGAGATAAGCTTTGAATTGATGACCGAATCCAACGTAAACCTTGTTATTTACAACCTTCTGGGTGAGAGTATTAAGACTTTGCCGGACAATTCCCTTGCTGCGGGTAAACATAATATAACTTGGAATGGATTGGACAGATTCGGTCGTCCGGTTTCTTCGGGAATCTATTTCTACAAGTTAATTACTCCCCAGAGCAACCTCTCCAACCGAATGACGGTAATCAAGTAACGGTTATTAAAATTATTATACCCCGCCATGGAGCCACGACGGGGTATGGGTAGTAGTAGGTAGGGTATGCGTCCCCCTTTATTCGGGAGGAATTTTATGCGAATTTATGAAAACGGAGCTTATGAGCATAAACTCCAAGCTCGTCTCCACAAGCTCGATATCTATAACAATAATTCGTGATTGTTCTACCGTTTTAGAGATCAGATTGGGACATCCCAATCGCTACACCCTTAATTAAATACAAAATGTCCTAAAATGCAACATCTTTTTTCGTTATTTTCGGATTTTCATCACTTGATTTTTCGATTTCTTCCCTATTTTCGCCATTTTCCAAAATATCAACTTGACAATCAATAATATAACTTATATTATACGGCACAAATGAGCCGTTACGATGAATGGAACCAGAGAACGAAACTCAATCATATCCGATCTACGGAAACTCTTAAATGAAAGATGGCCTAATACCACCTTAAATCCTGAAGCCCCCTTATACGAAAACAGGCTTAATATCTCGGTTTTAAGGTCATTTATCCCAAATCAATCGCTGCTTTATGGACGAATCATTGAAATTACCGGGATATTGGGATCGGGACGGACATCAATCACATCGAGAATTATCCGGGATATTTCTCAAAAGGAAAGGACAGTATATATAGATACTACGGAATCATTCTTTCCTCCGGCGTTAATGAATGTCGATGTCAACTATGATAATTTTCTTTTCACACAATCAAAGGATTTGTCCCGGGCTGTTCTCAATACTGAACTGATTCTAAGAAAAGGAATTGCAAAGGCGGTAGTGATTGATGTCGTGGATGAATGCAACATGATTGCACCCGCTTTGCTTTATCGTATGAGGTTGCAGACTATCAACTCCTCAGGGATTGTGATATTCGTTACCGGATTGAATTCCAAAGTCTTACCTTCCAGCACAGTCGGATTAAAACTCCATGTTGAAAAGAAAGATGAAGAAATACAGCGGCTTACAGTGGTTAAAAGCAGGTTGTGTAGAGAGGGAATGGAAGCGGAGTTGAACAATGGATAATTTGCGCCTTGCTTGCATATTAATACCCAACTTCCCTTTGGAAGTGATTCTAAAGGAAAAGCATTTGTATGAATTTCCGGTGGGGATGGTTGAGGAAAAACGCGACAACTCAATCATGGAATCCGTAAACAACCGTGCTGTTAAATCAGGAATAAATGCCGGTATCAGTGTAGCACAAGCTAAAATGATATATCCCCAATTAAGAATCGAGATGAGGGATTGGGATTTGGAAAAGGTAGAATCCGAGGTGATATATAATTCGCTTGTTGATTATTCTCCGAGGATAGAAATAGAACAACCGGGGATTTATTTTGCGGATATACGAGGATTAAAGGAACTTTTCGGCGATGAGCAGGAACTGGCATCGAAAATTATCGAATCTATAAAATTGATTAGTTATCCTGTCAGGATCGGAATTGCTAATGACAAGACAGTGGCTCGGATAGCGGCGGCATCAACTACTGATTATACCATTAATGCAGTCGGGGATAATGAATCTCGAGATTTTATCGGTAATCTCCCCCTAAATTATCTCAAACTCCCCGCACATGTCCTTGAAACGGCAAGGGATTTGGGATTATATTCATTGGGTCAAATCAGGCATTTCAACCGGAATGAACTAACTGCTCGTTTCGGTCGCGAAGGATTAATTCCCTACAAACTGGCAATGGGGGATAAAAGCGAGTATTTCAATTATTCAAGGCATTCCGATAAACTTTCGCAACGAATCTGTTTCGACAATCCCCTCTACGATACCGAATCGCTTCTTTTCTTCATTGAGGAATTACTATCGGAACTGATGAATAAAGTAACCAGCAACGGTCAGAGTTTTAAGGCTATTATCACTACATTTGTTCTTGAGGATGGTATATTCAGGGAGACTAAAACGACAGTTGATAGACCAACAACTCAGAAGTCCAAGTTTATCAGGCAGTTAAATGGGTATTTTGAGCGGGAGAGATTCCAATCCGGCGTCAAAGAGATAATTATCTCCATACCGGAGGTGCAGAAATCATCCCCTGAGCAACTGGAGTTGAACACCGGGTATCAAAGCAAACAAGTTCAATTGGATGAAGAGATAGAACTTTTCTCATTTGAACTTAAACAGGACAATATTCCCGAAAAGGAATTCGAAATTATCCCGATTAAGGCATTTCCGAATAACCGAAATCGCAGAATTAATCATCGTAGCCACCATTATACTTCTTTATCGGTGACAGGATTAAGGCTGCTTAAATCTCCCCGAAAATTAAAGATTATTGGAGAAAATGGAACAATCAGAAAAATCCAATTCGAGAATAAGAATGAGAAAATTTGCAAACAGCATGGACCCTGGGAGGTTTCAAGCCAATGGTGGAGCGATGACTACAACCGCTATTATTACGAAGTCCGGACTTCGGAGTCTGTATGGTATTTGATATATAATGAAAGGGACTCAGATGAATGGTTTTTACAGGGGGTGTTCGATTAGTGGAAAATCCATGGGATTTTGATAGTAGGTCTAAAGTGGTCATTGTGAGGAGTCCCGCAAGAAGCGGGATGACGAAGCAATCTCGATAACAAATTACGACAGCTGACAGGTCGGGTTCTGAATGAACTAAGTGAATGAGAAACCCGACATTGGCAGCTATTAACAGGCGTCAGTTCCGGCGACCTGACGCCACTTTTTTAAAATGGATTACGTAGAACTACATTGCCATTCCAATTTCTCGTTTCTCGATGGAGCCAGTCATCCGGAAGACCTGGTCGAACGGGCTTCGGAGCTGGGATATTCCCATTTGGCGCTTACTGATCATAGTGGATTATATGGCATAGTCCGTTTCGACCAGGCGGCGAAAGAATATAACCTGAAACCGATCTTCGGCGCGGAAGTTACACTGGAGAATGGCAATCATCTGGTGTTGCTGATAAAAAATGAAATCGGATACAGGAATCTGAGTAAGCTTCTTTCCATAGCGCAATTGGAGAATGAAAAGGGAAATGCAAGATGCGGAACTACTGAGTTGGTTGAGTATAGCGATGGTCTTATCGCATTATCCGGATGTACTAATGGGGAGATTCCGGAAGCAATACTGAATGGCGATAGGGAAAAAGCCGAGATGTTAGCGAGTAAATATCGAGAGGTTTTCGGTCGGGATAATTTTTATCTTGAGCTACAACATCATAACCTCCCGGTACATGAGTTCCTGTGCAGTAAAATGAATGAACTCGGTAAACAATTGAAAATCCCGTTAGTTGCTGCCAATAATGTTCATTACGCGTATCCCGATGATAGGAAACTGCAGGATATACTTACCTGTATCAAGCATCATAAAACGCTCGATGATGCCATCGATATTCTTTATCCCAACGCCAACCGGTACTTGAAGCCAAAAGATGAGATTTTAAAATGTTTTACCGCATATCCGGATGCTATCGAGAATAGCGTTTTGATAGCCGAGAGATGCGGTTTTTCGCTGGACAAACTGAACACGACACTTCCCGATTTTGCGGTTCCTCAAGGGGAGACTCTCGACGGTTATCTTGGGAGACTGACATATAAAGGCGCCAGAAAACGCTATGGGGAATTGACCGATAAAATCAACGCGCAAATAGAACATGAATTGAGGATAATCGGTAAGTTGAATCTCGAAGGTTATTTTTTAATCGTCCGGGATATAGCCCGTTTCTGCCGATCCGAGGGAATCCTTTGCCAGGGGCGGGGATCGGCGGCTAATTCGGCGGTCTGCTACTGTTTGGGGATAACGGCGGTCGATCCTATCAAGCTGGACTTGCTCTTTGAGAGATTCATTTCCGAAGAACGCAAGGAACCGCCGGATATCGATATCGATATCGCCAGCGACCGGCGCGAAGAGGTTATCCAGTATGTTTATAATAAATACGGGCGGGAACATGCCGCAATGGTCTGTGAAGTAATAACTTACCGCGGAAGGTCTGCAGTCAGGGAAGTCGGGAAGACGCTGGGATTTTCTTTGAAAGATGTGGACAAACTTGCCAAACTGATGGACAGTTATTCCAGGGGCGAGGAAGTTGCAGAACATGTCGAGGAATCGGGATACGATCTTAATAGTAAAAGAGTCTGTCTGTTCGCGGATTTGTGTCAGCGGATAAAAGGTTTCCCCCGCCACCTGGGGATACATGTAGGGGGAATGGTTATCACTAAAAGCCTGTTATCGGAAGTGGTTCCGATCGAGAATGCCGCCATGCCGAACAGAAGCGTTATCCAATGGGATAAGGATGACACCGGTGACGCCGGATTGGTCAAAATTGACCTTCTGGGTTTGGGGATGCTGACTTTGATTGATAAGGCGTTGAAGATGATCAAACAGCGGCATGGTATTGAAATCGACATGGCTCAACTTAGCTACGATGATCCCAAAGTTTATGATCTTCTATGCGATGCTGATACGGTAGGTGTTTTCCAGGTGGAATCACGAGCGCAGATGAATGTACTTCCTCGGCATAAACCGCGATGCTTTTATGACCTGGTGGTGGAGGTGGCGCTGATCCGCCCGGGTCCGATACAGGGGAATATGGTGCATCCTTATCTCAGGCGGAGGAATGGAGAGGAAGAGGTTGCCTATCCGCATCCCAAATTAGAACCGATACTGAAGCGAACCCTGGGTGTACCTCTTTTTCAGGAACAGGGGATGAAGGTAGCGGTCGCCGCCGCCGGATATTCTGCCAGCCAGGCGGATGAGTTAAGGCGCGCTATGGGGCATAAACGTTCACATGAGAAAATGGAAGCGTTAAAATCTACATTAATCAATGGTATGATTCGCAATGGGATTGAGAAAGAGGTTGCCGAATGGGTTTTCACGCAGCTATCTGCATTCTCTAATTTCGGTTTCGCGGAGTCTCATGCCGCATCGTTCGCGCTTTTGGTATATGTTTCCGCATTTCTCAAAGTATACTATCCTCAGGAATTCTATTGCGCTATTTTGAATTCGCAGCCGATGGGGTTTTATTCGCCATCGAGCGTTATCTACGAAGCGCGCAGGCGCGGCGTGGAAGCGCTAAGTGTCGATGTCACCAAAAGCCATTGGGAATGCACGGTGCAGGGAGATGCGGTCAGGTTGGGATTCAAATATGTGAAAAGTATCGGCGAATCGGTCAAGTACAGATTGGAGTCCGCCATTGCCGAAAGGACTTTTTCCTCGATCGAGGATTTCGTTTATCGCGCCGGGCTGAATCAACGTTCACTGGAACAACTGGCGCTCGCGGGGGCTTTCGAATGTTTTGGTCTAAACCGTCGCCAGGCGTTGTGGGAGATACTGGGATTAGTGCGGAAATCATCATCGGAGCTATCATTGGAAGAAAACGACAGCGGGAAAGAGTCCCTTACCGAGATGAATATAGTTCAATCCCTTGCGGCGGATTTTAAAGGGATGTCGGTTTCCGCCGGTCCGCATATAATAAAATTGATGAGGGATTATCTACAGAAAAAGGGAGCGGCTGCCGCCGATGAACTCAGCGCTATACCGGAGGGGAAAAGGGTGATTGTCGCCGGGACTGTGATCATAAGGCAGCGACCGCGAACCGCCAAAGGATTTACATTCCTGACTCTGGAGGATGAAACCGGCTTTATAAATGTGGTGGTAAAACCGCCCATGATGACGCGATACCGTAAGGAGATCGTCCGTTCCGGTGCGCTGTGGGTTGAAGGTATACTGGAGAAAAAGGATGGAGTTATCAATGTGATCGGGGATAATTTCACACCATTGAATCTGCATGCATCGGGATTGACAATCAAGTCGAGAGATTTTCGGTAGGGTTGTTATTGATGGATAGGTAGCCGAAGGCTTGCCCTTCGGTTGATTGTGCCATCCCCGACGAATCCGCCGGTCAGCGCTCCAGCGCTGACGCAGGTACCGCAGACACGCCAGAGACTTACAAGCGAACATAGGTCGGAACCCCCGTGGTTCCGACAGGTGACTTTTGGATGTGCCGTCGGGTGCCCTCAAGGCTGTCTCAAAACCTCAAAAGGATTGCTCCGTCGCTTTTCTCCTCGCAACTACTTTTTCAACAAGCTTATTAGTAGCGTCAACCAGATCGAGGAAATGCCGCTGCCTCATCCATTTCCGTTTGGCGCCTGCCTCATCCTCCATCATGGCAATATGCGCCGCGGGATCTCCGAATGCGATAATCCCCAATTCGGGAAAAATAAGAGCTATTTGTTTAATCATCATTATCTCTTTGAAGCAGGTGGTTTTGTTTCCAAAATTGTGTATAGGGATTATTAAACATTACCTCAATCCGAATATCGCGGTGACTATATTGTGTACCCAGAATGATATAAATACTGCCGCAATCAGGTTCATAACAATCCCAACCGATACCATTTTAATCAAGGAAACACCTTTCACGCCGCCGTAGGCTAATCCGTTGACGCCAGTGGCGATCGGAGTCATAAAAGCGCAGGTGCAGGATAAGGTTATTACCAATAATGCCGTAAAAGGCGCTACGCCGAGGTTAATGGCAACCGGGATGATTACCACAAACATTCCCAACTGAACTATGGTATTACTCAACGCTTCGGTGGAAAATGAAACCACCACCGCAAGTATCAGCAAAAATTGGTATGGACAAATATCTGCGGGAAAAATGCCTGCTGTCAGATTTGAGAAATACTCGTGCGCTCTTAGCAAGTACAGGATGGTTCCGAATAATATCACAACACCGGCGATAATAAGCCCCTTAACCGGCAATTCTCTGTAACAATCGGGAATAGTTAACAATACGTCCTTTTTATCATCACCTGATCTAAGAGTTTTTTTGAACAGAAACCAGATGAATGCTGCGGTGAAAATGCCGGCTGATACCGTAATTTCGGTGGTATATTGCGGCATTTGCAGGCGCGCTGCCGAGAAGATAAGAGATGATGTGATAAATACAATCACGGCTATGATACCTGCTTTTTGCAGAGGATGGTCTATCGAATTTTTGTCGAAAGGCAGTCTTATCAGCTCCCGACTGTATCTCCATGGACGGAAGGAGATACAGAGAACTGCGAATGATAAAAGAATAAGTGTAAAAGCCATCGGAATCGCCCAGATGAGCCAGGATGCGTAGCCGACAAACTCCCTTCCGGCAACAGAATTAGCTTCAATAAAAGCTACGAAAATACCATTGGCGGGGGTGGCGGTAACCGAACTCATACCGCCTATATTCGCTCCATAGATTACCGATAGCGCCAGTACGGTAGGGATTGACTTGTTTACCACCGAGTTTTCCTGCAATAAACGCCGGAGGATTTCCAGAACCGGCAGCATGGTTAAAACAGCTATAGCATTTGGAATGAAAAACGAAAGAAATCCGGATATAGATATAATGAAAAACAGGATTTTCGTTATGGAGCTATGTCTTTTGCCCACAAAATAGTAAACCAGCCTTTGCGGAAGGTTGACCTTTATCACCAGCCGCGATATTAAAAATCCGCTAATGTAGAAGAAAACAAGCTGTATTTTATCCATGGAGACAATCAATTTCATTTAAGCAATCCGGTCAAGTCCTTTGTTGATCAGATATATTTTTAGCATTAGACGCAAATTCTTTTTGACAGTTAATATCCTCGACGGTTATAATTGCGAAAAATTGATGAGGTTAAGGAGGAGTTCAATGAGGAGTTATTTTATCAGCGGATTGTTACTGGTTGTTTCGGTCGGTCTATTTATCTCCTGCGGAGGCGAGCAAAAATTCGAAATTTCCGGATTGGAGCTTGAAATCAAAGAGGTTCCGGCGCAAAGAGTCGCTTATGCGGAAATAATCGGTCCTTATGAAGAGATCGGTGACGATTTCGAAGCGATACATTTCTGGGCTGCTCAGCGCGGAGTAGCAGAAGAAGCTGAGTGGATCGGGATATTTTACGATAATCCCGCCATGGTTGAAGCCAGCAAGCTGAAAGCGGAGGTTGCGGTAACTGTACCGGAAACATTCGAGCCGGATTCGGTCTATCCGGTGAAAACAATCCCGAAAATGAAAGTTGCTTCGGTTGTTCTGCAGGGATCTTATGAAGAAATACCGGAACGCTATCCCGAAATCTATGGCTGGTTAGCGCAAAATAATTATTCCGTGGTGGGTCCCCTGTATGAAGTTTATCTTAAGGGCGGTCCCGATATTCCGGAATCGGAATATCTGACCGAAGTACGTATACCGGTGGAGAAGGTGTCCGGTTAAAATCGAGGATTTCCTTGATTGGGTACACGATTTCAATTGGAAATGCGCCGAATCGCCGTGGGGATTAAACACAAATGTTACAATGGCAGGTCGAAACCTCTTGCTGCTTTGGGTTTGCATTGAGGTTTCGACCTTAAAATTTGCCGCGTTCCATACATACTCAATCGCAAGACATTATTATTTCCGGAACCCTTGAGTTCATCATTATGACAGACAGAAGCAAATTGAAAATAGCGGTTTTACTTGGCGGAACTTCAGCCGAACGCGAAGTCTCCATCGCTTCCGGTCTCCAGATAGCCGAAGCGCTGCGGAAGAAGGGATACGATGTAATTCCTATCGATACCGCCGGCGGACTGAGACAGATAGATTTGTCCAAAGGCTTCGATGTCGGTTTGATACCTCCTGAATCGAAAGCGCTTAGCAAGCTGGATGATCGATATCTGTCCGCTAAGCTGAATTCCGGTGAACTAAAGGATATCGATGTTGTATTCATCGGATTGCATGGCGGTCATGGAGAGGATGGTACTATTCAGGCATTACTAAATCTCGGCGGCGTATGTTTTACCGGTTCGGATGTGCTGGCATCCGCGGTTGCGATGGATAAAGCCTTTTCCAAGATGATTTTCAAATCGCAAGGGATACCTACGCCGGAATGGCTTATCTACCAACGAGATGTATTGAATAATATTAAGGGAACCGCAAGGGAGATAGAAGCTGAAATCGGCTTACCGGCGGTTGTGAAACCGAACTCCCAGGGCTCGACAGTGGGACTTTCGATAGTCAAAAACAAATCTCGGTTGGAAGCCGCATTAAAGACAGCCTTCGAATACGATAATAAGGTTTTAGTGGAAACATATATCTATGGTAGGGAGTTGACTGTTGCAGTCTTCGGGAATTATGATCTTCCGGTAATAGAAATCGTGCCGGAAGGCGGACTGTATGATTATAAGTGCAAATATACCTTAGGGAAATCCAATTACTTCTGCCCGGCGGATATTCCCAAAAAGGTCGCTGATAAATGCAGGTTTTACGGACGGCAAGCGTTCGATATCCTGGGATGCCGGGATTATGGTCGAGTCGATTTTCGCCTGGATAATGATGATGCTCTTTATTGTCTGGAGGTGAATACATTGCCGGGAATGACGCCGACATCTTTGGTTCCCAAGGCGATGAAAGCTATCGGGTATGACTTCGATGATCTAATTGATATAATTGTGAAGATGGCTCTGGAAAGAAAAAAATGAATAAGATAAAGGCGATACTATTCGATCTGGGATCGACGCTTTTGGAATACGAAAAATTCGATTGGCAGGAGATCGCCCGTCGCGGGATGATAGGCGGTTACAAATTCCTGATGAACAATTCTATAACTCCCCCCCCCATAGAAACTTGCGGAAGGGTTTTCAACGAAGTTTATACGCAGTGGGCTGAGGAAAGTAAGGATGAGCTGTTAGAGGTTAACTTTGAAAAGGCGGTTTTTGAATCTTTCCGCAGATTGGAGCTGCCCACCGACAAGGATTTCGTTTTTGATTTTATTCAGGCATATTATCAGCCTATTTCCGACGATGTTGAAGAACTGGAGGGAGCATCGGAAACACTCAGGGACTTGAAATCTCTGGGGCTTAAATTGGTCATAGTAAGTAATTCCGTTTTTCCAGCCTATTTGCATCTGAAGGAATTACGCCGGTATAATATTCTTCCGTATATCGATGGGATGGTATTTTCATGCGAGATAGGAGTGCGTAAACCTCATCCTGATATGTACATAACTGGTTTGGAGATTGCGGGCTGCAAGGTGGAAGAGGCGGTTTTCGTCGGCGACAGGTTCTTGGAGGATGTGCAGGGACCGGAGGAGATCGGTTTAAAAGGTATTCTACGAATAAAACCGGGCAGGGAGTATCCAGAGGAGATTGCGGAATATCCATCGATTAACAGCGTGACTGAGCTCAAGGATCAGCTTGAACTTGGTGGTTGACAATGGAACCGGATGAAATTAAATTGAGAAATTCGGGAATACTATACTAACTGTCTCTACGTCGCTGTCATAAGCGTGCAGCAATAAGGTGATCTATTTAACCCTTTAGCATGTTATGTCGAAACTGCAATTGCTTCGACCCGTGGTTAATTCAAAATTCAAGCTCCCGATGTGATACGTAGCAGACTTAGACTGAGGATATAGTGATACAGATATTTTATCATCAGATGATTGAGCGATGTAGTCCGGGTTCCGAACCTGAGAAGGGTTGGTTGGAATCCGCGCGGTTCCGATATTTAACATAGGTTGGGAACCCAAAAATATTAATCGGGATATTGATTTAAAGCTAAAATAACAGGTGAATCATGGGAATACAGTTTTATAATACTTATAGCAAACGCAAAGAAGAGTTCAAACCGATAAAAGACGGCTATGTGGGCTTATATACATGCGGACCAACCGTTTATGATTATGCGCACATAGGAAACTTTCGCGCCTATATTTTTGAGGATTTACTTCGGCGATACCTGCTTTACAGGGGATTTGATGTTACCCAGGTGATGAACCTCACGGATATCGATGACAAGACTATCAAAGGCTGCAATGCCAGGGGAATCAGCCTGGCTGAATATACTAAAGTCTATAAGGATGCATTCTTTGAAGATCTGGATACGCTTAAAATCGCTCGAGCCGCTCATTATCCCGAAGCCACCACTCATATCAAGGAAATGGTGGATTTGGTAAAGCGGCTTCTGGATAAAGGCGCAGCTTATCGAATGGGTGATTCAATTTATTACCGTATTGCTGAGTTCCCCGGCTACGGGAAGCTGTCCGGAATGAAGCTGGAAGACCTCAAAATCGGTGCGCGGATAGATGCCGAGGAATATGAAAAAGAAACCGCCGCTGATTTCGCATTGTGGAAAGGCTGGGATGAGGATGACGGCGATGTGTACTGGGAAACCGAACTGGGCAAGGGACGCCCGGGGTGGCATATCGAATGTTCTGCCATGAGTATGAAATATCTCGGGGAAACATTCGATATACATTGCGGCGGCGTGGATAATATGTTCCCGCATCACGAAAACGAGATTGCACAATCGGAGGCGGCAACCGGCAAGAGATTCGTCAATTACTGGCTTCACAACGCCCATCTGATGGTGGAAGGGAAGAAAATGGCGAAATCTTTCAACAATTTCTACACATTGAAAGATTTGATGGATCAGGGATTGCACCCGATGGCGGTTCGTTATGTGCTGATAGCGACTCATTACCGTCAGCAGCTTAATTTCACATTCGATGGGGTTAATGCCGCGCTGGCGTCTTTGCAGAGGTTGTGGGATTTTTATACCAATGTAGAAGAATCCTCAGGCGGTGATTCCGGCGGGCAGATCGCTTCGATTGCGCATGAAGCCGAAGAAAAATTCACCTCCGCTCTGGATGACGATCTCAATATTTCACCCGCTTTGGCGGCGGTTTTCGATATGGTAAAGGCTGCGAACCGCGTGATGGCTGAGGTCGGTTTGGGCGAGGATGATAAGAAAATTCTTCTAAAGGCATTGGATGGCTTTGATTCCGTGCTGGCGTTTGTAAAGCCGCCGGAAGAGGCGAAAATCATCGATGAGGAGGTGGAACGGTTGATTCAGGCGCGTGTCGACGCCCGCAAGAATAAGGATTTCGAGCAAGCCGACCGTATCCGCGACCAGTTGTTAGCCCAGGGAATCATCCTGGAGGACACCAAATCCGGAACCAAGTGGAAACGTAAGGTGGAGTAGAATACAGGTCAAATCCTTGAGGGGTCCGTAAAGATTGCGTCGAGTTTTTCGCTTCCCCGTTTAGCTGGAGCCAGCCTGCGAATCGCCGCGACCCGGATAAGCCCGGGCGCTGATGGCAAAATGGAAATGCGCCAGGTCAGGCGGCGTGATGCAACTGATGCGGTCGGCTGCCCCCCACCCGACGGCGTGAGCGGCATGCTCAAACTTGTTTGGGCATGCATTAATTAACTCAGAAAACATGGTTAAGGTTTCGCCTGTGGCCATACCGCTTTCGTTGGAAACAACCTCTCTAACAATTAAAAACTAACAACTAAAAACTACTTCAGCAATGTCATCCGCTTTGTGAACACTCTATCACTGACAGACAATTTATAGAAATAAATCCCAGATGAATAGTCGGAAGCATCCCAGGTTACCTTGTGATAACCAGCTTCGTTATACCCATTAAGTAACGTTGCCACTCTTTGCCCTAAGATGTTGAATACATCCAATTTCACCCTGCCTGAGACCGGCATTTGGTTTGATATAATCGTGTTGGCGTTAAATGGATTGGGATAATTACATTCCACCGAATACTCCAAGGGAAGTATAATAACCAAACAATCACCGTTTGAAAATGATAACAAACCTGCAACTAAGATGCAGGAAAGTATTAATCCGAAATTTTGCATTGTAGATTTCATGTTATTCTCCCCAAAATAGAATTTTATGAATAAACCCAATGATAAAATCGTATTGAAATATGAGGACTTCTTTTCTGGCAATAGCGAAGTAGAAAAACTGGATAACTTTTTGGGACTTGGCGGCAAGCTCAAAAATCCCGCTGATCCGACTAAACGCCACCAAACCTCAGAAGAGATACCTCTCGACTACCAATTTATCTATCAGCAAATGGAGACAGCACGGGAGAAACTAAACCAGGCTGCTCCGGTGTAGATCGGGTTCCGCTCGGGGCGGACAAGTCCGAACGAAGAGAGAAACCCGACACCCTTGATTGATGGCGGATGCCGCCGGTGGATTATGAGATGGTGTTGGGTTTCTCGCTCATTACATTCGCTCGGAACCCAACCTACTATTCTATAAGCCAAAGGCTTATAAAAATGTTTACCCGCCTCAGGGGGGTTGAAACGCGGGGTCTCCAATGGACTTTTATACGTTGTCATCAGTCTGAGAATGCCTACTTCTCTTAATATACACCATCAACACTGATATATCCCCGGGGGAAACGCCGGCGATACGGGAGGCTTGTCCCAGCGTGTACGGTTTGAATCGCTGAAGTTTTTCCGCCGCTTCCTTTTTTAGAGCTTTGATGGTGATGTAGTCGATATCAGCAGGAATTCTGGTGTTCTCCAATTTCTCCATGCGGGCGATCTCACGGTTCTGCCGTTCGATATACCCGGAGTATTTGATTTCGATCTCGGTGCGTTTGCGGATATCGTCAGGAAGCGCGGAGAATTCCGAATCAGCTTGCGAGATATCGTCTTCAGTTACGCCCGGTATCCGCAGCGCATCCGCTAAGGATAGTTTCCGGTCAGGATCCTTGCGGACCTCCGCCGCCTTCGCAATCTCTTTCGGATAAACGAATACCCGCTCCAGCCGCGCCCGTTCCGCATCGGATTTCCTGATTACATGTTCAATCGCTTTATACTCCTGTTTGGAAATCAGCCCGTATTGATAGGCATAACGGGACAGCCGTTCGCGCGCATTATCCTCGCGGAGTACCAGCCGATGTTCGGCGCGGGAGGTGAACATCCGGTAAGGTTCGTCGATGGCGCGGGTGGTGAGATCGTCGATCAGCACCCCGATATATGCCTGGGAACGTTTCAGTATAAACGGTTCTTCGCGACGGATTTTCAGCGCGGCGTTAACACCCGCCATCAGGCCCTGGGCGGCGGCTTCCTCATAGCCGGAGGTGCCGTTCACCTGCCCGGCGAAGTAGAGATTGTCGACAATTTTGGACTCCATCGTAAGCCATATCTGCGATGAGGGGAAATAATCATACTCGATAGCATACCCCGGGCGGTTTACCGCCACATTTTCCAGACCGGGGATAGAGGTCAACGCTTTATATTGAATCTCCTCAGGCAGGCTGGAGGAGAATCCATTGAGATAAACCTCCGAGGTGTTAAGCCCTTCCGGTTCAATAAAAAGCTGATGTCGCTCCTTATCGCCAAACCTCACAACCTTATCCTCAATCGATGGGCAGTAGCGGGGACCGACTCCTTGGATAATACCCCGGAACAGCGGGGAATCATCCAGCCCTGATTTCAATATCTCGTGAGTTCTATGATTGGTGTATCCCAGGTAACAGGGGAGCTGTTCGATATCATCCGGAAGTCTTACGCGCGACGAGAAATGCGGCGGAGGCAGATCGCCGGGCTGGATGATGAATTTATCGTAATCGATACTGTTGCCGTCAAGACGCGGCGGGGTGCCGGTCTTTAAACGACCCGCTCTTATCCCCAGTTCGTTCAGGCATTCGGTAAGTCCGGCAACCGGCTTCTCATTTATCCTGCCGGCTTGAAAGTTCTTCCTTCCTATATGAATCAAACCATTTAAAAAAGTGCCTGATGTTATAATGATCGCCTTACCGAAATATTCGCATCCATCATCGCAAACAATACCAGCCGCCTTTTTGCCCTCGACTATCAGCTTCGATCCGATTTTCTCGGCAATGGTCAGGCTGTCAACAGCAAGCAGTTTCTCCTTCATGGTCAGTTCATACTGCCGCCGGCCGCACTGCACTCGTGTCGATTGCACCGCCGGACCTTTGGAGCGGTTGAGCAGGCGAAACTGGAGTCCGGTTTCATCGGTCACTACCCCCATGATTCCGCCGAGGGCGTCGATCTCCTTGGTTAGCTGCCCCTTCGCCAGTCCGCCGACAGCGGGATTACAGGACATCCGCGCCAGGGCATCGACCGACCCGGTCAGAAGCAGAACGCCGTCGATCATTTTGGCGGCGGCAAAGGCGGCTTCACATCCGGCATGCCCGCCTCCGATGATTATGATGTCGTAATTATTATTTCCCATAAAAATAGCCCTTTCCATTTATCGGAAAGGGGTAATGTTATATTAAAAACGCTATCTATCTGCTACTCAATCGGCGCTAACTTGATCACTACTTTACCGGTATCAACCAGATCACCATCGACAAAGTTTACCGCTTCGACGATCGCATCGACTTTCGATTTCACCAGGTTTTCCATCTTCATAGATTCCAGCACCACCAACCCCTCGCCTGTCGAAACCTTCTGCCCAACTTCAACCATTATTTTAACAACTTTGCTGGGCATGGGGGGCAGCACCTGGAAATCATCTGCGCCTCCGACGGCGGTCGCTTCCGAACGTAATTCGGCGTCATCACGCGGGATATCAAAAACGAAATCATCGCCATCGACATTGACATAAATCGCTTCGTTGTCGTTGGCGACATATACCTTCAGGGACTTCCCATCAGCAATCAACGAATATACACCCGGAGAAAGATCGCGTATTTTGAAAGCAATGCTTTTGTCGCCGATAGAGAGCAGATACCCATCTTCTGATCTGGATATCTCGGTGGACAATACTTCGGTATTATAAATCAGTTCCATTCTTTATCTCCTAAAACATTCGGTACGAGCCAAGAGTTTGCCAGGGCGTCGGTTGTTCGGCAACTCCGATAACCGCCGCTGTGGTTGTTTTCCTTCCCAGATGATTTATGGCAGCAGCGAGAGCATAATTCAGATGTTCCGGCTTACCCTCAGGCAACGTATATTCAGGATAATGCCGCGGAAGAAATCCTGTATCGGTATTCCCCTTGCGGAATTCCGGATGGTCTATCACATCGCGCAGGAAACGGATATTATTCCTAATACCCAGCACCACGTAATCCTTCAGCGCCAGAGACATCCTATCCAATGCCTGCTCGCGGTTTTCGCCGAATGTTATCAGCTTAGAAAGGATAGGATCGTAATGAACCGTCACTTCGTAGCCTGTAAATATACCGGAATCGCAGCGGACTCCCGGTCCGGTCGGCTCCGAGCAAAGCAGTATCTCTCCCGATGCAGGGAAGAAATTGTTAACCGGGTCCTCGGCATAAATACGGCATTCCACCGCATGACCCCGTTGTGTTAATTCATCCTGTTTGAACGGCAGCTTCGCTCCGGCGGCTATCTCTATCTGCCGCGCTACCAAATCAACACCGGTGACCATCTCGGTAATCGGATGCTCAACCTGGATTCGAGTGTTCACCTCCAGGAAATAAAAACTTTTGTCCTCATCCAGAAGGAACTCTACCGTACCGGCGTTTAAATATTGAGCGGCTTGGGCTATTCTCACCGCCGCTTCCCCCATTTCCTTTCGGATTTCCGGAGTCAAAGCCGGTGATGGCGTCTCCTCGATTATTTTTTGGTGCCGCCTCTGTATCGAACATTCGCGCTCGAAAAGATATACGCAATCTCCGGTGGAATCAGCGAGTATCTGGATTTCCACGTGCCGCGGTTTGCTGAGTAGTTTCTCAATGTACACCGTACCGTCGCCGAATGCGGATTTAGCTTCGCGCGATGCCGATATCACCGCTTCCTCCAGCTCCGTTTCCGATTCGACTATCCTCATCCCTTTTCCTCCGCCTCCCGCGGAAGCTTTGATCAAGATGGGAAATCCAACACTTTGCGCGGCTTTGTGAACCTCTTTAACGTCCTCGCTTTCCAATGTCACGCCCGGTATCACAGGGGCGCCGGCATCCATGACCAATTTCCGCGCTTCGATCTTTGAACCGAGGAGACGGATGGTTTCCGCACGCGGGCCAATAAATGTGAGCCCCTCATCTTCGCATCTTTGAGCGAAATTGGAGTTTTCGGCAAGGAAACCGTATCCCGGATGAATAGCATCGCATCCGGACTGCTTGGCTATTTCAATTATCCTATCGATGTTGAGGTAACTCTCGGTTGGCGCCGCCGAGCCCGCCAAATAAGCTTCGTCGGTGAACTGAACATGCTTAGCCGCACGGTCCGGTTCGGAATAAATCCCGACGGTCGGTACGGCAAGCTGTCTGCAGGCGGATGCTACCCGAATAGCTATCTCGCCTCTGTTGGCAATCAATATCTTGTTGAACATTACTTTATCCTACAAATTAGTCAATATCTGATTGAAATGAAAACACAGAAAATTCCGAAAATCAAGGCACCCGTTTCGTACAGCCGGAATTGCGCATTGGAGACATCCAGTAATTGCCGCACAATCTCCGATTCCTTGAAATCGGCGGGAAGCGATATCGCCAGTACAATATAAAATATTCCCAGCACTGACGAAACCAAAATCAGTATATAATCCAAAATGGAGCTGTCACGGGGGATACCGGTCGCAACTCCAATCGATATTATCCCAAAAACAACCCCGGAAACGAACGCCAAAGCCCGAATTGCCTTCACGCTGAGATTATCCAAAAGGTATCTCAGAAGCGATTTAGCAGTCTGCGGTGATGTAACTCCCAGACAGCCTTCGAGCAATGCAAAGAAACCGACTATATTGAGTAGAATTCCTATAATGGTCATATTAATAAAAAACGCCCCATGAGCGTATTTATAAAAGATATATATAGGAAAAACGCCGGAATTTGGCAACAGATAATTGAGCGACATTGAAATAGGACCATACATAGTATATGACGTTTTTTGGCGCCTTTATTATCATCTATAAAGGGCAATACGAATTAGTAGAGTGGATAGCTCCGTTTTCTAATCCCTGCGGCAGCGAATTCGGATGGGTGTCGATACAGGGAATCTCTATAAATGGCGATTCCTGTGTTTTCCATCGGTTAAATAGCTGGCAAGGCGATTGGCGGGCATTACAGGAGTGCCAGGATCATTATGATCCTTTGTCTCGGGATATAGCGCGGCATATTTTCCATGAACCATATCTTTGTTGTGATGTTGACATGACTCCCGACGATGATCCGGTTGTAGTTCAGCCCGGCGGGCGGTTTGGGTTGACCGGATATGCAGGTAATCCCACCGCTGATCCGATAGTTACCGATATCTGCGGCGGAGTTAAATATAACCTGGATTATTCATAAATTTCGTAATCGGTAGCCTTGTGCTTCCGATGTTTCTTTGAGATACTCAATTCCAATCCGTATATGAACTACTTCTATTGAACTCCCGAAGGACGAGCCTTCGGCTGCGGATTAATGGGTCTTATGAATTATCCGGGCTAATTCGTCAAATATTCGTATAACTGGGTGGCGATTATTTCAGCGCCCCTGCTGTTCAAATGCCCGCCGTCATAAGTTACTTTCAATCCTCTCTCCTCGGATAGTTTATCCGCAGACTTGGATTTTAGTCTCTCCAGGTCTTCATAAATATCGGGCATGCGCGGAATATAATCTTCATGCGGCTTAAATCCCTGTAATTCCCTGTAGAAAGCGGCATTTATATCAATGAAATCAAGATGATAATCCAGCGCCATTTTTCTGATCGCTATGTTTATATGAACCAGTTGACGGTTATAGCGATTTTTTAAGTCCTCGCCGATTATGCCGGTCGAGCACAGCACAAGCCGCGTTCTTAAGAACCTCTTTATATGGTTAATCAATTTACGATAGTTGGATTTGAATTCGGCGATATCCTCTGAGGGTATTTGGTCCTTCAATCCGGAATGTTCCTGAAGTATTTCTAAATTTTCCGCATTCTTAAGCAAGATGTCATTTGCCCCGATCAAGATGAAAACAATATGCGGATTCAACGAGATTACATCCCGTTCCACCCTTCGCAGCAATGAATAGACCGTATCTCCGGACCTCCCCTTGTTTATCAACCTGTAGTCTATATCAGGAAATCTCCTTTTGATCATATTGTCCAGGATTTTAATATATGATTCGCCGAACACCCCATGAGTGAGTGAATTACCCAAAAACAGTATTTTCGCATTATCGCGTAATTTCATCCTTGCCGACCTGTGACTTGCTGAGAATGTTGTTGCCATAATTCCACCGATTACAGATTAAAGTCCATATAGATTTGATAATCATTATCCCACATCGAATAAAGGGGATTGTGTATCTATTCTACTTGAAATGCTCGATTTTGTTTCCCGCAGACCTTCTTCTTCATGCAGGCGGTTTCGCCGGGAACCGCTTTCTTAAACTCTCGACGTATAAGCCTTGACTTTTGCATCTTAAAGCAATAACATTTATAGTGTTAAAATTTGCCGATATGATATTGCTTTTAAGCTAAGGAATTACTATGTCAGATTCGGACATCAAGAGATGGCGTTGCACTGTTTGCGGTTATGAAGAAAGCGGTGAGTTTCCTCCGGAGATCTGCCCGGTTTGTGGAGCGCCTGCAGATGCGTTTGAACCGGTTGAATAGACAAAATTCGATATTTCTCTTTAACTAATTGCGTCTATTGGAAATTCAAGGGCTTGAGTGGCGATGCTGACGCTGCTTAGCCCTTTGCTATCGCTTGGATTTCTGCTTAGATTTTTGGCTTTCTCATCAAATATATATACCGAGGTCTTCTCCGGCTCAGGCGTATAGAATGTGATTCCCTGATATACAGGTTCTATATCCAAAGGTCCCCCTATTCCATTAATTCGGATATGAATTTCTCCATTTGGTTTTATATCATACTCCCAATTTAGATATTTAGATTCATAAGCATATCGCAGCATACGAGAAGTTGTCGTAACCCAGATATCACCTTTATCTGCATAGTTTTTTAATCCGCGGAAACGTTCAACCAGGCTCGGACCAAATAACCCCGCTGTTTCCCTCTCCTTCGGTTGCCCGAAATGGGTGTAAATAACCATGAATCCTTCGCTTTTGATAAGGCGATTGAGTATATCATCGGATAATTGCTTTTGCAGAACCGGTCTTCCCGGCGGTTTTTCGATATATTTATAATCATAGCAATAACGGGGGAACTCCATCGCAGTTCTTCCATCGCGAAGACGTAATCCGCGCAGCAATTGGTTGCCATAAACCTTTCTCTTCCGGTTACTTTTACCCAAAACATCTTTTATGATTCCCTTAAAGAAATGCTCGGTTTTGAATGCATAATATTTGTAATCCCCGAGATTCAAGGCTCTCTCCTGCCCGATAGCCGCGGTTAAATCTCCCGCCCAGTAAAACTTCACTCCCAGAGTATCCATGGTGATATCATTATGATAAGCATCCTGACCCGGCATATCCCCTCGGTTGTCAAGAAGCTGTCCGGCTACATTCTGGATATTGTAATTGTCTCCATGGTTGATAAAAGTATCGAATTTTACTCCTCTTTTAGAGAGCTCCTCTGCGGCCTGCTCCGCCAGCTTTCTGCTGAAATAGACCGGATTTTCGGGATTTTCCCAGCGATTGAAATCCCCATAGGCATGAAAGCAATCCAGATATCCGGTTTTAATCAGCTCCAGCAAAATATCCGCATAGCCGGTACGAACTGTGCTCAAATCCTTGAAATAGGTAACTTCATAGGGCAGAAGAGAATAACACCAGAAAGTATCCCCGATCTCCAGACTTACACCCTTCCCCATGGATGTTTCCATGTCTGTATTGAGGAATTTTCTGACTTCGATGAAATCATCAAGAGCCATATTGTCGAGGTCATTGGCGATTGTCAAAGCGGCTTTGTATGGATAAGGGAGTTTTCTGAGCTGTACTTTCGACATTTCTTCAATTCAAGTCTTCAGAATTCTTGACAAATATTAAGTTGCTGTGCTGTAGATTCTTCTATACAGGATCTCATATCCGGTTGCGCACTTTTCCCAGGTATAACTTCTTGATACATCCTTAGCGGCATTTTCGCCGAATTTCTTTCTTAAATCGGGATTTTCTATTAATGTTTCGATTTTTGCCACCATTAACCTATGGTCGCCTGCCGGAAACAAAAGCCCGTTTTCGCCATCGGAGATCACCTCGCTGATCTGCCCGGCGTCCGGCGCCACCACCGCGCAGCCTACCGCCATATATTCAAACAGTTTTACCGGCGAAAAATAGAAAAAGTCCATATACGGGTAGGGCAATACCGCTATGTCAATCGCTTTGAGGTAAGAGGGTATCTCTGAGATGTCTATTCTGCCGGCGGATATTATACGATCGCCGTATGGTTCAAGCTTAGCCTTCAGTTGTTCTCCGATTTTGTCTAAGTTTAGTTGAAAACCAATTAACAGTAAAACCGTATTGGGAAATTTAGCCGCAATCAAGGGAAATTCCTGCAATAGGTTGTCTAATCCATGCCAGGGAGCGATATTTCCCATGAAACCAATAACAACTTTATTCTGAATACCGTATTTCCCGGTAACTGTCTTGCCATCAACCTCCATATTAAACTTACCCGGATCTATCCCGTTAGGGCAAACCTCAATTCGCTTTACAGATAAACCGAATTTACGATAATGTTCAGCCATTTGAGCGGATATTACCGCAACCGCGGGTGCACGTTTAACTAAAAATTTCTCGATCCGGAGATAAAATGGAGGAGCGGTATTCTGCCCGAATTGGAAAGCTTCGATCATAGGACCATCGGTATCCAGAATAAAAGGTGTCCTGAGTAGTTTTGTGGTGACAAGAATTGACCATGTGGATTCCCAGCGCGCTAACACCAATTCCGGTTTATATCTACTGATAAGCTGAAGCTCTTTTGGAATATGCTTCAAATTGGAGAGAATCATCCGTAAGGTCTCTTTGAGAATCCCCCGGATTCCGATATTTCGGACTGATTCTTCCGAGATAACTTCCCGAGCATGTAATTCGCCTTTCAATCCCTTATCAATTAAGGGATTGAGATGAACCAGCAGAACCTCATGCCCCTGACCTTCCAATCCGCTTGCCATTCCCAGAACCCGATAAGGTGTAGATGCGGCATAGTTGAGGTAAAGAATCCGCATATCACTCCTGAGCGGCTCCTCGGGTGGCTATAAGCTTTTTGATCAGTTCTATTTCATCGAAACCTATAGCCTTGAAAGCAACGAGCAGGGATAAAAATAAAGCAGCGCCTCCGAAAACACAAACCAAGAGATGAACGTAGTTGATGGCAACCATAAGAACGACGCCCATTATTATCGCTATCCAAAACGGCTTATGAACGATTTTGACGAAGCTAAACCGGGCGCCCAGATACGGTCTGATTAGGAAGAAATGAGCCGCCCAAATGGCTAATTCGGTAAATAATGTGGAGGCTGCGGCGCCGTTGTAACTGTAAAGCGGCACAACCAGAAGGTTTATGCCTGTGCTAAGAACAACGCCTCCCGCTGAAACATATAGAGTCAACTTCTCTTTGCCGACTGCTATAATCGTATTAACCATAACGAAATTGAGAAATGAAAACACCATCGCCCATCCCATTATCATCAATGGCTTTCCGCTTTCGGTAAACTCGCCGCCATAGATAAATGTGCTGATTTCCTCCCCCAACACCGTAAATCCGCTGGCTATAGCTATTCCGATTATGAAAAGATATTTAAAGACATAACCATAGATTCTCACGAAAAGCGCCTTATTGTTGGGATCAGAGTTCAGTTTGGACATTGCCGGAAGAAAAGCGGCTGTCATAGCAGTAGGTATGAACATCAGGAATTGGATTAATTTGCCGGCGGCGGTGTAGATCCCGGTATCATAGTCGCCTTTATAGATATTAACGATGATTCCGCCGACAGTTACATAAAACATAACCAACAAAGACAGGAGAATAAAGGGAAGAGATTTTTTCAGATAAGCTTTCATCTCTGCTAAATTCCAGCTCAAATGAAGCGGGATGAATTTCTTTTTCAGAAAAATCAATCCTCCACCAACTGCCAGACATCCCATAAATCCTTGAGACAGAGTAAATCCCAGCAAGCCAAATCCGGCAAGCAGCGTACTGATTCCCAGTACTAAGTTGCCAACCCGCAGCAGGATACGCAAAAATGCCTCGTATTCGGCGCGCTGCAAAGCCCTAAAGAATGCCGAGATGAAAGTAACAAAAGTGAATGCGATCATAGTGAAGTTAACAATTATTATGACCAATTCCTTTTCCCTCGAATAGTCCTGAATCCAGACTATAAACAACACAAAAAGCATTGCAGGTATGGAGAGAAGAAGTTTTACGGAAAAGATATGCGAAAAATACTCAGGCGCTTTCTCACTGTCTTTGCCGATATCCCTGGCAACTAATTTATCAAAACCGAAAGCGGGAATCTGACTCCAGACCATCCCCACCAACATAGCAAAGCCGTAAATTCCGAACTTCTCCGGTCCCAGTACCCTTCCGGCGACCATGAATACAGCCATTCCGAAGACACCGGTAAGCGTTTCGGTTATGAGGTTGATAGAAGTGTTGCGTACTAACAGGTTAATCATCGAAGCTATTGCCGCGGAATAGATGAGGATTCAGATAAATTGCACAGATAGCAGCCAATGGTACCCAGATAGAAGTTAAATACTCCAGCGGATAAGCGGTATATGTTAAAGCGATATATGTACTTAGTAGCCCCATATTCAGCCCAACGCCTATCAGCTTCGCCAATGGTGAGGGATGGTTAGCGAGTTTGTGTCCATAATAGAAGACGGAGCCAAAAAAGGTTAAAATAAGTACAAGCGCAGGTAATCCGCTTTCGCCCGCGAAAAATAAAAATGTATTATGAACCGAGACCTTCCCATGATATGCCATCTGAAGCGGCGTATTATCATATTTATCTAATTCCCTGGCATACATTCCCAGTCCGACACCTAACATAGGATTATTCGAGATGTAATTGTATGCTGCTTGGAAGTGGTAGATGCGACTGTACGCACTACCCCTTTGTTCCTCAAATGAAACGCCGGTCTCCGCTATTCTTCTTGATATGGGATTGTCCGTCGTTAATATCGGAACGGCTGCAATAAGATGTATGAAAATGGCTGCAACAACCACTTTTGCTAATACTTTGTATTTATACGCTAACAATATAGAGCCATAAGCCAATGCAAAATACAAAGCGCCCCAGCCGGAACGTGACAGAGAGAGTAAAACGGAGATTAGTGCTAAAAAGGCAGTGCCGGCAAAAAATAGGCGCAGCAGAAGTTCCTTTTTGTAAAATAGAGCGACTAAAAGCAACACCGGAATAAACAAACTGAGTTTTCTTGCCAATGCATTTGGGTGTTTGGCGCCGCCTTCTATTCTCACTTCACCCCCGGTCGTCGCCCCCTTTAGCACTCTCTCGGCTCCGGTTGCGTGCTTGGTGGCGGTTCCCGCAGTAATAAGGGGAATGGTGACCAAACGTCCGGTTGCCGCCTGAACCAATCCCTGTGCCGAATGAAGCAGTAATCCCGCCGAGAGTCCGATTAGAATTGCCCTGAAGTGCTTGAATTTCCTGATGTTGTTGACTAAGTAGAAAAAGAGAAAGAAATTAAGAACATAAGGCACCATCTTGTTAATCTCCACACCTTGCATGTCAGGCGTGGTTTTTGTAGCGGATAATCCTGACCAGGCGATGAATAAAGCAAAGGATATTAGTGGGATGAATTTAACATGAATCTTACCGGTTTTCTCCCTTACAGCCTCAATAGCCCACAAAACATACATCAGAGCCATCAGAATATGTGTCAGATTTAACGTAAGCGTTGAGGTGCCATGAAATCCCGTCGGTCTTCCCCGCAAGCCGATATCCAGGGAAATCATTGTTGAGAATGCAATAAAGCCCATCAGGAATGTTTTGCGATCCTCAATAAGAAAAAGCAAAACGGTTAAAGATAATCCCCCAATTATCATCATCAGCCATTTAGTGCCGTCTTCTCGTTCCAGAATAATGTTAAGCACAAAAGCGCTCATCATAGTTATGATAAGCAATCCGGCAATGATGCTGAAACTCAGTTTGCCATATTTTAATTGCTTGTAACTATTGCTTCGGAAAGGCATGCTGCGATAATGGTTTAGATTTCAGCTACGGATCCCAGCACGGGCAGCTTTAGATGGTGAAGCGAATCCTCCGGCGTGTCAATTGTATGATCAAAATATTCCAGCATAACAACCAAAGTCAAGCTGCCGAGAACACTCAAAACAAAACCTGCGAACAAGTAAAGCATCACGTTGGGTGAGCTGGGATCCTGCGGTACGTGGGCATACTCGATTACTTTTACCCATCGGGAACGGCTGTCGGTCGCTTCTTCCACTAACGCTTCCTCGTATTTCTCGCGCAGACTTGTCAGCAGAGCGCGTTCCTGCTGAATATTCGATTCCAGCGTTCGATAGGTTACTTCCTTTTTGGGAAGGGAGAGCAATGCGGCTCGTAAACCGCGAATCGTGGCTTCCAGAGCATTCTCCTCGGCAACTAATTTATCCAAAGTCGAGGTCTCCAATTCTAACTGCTCGTTGACCTGAGCGCGAATCTGATGTTCGTAATCCTCAATCTGCTTTTGGGTTTCGACAACCTGCCGGCTCTCTTCGGTATACTTCTGCCTGAGTTCGGCTAACTGAAGTCTTTTATTTACCAAATCCCGATTTAACTGCGCAATTAAAGGATTCTCTGCGAGTTCCTTGGAAGGAATTAGAACCGATGGATTCCGACGCATATAACTTGCGATTTTGTCTAACTTGTTTTGCTGGCTTATGATCTCTTTACGGATTTCAGTAAGAGCGCTTTCGTAACTTGAAATCCGTGCAAGCATTCCCTTCTCCTGTTCCTCGAAAGAAATAAGCTCCTCTTTGCTTTTAAACTGCGAAAACTGATCTTCCATTAGAGCCAACTTCGCTTGCACAGCGGTGATTTGCTCATTATAAAAGGAGCTTTTCGCCTGGTTAATATTCATCACCAGGTGCTGATTCAGGTATTCGTCTGTAACCGAATTCAATATTTTGGCAGCCATCACCGGATCTCGATCCTTGTAGCTTATTTTAATAACGCTCGAATATGGAACCGGCTCCGCCGTGACATTAGCTTGAAGCGCACCTACCGCATTCTCGAATTTGGTCTCTTCGCTGAGCTCTACATCCGGGAGACCGAGGATACTCTTGACCAAACTGATTGCCTGCTTGATAGGCCACTTGATGGCGCTTTTTATATCATCGCGCCAGGTCGGATCCTCTATTTCTCTGGTATGCAGATTATATAGAGCAACGACACGTTCACAAACGGGACGGCTGTTGACGATAGCTATTTCAGTATTGGAACGTGCGGGCGAATAGGGACCCATCAGAGGGCTCTGCCCCTCGCCGCCGAACAAGCTTTCCTCATAAACCGTTGCAGGAATATAAACTATTGTTGATACGTTATATTTTGGTGTCTTAAGCAGCGTAAAAAACAGTACAAAGGCGAAAAAACCGCCGGATACCCAAAGGATAAGCTTTTTTCTCTTGAATATCATATATAATAGGTCTCTTGCAGAGCTGCCAAATTGTGACATTTTCCTACCTCTACTCGCTTACAATTTGTTATATATAGTCGCCGGTATTACATAGGCGCGTTTATTCAATGTCGTTCCCACCAGATGGGCGCCAGAGCTTTCTAACCGGCTAATAGCCTCGGTTATCACCTCACGCCGTGTCCTGTGCGCCGCTATAACCAGCAGTACTCCGTCGACAGCTCCGGCGATAGTGGAAGCATCCGGGAACGCTGTTACGGCCGGACTATCTAAAATAATCGAATCATAGGAATTATTTATCCTGTCCAAAGCTCGCTTAACCGACGATCTGCTAAATAAGCGGTTTAGGTTAACCTTATATTCTCCAGCCGGTAATATATCTAAATTCGGCATTCCCGAATTCTGTATTGCCTGTTTCAAGTCGATATCTGCAAAAAGAACGTCGGAGAGGCCTACTGAATTATCCACGCCGAAAACCTTGTGCAGAGAGGGATGCCGCAAATTGGAATCGATTAGCAGAACGCGACTACCGTCGGATTCCGCTGTTACCGCCGCGTAATTCAACGCCACCGTAGACACCCCTTCGCCGCGTATGGCGCTGGTCATCATAATGCTTCTAATAGTGTTCTCGCCTTCGCTGTCTAACATTTTACTCCGCATAGTCGCGAAAGTTTTCGAGACGTTGTCATTTTTGTATAGAATTATAGGTTCTGAGATGCTGTTTTTCGGATTCTTTGACATTATAAATTCAACCCTCTAAATAGATTGTCTATTGAAGTCCTCTGCGCGTGTAAAAATCGTATCTATCCTTGATGCGATAAGCGTCATATCCCCGTATATAAGTATCCAGCAAAGGACCAAACATATTCGTAAAGAACTGGTCGACAAAAACATTCAGCTTTCCGACAAATGTCTGGGGAACATATATAATATCATATCCCGACAGATAGATATTCTCATTAAGCTTCTTTTGGCTCAATGCTTTTGATAAGTTTAACCTTTCTGCTGTCGGTTTGTGCAATCCGTCGGAGTGAAAAACAATAACAGATGACGAGTTGGATGAATAAGTGAAACCTCCCGAAGCAGCGATAGCCTGAAGCGCCGTTAGGCGTCCGCGGATAGGTACCGGTCCCGGCCTATTTACTTCGCCGAGGACATAGACGACCTCTTCTGCGGATTCCCTCACTTGAACCGTTATATCCGGTTCTTTTAAAATTTCCGAATATTTTTCGGTTATAATACTATCGACCTCGGTCGGCGTAAGTCCAACAACAACGAAATCACCGAGTCGAGGCAAGGTAATCCGACCGTCGGAACGCACCAAAAGAGTCTCGTTGAGTTCAGGATCGTAGAAGAACTTTACTTCCAGTACGTCCCCAACACCTATCTGATACTCAGGCGGCGGGGGAGAGACACCCGGCTCATAAATCGGTTCGGGAGCCTTGGTTAGTTCAACGCCCCTTTTACCGCCCCCTCCGCAACCAACGAACACTAATATCGACAACAACAATACCGGTAACGCTATAATAGTTGTTTTCCAACTTTTCATTTTCCTTCTTCCTAAAACTGTGCCATTTACCATCTCGGTCTTATATAGTTATGAATCGGTAATTATTAGTGCTATTTTACCCAAGAGTAGACTTTTGAACAAGCCAATAAAATATATCTCAATACTCTTGTCAATATAATTAGATAAATAAACAGATTAGTTATCAGCTCCTACCATTAAGCTTATATCGTAAAACCCGACCAATAAATACCATGTTCCCAACAACGTATCTTTTCCACAATCGCCTTGGTTCAATTACCAATCGATAAAGCCATTCAAACCGCATTTTCCTGATCCATAGAGGGGCCCTCACTACGTTCCCGGACTGGAAATCAAAGAAGGCTCCCAGCGGCATCGCCAATTTGATATTTAGAGATTCGAAATATCTATCTACCCAGAGAACCTCACGGGGTTTGCCGAAGCATACGAGCAATACGTCCGCACCCGAATTATTTATATCCTCGATCACCCTGTCATTTTCCTCGGATTTAAAATAGCCATGATGAGCGCCAACGATATTTATATTCGGATATTTTTCTTTTATATTAAGCGCCGCTGTTTCAGCAACTCCCGGTTTAGCGCCCAGGAAGTAAATTCGATAGTTCTTCTGTACACATCTCCTCAGGAGATCCTCGCCGAAATCGGTTCCTGCCAGGTTGGGAAAGGAAACGCCCCTTAGTACCTTGCCCGCAATAAAAATACCGACTCCATCAACGAATCTGACATCAAACCTGCGCACGGCTTCCCTGTATTCGCGGTTTTCGAATGATATGTTAACACAGGCGGCATTAACGATCATCGCTCTGGCTTTTTTGCCCGATTCTATAGCTTCATCCAGAATTTCCACTCCTTCTTCAGGAGAGCAATTGCATAAATCAAACCCCAACACGGTAACTTCTTTATCTTTGACGCTTTGTAACATTTTATCAAACAGGGCGGTTTAGCGATCGCGATGCAACTTTCGATAAATATTTGGGCTTAAGAAAATCTGTACTATATCTCCGCCAAAGCCTCGATCTCGATTAAGACATCTTTGGGCAATCTACTTACCTCTACCGTGGAACGAACCGGCCTGTGCTCTCCCAGGAATTCGGCATATACAGTATTCATACGCTCGAAATTGGAAAGGTCGCTGAGAAATATCGTAATTTTTACGATTTTGCCCTTATCGCTGCCGGCCGCTTTTAAAATCTCTTCAATATTGTTTAATGCCTGCTTAGTCTGTTCCTCGATTTCACCATGAACGACTCCACCTGCAGCATCCATCGGAATCTGTCCGCAAGTCTGGACCAGTCTTCCGTCGAAAAACACCACTCCCTGAGAATAAGGAGCTATCGCTCCCGGCGCTTTCTTGGTATTAATAAACTTCATTCTCTCCTCTTACACTCCTTCGACAATTATATAATCTTTTGATTATATGTTTTTTCCCGCAATACGCAACCTTTTTTTATTGATTTCAATAACTGTAATATGCGTAATTAAGGATTTCCAGACGAACGGCTAACGTTATTTTATGATTTTGATTATCTGCCGGAAATCGTCTCCTTCAGCAAATTTCAGCATCTCGAAGAATGCCATTTCAACACTGGTTATTTTGGCGCCTGCGGCGGTCATTGCCTGGATACCGATTTGGTAGTCAATTTCATGTCTGGATGAAGCGGCATCGGCAACTATATAAACTTCTAATCGCTGAGCCAGCAGGTCGATTGCGGTCTGATATACACAGACATGGGTTTCGATACCAACCAAAAGCACCTGGTTGCGCTGAAGGTCCTGAAGCTGATCCATAAATCCTTGATTGTCGCAGCAACTGAATGATTTTTTGACCAGTGGTTCCTGATGCGGTAATAATTCTCTTATCTCCGTTATGGTTTCTCCCAGTTTATCCGGTATCTGTTCATTCCAGATAATCGGTATATCCAGTACTTTGGCTCCGCGGATAATTTTACCCAGGTTATCGAACAGCCTATCCTTATTGTACATTAAGGTTGCCAGTTTGCCCTGTACATCTATTATCACCAATGCGGCTTTATCTCTTCTGAGCATATAATCTCCCTTGTTTAAATATATAGTAATCAACGGATTCCCTGGTGGAAGGTTCCGAAGTGATTATTAATGCGAATATGGAGATATTAGCAAGGAAAATGTAATTAGGAAGCGGAAAACGGTTCTTAGCTGGAGAGCTTACAAGCCCTTGGTAAGGCAAATGGATTTCATAGAATCAGAAGACACCGGCTTCTGAGGCAGCGCATGAGTTCTAAGCCCGCCTGAGGCTATAGCTTTTTCAAACTACCATAAGTGAATTACACCAATAACATAATGTATGCAATATAACATGAAAACAATGTTGACAAGCGGAATCCGGATAGTTATATTAAGTCTGATATAAAAGGTAGATACAATAAGTGATTTATGCACGGGCTCCAAAGCGACCAAATTCATAAGTTATTAAGGGGGGGGCGGTTAGGGATATGTATCCGTCAACTATCCGCGGTCCCCCGGTTTCGTTTTTTGCGGGTTTTCTTTTGTATTTGATAATAAACGGAACTATCAATTAGGGAGTAAATCATGAAAGCAAGACTATATATATCGATCATAGCCCTCTTTTGCCTGTTGGCGGCAATCGTGATAACTGCGCATGAAAAGGCGGATGCAGATAGAGGTCCTTACTGCTTTAGCGGAACTGTTTCTGTGGATGGATCACCTGCTGAAGGAATAGAAGTGACACTTACAATTGGCGACGAATGGGATAGCGATTACTCTGATCGAAATGGAGATTATGAAATAGGTAGTACTTTCTGGACGGGAGATTATTGTCTGAAAGCCGTTATCTCAGATCAATTCCCGGAGAAACGAGATGCTGCTCAAGGTTATAAACGTACATCCGGTACCTTGTATGAAGACTTGAATCTTACGAGCACGGGTCCCAGTTGTGTGGGGCATGATGATTAAGTTTGTTACGAGGAGAGGTTAACTACCTCTCCTCCTTTTATATATTTAATAGAAAGAGACCTACCATGATCACGAAATTAATGTTCATTATAATGATAATCATTACAGTTTTCTTCTCCTTGGCATATGCACAAGAGCCAGCCTTAATGCCAGGCTGGCCTATCGAATTGGAGGCGGGTATGCTTGCAACTCCACGTCAAGGGCTAACATTCTATGACCTCAACGGGGACGGGGACTTAGAAATATTAATAGGCGTTATAGACAAAGTATATGCCTTTAACTATATGGGATATGACATGGAAGGATGGCCCTATGTTGCCACCATCCGCGGTTCTCGTTTCAACAACTCGCCAGTTGTAGGGGATATCGATGGAGATGGAGAACCTGAGATAGTACTCAACTCACGCATACTTTCCGAGCGGTCGGGATATCTATACGCATGGGAGAGTGATGGAACTCTAATGGAGGGCTTTCCCTTCAGGCTTGGACAAAGTTCTTTTCAATTAGCGCTCTGCGATTTAAACGAAGACGGAGCCATGGAAATAATTACTGCCGAAAATGAGCTTTATCCCGATACGATCGCGCTTATTAAAGTATACGACTATACCGGTAGTATGCTTCCGGGATGGCCTGTAGAAGGCTTTTACGGCGAGTATGTTGCAGTCGGCGATATAGACTCGGATGATAGACCCGAATTGGTGATTGGGGGAATAGGTCTTATCGGCATGAATGGCGATATTCTGGCGTTGGAGGCAGACGGATCTATCATGGCTGGTTTCCCCATAGAGCTTGATGAAGGAAATGATACGATAGAAGTGAAAGGAGCGCCAATCCTCTTTGATATGGACGGGAATGAAACTCTGGAGATCATGCAGATATATGGCAGAGATGATGATTATGGACATGTAGGAGTATTTAATCATCTCGGCGAGATGATGGAATCCTGGCCTCTGTACTATGGAGAAGAATCTCGCGCGGGACCGTCGATAGCTGAGAGCGGGAATCCGGGAGAATATTATGCTTCTTTCGGTTCAAAATCCCATGGGAATTTCTTCCTTGTCAACATGGAGTCGGAGATAGCGCTTGGTTGGCCGTTTTGGACGGGTGAATACGGAGTTGGCAATATGGATCAATCAACCATAGGCGATATAGACGGAGATGGATTTCTTGATTTTGTTTTCAATTACAGTATGGCGGTCTGGGATGATTCGAGTCAGCAGTGGTTGGGGCGAATATGGGCATTGAATAAAGAGGGTGAATTATTAAGCTACTTTCCGTTTTGGGTTCATGGGCCAGTTTTTCCCGGTGCCGTTTCACTTGGCGATATTGATAATGATGGTATTGTTGAGATGTCTTTTACCACAGTTGGTTGGTCTGAAATTATTCGAATATTCGTCTATAAGCTAACAGATATCCCCTACGAACCGGAGCGTTTCCCCTGGCCTATGAGCTGTCACGACCCGCAACACACAAATAACCTTACCCATAGAATCGAAACAAGCATCCCTGCTTATGACGAACAAACCGGTTTGCCGCGGAGAGTGCTGCTGCATGAAAATCACCCCAACCCCTTCAACGCCTCCACCAAAATCGAATTCGGCATACCGAATAATGGATATGTCAACCTCAAGGTGTACAACCTGTTGGGGCAGGAAATAGCGGAGTTAGTGGATGAAAAGCTAACCGCCGGCGAATACAGCGTCGCTTTCAACGGGGATAATCTATCATCGGGAATCTATTTCTATCATCTGAAATTCGGTGACAATAAAACCATATCACGGAAGATGCTGCTGTTGAAGTAGAACCGGGCTTGCGCATAGCGGAAGGGGATTGCTTCGTCGTCCCGCATACTGCGGGACGCCTCGCAATGACAAAAACAGTAGGTCGGAATCCCGCGGTTCCGACAACTCATTTGCCAACCGGCGTCAGGTCGGGCGACCTGACGCCGCGAGAGGACACCACGAGAGGGCATAACAGGTCGGTCGAACCTCCCGCGCGAAGCTCCCTGATGAAATCCCGCATACTGCGGGACTCCTCGCAATTACCTTCGTTAATCTTAACTTATTTAGTAAATATTCGGAACAAAATACTTGACTAATGAGTATAGTTTTATGAATAGTTGACACTCGTGGTCGGATATATGAAAATTAGTGCATTAGAAGAATATGGTTTACGTTGCCTGGTTTATCTCGCTAAGAGAAAACCGAGGGATGCCGCTGCATTGACAGAGATCAGCGAAAATGAAGGAATTACAATAGCTTACGCAGGAAAACTGATGATGATATTGCGTCAGTCGGGTTTGGTGAAAGCGATCCGCGGAAGAAACGGCGGTTATATATTGACCAAACCTCCGGAGAAAACAACTTTAAAGGAAATACTCGAAGCGCTGGGCGAACCGTTCGGAAGTCCAAGTCATTGCGTAAGATATGAATCGGAAAATGGAATTTGTGTGCACACGGATGATTGCAGTATCAAAGAGGTGTGGAAAACTTTCGGAGATGCAATAGACAACATAACCAGGAATTTAACCTTATCGGATTTAGTGAACAACAATATCGCAGTAAATAAGATGTTTCAAAATACAGACTTAGCTTCTGAGGATTTCGATGAAAGCCGGTATGGAAGCAAGTCGGGAATCGAAAGTAACAATTTAATTTACAAGGGTAAGTAACAATATGAACAATAAGATATTTGCATTCAAAGATATCCATGTGGAAGTGGAAGGCAAAGAAGTGGTTAAGGGTGTTTCTCTTGAAATCGGAAAAGGAGAGAAGCATGCTATCATGGGACCGAACGGATCGGGTAAGTCCAGCCTGGCTAACGCCTTAGCCGGACACCCGGGATATAAAATCACAAAAGGCGAGGCTTTGATAAAGGGTGAAAACCTTCTGGAGATGGACGCCGCGGAGCGTTCCCTTGCCGGCTTGTTTCTGGCATTTCAGTATCCTTCGGCGATCCCCGGGGTAACAGTCGCCAACTTTCTGCGAACCGCTATCAAAGCGCGGTATGGAGACGATGAGGAAGTTTTGAAAAATTTCCGTTCGAATCTCAAGGAAAAGTTCAAACTTCTGAATATGGATGTATCCTTCGCCACTCGTTACGTCAATGATGGTTTCTCGGGCGGGGAGAAGAAACGTCTGGAGATTCTGCAGATGTCGATGCTGAATCCGTCGGTTGCGATCCTGGATGAAACCGATTCAGGTTTGGATATCGATGCGCTAAAAGTGGTATCCGAGGGTATCAACCGTACATTAACAGAAGAGAATGCGGCGATAGTGGTAACTCATTATCAGCGGATCTTGAATTATGTGAAACCGGACTATGTGCATGTTATGAAAGACGGTAAGATAGTTCGTTCCGGCGGTCCGGAGCTGGCAATGGAGCTTGAGGATAAGGGATATGACTGGATTAAATCGGAAGTTGTTGAGAAAGTAGGTGCATAAAATGGCTAAGGATACAGTAGACAGCAGAACAAATATAATCGGAATAGGCGATGATTACGCTGAAAAGTACGGTTTTCGCGACCCGGAAGAATATTTCCACAAAGGGGCGAAGGGGCTGGATCATGAGGTTGTGGAGATGATTTCCCGGATGAAGGAAGAACCGGACTGGATGCGGCAGTTCCGTCATAAGGCGCTGGATATTTTCCAGTCCAAGCCTATGCCTGAGTGGGGCAACACGGAGTTGATGGGGCAGATCAATTTCGATGATATTTATTACTATATAAAACCGACCGAGAAACAGGGCGAGCGGTGGGAAGATGTCCCTGAGTATATCAAGAAGACTTTTGACAAACTGGGTATTCCCGATGCGGAAAAGAAATTCCTGGCGGGCGTATCGGCGCAGTATGAGTCGGAAGTGGTTTATCACTCCATGAAAAAGGAGCTTGAATCCCAGGGCGTGGTTTTCATGGATATGGACACCGGGCTGAGGAAACATCCGGATATAGTAAAAAAGTACTTCGCTACAGTCATTCCGCCTGCGGATAATAAATTCGCAGCATTGAATTCAGCGGTCTGGTCGGGGGGATCTTTCATATATGTGCCGCCCGGAGTAAACGTATCAGTGCCGCTGCAGGCTTATTTCAGGATCAATGCTGAAAATATGGGGCAGTTTGAGAGGACTTTGATAATCGCGGACAAGGGTTCCCGGATTCATTATATCGAAGGATGTACCGCGCCTGTTTATTCGACCAATTCTCTTCATTCAGCGGTGGTGGAGCTGATTGCGCTGGAAGATTCCTATATAAGATACACCACCATCCAGAACTGGGCGCGCAATATATACAACCTGGTAACCAAGCGTTCGGTGGCTCATAAGAACGCCACCGTGGAATGGGTGGATGGCAATATCGGATCCAAGCTGACCATGAAGTACCCATGCGTTTACCTGGTTGGAGAAGGCGCCAAGGGTGAAATTCTCTCGGTTGCATTCGCCGGAGCAGATCAGCATCAGGACGCGGGCGCAAAGGTGATACACGCCGCGCCCAACACCAGTTCGCGAATTACATCGAAGTCGATTTCTAAGGCAGGCGGCAGATCATCGTATAGAGGATTGGTCAAAGTATATCCGCAGGCTGAGAACAGCAGGGTTTCGGTGGAATGCGATGCCCTGCTTATTGATGAGACCTCGCGTTCGGATACATATCCCACAATGGAGATAGATGCGGATGATGTTAGTATAGAACATGAAGCCCGTGTGAGTAAGGTCGCCGAGGAGCAAGTATTCTACCTTACCAGCAGAGGATTAACCGAAGATGAAGCGAGGCTTCTGATAGTAAACGGATTTATCGAACCGTTCACCAAGGAGCTCCCGATGGAATACGCGGTAGAGTTGAACCGTTTAATCGAGTTGGAAATGGAGGGTTCAGTTGGGTAATAAATTAAAATTCGAGGATAAGATGGATACAACCGTATTACAAAAAACGGGAACTGACTTCAGGGGGCAGGACAAATTCGAGCCCGATTGGCTTTACGAGATGCGTAAGGCGGCATGGGATTCGTATAACGATTTACCTGCGCCTAACAGGGTAAGTCATCTTTGGAGATACAGCGATCCCAAACATTTCGACGTGGAGAATCCTCGCGAGTTGCTGGGTATCATGCCGGTGCTGTCACAAAACGGCCATGCCGATGTGCGATTGGTTCGCGCCGAGCATTCCGCTTATGGGTATAACACCAGCGGTAGAAACGGCATAACCAAGTCCCGGATAGAGCTTGAAGATGACGGGGTAATATTCAAAAATCTCTTCTCCGCAGCACGTGATGACGAGAGGCTGACATCGGGATTGCTCGGTAAATTGGTTGGTGGTAGTTTCGGTAAGTTCGAAGCGCTGAATTCCGCTTTGTGGAATACCGGTTTTTTCCTCTATGTTCCTGATAATACAATAATCGACAAACCTATTTATCTGGTCAGACAGCCGACCGAGAGTTATACCTTTACCCGGCTGCTGGCGGCAATCGGTAATAACGCTCAAGTTACGATTATCGACGACTACCAGAACAAGTCAAATGGGAACGGCAAAAGTGTTAACAGCGTGGTTGAGATTTTCGCCGGTGATGCCTGCAATATCAACTATGTCAATTTCCAGCGGTTGTCGGAGAATTCGAAAAACTACCTGACCAAACGAGCGGTCATCGGCGGCAATACCAATTTTCATTCGGTATTCGCATCGCTGGGGGGTGGAATATCCAAAGTCGATACAGGCGCGATTTTAAACGGTAGAGGCGCCAGCAGCAATATGTCCGGATTTGTGCTGGGAGGCAGCAAGCAGCATATCGATATGCATACGGTGCATCATCATGCTGAGGGCGATACCTACTCAAATCTCGATTTCAAGGTTGTGTTAAAAGATAAAGCGCAATCAGCATACACCGGTTTGATCCGTATTGACAAAGATGCCAAAAATTGCGAAGCGTACCAGGAGAATCGCAACCTGCTTCTGAATGACGGAGCCAAAGCCGAATCGATTCCCGAGTTAGAGATTCTAAACGAAGATGTCAGATGCAGCCATGGAGCCACCATGGGACCAATCGACCCGGAAATGGTTTATTATCTCAAGAGCCGGGGTATAAGCAAGGAAGACGCTGAGAGGATCATCGTCAGCGGCTTTTTGGAGCCGTCATTCAAGGCGTTGCCCGAAAGCAATGCAGAAATGGTGAGAGAGTTATTTTTGGAAAAACTGGAGAGAAATTAATAATGAAGACAGAAAACGCTGTACAAGTATGTAAGATAGATGAACTGGAAGAGGGGCGTGCGAAAACATTCGATATCGAGGGAGTCGATATCTGTTTGGCGAAGGTCGAAGGTCAGATATATGCATTCGATAACGTATGCACGCACGACGGCGGAATACTTGGCGAAGGAGAGATAGAAGATTTTCAGATTGCGTGTCCTCGCCACGGGGCGACGTTCGATATAATATCGGGAGATGCCACCCGGATGCCGGCGGTTGTGGGAATAAATACTTATAAAGTGATCGTCGAAGGCGATGAGGTGTTCATTAGCCTGGAAGAATAGGTGATAAAATGTATACAATAGCAAAAACCAAACAGAAGGATAGAGCGTTAAATCCGGAAATTTTACGCGACGACTTTCCGATACTAAGCAGGAAGATACATGGCAAAGAGCTGGTTTATCTGGATAACGCCGCAACCACGCAGAAGCCGTGGAGCGTAATCGAATCGTTAAGAAGGTATTACGAGTATCAGAACTCGAACGTACATCGAGGACTCCATACACTTGCAGAGGAAGCCACCACATCATTTGAAAATACGCGGGAAAAGGTTGCCCGGTTCATCGGGGGCGCAAAGATCGAGGAGGTTATATACACTCGCAGCGCCACAGAGGCGATCAACCTGGTTGCTTATAGCTGGGGGCGTAAAAACGTCAAGGAGGGCGACCGGATCGTGTTGACCGAGATGGAGCATCATGCTAACCTGGTTCCCTGGCTTGCGCTGGCAAAGGAGACCGGAGCCGAGTTAAAGTACATCCCTATTAATGTTGATGGGATGCTGGATCCGGACAACATAGACCAGCTCATAACTCCGAATACGAAATTGGTATCGGTTACGCACATGTCCAATGTACTGGGCACCATAAATCCCGTGAAAGAATTAGCTGCGAAAGCCCATGCTCAGGGGGCATTAATGATGGTTGACGGCGCGCAGAGCGTACCTCATCTTCCGGTGGATGTTAAGGAGATCGATGCGGATTTCTACGCGTTCTCGGCGCATAAAATGTTAGGTCCCACAGGAGTCGGGATACTCTATGGCAAAGAAGAGATTCTCGATGAGATGGAACCATTTAATTATGGCGGTGAAATGATCAGCGAAGTGCGTTTCGATCATGCCGATTGGAATTCCCTGCCCTGGAAATTCGAAGCCGGCACTCCGAATATCGCTGATGCGGTTGCATTTGGGCCTGCTTTGGATTACCTGAGCGATCTCGGTATGGAGGCGGTGCGCGAGCATGAGAAGGAGATCACCGCGTATGCATTAAGGAGATTGTCGGAGTTCAAATACTTGCGGATTTTTGGTCCCGCCGATGTGAAACATCGCGGCGGAGCGGTGTCATTTATTGACAGAGAGATACACCCTCATGATCTGGCGACATTCCTGGATAGCCGAGGAATAGCGGTACGCGCCGGACATCATTGCGCACAGCCTCTGGCAAGACGGTTGGGTGTGGTGTCCACGGCAAGAGCGAGTTTTTACATATACAATACATTAGAAGAAGTTGATAAGTTAGTTGAAGCATTAAAGGAAGCGCGGAGGTACTTTTGTAATGAATGAACAGCTTGATGAACTTTATAGAGATATAATAATGGATCATTACCGTAATCCACGGGGAAAGCGGAAACTGGACAAAGTAGATATTAAAAACGAGGGAAAGAATCCGGTTTGCGGCGATGAGATCGAGATGCAGGTGGAGCTCGAAGACGACAAGGTTAAGGATATACATGTAGGGTGCATGGGGTGCGCTATATCGGTTTCTTCCGGTTCCATACTGGCGGAGATGGTGAAGGGGAAATCGCTTTCGGAAGTGAAGAAGATAGCCGAGACAGTTAGAGCGCTATTGAGAGGAGAGCGGGTACCCGACGATATCGATGTCGGCGATCTCGAAGTATTGGAAGGGATAAAGCAGTTTCCGGTGAGAGTGAAGTGCGCATTGCTTTCCTGGACAACTTTAGTGGATGCGTTGGAATCCTATGAAAAGGGAAAGGAAGTTGAGTTTTCCACGACGGAGTAGATATGCCGAACAAAGAAGAAATATTTAAGCAATTGGAACCGATTCAGGATCCCGAATTACTGGTTGGTATCGTGGATCTCGGTTTGATATACGATGTGGTAAATAGAGATAATGGTCATGTACATGTGATAATGACGTTAACTTCCCCCGGTTGCCCGTATGGACCCCAGTTGATAAGCCAGGTGGAAAACGAAGTTAAAATTATGGATGGAGTGGAGAAGGCGACTGTTGAACTGACCTGGAATCCCCCCTGGGATCCTATCGAAATGGCGAGCGAGAGGGGAAAGGATATGTTAGGCTTATGGTAACGACAAAGGTTAAATCAAATAATGATGCTATTCAGAGCGCGGAGAGCGTCGAGGAAGCATTAAGCAGAATGAAAAGCCGGCTTTCCGATATAGTACCGGAATTCGAACTGCATTACAAGGCGGAACTGGCTTTTAAAATCAATCAACTCAAACGGCAAATAAACGCCATCATTCTCGCACATAATTACATGGAACCGGCGCTGTATCATTCGGTATCCGATTATACCGGCGATTCGCTGGAGCTGGCGCGAATATCGGCAAACACCGATGCCGATATTATTGTTTTTTGCGGCGTGAAATTCATGGCGGAAACGGCGAAGATACTGAATCCGTCCAAGACGGTTTTGCTGCCTTCGGAGAAAGCGGGATGTTCCCTGGCTGCAAGTATTACCGGTGAAGATGTGCGTCACTTGAAAAGGAAGTATCCCGGAGTCCCGGTGGTCAGCTATGTGAACACATACGCCGATGTGAAAGCGGAGACCGATATCTGCTGCACATCGTCGAACGCGGGCGCGGTAATCAAGCGCCTTATGGAGCAGGGACATGATCGCCTGATATTTTTACCGGATGAATATCTTGCTAAGAACGTCGCCGCCGAAACCGGAATCGATATCATATTCCCATCGCTGCCCAAAGGCGAAACCGAGCGTGATCCCGAGAATTTCGAACGTGTTCTTATCGGATGGCATGGGCGATGCGAAGTGCATGAACAGTTCTCTGTTGAGGATATAAGGAATGTCCGTAAACAGTTTCCTGACACGGTAGTGCTTGCTCATCCGGAGTGCAGCCCTGAGGTAATCGAGGAAGCCGATTTTTCCGGCAGCACCAAGAAGATGATCGATTATGTACGTAATGTCAATGCGCCCCGCTACCTTCTTCTGACCGAATGCAGCATGGGCGATAATATTATCGCAGAGAATCCGGAAAAAGATATGCTGCGTCTCTGCAGTGTTCGTTGCCCGCACATGAACCTTATTACCCTCGAAGATACCCTGACGGCATTAGAGAAATCGCAATATAAAATAGAAGTCCCCGAGGATATTGCTAAAAAAGCGCGTAAGTCTTTGGATAGAATGCTTGAGATAACGTAAGAAATAGCTGCAGGAATCCTCACTCCGATTATTTCAAGACACAGGAATGAGTCCGCAGGAAAATGCGATTACTTACTAATACTACCCCACAATCTTGATAAAATTAACTTGTATTATTAATGAATTTCATAATCGGTAGCGGAAGCCTTGCGCTTCCGGCGTTTTTTTTAATTCTTGATTTCAATCCGCAAATGCTCTACCTTTTTTGAGCCCCCGAAGGACAAGCCTTCGGCTGCGGATTAATGGGTTTTATGAATTATCCGGGTTAGTATTAATATTTTACTTTGTTTTCCGTATGACACAGCCATTTGAGGGCTTTGTCCACATATTATGAGTAGTATTCTAATAAAAAACTTGAAAATCCTTTCAACTTTGATTAATATTTAATAACTAACTAAATGCGAGGATTTCATTCCCATCTCGTAAAGGATTTCTTATGGTACCATCTAACAATTCGCATTTCCAAAAACGGGATAATAAAGAACTAAGGTCGGCGCTTCAGAGGATAGAGAAGCTTAACGCTGTGTTAGCTTCTATCCGAAATGTCAACCAGTTGATTACCCGGGAAAAGAACCCGGAAAAACTGATAAAAAGGAGCTGCAAATTACTCACGGAGCAACAGGGTTGTCATACCGCTTGGATAGCTCATCTCGATAGCGAGGAAAAACTCCTGTCGGTCGCGCAGTCCGGGCTTGGAGCGAAATTCACACCATTGAAAAAACGTATACAACGCGGTGAAATGCCGCATTGCTGGCACATTGTACGGAAGAAGAAGGATGCAGCTATCTTTAAGAATCCATCTAAAGTATGCGGAGATTGTCCCCTGCCGGAAAAGCAGGAAAACTATTGTGCATTAAGCGTAGGAATGTACTGCAAAGACAGGAATTTCGGGATTCTATCGGTATTTATTGAACCGGAATATATGGACGACAAAGAGTTCAGGGATTTATTCGTAGAGGTCGCCGGGGATATTGCACTTGGGCTGTATAATATAGAAATCGAAGTTTCTTTAAAACAAAGCGAAGCAAGGCTTCTTCGAGCCCAGCGTATCGGGAAACTTGGAAATTGGGAATGGGATATTGAGAAGAATGAACTGCACTGGTGCGATGAGATTTACCGTATCTGGGATTGGCAGCCAGATGAACCTCTCACCTATGAAGGGATAATTCAACGTATTCATCCCGACAATCGGGAATTTAATGAAGGATATTTAAGAGAATTTCTGGAGGATAGGGATGAAGGCTCCTTTGAATTCAGGATTTCACTGCCGGATGGCGAGGTTAAGTACATTTCCCAGACAATAGAGGTTGAACGGGGAAGCGACGGCAAGGCGATCAGGATGTTCGGCATAATGCAGGATATAACCGCCAAGAAACGGGCTGAGCAAGCTTTACTGGCAGAGAAAGAACGG
>CAZLVS010000029.1:0-45799 GCA_964563085.1 uncultured Ignavibacteria bacterium | reverse complement strand
AACTTTGGATACCCCTTTTGATTACCTTTTTACACATAATTATTGACATTACCTCAATCAATGCTACGCCATAATTATCTTGACTTCAAAATAAAATATTCCTAAATTTCAATATCCCGTTTTTACGGGAATACAAGAAAACGGGATTCCAATAACGCACATTCTGCTTGCTTGTGATTTGGTCTCTCGTTGGTTTGTCTATTATGATTGATTTGATACATTGAAGCCCGCTTTAGTTGCACCTGATAATTACGATGAGGATTGTTTTGAGGAGAATTAACGAATTTATATTGCCTGAGTTAGCTTCGGGATTGTTCGTTATCTTCCTTCTTGTAATATCTTATCAGTCAATTTATGCAGCGGTACCCGAGGATCCCTCCTACGGCGCTGCGGCTCCTCCGACAGATGTCAGGGCAAAGGATGTTTCAAATGATGCGGGGGGAGCAATAGTTGTCGACTGGGAACCATCGGCGGATGATGTGGAAGAAAACGAGAAATTTTTGGGGTATGAAGTTCTCCGGTCCATCAAGCCTGACCACGATTTTGAGATAATCGGCACGGTACCGGCGGGAGCCAGCAGAATAACCGATAACGAAACCAAAGATGAAGTCGAGTATTATTACATCGTAAGGGCGATAAACGGCTCTTACATTTCCGAATCTGCTCCGATCGGCCCGGTGAGTTCCTCTCAGCAGTGGTTTCACCTGGGAAGAATTAACACATTCCTGTCATTACTAATTCTCTCAGTAGCAATAGTATTGTATATACGGAGGGCGCGCAAAGGTGAAAAGCTGTTTATCAGGAAAATAGGCGGTTTGGAAGCTGTGGACGAGGCTGTGGGGAGAGCTACCGAAATGGGCAAAAAGGTATTCTTTGTTCCCGGTATCATGGATATGAACGATGTACAGACTATTGCGGGGGTGACGATACTGGGCAGGGTAGCGAAACTTACGGCACAGTATGAAACAGAGCTTGATGTACCGGTAGCGAAATCATTGGTGATGGTCGCTGCCCGCGAAGTAGTGAAGGAATCATATTTGAGCGCCGGTCGTCCCGATGCTTATAACGAAGATCTGGTTCATTATATGACCGATGATCAATTCGGTTACGCCGCCGGAATTGATGGAATGGTGGTTCGGGAGAAACCGGCGACGATCTTTTATATGGGTTCGTTCTTCGCCGAATCGCTGATATTGGCGGAGACCGGTAACTCTGTGGGGGCAATTCAGATAGCGGGAACGGCAATGCCGGCGCAGCTCCCATTTTTCATCACCGCTTGTGATTATACGTTGATCGGTGAAGAGCTCTTTGCGGCATCGGCATATCTTTCCAAAGAACCACGATTATTAGGTTCTATAAAGGGGCAGGATTTAGGAAAGCTACTTATTCTTATAGCGATATTTGTTGGTGTGATTTTAATAACTTTCGGTATTGCAGATATTTCGGATCTGTTCAGAGCGAAATAAGCGGAAACAATGCGTAGAGAAATACCTCTGATATTAACAGCTTTTGTAGGATTTACTTACATCCTCCAGTTTTTCATTCCGCACGCTCCGTTTGATCAACTGGATAGGATGCTGAACGAATGGATACAGGTTATCGCGGCATTCGCAATCTGGCTGGGGGCGTTGAACTTGATGAAGGTTAGCCTGAATAAAGTCTCCCGGCAGTCCGAGAACTGGCCCTTTGCGCTGATTACGATTTTCGGATTTATGCTGACGGTTATAGTCGGCCTGTTTCTTTCCGGAGGAAGGGGTTACCAATCGCCGGGAACCGGTTTTGATTATATTTACCGTAATATCTATGCGCCGCTTTCATCGACCATGTTTGCGACATTAGCGTTTTATGTGGGTTCGGCTTCGTACCGCGCATTTCGGGCGAGAACCAAGGAAGCGACCATGCTGTTACTTGCTGCGTTTTTCGTGATGCTGGGACGGGTGCCGATCGGTGATTACATTACCGCATTTTTACCGGAGGGATACAGATTATCGGATTTCGCAACCTGGATAATGAATTATCCGCAAACAGCCGGTTACCGCGCCATTATGATCGGGATAGCTTTGGGAATTGTATCCATGTCGCTGAGAATTATCTTGGGTATCGAACGTTCGCATCTGGGGGGAGAGGAATAGGTATGCGTTTCGTACCTACAGAGATCAATAACAGCAATGACCTGACCAAGGCAAGAGATAACCATGTTTTGTTTATTAAGGACGACACTTGGGATTATAGAAGCGAAAACACAAAATCCTTAACTCATGGATTTCACTCATATCCGGCAATGATGATACCGCAAGTCGCGGGTAGATTAATCGACGAATTCGGACGCAAGGACGCCACCATACTCGATCCATTCTGTGGTTCGGGTACTGTTTTAGTAGAAGCTATGAGGAGAGGTAATAGATCAATAGGAATTGATATCAATCCGTTAGCCCTTCTTATGGCAAGAGCGAAGACAACTCCACTTGATATAGCTGATATTCAAAATGTTAAACATAGAATTGTGGATAAATTCAGAGTCTTAGATAGTGTAAAGCCTCCGGAGTTTAATAACATCAATTTTTGGTTTAAAAGCGATATAATAAGCGATTTATCAAAACTTAAAAATGCTATTGATAAAAGTATTCGGCGCAAAGCCGTAAGGGAGTTCTTCTATGTAGCTTTTAGCGAAACCGTAAGGGACGTATCGAACACAAGAAACAGCGAATTCAAGCTCTTTCGAATACCCGAGGAAAAACTAAGAAACCACAGACCCGAAGTGTTGAAAGTATTTAAAGAGAAGGTCAACAAGAATATTTCGGGACTTCGCAGTTTACGGTCCGAGATGTTGGAAATAGAGTATAAACAACCTGTTGTGCTGAGAGAGGATGCAAGAATCAAAACAAGTTTGGATAGCAATTCAATTGACTTGATCGTTACATCCCCCCCCTACGGAGATTCTCGCACAACTGTTGCTTATGGCCAGTTTTCGAGATTATCGATGCAGTGGTTGGAAATGTATGACACTAATGTAGATATTGAATCGCTGGGAGGTAGAGTACCCAAGGATTGCTCATCCTCCGTTATTGAATCGCAATCATTCGAAGGTATCTATAAGGGGATCTATAAGAACGATTTAAAACGAGCCAAAGAAGTGTTCGCATTCTTCTCTGATCTTAAAAAGTGTTTTAAGGAATTTGACAGAGTCCTTAAGACCGATGCCATATCTTGTTTTGTGGTAGGTAATCGGACAGTTAAGGGGATAAATATACCAACCAGCAGTATTATTGCTGAGTTCGGTGTGGCTTTAGGATGGAAGCATCTGTGCACTATAACGCGAAACATCCCGAATAAGAGGATGCCATCTAAAAATAGCCCAACCAATATAGTTGGCAAAACAGGCAGCACTATGACGAGTGAATATATCGTGGTACTGAAAAAATGATAAAGACTGAAATCCAGGGAAATCATGGTATTGTTAATCGAGTCAAGAAAGAAGTACTTCCGCCAGGAGTTAAGTTAGCTAAGTCAGCTATTGATGAACTTGGAATTAATAGCGAGAATGTTGGAAAAGACGAATGTAGGAAAAATTTCAATGAATTGCTTTTCGCGGGATTAAGGAAAGAGTATGAGCTCTATTTATCCATTGAAAGTAGGCTATATGATGTAACTTTCGATAAGCTTTTGTCAAATGCTGAAGACTTCGCTTCAGAATTTCCTGAATCAGCAGCTAAGATGAAGAGAATAGTACAATTAGTTTCGAATTGTGATGAACCCAAAGACACAGCCCTAAGGATATTAAAGGAGTTAATGGATTTTATCCCTATATTTGAGCAAAGTTTATCTCAGGGGCGGTCTACACGAGCGGGCGGGAGTTTGCAGAATCATCTATCGAATCTTTTCAAAGTTAGCGAATTTATTTTTCAAACTCAGACTAAACTTAACGGACCAGTTGATTTTTTGTTTCCAGGTATTGAGTACTTCCAACAATACAAACACGATTCAATTATTCTGTCTGCTAAAAGAACGCTGAGAGAAAGATGGAAACAGGATTCGAATTATATTAAATTGGCTGATGTGGGCAGGTTGTTTTTAGCAACTACCGAAGGATACGATTTCACACGGAACTCTGTTAAACGTATTCCCAGCGGCCAACTGAAAGAGTTGAGGAATTCAAATATTTCATTGGTTGTCCATGATGAGGTTAAAAACCGGTATCACAATGATGATTCCGTAGTATATGGATTCAGTGAATTTGCATCAGAGACTTTACCTCATTACGAAAACCTATGGTTGAAACGGCTTAGCAATTAATTAGTATGTTCGAGAAGCTTTTAAAATTAGATCGTAGAGTAATTTTTATATTCATAGCGGTTGCTCTTATTACGCCGTTTTTTCTGGATATCAAGCAGCCTATGACTGTTTCGCCGGAAGTTCGGTCTCTTTATGAGGAATTCGAGAAACTTAAGCCGGGATCAAAAGTGTTGATATCTTTCGACTACGATCCCCCCTCGGCGCCGGAGCTGCAGCCGATGGCTGTAGCGATGCTGAAATACTGTTTCACCAGAGATCTAAAGGTTTATATTATCGGGCTCTGGCCCCAAGGACCTTTGCAGGCAAACCTGGCGGTGGAAGCGGTGAAGGATGATGAGTACTTTAAGGATAATCCTCCGCAGTATGATCTTAATTATGTTAATCTCGGATTTATGTCCGGCAATGAGGTGGTAATTAAAAGTATCGGTTCGGATATCCGCAGGACTTTTCCTCGGGATAATATGGGGAATCCAACGCATGAGCTTGAGATGATGAAAGGAGTTACAAACTACTCTAACTTTGATCTGATTTTCAATTTATCGGCGGGCTATCCCGGAACGGTTGAATGGGTGTTGTTTGCGGTGGGAAGGTTCAATGCTCAGCTGGTAGCGGGCAATACTGCGGTGCAAACACCGGGAATGTATCCGTATCTTAATTCAGGTCAGTTGCTCGGTTTAGCGGGAGGTCTAAAAGCTGCCGCCGAGCTGGAGGATTTGACGCAGTACTATGGCCGCGGAACCAAGTTCATGCTTTCGCAGTCGTTTGCGCATCTGATTATAATTCTATTTATCATAGTAGGTAATGTAGCTTATTTCGCCACGAAAGGAAGACAGAGGTAGAGTTGGAAACCGGATTTACGTTCGCCAATACATTAGCGGCATTGCTGACAATCGGGATTATCTCATTTCTATGGAAAGATAATCTTTTGTATAAAATCTGTGAGGCGCTTTTCGTTGGCGTTTCGGCTGGTTACTGGTTTGTCATTTTATATTACCAGAATCTTTTGCCCAAGCTTTTCGACAATCTCGGAATAACTCAGGTTTTCGGAGGGGATCCGGGCGAAAAAGGGGCGTTTCAGGTCCTCCTTGGCGAAGGAAGCTGGGATAGCCGATTATGGTATATATTCGCGGGAATACTTGGAGTGATGCTTTTGATGAGGTTGGCGCCGAAAATAGGCTGGATTTCTCGCTGGCCTATAGCGTTCACGGTAGGCACCACAGCCGGGCTTTATTTCGTATCATACTTCCATTCAAATGCCATGGCTCAACTCGAGAGTTCAATAATACCTTTTACCAGCTTTAATAACATTATTCTTGTGGTAGGAACGGTGACCGGGCTGATATATTTCTATTTCTCAGCTGAGCGAAAGGGCGTACTGGGCGGCACCGCGAATGTGGGAATATGGTTTTTGATGATTACTTTCGGCGCGATGTTCGGCTACACTGTCATGTCTCGTATGTCGCTGCTGATCGGAAGATTTGATTTTATATTTGCTACCTGGTTGGGATTGGTTTAATGATAAGTTTAAGAAGTTTGTTTCAAAGGAGATAGATATGGCAAATCTGAAGGAATTCGTCAAAGGTCAGGAGTTGTTTTTCATAACCTCCGACAAGACAGTCCGCGAGGCGGTAAAAATCATGACTGAGGCGAATATCGGGGCTGTCTGCGTTTTTGAAGGAGATAGATTAGTTGGTATGTTCTCCGAACGCGATTTGATGAAAAGGGTGGTTAACAAGGATTTGAATCCCGCGGATGTCAAACTGAGTGAGGTAATGACCAAGCAGCTGATTGTCGCTCAGGCGGATGAGGAAGTAAGGGATGCGCTGGAAAAAATGCAGCAGCTTCATTGCCGTCATATGCCGGTGGTGGAGAATAAGAAGCTGATTGGGGTGGTTTCCCTGCGAAAGCTGCTGCTTCACGATGTATCGCTTAAAACCGAGGAACTGAAGCTTTTGGATGCGTATATCACTTATTCTCCGATGAGGCAGGAAGGAGTCTGAGCGATCGCGTGCCTGAAATCCCCCGATTAAAATTGCTCCTCGCTGTTTCAGGAATCTTATTTATATTCTTATGCTCCTCGTCCCTTTCCGCCCAACAAGGGGATGCGATAGATCGTTCCGCAAACATAACATATCCGCAGCCTCCGTTGAATATCCATGTCTATGATCACCCGGGAGATGGAGGCGGAGCCATAGCGGTAGACTGGGAATTATCCCCCGATGATTATACGGCGAAAGGTTCGATATTAGGCTATGAGATATTTCGCGCGGAGTATCCGGATGGGGATTTCGAATCGATCGGTATGGCGTCGGCGGGGAGAACCAGATATAATGATGTAAATGTCAGTGATGAGCTTGAATACATCTACAAAGTTACCGCAACTGCAGACGGAGCGAGTTCGGAACCGGTAGTATCGGAGCCGGTTCAGAGCTCTGCTCAGTGGATAAATTTCGGAATGACCAATCTTTTCATAATCGGGCTGATTATATGTTCTTCGGTTATATACTTCATCTATCATGCACAAAAAGGGAAAAGCCTGTTCTTGCGCAGAATCGCCGGGCTGGAGGCGCTGGATGACGCCATCGGCCGCGCCACCGAAATGGGCCGACCGATATTGTTTATCCCCGGTATCCACGACATGGACGATGTTCAGACAATCGCCGGTTTGACTATCTTAACTTATATAGCGGAAAAGGTTGCGGAATACGATTCCAAACTCCATGTTCCCACCAGCCGTTCCATCGTCATGACCACCGCGCGCGAAACGATTCGTGAAGCGTACATGAAAGCGGGGCGACCCGATGCTTATTCCGATGATTTCGTCCATTATGTTACCGACGAGCAGTTTGGATACGTGGCTGCGGTCGATGGGATTATGGTTCGGGAAGAGCCTGCTACCTGCTTTTATCTCGGCGCTTTCTTCGCTGAGTCACTCATAATGGCGGAAACCGGCAATTCCATAGGAGCGATTCAGATAGCCGGCACCGCGATGCCGGCGCAGTTACCGTTTTTCGTCGCCGCCTGTGATTATACTTTGATCGGCGAAGAGCTTTTCGCGGCATCGGCATATCTTTCGGCAGAGCCGAAACAGTTGGGATCGCTCAAGGGACAGGATGTGGGCAAATTCATCGCCATGGGCGCTATCGCTATCGGCGTTATGATAGAAACATTGTTCGTTATGACAGATAGCTCCGCTTTGGGGGCTTTATCGACTTTTTTCAAGGACTTGTTTACGTTAGGATAAGATGAGACGACAGGTTCCATTAGCAATAACATTTATAGTCGGTACGGTGTTGATTGTCGCCGTGTTCATCCCGCATAAACCGTTCGGGAATCTGGGCGAGAATTTCACGGTTTACTTCGATATTATCGCGGTTTTTGCCTTCCTCCTCGGAGGCGGTAATCTGATCCGGGTACATGGCAATAAGATCTATAAAAAACGCGAGGACTGGCAGTATTCGGTAGTCACAATAGCAGGATTCTTCGTGGTGCTTATCGCCGGTATATTCAAGATCAACAATCCGCAGGGAATCGCCGGAGACCTGACCGCTACCGGATCCCTCTTCCAGGATTTATACAGCAACATTTTCACTCCCTTACAAGCGACAATGTTTTCATTGCTGGCGTTTTTCGTAGCGTCCGCATCGTACAGGGCATTCCGAGCTAAAAACCGGGAAGCGACTATCCTTCTGGCAGCGGCGTTTGTGATCCTGTTGGGAAGAACGCCTATCGGCGCTTACTTCACTTTCTGGCTGCCGGAATCCCTTGAATTCTTTCATATACCGAATTTGGCATACTGGATAATGGTGGTGCCGAATTTAGCGGGGCAGCGCGCTATTATGATCGGTATTGCGCTGGGGATAATATCGATGTCGCTGAGGTTGATTTTGGGCGTGGAGAGGTCGTATTTGGGAGGGGAGAAGGAGTAGGATGATGAGTGTGTTAATAAGGGATGGGTTAAAACCCATCGTTATTAGAAATAGTGAAGCTTCCCGCGTTAAATCGCCGGGTCTCGGTTGCAGTTTATGCGCTGCAAATCAGCCTTCGGCTACCGCAGCAATGAAACAGGCAGGATAAAATACTATGCCGCTATACGACAGAATAAAACAGATAGACAGACGGATCATATATGTTTTCATCGCGCTGGCGGTGATTATTCCGCTGCTTTTCAAGATAAGTTTTACCGAAAAAGCGTCTCCTATCGTCCAGCGGATTTTCAACAAAATTGAGGAGATGCCGGAGGGTTCGCGGGTTTTGTTGTCATTTGACTATGCGCCATCGACCGCTCCCGAGATTCAGCCGATGGCTGACGCACTGATACGGCATATTTTAGAGAGAAATCAGAAGCTGTATCTTATGGCGTTGTGGGCGCCCGGCCATAATATCGTATCCGAGACCATCGACAATATCATCAAACCGGAATTTCCTCAAAAAGAGTACGGGGAAGATTTTCTCAATCTCGGATTCAAAGCCGGCAACGAGGGATTGATTGCGGTCATACTCACCGATATGAAGAAGATGTATACTACCGATGTTCGGGGGATCGATATAGACAGTTTGCCGATGATGCGAGGTGTCAATAATCTCCGAAGTTTCGACCTGATTTTGTCTTTAGGAGGCGGTAAACCGGGAATTAAGGAATGGGTGCTCTTCGCCGGCGATCCCGGGCAGATACCTGTGGCGGGTGGCGCTACCGCAGTTTCCGCCCCTAACCTTTATCCGTATTATCCCAACCAACTGTTAGGTCTTATGGGAGGTATGAAAGGCGGTGCGGAGTACGAATCGGAACTGATGACAAGATATCCCAAGTATCGTTTAAAATCGCATCCCGGCATCGATTTAATGGGACCTCAGGCGATTACACATTTGGTAATTATGATCTTTATCGTAATTGGTAACATTACTTATTTTATCGGTCGTAGACGAGGCGAGGAGAAATGATACTGATGACTGCAGCAATAGCGGCACTGATTTCGGTAATTGCCGGTTACAGACAGTATATGCGATTTATCAGAACCTCTGAAGATGTTTCAACGGCGGTAACAAGAGAGAGGTATTTGCTTTAATGGATCTCTCCGGCGACATCTGGGTATGGGTTGGCGCCTTTCTGACGCTTTCCATTTTCTCATTTTTATACAGAGACAATCCTTTCTATAAATTCGCCGAGCATTTGTTTGTTGGCGTTTCCGCCGCTTACTGGATGTGTATGGGAATATGGGGAACGTTGGTGCCAAACCTATTCGCCAAGCTGCACCCTCCATTGATGAAGACGATTCTTCCGGCTGTAGCTGGCAAGGAACCGGATTACTGGTATTTCATACCGTTAATCCTCGGTATCATGTTTCTAATGAGGCTTTCTCCCAAGGGTGCCTGGATTTCGAGATGGGCGCTGGCTTTTATTGTGGGAACAACTGCGGGGCTGTATTTGACCCGTTCCCTCAGGAGTGATTTCATCGGGCAGATACAATATTCAATCATCCCGCTCGTTTCCTATAAGGATGGAGCTTTTAATTTTGTCGGCACCATCTCAAATATTATAATATTCTTGGGAGTCTTTTGTGGATTGATATATTTCTTCTTCTCGAAGGAGCATAAGGGAGCTTTTGGTGTTGCATCTCGAGTCGGAATATATATCCTTATGATAACGTTCGGGGCGGGATTCGGATATACCGTGATGGCGCGTATCTCCCTTCTGGTGGGGAGAATGCAGTATTTGTTCGCCGATTGGTTAGGAGTCATTAGCAGATAATATAATCGTATGAAAATAGATTGAGAGGTAAAATGAAACTGAATCAAAAACTTCTTTGGATGTTATGCATTTGTCTTCTGATGACATTGCTTGTCGATTTGGAGGCAAATGCTCAGGAGGAAAGCGCTTCGGATGCGGTGGATACTACCGGTATCCCTCCGGCGCCTCCGGTAAACGTTCAGGCAATGGATAAACCAAACGATAACGGCCATGGGATCGCTATAACCTGGGAACCCTCACCGGATGAGGATCGTGCCGGGGATGGTGTTATCGGCTACACTCTGTATCGTTCTGAAGAGAAAGATGGCGATTACACCGAGGTGCGGACAATTGCCGCCGGTATGTACAGCCTGGACTATGAAGGTAGGGTCTACGAATATGAAGATCAGGATGACAGGGAAAAGATCGGGCAGAATCCCAATCCCGATTATTTGGCGGAAGGTAAAACCTACTACTACAAAATTCAGACTACTACGGCGACCGGTTTGACATCGGAATTCAGCGAACCCGTCCCCGCAATCCCCAAAGGAAACTGGTTTCACACCGGCAAAACATCATACTTTATAGCTATCATCATCTATTTCGCTTTACTATTAACATATATAAGGCAGGCAAAAAAGGGCGTGCATCTTTATATCCGGCCGATTGGCGGGATCGAAGCGATCGATAACGCTATTGGTAGAGCGACAGAGATGGGGCGTCCTATCCTTTTCGTTCTCGGAACCGGATCAGCGGCCGATATTGCCACAATCGCGGGATATACCATCCTGGCGCGGGTAGCGAAGAAAACCGCCGAATACCAGATTCCGGTACTTGTGCCTGTTAACGAGCCTGTGGTTATGTCTGTGGCGCAGGAAACAGTGAGAGCCGCCTATGCGGAAGCCGGAAGACCGGATTTGTACGATGATAAAAATATCCCGTACGTAACAGCTATGCAGTTCCCGTATGTAGCCGCAGTAAATGGTATAATGCTGCGTGAAAAAACAGCTACCAACTTCTATATGGGCTTGTTCCATGCCGAATCACTGCTGCTGGCGGAAACGGGCGCGACAACCGGAGCGATACAGATAGCGGGTACCGACCAGCCGGCGCAGCTTCCGTTCTTTATCGCCGCGACTGACTTTACCCTGATCGGCGAGGAGTTGTATGCGGCATCGGCATATCTGTCAAAAGAACCGCTTCTGCTTGGTCCGCTCAAAGCACAGGATTACGCCAAGGCGCTGATAATATTCTTTGTTATCATCGGTACTATCACCTTGAGCCTTGGTTGGGACTTTGTCGCCAATATTTTTGAAACCAGCATATAAGGAGAATATAGATGAAAAGAACACTACCATTAGTAATCGTATTCTGCTCCGGTATCCTCCTTATAATTCAGCATTTCATTCCGAGCGAGGAATCGGAATTTTTATACACCTACGCTCTTGATTGGATTATCACCGTTGGAGTTTATGCCATCATGTTGGGAATCTGGTCATTGATTAGGGTTACTGTAAACAAAGCCAGAAGGGATCCGGGCGAGCGATTCTATGCTATGACCACGCTCGCAGGTTTCTCATTCATGGTGCTGACAGGATGGCGAGCGGAAAGTTTGCATGCAGGATCGATATTCATGACTGCATTTAACTACATCCTGATACCGATTCAGGCGACGATATTTTCGCTTCTGGCATTCTATGTCGCATCGGCTTCATATCGGGCCTTCCGCGCTCGGTCGGCCCTGGCGACAGTACTGCTTTTGACAGCATTTATCGTCATGTTGAGGTTAATTCCCCTGGGTCCTATTTCCATAGCTAACAACTGGTTAGTCGGTTGGATACTTATGGTGCCAAACCTGGCTGCCAGCCGCGCGATTATTTTGGGAGTAGGATTAGGAATGATAGCAACCAGTATGAAGATCATACTGGGTATTGAACGTAAATACCTTGGTGGGGATTAATGGAGGTTTGAATAATGGCATTTTATGATAACATGATAGATATAGATCGCAGGTGGATATACCTTGTTTTGGCTCTTGCCGTGATGTTCCCGGCGATCATACCGTTTACCGTACCAGTGGCTGTAACGCCGGAAGTAAATGATGTCTTCCAATTCGTGGATACTTTAGAAGCTGGTGATTACATGTTCCTCGGTATCGATTATGACCCGTCTTCTATGGCGGAGCTTCACCCAATGTGTAAAGCGATTATCGCGCATTGTTTCAGCAAAGACATTAACCTGATAATGTGTTCATTATCGCAGAACGGACAGGGGATGGCAGAGCAGGTAATCGACGAAATCTCCGCCAGATATAACAAAAAATCCGGCGAGGATTACTGCTTTCTGGGATACAAACCGTATTTCACTATGGTTATTTTAACCATGGGTTTAAACTTCAGAGTAACATACCCGAACGATGTGTACGGCGTCTCACTGGATGATATGCCGGTTATGGACGGGATACGAAACTACAATGATTGCGCCGGCGTAATCGGTCTCGAATCGGGCAACATCGCCGATGCCTGGATTGCCTTCGCAAACGGTCGCTACGATACCCCGGTGGCTTTGGGGGTGACCGGAGTCATGGCGGCAAACTACTATCCATACCTGCAAACAAAACAGCTGTTCGGATTGATGCCTGGTATGAAGGGCGCTGCAGAATACGAGACATTATTTAAACAGCGGCTTGAGAGATTGCCTGAGAAGGATCCTTCCGAGGATAAGAGGATGGCAGCAAGCGAATCAATGGCTTATCAGACCACCAGCCATATTGTCATTCTTTTCTTCATTATAATCAGTAACATCGGTTTCTTCCTTTCGAGGAAGCACGAGAAAAAGATAGTATAGGAAGGAGGATATAAATGACGACATCAGAATTACTATTAAACGGCTTAGCGGCGTTCTTGACGCTATGTATCTTTTCCTTCTTATACAAAGACAATCCTTTCTACAAATTTGCGGAAAGGTTAGTAGCCGGGGTATCGGCAGGATACTGGACCATGCTGCTTTATCATACCAGTTTCCACGACAAAGTAATCGTGCCGATTTTTCAACAAGGATACTGGTGGTATATAATCCCGAGTATCCTTGGCGTAATGATGTGGACTCGTTTTTCCAAGAAATGGGCATGGTTATCCCGAATCTCCCTGGCTTTCTATATGGGAATCGCTACCGGAACCGCGATACCGGTTGTCATGTATGCTTCCGTATACAAGCAGCTCGAGGGTTCTATGAATCAGATTACTGCGGATGCTACCGGCATTAACACATTACTGATGACTATCGGGCTAATCTGCGCCGTATCATACTTCTATTTCTCCAAGGAGCACGATGGATGGTTCGGCGGGATGTCAAGGGTCGGTATCTATACGCTTATGATCGGATTCGGCGCCGGTTTCGGTTTGACCGTAATGGGGCGTATTGCGCTGCTGATCGAGAGAATCATATTCCTGAGGGATTATATTCTGGTTCTTTTCGGCGGCTGACGATTCAGGAGAATGAGGTAAAGCTCAGCAAACTTATGGCAAGGTGGAAACCCGACGGCACTGTGAATGCCGTCGGGTGACACCGATGAAACCGGGGGATGGCACGACCGATGGTATGTTTAATCCCGCCAAGGTGAGACAAGCATGTGCGTCGTACGAGGCATAAGCCCTCGTATGCCGCGTTTATGATCTGAGTTTGGGGACGGGGAGGGCTTGTTGAAATAGTCATTGTCCCGATTGTATCGAGACCGCAATCTCTAACACCTTGCATGATAACAGAAACAGATTGCTTCGCTTCGCTCGCAATGACGGTTTTGAGACAATGTCGGGTTTCTCATTCACTGCGTTCGTTCGGAACCCGACCTACGGCTGCGGACTGATTGTCACTGTGAATTATTCGGGTTTACGCTTCTTCCAATTCCAGGCGCGGTTTAGGTTCCGGCAATTCATAAGACCGCTCATCTTCCGGCTGCTGTTTATAGAACTCCTTGATGCAGTGACATACATATTGTATCTGATTCTCGAGCAGTTCAGGGTACATTGGCAGGGAGATCGACTCATCGCAACCTTGCTCGCAATTAGGATATTCTCCTCGGCTCCTACCCATGAACTTGAATGCATGCTGTAGATGAATTGGCGTCGGGTAATGGATACCGGTTTGCACGCCCATGTCGCTCAGGAATTGTCGAAGTTTATCTCTTTTCTGAACGCGGATAACCATTAAGTGGTACACCCCTTTAGCCTGTGGATATTCTTCAACGAACTTAACCGGAGTGTTTGCAAGGTATTTTCTGTATATGCCTGCATTCTGACGGCGAAGTTTACTCCACCTATCCAGCCACTGAAGCTTTACATTCAACACCGCTCCTTGAAATCCATCCATGCGGTAGTTGTATCCGATATACTCATGATGATGCTTGTTTGTTTGGCCATGGTCCCGTAAAGCTATGGCTCTTTTCCGGACATCGTCGTTATCGGTTACCAACGCTCCCCCCTCGCCATAAGCGCCAAGGTTTTTTCCGGGATAGAAACTGAATGCCGAACATGAACCGAAAGAGCCGACACGATTACTATCATACTCAGCGCCGTGCGCCTGGCAGGCATCCTCGATAATAATAATTCCCTTGCTGTCGGCTATTTCCTTTATCGAGCCGATTTTACATGGTTGTCCGAATAGGTGTACCGGAATTATCGCTCTGGTTTGAGGTGTTATAGCTTTCTCCAAATTCTCCGGAGCCATCAGCAGTGTACCCGGATCAACATCGACAAAAACCGGCCTGGCTCCGGTGTAGGAAATCGCTTCGGCAGTAGCGATAAACGTGTTCGGAACCGTGATTACTTCGTCACCTTCGCCGATACCGTGGGCAAGAAGCGCGAGGTGCAGCGCCGACGTGCCGGAATTCAATGCCACGCAATACTTCGTCCCGATATATCGAGCAAAATCATGTTCAAACTGCTCTACTTCACCACCCAGTACAAACGATGTGGTTTTGAACACCTGCTGAAACCTGCGGGAGATTTCGGCGCCCACCTCCTTATATTGTAGTTTCAAATCCAAGAACGGTACTTTCATCTATCTCTCCTTTTAGCTTTATTTTATTCCGGTGTTTTCGGATTGCCTGACTCTAATATATCCATCAAGCCAAGCAGCCTGATGTAGCGCTGAAATCGAACGCGATGTTGCTATCACCATCTCCTCTCGCTTCTTCACTATTTTCTCTTGTGACCTTAGCCGGTACTCCAGCCACGACTGCATTTGAAGGCACATCTTTAGTTACCACACTACCCGCTCCGACGACCGCGCTCTCACCGATAGTGATTCCGCATAGTATCGTCGAACCTGAGCCTATCGACGCCCCTTTCTTGACCAATGTGTGAACCACCTCCCAATCATCGTCATTTTGAAGTCTCCCATCGATAGCTGCCCTGGGATACTTATCATTTATGAATGAAACATTGTGTCCAATAAACACCTCATCTTCGATAGTCACCCCCTCGCAAATGAACGTATGGGTCGAGATTTTGCAATTATTACCTATGCGCGCGTTCTTTTGTATCTCAACAAACGCGCCTACCTTGGTGTTGTCACCTATATCGCAGCCGTAGAGGTTGACAAAGTCGAAGATTCGACAGTTTTCTCCAATCTTGACATCGTCGGTAATTCTCTGGAACATCTTATATCCACCTTTTGATTGTTGTTATTAAGCGACATCTGAGCGGCTTCTAAAATTCTAACCACCCTCAGACCGGCTTCACCGCCGGTTAGGGGTGTTTTGTTATTTCGGACGCAATCTACGAAATGGGCGCATTCGAAGCGAAGCGCTTCGGTTCCGTCTAATTTGGGAGCATACATATCTCCTATCCTGTATCCCACCATCTTCTGATAGGTATTGTCCGGATTATCATCAAGAAAAATACCTTTATCATAGACCTTCACCTTCTCGTCCGGCTCGACATCGTCATACACCACCATTTTTTTAGAGCCGGAGATAAGGACTTTGCGCAGTTTAACCGGAGCAAGCCAGTTAACATGTACATGCCCCAGAACATTGTTCGGATAGTAGACGGAGATATAAGCGATATTTTCGATACCGGTGTTGAAATGCGAAACCCCAATCGCGCTTACGTATTCCGGTTCACCATTTAAGAGGAAATCCATGATGGAGAGATCATGCGGCGCCAAATCCCAGAGGACATTCACAGTTGGACGGAATAGACCCAGGTTTATTCTTACGGAGTCGAAGTAGTAGATATCCCCCAGTGTTCCGTCGTCAATCAAGCGCTTGATCCTCTGAACTGCGCCGGTGTACACGAAGGTGTGGCCTACCATCAAGGTCTTGTCGTACTTCTCCGACAATTCGATCAATTCTTCGGCTTCGGTCACTGACGCTGTTAACGGTTTTTCGATAAATACCGATTTTCCGTTCTTAATTGCGATTGATGCTAACTCGAAATGAGTATCCACGGGAGTGGCTAACGCTACTGCATCGATGTCAGGATTGCTCAGTACCTCATTATGATCGAGCGTTACATCCACTCCCGGGTATTTCTTTTGCATCAAACGCAATCTATCCGAGCGCAGATCGCTTACTATCGATAACTTTACGTTGTCGAGCTCGTTGAAATTGCGAATAAGATTGGGTCCCCAATAACCGCATCCTATCACTGCCATATTTAACATCGTCTATCTCCTTTTTCCTTACTTTCAGTTTTTAACGGCTAATTTTCGATGAGATCTCAATTCCGAAAGTAGAGCTTATCAGCTATGATTGGTCTCATTTATTCACCGTGAGATTCTTAACATTATGGTTACGCTCCGAAATGAGTAACTGATTCAACTCGCTCAAACCGGGATAGTCCGGAGCTATCCTGCTCAGTCGCCGGAATAATTGCGAGGCAACTTCCCTGTCGCCTCTCTGGCAGTGCGTCCGGAGCAATAAATCCAACGTTTCCGGGCGATCCGGGCAAAGTTCTAAGGATTTACGAAAATTCTCTATGGCAATATCATAAAGTCCCAATTCGTAGAGCTTATACCCCGCCATGTGCCAGTGATGAGGATAGGCTCTGTCAATCATCATTTTGCAGGCGTTCCGGAAACTGAGAATTTTATCGGCAGCCGCCCCAAACTTATCATGCCCAATGCCATACTGCTTTATATCAGCCTTCTTGTTCGCCAGAGAAAAGTCTATCTTGTCCAACAACGCAGCTACGGTCTTCTCCATGCTGTAGTTGGTATGGAAATATTCGCAACCTTGTCGAGCGATTCTCTCGCGTTCATTATCATGGGCCAGATAGAAATTGACTTTATTCAACAGATCTTGCGGATTATTGAATTCGAAATATACAAGGTGTTCTCCACCTGTAAACATCTCTTCTTTCTCAACTCCCTCGGTAAGGCAGAAAGCCCCGCAGCCCAATACGTCCATAACCCGCATATTCACCTGAGTGTGTGTTTTAAACTCAACAAAGTTTATATGCAGATTTATCTTGCTTCGGTTGATAATCTCGACTTGTTCCTTTAGGTTGTAATTCGTACACTGGTTCACTTCAACGCCATTATCGGAGAGGAAATTAAGAAATGCCTGCCTGCGAGGCGTAGCCGAACCGATAAAGGACACATCATAGGTTTTTTCAACGTCCGTCTTGCTGTATATTCGTCGGTCCATACGAACCGGGAATACGTAGGACACATTGGAACAATTCAGATTCCTCAGAAGCTGTAGAACCTGAGGTTCATTGTGCCCTTCCCAAACGACATAATCGAAAGCCGCCCCGTTTCCAATCACCTCAGCCCGTCGAACCGCTGCCGCCTGGTCATTTCCCCAGATATATTCGCCGTACCATAACAGCGTAGAAGCCGTAAGCGAACGGATCAGGTCCGCGGGAATGCCCTCGCCCCGGTTAACTATAACCGCATCCACCTCCAGAGATGGCAATATTCTGCAGAGCTTATCAGCATCAGCTCTATAATCTATCGGCACAACTTCGATGCCCAAACCTTCCATAGTTCGTTTGATGAAGTTAGAATAATGATGTTCACCCTGGAAGGGACCCACCCAGGCTATCTTTTTCCCTTCATACCTGCTTTTCATATAATCCCAGTTTTTCGGTTATCAGTGTATTAAAATTGTCGACAGCGAAGGCGATTTTGAATGCAAGGTCATTGAAGGACCATACGCGCTCTTGCTCCAGGTCCAATCTGCTTTCCACTTTAAGGAATAGTTGATCGTTCTCTACCCAGATATTTTCCAGCAGATTGGTCGATAGAACTAAGGGAACATCCGCCGGGCGCTTACTCGCTTTGCTGAAACCGAGTCTGCTGTCAATAAACAGATCTATCTTCCCTAAACTGTTTACGCATTTGCTGCTCCCATCCCAAAGCTGTTCCCGGTCATGCTCGAAAGCCGGTTGTCCGGTTATATGCAATTCCATTTCCGGTCTGTACTTCTGAACCAGTTTGATTGCATTCAGGATCGGCATTACTTCACACTCGTGGTGATCCTGAATGTTCATTCCTATTCGAATTCTGTTCTTGCCGCTTGCGTTCCTGGTGGCGACCTCGCGCTCTTCTCCCCGCTTTAGATTGAGTGATGTACGAGCTGATGAATCCGAGCCGTAAATCGACGACAGCATTTGTTTTGCCATGTTGTCGAAGCTGTATTTAAGGGAAATCTCCCTGCCTTTGGCTGCTAACTCCTCGCGCGCCTGATCATCATTAAGATATTTGTCTATGAGCGCTTTAAGCTCTTTTGGAGTGGAATATGCGGGGACGGAATCGCCGAAGATTTCTTCCAACCCAATCATCCTGTCGGATATCACAAATCCGCCGGACGCCAGTATATCGAAAACACGCGGATTGAGGAATCCTTCCCGTCGCATATCCTCGTGATGGTCATTGAGCGAGATTTTGGCGGATGCATACAATTCAGGAAGTTTGCGGTTGTCGTAATATATACCGCCGATATTCTCCGCCGGGAGTATCGAATCCCATCCTTCTCCCCACACCTTCAATCCGTCGTATCGCCCTTGCAGATCACTTATGATCTTACGCCCGTCTTTACCTTTTGTGTTACCAACGAAAACTACATCGTACTTTTTACCTGATTTAACAGGCAGCTTGGCAGTTGCTCCCACCATCAGCTCAGCTTCATATCCCATAGCTGCTATTTTTGAGATAAACGGCTTGGAAAGACAAAATACCTTATCATAATTACTCAGAAGCTGAGGTGAAACCAGATCAGGATGACTGTGAATCCAGATCGCCTTGTATCTTGCGTCGGGGAGCTCAGGAATCGGTATGCCAAAGAGATGCAGAAGTAAATCCGCATCGTCCTCTACAATCTCGCAGCCCAGCCTTTCGAAAGCTTCGGCGAGTTCCTTCTTGAACCAGTAATCTCCCCAGCGCAGCCGCCTTCGCTTATCCTGCTCCATGTCCGAGAATGCAGCCAAACAAACCTTCAATCCTCCGAATCCTGCCTCCGCAAGATTGTTCGCTTCCGCGCTTCGGAGTTTTTCATAGATTTCATTTATTCTTTCATCAGCGTTCTTGGAGAGATAATAATTGAATGCCGACAAAGCTTTCTGCGGCTCAGTATACCTGTCCTCCAATTGAGCAAGATTGTAATAAGCCTGTCTGTAAGCCTCATTGCTTTCGATTGCCCGATAGAAACATTTTTCCGCTTCGGAATACATATCCGAACTGAAATAGAGTACGCCTAAGTCATTCCAGGCAATCTCATCACCCGGTTTCAAACTCACCGTTTTCCGCAGATACTCGATTGCCTTCTCTGTTTCCCCGAGATTCAAGAGAGTCAGCCCCAGATTGTAATGGATATCCGAATCCTCGGGGCAGAGATTCAGCGCTTCTTCAAGATAGTCCTTAGCCGAACACAGATCCCCGAATTTACCTTCTAATGCTCCGAGGGTTTTGAGGGTTTCCACATCTCCGGGATCGATTTCGTTCAACTTGCCAAGATAAATAAGCGCCATCTCATACAGCCCATTGGACATAAAGAAGCCCGACGCTTCCCGCAGGAGCTCGATATCTTGAGGGTTTTTGTCTAATTGTTTACGGTATTCTGCTGCTTTCTGATAATCCATTAAACGCCTTTATGCTTTTGCGATGAGACATTCAATGTCCGGAGACTGCGGGGTGATACAATTTAATTAGCTCTCAAAATAAGTATCGGATTTAATGCTAATTTACTTGACCTCCCGAATTATGTAATAATGGATGTATCGTGGAGAACTCTATCGAAGAAAAATCTTATCCTCTATCATTCTTCTCTTGATTACAGTCTTTTCATTGGTGCCACCTGATCTCCCAGACGAAGTAAATTGGAACTCCGGTAATCCCGACAATATATCTGACCGGAGTAAGCAGGAAAGGAAGCGCCGTCATCAATCAAAAAAGGCGAGTATCACACTCGCCTTGGGAAGACCGATATCAAATCATGCTATTCAAAATGAGCGACGGCGGAGACAATAATATTGTGGTTGGTTTCTTTGGTTTCTAAATTGAAACCCGCCGTGGGATCATCATAATTGAATTCGTCCTTGACGGTTCCGTACTCATAAGCTGCGTCTATCCAAATGTTCCCGAATATCACGCCAAAACCTGCTGTAAACACATATCCGGTAACCTTATCCTCATCGAATCCTTCAAAAAACTGCGGATCGGTGCGGAAACCGACTCTTGCAGGGAAGATAGTACTTTCGCCCACGAAGATATACTCAGCGCCTACCCTTATCTGATGGCCATCGACCACGCCAATGGAATCCCCTTCGACTTCTTCGTCATTATAATCATCATAGATTTTCATGTTAGAGTAATTGCGAATCTCATAATCAACCGCCAGAGTCAGGTTCTCATTCGGCATCACAGATGCCCCGAATCCGAAAGTTAATGGGAATTTCCATTCGTCGGTATAGGTGGTATCACCGTATTCATATTCGTCTTTGATAGTCAGCGGGGTTTTTACCACGGCGCCGAATTTGAACTGATTATAGCTGGCAAGAGCGCCGATATTCACGTTGAAGCCGGAGAATTTATCGATATCATTGATGGTTGTATCCGAGTTAGCGATACGATCTTCATATTTGTAATCGAGACTACCGGTCCAAATATTGAAGGCGGCGCCTACTGCCACGTCCGGGGTTAATTGAATGGCGGCGCCTGGCGATATCGCATCGATTCCCCCCGTAAACTCCTCATATTCATCGATATCCATTTCTCGATTCACATTCTGATTAAGATCATACAGATCAACTAATCGCTGATAAGCAGCGGCAACCACGAAGTTCCTTTCGCCAACAGTAAGGGGGTAGGCAATTGAGGCGAATTCGAATACGAAATGAGAACTGCTCGCGGATTCCTCATAATTGTATTCTTCATTATTGGGGTCATCCCAATTTAAGGTAACCTCTTGCTTATTCATATTTATCAGTCCAGCCGCGGACGCTTCCGGTTTCTGCAGTGTGGCTAAACCAGCAGGATTCCATCCTATAGCGGTAGCATCATCAGCCACACCGATAAATGCTCCGCCCATTCCTCTGGCTCTGGCGCCGGCGCCGATGAAGTTAAAATTCAGGGAGCTCCATGCAACCGAAGTCCCGAATAACAGGGAAATCACAATCAAACTTAACACTCTAATACGCATACATATCCTTTCGTAAAAACTATTTAATAACTACCTTATCTCCAATGTTTATTTTTTCGCCTTTTTCCTTATTGATTACTTCGGCAATGGATCCGGAATCCTGCACCTGAGAGAGAACAGCTTCGCCGAGGTAGATCTTCTTCACATAAGCGACATCTCCTGTTACCGGATGCTTTATCTTCTCTCCTTCCCGGTAAACCACGCATTGCATATCCGGTTTCATATGCTTTTCACGCCCGATATCCAGAAAGATTTTATCATCGCCCTCCACACTCATAACGTATCCTTCCACCAGAGGAAGATCATTGTAAATCTTGATAGACATATCCAGACAAGCCTGGCTCAAATCCTCCGGGTATGCAGACATAGCATAGCTATCCTGGGCGGTAATCAACTGCCCGGTCTGAGTATTTATCAGCCGGCCCCATATTTTCACCGAATTATCGGTGGAGCAGGATATATTGCCGATCAGGACAGCATCCACCCCCAATATCCGTCCGGCTTCCACCGCGGTTTCCTCGTCGATCACGCCGGTTTGGGAGCGCATCTGTTCTTCCATAATCTTCTGCATCTTCTCGCGTTCGATTATATTGAAACGTCCCCCCAACGAATAAAGATTGGTTATCATCTCATTAAGCACATCATCTGATAAATCACGTCCCTCGCCGGAATAAGAGAACTTCATCACTGCCATCGACAGCCGCGAACCTACCTGTGTTACCTGATCAGGATCATAGGTCAAAGCGCCGGTAGGGATTTTTCCATAAGTTGAGTAATATTTCCCTTTCTTCTTCTCTCTCTCATGCTTGAGTTTTTCTTCGAGTTTGCGGATTTTCTCCTCCTGCTCCTGCCTATCCTCTTCACGGGCGCGCGCTAACTTATCTTTCTCTTCCTGCAGCCGCTTTAATTCCTCCTGATACTTCTTCTCATCCTCAGTGAGTTCGGTTTCACCGGGTACCGGCGTAATCAAAACCGTCTCATCCACCTCCGGAATCTCACCGGAATCGATACTCTCCTTGAGTCGTCTCGCCTCCTTGGTCGGTTGGAATGCCAGCGAGAGCTCAAGTTCCTGTTCGGCTCTTGCCGGTTTACCCAAGCGATAGTAACATTCAGCCATATACCGATGCGGATAATACTCGATAAAGTGCATACCGTAGGTTCGTTTTCGCTTCTTTTCTTCGAACTCGAGGCTTGCCGCGGCGCTGAATTCATTCAACGCCCTAACCCAGTCCCCCTTCTTAAAATAGTCCACTCCATTTTCGTAATACTGATACCATTTCAATGCTGCCTGAGCATGTCCCGATATCACTGGAAACATACCGCCTAAAATTAAAAGAATAAGAGCCGGGCCAACTGAGTATTTTAAAATAGGGATTATGGGTTTCAATGTAGATCTCCCTCGCGCTTGTTCATTATTCAGAATATCGGCTTATAATCGCCGGTTTTGACGAAATTCAATTAAGATTTCGTAAAGCTATATTTCGGTGAAATTTAGAAATAATATCTCTAATTGACAACAAGTGTCAAGGAAAATGTCATTAATTGCGAGATGGTATTTAGTGTCGGTTTGGTTTTGTCAAAACCACAGCTGTTTCCGCTAACTGCGAGCCGCTGGTCCCGCCCGGCGCTACCTGGGATTACAGCGACAAACTCGATTATACGTCGGAGGATGCCGAATACTATTGCACCCAGATAGGATTGGTCATACAGATATTGCCATTGACGGTGATTAGTTCAACGCGAAGGAATCCGGTTGGTTCTTTATTGGCGATATCAGTTAAATTCCCAAGCGTATCTCTAAGGTTATTTAGGTTGAATTCGCAGTCGAACTTGTTGGGGAAACTGCTATTCTCGATTAAAATACGTTCTTCCCTTTTAGCCAGATCGCCGAAATAAATAATCACCTTCCGTAATTCGCCGAATTCCGGAGAGGATTTGAGCGCAAGATTCGGACTCCAATTCGATGCGGAAAGATAGTTTACGGTATCGCCGGTTAACTTGATATCTCCCTTGTCGTTCTTGAAATGGAAATCGATAAAGGGACCATCGCTGATAATGCAATTGCCTCGCGCAATTGCCTGCAAAATCGACCCGACCGATGGGGGAGTTTTCCCCAGAAACACCATGGTGCGGGAACATCCGAATATCTGTTGGTCGGTTTCATTGAATGATACAAAAGGAAGCCTTATCTGTCGAGTGCGATTTAAATTACCATGGGCATCGGAACCGGCAACGATGAATTTTCTGCGTCCATCCAGAAGCAGCCGTTTCCAGATTCCAATGCCGGCATAAAAAGAATCGCTTCGACGACCGTTAAGTATCTGCAGGTGATGTAAATTATTCCCCCGGAAATCCCCATAAGTCCATGGTCCGCGATTAAGGAGAAGTTTTTCTAAGAACAAAGGCTCTTCACCCGGATGTGCGGCAATTGGCAATCCGCTCTGACGTAAAATTTCATCGGTGATCTCAGGTATTGACGATGTGGGGCTATTGTGCAGCCAGCTTTCGGCGGAATCCCCAAATCCGGAAATGAACTTGTTGATATTTAATCCCAGAACATGAACATTTCTATTATATTTGTTGCCGCAGGAAATCTCCTCCCCCTGTATTACGATGCATTCTCCGCTGGCATTGATCTTTTTGATAGAATCCGTCAGTTTCCGCCAGCGTTTTAATTCGGGGTCCGGAGCGTAGTATTTTTCCGGTTCGTCGTCGATATCGTAGGAATGATCATTGATAGCGATCCAGTCCAGTCCGATTGTCCGGGCTAATCCGGCATAGAGTTCCGCCGGAGCGCCGAATTCCACGAAGTCATCGGTGGCTTCGGAATGGATATGAATATCACCGGCGCACCATCCTTCGGGCTTCGGAAGCGGCTGCTCGGCGCGATAGGTTCTGAAGGAGTTATGGCTTGTTCCTCGATGGTTATCATTGGCTACGGTTCTATTTTTACCATTTACTGTGATATCCGCCTCCACCCCTATTTCAAAATCACCGTAAGGGAGTTCGGATTCTTCGATCGGGAATAACCGATGATAAAGATATTCATTTATACTCATGGGACTCACTGAAAGGGGAACAACCTTAGAATCGTCAGCTTGCCGGATTTTAGCATTTATTCTATTGATGGTAACCGGAAATTTATCGGCATCTTTAACTATTAAAACGATATTCAGAGGAAAGCCGGGTTCCAGGCGGCGGGGCGTATCAAATATAATTTCCGGCTCGCGCTTATAATACAAGCTGGGCAGTCCGGGAAACCTGTAATGCGTTTCTGCATAAGCAAATACCGGAAGAGCGGAGAGCAACAGGAAACTAAGTTCAGAAGGGATCAACATACGGCTTGGGGGATTCTAATACCCTTCGGGAAATTCGGTGATTTTCGCCTGGATATCGAAGGGAGATAGTTTATAGGTCATCTTTATCGGAAGTCTCCAGTCGTCATTTGAAAGATATAGTTTCAGTTCCGTATCTTCGCTCATCAGGTTGTATGAAAGCGCGTCTGTACGCAGCCGTTTAGCATTGGGATTCATCGATTCGAATTTTACATCTACTACATAACAATCGATCTCCCTTCCGAGCACCTGCAATTCCTCTCTATCCTCCACACTCCACTTGATTTTCCATGACGCTTTTTCAACATTAATGTAGAAACTGTCCGCGGTTCCGTAGTCTATGGGAATCTCCCTTAATCTATAAACCGATGAGAAAAAATTCTGCAAGTTCCCGGGGTGGTCTATAGCTGTATCCCCTTCATAATAAATGCGATTAAAACGATGATCAAATTCCTGCGCGGAGCTGTTTTTGTAAGATTTCTCCTTGATAATACGTTTGTAAATCAATGGTCTGCCCAGGGTATCGAGATAGGTCCAATAGAAATTCTCCAGAGGATAAAACAGACTCCAGAATTTCGTGGTTTTAGCCGAAGCGAATATGCGATACGAACCGGAATCCGGTTCAGCGATTGGGGAGTTTTCCACTTCGACTCGCACCACCGGCAAACCGAGATAAGTAACATCATATTTTATTTCTTCCGCTCGGCTGTAGTTAAAAGCGAAAACTGTTGATACTAAAATCTGGGATAGGAAAATTGTTATAAGAAGCTTTCTCACGATTTTCGTCCTTTCCATGTTCCACGAATAAAGAAAGAAACTGTTCCCACAATTGCAATAAAATAAGGATACAACAAGCCTGTTGCCGGAAGATATTTCATTAAATGCCTGCTTCTCAGCATCCTGGCTCCTATCCTGAGAATCGTAAAATCAAATAGAAATTTCCAAATCCAGGCTAATATTAATGGTAACGCCAATGAAGTATCCATCGCTATAAGTATCGGAGTTAACGCTAATATCCAGCAGTAAAGGAAAAGCAAGGCTGAAATCAGCATTAAATCCGATTTGAACCGGGGCGTAATTCCCAGCCTTCGGATACGTGTAATTATAATTTCTTTGAGCGTACCGCGTTCCCCGGTTTGCACGAAGCTCTGCGGATCGAAATTAAAGATAGGATTTTTGCCCGCAGCTCCCGCCGCTTGAATTAATAATGTATCATCACCTGAGAACGATTCTCGCGAATCCCGCAAACCACCCACCTCAAAATAAAGCTGACGCCGGTAACTAAGATTTCCACCGGCGCAGGTAACAGGATTTCCCAATCCGATTGTTCCGGCTGCTATTATCCTCGTTGCCAGGGATTCCAGAGCTAAGACACCATGCAGAAATGACTTAACGGAGAAACCGATATGTCCGGTCACCAGCGCAACTTCATCGTCGTATTTGGCAATCATACTGCTGATCCAGTGCGGTTTCACCCGGCAATCGGCATCGGTGAAAAGTACAATCTCTGACTGAGAATATTTGATACCGAAATCAACCACCCGCTTCTTGGCGCTCAAATCAGTTTCGGCGAGGTATTTCTCCTGTTCCGACAATTTAACCAATTTGAAACGATCATCATCCTTGATTTCCAAACTGGCTGCTGCATAAGTATCATCCTGCGAAAAATCATCGATGATAAGAAACTCCGCTTTTTGGGGAGGATAATCCTGAGTTTTTAAGTCTTTGATGATATTTCCAATATTCGAAGATTCATTACGGGCAGGTATTATTACTGTTACGGTGGGATAATGAGTGATCATTCTTTGGGAAGGATATCCTTTTTTGAAGGAACCTCTTAGTCCAACTAATAGAATAATTACTCCGATAGCATACAAAATGCTAAATATAAAAATTATTATTTCTATTGCCGTAGCAAACATAATTCAGCGCCAATTCAATTCGAGTCTGCATAATTAATAATCGATATTTACGATATCCAAAGCTTTAATCGTTTTTCTTTGCGCCGCAGGCAAGAATATATTATATCCGAGGTTAAATTCTGAAATACCGAGTTAACTAATATGATTTATCAACTTGAAAATTTAAGTTTTAAGCAAATAGATTCCCTTAAGCGGGATAAAACGGCATTCTTCATCCCGATTTCCCCACTCGAAGAACATGGTCCCCATCTCCCGGTGGGTGTCGATGCCTTTAATGCTGATTTTTTCGCCAGAAATGCCGCTGAAAAACTTCAGAAGAAACGGCAGGATTGGGATTTCGTGATTCATCCATTGTTACCGGTTGGCGCTCAGGTATTTAAAATGATCGGTTCGATTTGTTTGCCGCAAAAAGTTATACGCAACCTAATTGCCGGAATAGGTTCGGCGATCGCAATTTATGGTTTTAAGTATATCGTAGTGTTTTCATTCCACGGCGCGCCGGGGCAGATTGTCGCCTTAGAAGAGGCTTGCAGAAAAGTTTCTAAAAAGTATAAAACCAATATGATCTCGCTCACCTCGGGCCTTGCGGAAAAGTTCTTATCCGGCGGATTTCGCAGTGATTTTGAAAAGGAGATGGGAAGGGAGTTTACCGACGAGGAAAAACGTTTGTTTAAGGATGATCGGCATGCCGGATGGTGGGAGACGTCGATGATGCTGAAGATAAATCCGAAGTTGGTATCCGATGAATATAAAAATCTCGAGCCGATTCTGGTGCCGTTTAATGATCTCAAGCAGGCATCGGAAGTACTCAAGTCCAAAAAACTGGGGTACTTTGGGGCGCCGCACAAAGCCTCAGCGGAATTCGCTGATATCTCTATCCGTATACTCAATACAACCGGATTAAACATTATAAATCGTTTCCTTGATGGCGAAGACGTCTCCAGCGATGTCAGCAGCAAATTCTACAGGCTGCCCTGGCTGCGTACCGGTTTCAAACGCAAGGTTACCATGTCGATTATTGTTAGCATAAAAATCATATTAATTATCTACCTTTTAAAGGTTTATTTTCAGTGCTTGCAATAGGGGGGGATAGGGTATCTTTAAAAAGTGTTAATTATAAACCTTAGATAAGGCAGATGCTGTTAAAGAGGCAATAGCGATTGGAGCCTTTTTAGTGGTAATCAGAGGAGAGAAGAGACGGGATTTGGTTCCTATTTTAACATAGAACAGTACGGTTGGCCGCCGGATACGAAGGAACCAAAACCCGAGGGGAGAAATCCCCATTACCTCACGGTGTTTAATGCGCCGTGAGGTTTTTTTATAAATCGCAGCAGGCTATAAGGTTAATGTATTCAACTACGGAAACCTTCCGATTCTGCCAGCGTATATATGGTTTTAATTATAGATCGATGTTAGATTTCCAATAGAATATGTAGCGTTCTTCATCATATCCGATATTATTAATAATACATTTACGTGATTGCACTTGACTTGTATATAATGATATTTTATAAATACTACGTAGAAAATGAGTAGGAATATGTTGATAATCACTTGCAATCGATATCTGAAATTTTTAAACCTTTTGTGCTTCTTCGGGGTAGTTATACTCTTAAGCGGCTGCAGTTCAATTAATCCTTCCCAAAAACCGATCCTGGTGGAAAGGAATGAGCAGAGTTCCGAAAAGGGTGCGGATGAAACATCAATTCCCGATACCCAGCTTCAAAGGCAGTCCGAGGAATTAGATTATTCGCTTGATATGGCTGAGTATTATTATGCTCTGGGCGTCAACGCCAATCGAGACGCCAACTGGGAGGATGCGCAGTTTTATTTCGAACGATCGCTGGAGATATTATCGGAGATAGACGTAACCGACGACGAGCAGGATGCCAATAATCAGAGATTCAACACTCTTCTCAAGGAGATAGAGCAGGACTACCGTTATACACTCACCTCGCTCGGAATTCTATCCGACGAAAGCTCCCACAGCGCTTTTCTGGAATTGTTCGCCGATATCAAGAATTTTAAGAAATTGCGGGAGAACCTTACTTCCAGGCAGGTCGAGGCTCCCGATTCGGTCACTTTCGATATGCCGATCGAATCCAACCAACGGGTAGAGAACTCGCTGGTATATTTACAGACTGTCGGCGCCAAGCATTTTTCGGTATATCTTGCCAGAATGGGCAAATACAAGGATTTGATGCTGGAGATTATCAGGGAACATGGGCTGCCGGAGGACCTCATATACCTTCCCCTAATAGAATCGGGTTTCAATCCTAAAGCGTACTCTTATGCCAGAGCATCCGGACCATGGCAGTTTATTTCCTCGACAGCTCGTCTATATGGTTTAAAACGGAACTGGTGGTATGATGAGCGCAGAGATTTCGTTAAGTCGACCCATGCGGCTTGCAGGTATCTGAAGTTTTTATACGAGAAATTCGGCTGTTGGAAACTGGCGCTGGCTTCTTACAATGGAGGCGAGGGGCGAATTGGCAGACAGATGAAAAGACAGGGAACCGATGATTTCTGGGAGCTAAAGCTCCACAGGCAAACCATGAACTACGTTCCGCTGTTCATGGCGGCGACGATTATAGCTAAGAGCCCGGAAAGGTACGGTTTCGGACACGTTGAACCTATGGAACCGGTTCAATACGATATAGTCAGCACTAACAAGGTGCTTGATCTTAAGGTGCTGGCTTCCCGGATGGGCGTGGATTATGAGATTCTCAAGGGATTGAATCCCGAACTACTCCGCGGTATAACTCCGCCCAACTATCCGAATTACGAATTCAGGGTGCCTTCCGGTTTCAGCGAAAAATATGCGGCGGTATATCCATCACTGCCGGGCGTGGAATCTTCGAGCTGGGTGACTCATACCGTAAGACGCGGGGAAGCATTGTCCACTATCGCCAGCCGATACGGAGTGAGTATGTCGGCTATAGCCAGCGTAAATAAACTAAGAAACAAAAGCAGGATTTATGCCGGGCAGCGATTATTGATACCGGCGCCGGGACCGGTTAAGAATGTGAGCTATCAGAATACGAGCCCCAAAGTTGACATTAGCGATGAAGACGGCGTTTATACCGTGAGAAGGGGCGATACTCTATGGGATATCTCCCGAAGATTCGGTACAACCATAACACAACTAAAGTCATGGAATAATCTGAGGGGGCGTAATCCGAGGCTGTACCCGGGAATGAAAATCAAAGTTACTTCGGATAAATCCGGCAGTGCCTCATCGGGCGAATCTGCGACATACATTGTTAAACGGGGCGATACGTTATGGTCGATAGCAAAAGCATACGGTACCACCGTTGAAAACCTGCGAAAATGGAATAATCTTTCTCTGTCGGCTTTGATAAGACCGGGTGACAGATTAGCGATTAATCCCTCCGAGAGCGGTTCCGGTAAAAGAGAGATCACTCATACGGTAAAGAGGGGTGATACGTTATGGTCGATAGCCGAAAGGTATAAGACCACTGTTGCCGATCTGCGAAGATGGAACAATTTATCGTTATCGAAGTTTATCATGCCGGGAGATAAGTTGAAAATCTACCTCAGTAATTAGGAAACAAATGGCAGCGAAAAAAGATATTATCCTGGCGGTAATCATTGCTGCAAGTATAGCTGTCTTCGGCTTTCTTTTCCTTTTTGTCATTTTCAGCTCCTTTATCGGCGAGGAGTTAGATATCTCGGCGGGGTTGGGAGAAAGAATTGCGGTTATTGAACTACGCGACGCTATCTATGACAGCCGTGATATCGTGCGTCAGCTGAAGAAATACGGCAAGGATGGGAACGTACCGGCGATACTGCTCCGCATAGACAGCCCGGGCGGCGCGGTGGTTCCCTCAATGGAGATCTACGAGGAGATCCTTAAGCTACGAGAGGAAACCGGCGTCGTGGTAGTGGCGAGTTTCGCTTCGGTGGCGGCATCCGGCGCTTATTTAATCGCTTGCGGCTGTGATACCATAGTCTCCCATCCCGGATCGATTACCGGCAGCATCGGTACCGTGCTGTCCTATCCGGTAGCAAGCGGGCTTCTGGATAAAGTAGGCGTTCGATACGAGGTGATAAAATCCGGGGAATATAAAGATGTCGGGAATTGGGCTCGGAATGTAACCCCCAAGGAGCGCGAGATGCTCCAGAATTTGATCGACGACTCTTACCGACAATTCGCCGATATCGTGTCAGAAAATCGCGGGATACCGTTGATGGAACTTATACGTATCTCACAGGGCCAGATTTATACCGGCGCTCAGGCGAAAGAACTGGGATTGGTAGATGTTCTTGGCAATTACTATGATGCCATCGATCTGACAGCGGAGATGGCTGGAATCGAGGGAGAGCCGAAAACTGTCAGAGAAATCAAGCGAAAACGTCCTTCATTTTTGGATATTTTCACCGATGGTCTGGCTTTGCTGAAAGATGTAACCGAAGAGCATGAACGAACCGTGCCGCAGCTCGAATATATAATGAGGTAACTATGCCAGTTTACGAATACATCTGTACAGATTGCAGCAGCGCATTCGAGGAACTGATTTCCTCATCCTTTGAAGGCTCTGTCCGGTGTCCGCAATGTGGTTCCTCGAATACCCAGCGGCAATTCTCGGTATTCGGATTCGTATCCAAATCGGGCGGAGTAACCACCGCAAGTTCATCATCGGGCTGTTCCAGCTGCAGTTCCGGGCATTGCGGCAGCTGCAGCTGCAATCATTAAATCCCGATTTTGGAATCGCGAGATTTCCGACAGCCGCGCTCGTAATCCCAATAATGCCATACTCCCGGTTATTACTCACCTGCAGCTTCTCAATTGATCGTAGAACCAATATATAACCTGTCCTATCCCGGATAATTCACAAAAGACATTAATCGGCAGCCGAAGGCTTGTCCTTCGGGCGCTTATTAAAAGCAGATCGTTGACAGATTGGAATTGAGGATTACGAAGAAACGCCGGAAGCGCAAGGCTTCCCCTGCCAATAACGATACTTGTGAATAATACAGGCTATCCGAATTCATTTTTAATAGCGATTATTCTCTGCCGATAAATCCTATAGAAAATGATTTTAGGGATCTCTATACATGAGTAAACGGGAAATCGGCGCCAATGCGGAGTTAAATAGCACGGCATCCGAAACACGAGCTAATTCTAATCAAAAGCCGCGAAAAGATATAATTTCGGTTCTCCATCTTGTTTTGTCCACGGTAACCGGCGGCATGGAGAATGTGATTTACAATCTCGCTGCAGGCTTCGATCAATCACGCTTTAAGCTGTCCGTAGGCTGCTTGTTGGAATTGGGACATTTATCGGACAGGCTGAGGGAGCTCGATATCGAAAGCAAACTTGTTCCCGGGATGATACCAGGTATTTCTCTGATTTATCCCAGCCGATTGATAAAATTTATCAATGAAAGCAATTGCGACATTGTTCATACACATTCCGGATGCTGGGCGAAGGTTGCCGCCGCTTGCGTGTTTATCCCCGGAGTAAAGTTGATATATACCGAACATGGCCGCACCTATCCCGAACCGAAATTCAACATCCTGCAGGACAGGATTTCGGCACGATTCACCGACAAGATCGCAGCCGTGAGCGATCCGCTTAATAAATACCTGATTGATAGTGCAGGTTTGCCGTTCGAAAAAGTGATAACAATCAGAAACGGAATTGATACAGACAGATTCAAGCCGTCCGATGATAGAGAATCGGTACGCAGAGAGTTTGGATTCGAAAATGATAATGTGGTGATCGCCATCGTGGCTCGCCTCGCTCCGGTTAAAAATCATTCCTTCCTTCTCGATACATTCCACACGGTTTCAACAGTACATCCTCAAGCACGATTGCTGATTATCGGCGATGGTCCTCTGCTTGATCAACTGAAGGATAAAGCGGCATCGCTGAAATTAACTGACAAAATCGTATTCACCGGCGACAGGCATGATGTGTCTCGTCTTCTCACCGCTGTCGATATAGCGACATTATGCTCGCAAAGCGAAGGATTGAGTTTAACATTGCTTGAAGCGATGTCAACTCAATTGCCGGTAGTGGCAACCGATGTTGGCGGGAATTCGGATATAATTACAAATGGCGAGAATGGATATATCATAAAATTAAACGACAAGAGCGATTATGCCGACAAGTTGAGTAAGTTAATACATTCCGGAGACTTGAGGAAACGGCTCGGAATTAAGGCTCGGAATGAAGCGCTTGCAAATTGGTCATTGAAGGGGATGGTGAATGCATACCAAGACTTATATCAAGAACTTGCGGGATAGCAAGACTGCAAAGCTAACGGGCAAGGATATCATCTGTATTTCGTCCATGCCGTATCATGGGATGTGGACCCGTAAACAGCGATTGATGACATTGCTGGCGGATACCGGGAACCGGGTGCTTTATGTTGAGCCGGCAAATCCGGTTATCGGAAAACAGGGAGATAAAGGCAGACTTAGGTGCGAGGTTGAAAAGGTCAGCGAGTACTTGAATGTGATTAAGCCGGTAGGACGGATTCCATTGGCGCGATTCGGATTCATCAGAGAGCTCAACCTCAGCCTCTATGCGAATTCCATCGTAAAGACGGCGATGGAGTTTAAGTTTGATGATCCTATCATATTCACGTATTTGCCGGTATTGAACGCTCATTCGCCCTTTTCGAGACTGTTGAACCTCATACGTGACCTGGCGCCATCCCTGCTGGTTTACGACTGCGTTGATGAGCATTCCGAAACAATCGGATATTCAGCCGAAGCCTCCGAACTGGTGCACGAATGGGACATAGAATTGACGGAAGAAGCCGATATGGTCTTTGTAACAGCTCAAGGTTTGTATGATGATCGCAAAGTACATAACCGGAATCTTTATTATTCTCCCAACGGGGCGGATGTTGTCCATTTCTCCAGGGCGCGGCTGGAGACCACGGAAATTCCTGCGGATCTGTCAGCTATCGGTGAACCGAGGATAGGTTTTGTAGGCTCGTTATCCGATTGGATCGACTACGAACTTATCTCAAAGATAGCCAGAAGATATCCTGAGTATAATATTGTCTTAATAGGTCCGGTCAAGAGAGGAATGGATATACCCGAACTGCGAAATATACAGAATGTTCATTTGCTCGGTAAGAAATCCCTCGATGAACTTCCAGGCTATCTCAAAGGATTCGATTGCGCCATCAATCCTTTTGGACGGGTAGGTATCGCGGAAAAGGTGAACCCGTTGAAAGTATATGAATATTTGGCGGCTGGGGTTCCGGTGGTGTCTATAGATATGCCGGAGATCATGAATTTGGAGGGCGCTATTTATATCGCGCGTAATGATGGTGAATTTCTCGAAGGTGTCGATATGGTAATTAAAGAACAATTTATTCCTGATGACAAGAAAATAAAGACGGCGCTGGAAAACCATGATTGGCATAAGATTTTTAACGATTTAATCGAAAGAGTTGCGGAATTAGTCGATTGATAATATATTCGTTTTTTAATATTTCTTCACGCGATACGGAAATCACTCATGGATATATCAACGGATGGTGAAAAGGAAGTGATAACCAACTGATTACATGAGGTTTACTATGCTTTTTCCCCCTTTATTCGCATTGCGCGGAAGAAAATCCGCTTTAATTATGTCATTTTTATTTTTAGCTTTGCTCATTTGCAATTCAGCGCTGGCAAATAAATATCCGCATATTCGTACGGCTGCTCTAACTTATTCAATGACCGACAATACCGGCGCGGATTTTGTCGGCAGGCATTATGATATCGCAATAAATCCCAGCGGAAACGCTTATCAGATCATAAAATCGGCGGACCCGGAAATCAAATGCCTGCGTTATATAACTATTTCCACTTACAGGGGGGATGACTACGACCTTCTGCAATCGTTTTGCAGTGCGAACAATTACAATTACGATTCGATGTTTGTCTGGTCAACCGCACATAATTGTATCGAATCCGTCGCTCCGGCGGGACAGCCCTGCCAGGGCAATGTTACCTGCACCGATAACGGCCAGCAACTCGAGTATTGCGGCTGGAATTCATTCCGCATGGCGCCGGATTTTCGTCGCCCCGAGGTCTGGGAGTTTTCTATCTATAAATACCTTAATTACATGGGCGATTCCTTTGATGGCGTAATGGAAGACGAGGCGATTTTTTACTACCATCCCAACTGGAATTATTACAGCACCATGATGGTTTTCCCGCTTTCGCCGGGAAAATGGGGCTCGGGTTCCGCTTCCAATACTAATGGCTGGAGCGGATATTCCCATGATGCTATCCGCGATAGCCTTATGTACTTAAAGCAAAATGTTTGGCTTCCTATGATGATGGACAGTCTTCATGCCCACGATAAACTCCGGTTCGCCAATCCCGCCGCTTACGGCGTTATCGGCAGCGACGTGATCGAGGATATCGCATTGACAGGCACCGGTGTACTGCTGGGGGAGGGTATGCATTTGCGGCCGCTGGGGGGAGCCTGGAATAACGAAGCCTGGGATATCATGGATTATGTCAGCGAAACTGACGGATATGCTATTGTCTGGACGGAAATCATGTCAAATGATTCACTTTCTCTGGGGAGTTGGAGCAGGTGTCAGATGGAGCGACTTGCATGGTTTTATATGAAAGCTGACATAGAACATTTTTACCTGTTGATTACCGGTAATGAGATCTGGCTGCGCCCTAATGATTATATGGCAGGAGATAGTCTCTACAAGTGGACTCCGGCGATTGAGTATGATATCGGGCAGCCTAACGGGGCAAATTATGCAGCCCAATCCGGCACCGATCCGGCAGGGCAGTCCTATACTTTGTATGCCAGGGATTTCTCCGATGGTATAGTCCTTTACCGTCCCGCACTCGGCGGAAACTATGGTGAAAATACTGCCGTATCCTTCGGGCTGGGCGGAGAGTATCGCGAGCTGCGCGCCGACGGCACTCTGGGGACTCCGGTTACAATGGCGGTAATAAGAAATTGCGATGGGAAAATTTACGTACCGGAAGGAGGAGGGAGCAACAATCCGCCAACCGCCCCCGAAATGCGCTCCCCGGAATATGGTGAAAACATCGATGAGATCTATCCCACGTTAGTCGTGGATAACGCGTTCGATTATGACGGGGATCCACTCACCTATTTTTTTGAATTAGCCGCAGACAGCGGCTTTAATCAGATTATATACACCTGCGACAATCATCCGGAGGAGCCGGATACGACCTGCTGTCATGTTTCAGTTCCCCTTGACTATGATACACCGTATTTTTGGCGCTGCCGTGCATACGATGGTTATGATTACGGAAATCATAGTTCCACCGGATACTTCACTGTAAGTTCGCCCAACGAGCCTCCGACCATCGTGGAAATTGACCGGCATCCATACCGCCCATACCCCGACGAGGACTGCGAAGTATACGCACGGATTATCGACCCGGGTTTGAGTGATGCGGTTTTATACGGGGACTTATATTATCGCTATGCCGGTTATTATATTAGAGAACCGATGTCAAATGTCGCCGATTCCTTTTTCGCCACCATCCCGGGACTGCAATCGGGCAGCACTGCATTTTATTATATTGTCGCTAAAGACGATCATGGTGATTCCACCATCTCGGACACATCATCCGTTTATTTCAATCCACGTCCGGTGATATCTGATATCGTGAACGATCCCGAATCCCCCGAACCTGATGAGGATTGCGAAATATCGGCAACCATCACCGACTATTTTCTTGGCAGCAGCGTTATCAGCGCCGAATTGCATTACTTCAATGGCGAATCTTCCTATACAATTGATATGAATAGCGTGTCCGATTCCTTCTTCGCCTCCATCCCGGGTCAGCCGGCTAATACATTCGTCCAGTATTACATTATTGCCAATGATGACCATTACGGCTCGACGGTCTCCGATACACTCGATTACTTCGTTCAGGATGAGGATTTACTCTCGATATACATGGTTCCCATCAATCCTCCTATCGAAGCACACCCTGGAGGCTATTTCTACTTTGTCGGTATAATCGCCAATAACAAAACCTATCCTATTACAACAGATATCTGGATCAATCTGGATGTTCCCGATTCGGGCATTGTTGGTCCTATTGAAAGGATAAATAACGTACCGCTTGCGGGCGAGCAGATTATCTCAACTCCGGGTATCAGGCAATCGGTTCCGGCTCTTGCGCCTCCGGGAGAATACAAGTATATTGCATATTGCGGCGATTTTCCGAATGCAATAGCCGATTCAACCTTTTTCCCTTTCTCTGTAATTCCCCCAAGTTACGAGGATGGAGAGCAAACCTGGAGTATGAGCAGCTGGTTCGATAAACTCAGAGGTCGTAAGCCTGACCAGGATATGAGAACTACCTTCAAAGAAAGAAGCGCTCCAATAATTAAGAATCCGTATAGAGGAGGAACAGTCGATAATTCTCAGCCTGAGTTGACGGCATACAGCATTCCGGAAGCGGAATATTTCAACTTCGAATTATCAGGGGACCGCGATTTTGACAGGAGCATCATCAGCTCCGGCGTTGTATCGGTTGAGGATAGCATAATCGTCTGGATTCCCGATGAGGAGCTTGAAAATGGGAAAATGTATTATTGGCGGACAAGCGCTGATTATGGTCCCTGGTCTCAGTCCGATTCGTTTTTCGTCTCCACCGGCATTCATGTCTTTCCCAATCCATTTCGTTTAAAATTGGGACACGAGTTTCTTACTTTCCGCAATATTCCGGAACACAGCAATGTTAAAGTGGCAACGATATCAGGGAAAGCCGTGCGTGAATTCAGCAATACCGCGATGGGAGATATCACCTGGGATCTCCGGAACGAAGAAGGCGATAAGATAGCCCCCGGAGTTTATATGTATTTGGTTGATTTTCCCGGAGGCAGGGCAGACGGCAAAATCATCGTGATTCGATAGGCGTCACGGGTTAAGACCGTATTTTTATTGTTATTTTTGTCCGTTTTTTGTTGACAAGTCTTGACCAAATCTTTATAATAATCGTATAATACTATTCGGTAAACCGAATGGTGAAGGTGGGCAGTACGGGTTATAAATCTTAGATACGGCATTGAATGGGTTTTCATCTTAAGCCTTAAACGGTTTAATGGTTAGTATTTTTATTGTCATCTTGGTTTAATCCATTAACAGCATGAAAGTAATATCAGTGAGAGAGAAATATGGCTAAAAGGATTGCGATAATTGGAGCGGGGCCTGCAGGGATGGCTGCAGCGTATTTCGCGGCAGAAGGCGGGGCTGAGGTTGATCTATACGATAAGAATCCTGTTATAGGAAAGAAGTACATATATGTTCCATGGGAGGGATGTGAGTTGACCCATGAGGGGAATACCGAAGATTTTATGGAAAACTACGCCAGAGGCGCTGAATTCCTAAAATACGCCCTGGATAAATTTACTTCCAAAGAAGCACTAAAATTATTTAAAAAGCTCGGATTCAAAGTATCGACAAACGAGGATGGAGCCGTTATCCCGACTAATGGGGATGCTCAGGAATTACAGAAAGTCTTTGAAGAAAAGCTGCGTGAATTAAACGTAGATCCTTGCGTCTCCAGCAAAGTTCAGGAGATCCTGGCTGACGGCAGAAAAATAACCGGAATAAAAGTACACAACAAAGAAGTCGAATATGATAAGGTGGTTATAGCTACCGGCGGAGCCGCCCGGCCGAAGCTCGGGGCATCCGAAGATGGTTATACATTCGCAAAGGAATTCGGACATAGCATAACCAAACCATTACCCGCAATATCCGAGGTGGAAACTAATGAGAAACTGGGTAAGTTCCTCTCCGGGCTGGAAGTTTCTTCGGCAGCAGTAAGCATATACCGAAATAAACACAAGCATCTGGAACGCGCCGGCAAAGTTCTTTTCACCGACCATGGATTGATGGGTGATGCTATATTATTCCTTAGCGGAATAATATCCCGCCTCTGCGAGAATAATAAAGTGGAAATCAGTATCGACTTCGTCCCCTTGAAAAGCAAAGAGATGATCGATAAAGATCTTGTTGCCAAATCCTCCTTGAACAGCCCTCATCTGGTAGGAGATGTACTTAAGGAATATCTTAATCCCAGGCTATTGCCCGTGATGACCCGCTTTTATCGAATCCAGGAAACCAAGCCGATGAGCCATATCACCAATCTCGAACGGAAAAGCCTGGTAATCTTCCTTAAAGATTTCCGCGTGACAGTCAAACGCGTAAAGCCGTTTTTCGCCGCTTTTTATACCTCGGGAGGAGTCGATGTAGACGAGATAAATCCTAAGACTATGGAATCGAAATTGATAAAAGGGCTGCATTTCTGCGGCGAGGTTTTGGATGTGGATGGTGGTCCCGGCGGATACAATATGCATTCGGCTTTCGCCACCGGTTACACCGCCGGCAAGGCTGTTTCCCGAGGCGCTAAAGCCAAAAAGGCAAAAAAGAAAACAGGCGCCTCCAAGAAAAGCGCTAAGACAAAAGACGAAAAAGAAGACGCTGAACTTGACGAGAAATCCTCAATTAAAGTCGCTTAATAGCTATCGGTTCTTATGCTAAGTTCAATACCCGCCTGATTCCGCATCCTTTAAGCTGTATTATTCAACAATTTAGTTGTCGGTGGCGGAAGCCTTGCGCTTCCGGCGTTTCTCTGAGATACTCAGCTCCAATCTGTAAATGATCTACTTCTCTTGAACACCCGAAGGGCAAGCCTTCGGCTGCGGATTAAAAGCCCTTATGAATTATCCGAGTTAATTCCCCTCAAGAAACTCCTGCTTTAAATACTGCCGCATCTGGAATTCCACGTCGGTGGTATCATTCTCAAGGAGAAACTCCATGGTTTCATCGCTCTCCATCGCCAGAATCGAATGACATAATGTGCAGTCCGAATCTATGGTGTTAGCATCGGAATCAACCAGGTCGTCATTATGACAGCGGAAACAGCCACCGTCATCCTCGTGTCCCAAATGGCTGGGATAGGCTCCCCACTCGATATTCATACCATGATGTATATTTCGAGCATAGATAACTTGAAGTACAGCAGCTGCGGAATCGATAAGCGCCTGATGTGCCGATGCGAATTCCGAATAGTTTTGCCTGTAATATCCCTGTAGTTCGTTTTCGATCCCCTTAAATGCGGCCTGCTCATCGGTATAGTTTCCGGTTATCGCGGCATAGGCTTGCTTGCTTATGTGTGGCAGATTACGCGGCAGTATGCCTTTGAATATCGCTTCATCGATCGCCGCTTGAGGTTCTTTATAGATATGTGTGGCGCGATTATGGCAATCCACGCAATCGACGACTCTGATATCCTCTGTCTTCACCTCGTAATCGATATCAGTGTTAGTGTAACGTTTGAATGAACCATCCGGCTGACGAACCTCCACCCAGATCATTTCCTCACGCTCATCATTTACCGAAGCATATCGCACTTCGTTCTCCTCGGCAATATGCCAGTGAATCCCCGCGCGCTCGAACTCATTCCCGGTGTCGATTTTCAGGTCAAGCGTCGTATATTGAGGTGATGAGACCTCGTTATGCGCATAATGAACGATATTCTTGAGTCGATGTCCGTAGAATTTATCGGGCCAGTGACATTTCTCGCAGGTCTCCCTTGCCGGGCGAAGCTGATGCACCGGAGTTGGTATAGGTTTCTCGTACAGCTCAAAGGTTGCGGAGATTATCTGCCATAAGCCATTCAGCTTGGAATCTATCAGTGCTTCAGCGCCCTCGCCCACGTGACATTCCACACACTTAACGCGAGCATGAGGTGAATCTTGATAGGTTACCCATTCCGGATTCATGACATCGTGACATGCCGTCCCGCAGAAATACGGGCTGTCCATAAACTGCAGCATTTTCACACTTGCGCCGGAGAGGAAAATAATGTTGATGACGGTAAAGACCGCTATGGTCCGGACGAATTTCGAACCATAGGTTTTCGGCTCCACCTCCTCCGGTTCGAATCTCTCCCTGAGCAATTCCCTGGTTGTCTTTCCGGTATTTTTCTTGTAGGAATACCAGCTTATTGGTATCAGTATCAGTCCGATTATAAACAGAGCGGGAAAGAGCAAATAAACAACCAGCCCTACGTAAGCGTTAGTTATCACCCCCAGCAGCATGCCTATCTGGAGAACTACGAAAATTATAAACGAGGAAGTGGTTAAGGTAACACCGAGTTTTCCTGTCCAATTGACTGATAATCCGTAAACGAAATTTTTGAATTTATCAAACATATATTGCATCATTTGCGGTTATAAAAATCTTGATAGAGCTGCTGTAATTTACCTGAACGGATGTTTTCTCTCAGGGTTTTCGCATCCTTATGCAGCCATTGATGCATAGGATCATTCGCCAGCAGATTATTTACATATTCATTCACCTCGGGATGATTATACGCTTTAGCCTCTGGTATGAATTTGAAATAAAAATGCTTGGCTACTTCGTAGATCCCATGCCACCAAGTGTAGTCGGGACCCATCATGGAAGCGCCGTGACGAGCGCGCCTCCCTTCGTGGTGCCATAATTCCCAGTAGGTCCATTCGATATCATTTCCGAAGGACGCCTTGCGTTCCATCAGGTTGTTCTTTCTTATGATATCCATAATCTCCGTCGCGGGAATTGCAAACTTATCATTGTACAAATAAACGAACGCGTCGAACTGAAAGAAATGTCCCCTGGCGAAGCTCTTACTATGACATGCAACACACACCTGTTCCATATTGCGGCGCTTCCTCTGCCAATCATTCTTATGCTTGGAAACCGGAGGCCTCAGTGTCCACGCTAACCGCTGACCAACATCATGAGTAAGCGGCATCGATCTTGTCGCTGACATATGACAGGTAGCGCAAGTAGGTGCATCGTAATAATCCTCGCCAACCACCCATTTGTCCGATTTAAGATTCATATCATCGATATGCGTGTAATAAGCGTTGCCATGTTTTGATTCTTCATAGACTTCCTTTTGAGGATGGTCGGGACCGAGATGGCATTTTGAGCACGATTCCGGTTGACGCGCCTGTGCTTTGGAGAATGCATGACGGGTATGGCAGGCGTTACACGAACCGAGGGAACCATCCGGATTAATCCTGCCGATACCTGAATTGGGCCAACTCTTGGAGGATAACTTGTTCGGAGAATCGGGATCAATCTTGACATTAGCGCCGTGGCAGCTTTCGCAGCCAAGTATCGCCACCGGTTCTCCTCCGGTGACATGCGCCAGATAAGCATCCGCAGATTCCAGTATCTGTCCCGCGGTTGCATGATATGAATTGGCGACCTCTTCAAACTCCCTCTGGTGACATTGCCCGCAATCCTTAGGAGTTACCAGGGTGGCAATATATGCGCCTTCGTGATAAAATGCATCTTTCTCGTTTTTATCAGCGCTATGGCAATCGATACAGGTAACCTTATGCTGCGCATGCTGCGACATATACCACTGCTTGTATAACCCCGGTGATTTTTCCTTATGGCAGGTCATACATTTTCCGGCAACCTGCGCACAAATAGAAGCTGAGAAAAATAGGCTTGTGAAAAGCAGTACAAGCATCCAAACAATTGTCCTCTTTTTCATTTAGTTATCTCCTTACCCTTTGAATCGTAACCAATACATAAAATCAAAAACCCGCCGTAATCATGGCATGAAACCAGTATGCCGGATCACTGTCCGCCATATAATCATCAGCGGCGAGAAATGCTGACGCTCCTGCCTGCAATCCCAATCCATTCCGCCAATTATGTTTCGCCGTAAGATCGATTTCCTGCCCAATCGCCTTCGACTTATCCCCCTCGAGTGTAATATAATCCTGCATAGTTTGAAAATAATGTATATCAACTGCAATACTCACTCGCTCCATCGGAATAAACTGAGTACGAAAAATCAAATCCATTAGCCCCGATCGTGCTGAGCCTATAAAAAGATCCATGTATCCCCTGAACTTATGCCCCGTGTAATAGAGATTATCGAAATACTTAATCATATCATCGGACAGATCATCGTCTCCCGATGTGATATCAAAACCGATTCCCACGCTTTTTACGACAGAATCCAGTTTATAAAAAATATCGCCCGCAGCCATGAACGCTGAGATATCATCAGCTCCCTGGTATCCGCCCTGGTATGCGGCATCCAGTTCTAATCCCACTCGCGGAGTGAGATTGTAATTCAGGTAAGTACCGGCAGTCCACCTTGCCAGATCGTAATCGCCCTGTGGATCCATCATATCCCAATCGAAGAGAAAAAATAAATCGAGCTGCTCTTCCCACAAATTGCCATACACACCGTAGAAAACCCGGTCTTTATGGTTTGGCGGTTCATCAAACGAACGCTCCTGCATCTTTAAGCTGAATATGTCGATTTTAAGATCATCGCTTTTGAAAGAAGCGCGGGCGCCATCGAAACTGCGCCCCACGTTACTCCATCCCACAGCTCCTATCAAACGCTGTCTGCCGTATGTCGCTTCGAATCGACCTGCCTGTAAAGAAAGCTGCTCGAATGGGAATCCTATCAGCTTTATGTATCCCTGATGCAGCCCCAGGTTGGTATCATTAGTTAAGGTTGCGGAATTGGAGCCGACATTCCTTGAATCCTGAACCTGAATATATACAACAGCATCATCGATTTTGTTGAACTCCAATCCCAACCGGGTTCTGAGATAGGTTCTCTCCGGCATCGCGGTGCTGTTATCGAAATCCCTCCCGTCAAGTTCGCTCCTCCATCGCATGGAGCCGTCCAGTTTCAATCCCTGATTTGAAAATATGTCCCGTCCCTTCGCAGGTTGCGCAACCCAGGTGAACATGGTCAATAGAAGCAGAAAACTGGCAAGCCAACCCCCCGTAGTTTGATCTGTATTCATTACAACAATCCCTTTCGGTTACGAATTAACATGGCTCAACAAGACAATAAACTGTATATGCTGAAATTACAAGTTAAATCTATATCCTCGCCACTCCCAGAAACGCCGCATGGATAGCGGCGATCAGCGTAATAAACATTACCCGGGCGGTTTCCGGATTCATATTAAAGAACTTATATCCTATCGATTTGCTCTTGCAGCGATTCAGGCAATCGCCGCATAAGGTACAAGATATTGATGGCTTACGGTTCTGAATATCCTTGAGGTTTAGAGCGTCGTAACGGCAAGCCAAACCGCATGCCCCACAATCATCGCAGCTATCATCGATCCTGACTCTGAAAGGCGATAATTTTCCCAGCCAATTGGCAACTAACCCGATAGGACACCAAACCACGCAATGGGTCATTGCGCCTACCCGCCGCGACCACCATATCATCAGCACTACTCCCGCCAGTCCGAACGCAAGTCCCAACATAGCAGCCAATATTGGCGGTACGCCGATTAACCTCAATCCCAGCGCAATCACCGGAATCATAATCAGGATTAGCCGCCTGATCTTACCGCTCCATTCAGGAAGCGGTTCTGGCTTGCGCTTCTTAAGCGATGCCAGATAGTCCCATGACCCGATATAGCATAGATAACTGCACCAAGCGGGACCCACCAGAAGTATCGTGCTGAGGAAGAGAATCGGCATAAACAATCCTTCGCCGCGGAATACGGAGCCAGCGATTATCATAGCAGGGATGGGTAAATGCAAATCGCCGGTCATCAGGAATCTATCCAGTCCAGCCAATCCCAGCAGCAACTGCAAGAAGAATACTGCAGAGAAGACAATCCAAATCCGTTTTCGCCAGATATGCGTCTGCTTTCTATCGAGCAGTTTCTCGGTTATCCATCCTGCATAAATCCCTAAAAGTAGTATACCTACCCATGCGGTACCCGGGATTATCCTCTCTGTGATAATAATCGGGAAATCCACCTTATAGTAGGCTATTGCCAGAATTCCGGCAGTCAGTATAAATGCGATTATACTCGGCTTACTGACCGAATCCGTTGCCAGAAAGCGCTCCCTTAACCTCGCTTTTTGAAACCACAGTGCCGCCCATACCGTCATTAAGGAGACAGCGCCGAGAATTATCGCCATCCTCAGCCATGATTCGCCCAACTCAATTCTAACCTGCGCTATGGAAAAAGCTGTATTTATCCAGATAATGGCACCTATTACCAGGAGCAATTGAAGTATCCTGGTTGCCCATGCCTTTCTTAATAACAGCATGAACGGCACCGTTCCCCAGAAAGCGATCGCACCATAATTATCAGCCCTGAGGAAATGTGCCATAAGTAAAAGCGTAGAAAGAGTTAGCGGAATCAATTGCAGCCACATCAGTTTATCCCTTACTCTTAAGCATGATTAGCAGCATTTTAAAACGTTCTTTGGCACACAGCGCATGCGGTATGTTAGCCGGCATTAAGACCAAATCGCCTTCCTTTGCGACAACTTCCTCGCCGCCGATGACAATGGATGCCGAACCTTCCAATATCTCCACATAAGCGTTGTAAGGTGTGGTATGCTCGCTTAATTCCTCACCGGTATCGAATGAGAATATGGTGATATTACCTTCCGGCGTTTTCTCGATTATCCGGCTGACAATAGAACCTTCCGAATAATCAACCATGTTCTTCATATTATGAGCGACTGACGGCGTTACTTTGCTTTTTTGTTTGTTTTCATTTACCATGATTTCAACTCCATGCTTTGAATGTAATTTTGTCCGATTGCACACATTATCAAATTAAAATAGTCAACTTTACCGCTGCTTTGACATAAGTCAAATATATATTAGAAAATCGCAATAATTCGGATTGCGATATTTGGAACTGATGCGACCGGCGGAATGTTTGCGATTTTCCTGATAAACCGGCGGCGGAGCTATATATTCGATTAAATTCGAGGAATCCGAATATAAAATCCGGCAGTCCATATATGGATTGATGGGTAATGTAAATTAAAGTGTGTAAAAGTGGCGTAAAAGAGACAAAAGGTGTATC